>NZ_AXUS01000082.1 GCF_000498755.1 Clostridioides mangenotii TR | reverse complement strand
TTCTGTTTGATCTTCAACTTATTTTATTGTTTCAGCTTAGTAGTTCTTTTTATTTCTTAATTCTTTTTCATATATTTTTTTACTAGACCAAGTCGCTCCTGTTGAAATGGTCAAGTCATTTATTTTCGAGTTTTTATCTAATAAATAAATTCTTTTTCGCCATTTACTATAGTCACAGATATTTCCATAGGAGATGCTAATTTCACTAATATTTTATGTTTATCAACTATGTTATATACACCATATACTCCATCTCTAGATTTATTATCTATGGCACATATAAATACTCTTTCTGAATTTAACTCATGATTTATTTCAAAAATATAATTTCCATCATTATCTTGAGTCCAATCACCTTCTAATATTAATTTATCAAATGCAGAATTAGTAGGTATCAACTCTATACAAGTATCAATCTGATCTTTAATCTTATTGCTAGACCAAGTCTTATCATTCCCTACATATGCGTCATCTAAGATATCTTTAAATGTACCATCTCTACCTTTTAAAGATGCTATCCACTCTAGTTCTGTCCCTGTAAATCCATTGTCCTTTGCTATATCATAAGCTGATTTTCCGTCTAGCCCAGCTAACTCGCCACAGTTCTTCCATCCATCTTTTAAATATATGTAAAGGTTAACACCTACAAGATACGCATCTCCTACATCTGGAGTATCT
Organism: Clostridioides mangenotii TR; assembly: GCF_000498755.1. GTDB lineage: Bacteria > Bacillota > Clostridia > Peptostreptococcales > Peptostreptococcaceae > Metaclostridioides > Metaclostridioides mangenotii_A. The sequence continues at coordinate 328 of NZ_AXUS01000082.1, read as the reverse complement.
GGCAATTCTACTTCTGAGTTTACAGACCCTAAGACAATTAAGCCATTCCCGGTATCACCTTTTTCTCCAGTGTCACCTTTTTCACCTTGTATGCCCTGTAWTCCTGGATCTCCTTTATCCCCTTATCCCCTGGATCTCCTTGGTTACCTTGGATACCTTGATTTCCTTGTATCCCTTGTATTCCTTGATCACCCTTCTCACCTTSGATACCTTGTATTCCTTGGTCGCCTTTTCTCCTTTAAATCAACATATGTATAATCTAATTGACCTTCAATTCTTACTCCTAGTTGAGTATCTTTCCATTGAAACTCCAACCCAGTACCTGTAA
>NZ_AXUS01000081.1 GCF_000498755.1 Clostridioides mangenotii TR | reverse complement strand
ATGGGTGGTACAGAGGGCTGCTAAACCGCAAGGTCATGCCAATCCCTTAAAGCCATTCTCAGTTCGGATTGTGGGCTGAAACTCGCCACATGAAGCTGGAGTTACTAGTAATCGCAGATCAGAATGCTGCGGTGAATGCGTTCCCGGGTCTTGTACACACCGCCCGTCACACCACGGAAGTTGGAAACACCCGAAGCCGATTATCTAACCCTCTGGGGGGAAGTCGTCGAAGGTGGCATCAATAACTGGGGTGAAGTCGTAACAAGGTAGCCGTATCGGAAGGTGCGGCTGGATCACCTCCTTTCTAGGGAGAATTGCCTACTGTTTAATTTTGAGGGTTCTTTTRAGCTTTCTAAAAGTAAATAAAATGARGATTCTTTGAGTCTTCGACAAGAATACTTGGGGGTGTAGCTCAGTTGGGAGAGCACTTGCCTTGCAAGCAAGGGGTCAGGAGTTCGACTCTCCTCATCTCCACCAAGAGARTTCTTTGAATTTGYCTTACCGCGGCAGCGGAACAATAAAGCAGATTACAAACAATTGAATTCTGTTAGCACYTTGAAAACTGCATATATATTTAGTGATATGACATCTATTATATAAGTTTGATAATACTTTAAATTATCAGTTGATGACTTAATCATCAAAGATTTAATAACTTCTGGTCAAGTTATTAAGGGTGTAGGGCGGATGCTTGGCACTAGGAGCCGATGAAGGACGCGATAAGCTGCGATAAGCTTCGGGGAGTTGCACGTAAACTTTGATCCGAAGATTTCCGAATGAGGAAACTCACTTAGAGTAATGTCTAAGTATCATTAAGTGAATACATAGCTTAATGAGGGGAACCCGGGGAACTGAAACATCTTAGTACCTGGAGGAAAAGAAAGAAATTCGATTCCGTAAGTAGCGGCGAGCGAACGCGGATAAGCCAAACCAATGGAGCTTGCTTCATTGGGGTTGTGGACA
>NZ_AXUS01000080.1 GCF_000498755.1 Clostridioides mangenotii TR | reverse complement strand
AAGAATCTGCAATTGCCTTAAACAGTGCTATAAAAGAATATTACAATAGCGATGAATACAAAATGTATAAACTAAAAGCAAATATAGAAAATGAAACAGGAATTAAGATAAAAGAATTACAAGCAATTACATGTAATATAACATACTATTCTAGCTTGGCTTGTGAGAATGGAAAGTATGGATTTAAGACAGCATCAGGAACAATGATGAATGACAAAACAGTCGCTAATAATTTCCTTAGTTTCGGAACGGATTTATACATAGATGGTTATGGTCATAAGATAGTCCATGATAGAGGGAGTAGCAGACATTTTAACACTGTCAATAGATTTGATGTTTATGTCCCGAGAAATAACGGAGAGGGTGACAGCGTCTATTACAAGAGGGTTAATAACATGGGTAGAAAAACAGTTACGGGTTATATATTAGTGGAGGAGTAGATTATATGAGATTAGCAATTTATGATATACCAGATTTAACTTTCTATAAAGAAAATGGAGAAAAGATTTTTACTACAAAAGATTGTAACAATATGGCTATAAGAGAGTATTTCGATGATAATGATGGAAGTAAAAGAGTTTTTATATTTTTAAAATTCGATATTATTATGTTAGATTTATTAAACTGCAAGTTCAATGAAGAAACAGATAGGAGTGACTTTGAAAAGGATGATAATATATTCTCTTTTTCAATATCCGAAAAAAGCAATTCTCAGAAATTAAAATTAAGAGGAATATTTAATGGGAAAAATGATCAAGGCCTTTCAATCCCAATGAGTTTTAAAGCTGAGGAGTGTGTGTTTGTTAATATTGATAAAGTAAACACTATCTTGAACTTAAGTGCCGCAAAAGTAACCGAATTTGACTACGTTTTAGAGTGTTTTAAAAATAAAAAAGATGATTACATTAAGTTTAATGTTTTAAAAAAATAATAGAGGTGCTGATATGAATTCAATAGTAATTACAGCGATATATTTTACATGTCTTGGGATTGCGATAGGATGGATAGGAGAATACATATCTA
>NZ_AXUS01000079.1 GCF_000498755.1 Clostridioides mangenotii TR | reverse complement strand
TGTTAAAAGATAGAATTTGTATTAATAATCTTCAGGCATAGTAAGAAAGGGGAGAAAAAGATGTACGTAATATTTGAAGTCATAAACAATAGATATCATCAAGTTTATCGTAATTATGAAGATAAAGAGCTTGCTTACAAAGATTTAATGATAGTAAAGGGACGTTTCCCTAATAGAGAATTTTATATTTCATTTGAAGAGTAAATAAAATTGTGAATTTATTTTAGAATAGGGGAAATAAGTGAAATAAAATTATAGGGGGAAATTATGATAAGTGAGATAAAACAAAGAATTGAATTAAAAAATGGAGATGTATTTTGGACTGGAGACATTGTAAAAATTGTTTCTGAAGAGTATGAAGGATATTCATCATACAAAAAAAACAGGATAGAATATGTCGGTAAAATTATAGACGCCGATGAGTTTGGAATCAGATTAGACGGCAGTGATAAATTCAAAGCAAGCACAGTAAGCATTCAAGCTTTAGATATGATTTCTATGGATCTATTTGAATAAAAAAGGAATAAAAGAGGTGTTTTATAGAAAAAAGATTTGCAACCATTATGTGAGTAAAGAATCTTAATTTAAGGGGGATTAAATTGGAATTAGTTAGTGGAAATGATGTTTATAATAATTTAATAACTGCTATTAATAGTAATAAAGATCGACCTAAATTATTGAAATCGATTCTGAATTATGTAGAAAGTGTAAACTCTACAACTTTTAGTAAAAGAGGGTTAACAATAGATATTTCAAAGCAGGAAACGAAGTTTAAAAAATATGAAATTAAATTAACTGAAACAGAATTTAATTTATTAAAGTTTTTTATGCAAAACGAAAATAGAATTTTAACTATAGAAGAAATTAGTGCCAATGTTTGGGGGAGTGAATACTACTCTAACACTAATGTCGTATCAGTTATGTTAGTTATTTAAGAAATAAAATAGATAAAAAATTAGATGTTAAATTCATACACACAATTGGTAAGCGTGGATATATGTTTAAATAAATTGGAGGAGAAATTATGGGAATTTTCAATAAAATGCTAGGGAA
>NZ_AXUS01000078.1 GCF_000498755.1 Clostridioides mangenotii TR | reverse complement strand
TATTAGTGTCTTTCATTTCTTTCTTTTTGTTTTTCTATGTAACTCAATTTTTCTTTTTCATTTAGTGCATCTTTTTCGGTTACCAAAAGCATTTTTCATTAATATATCTACCATTGCTAATTCGTTGTTAAGCTCTTTCACATGCTTGTCGGCTGATACCCATTTAGCATCCCAACTTGTTTGCCATGCTTCCTCTTGAAGTTTCTTAATTTCCTTTTCAGCTTCAATTCTCTTATTATTCAAATCTTCCCATTCTTGCTCTAGTTTAGGAATCTTATCAAATTCAAGATCGAAATAAGCATCGGCCATTTTTTTCATTTCGTCATATTCTTTTTTAAGCTTTTCGTATTTATCTTTGTCTGCATCTTTAGCATTTTTCTTATTAGATTTTTCTTCTGCTTTATTTACAGCATCGGCTTTATTTCTAAGAAGTTCTTCGTAGTTGGTCATGTTGCCTGTTGCATTATCAATATTGAAGCCTTTTTTCTTAAGATTAGCTTTAAGCCAATTCTTTTGACGTTGGAGTTCACCTTCAGCTTTTATTTGCTCTTTTATTAACCTTTGCTGTTCTACGTATAGTTTATTTTGTTCCTGTAAATATTTCGCTTTATCTGAAGCTGAAGCATTTTTCATCTTAGTATCTAATAAACCAATCGCATTAGTTACTTTCTTTATAGCTGCTTCTAATTCTTTTAAAAACTCTATATCATTTTTAAAGTATTTCTCTAGCGAAGCCCCATCGTGTGCTATAGATGGTTTATATCCGTACACTGATTTAGATTTAGATAGTAAAGGACTTCTTAAAGTTCTCGCAGATGTTTTTAAAAATGTGGCTTTTGGCATACTATTTACTGGAGTTGCAAAGGTAGTAAGCCCACTTCTCATCATTGGTGCAATTGATTCTCCAGGATAATCAGCAAATGTTGAAATAGAGCTTGCTTTATTAAACATTGAAGATGCTACTGGTTGATCTAAGGTAGCAGTTTTTAAAGCAAATCCTTGAGCGCTAGATTTTTTCTTTTTGCCTCCGCTACTTCCTCCACTACTTGGTGGAGCTCCTGAAGTAACA
>NZ_AXUS01000077.1 GCF_000498755.1 Clostridioides mangenotii TR | reverse complement strand
CGCACGTTAATATAGGAACTATAGGTCAYGTTGACCAYGGTAAAACTACTTTAACTGCAGCTATMACTAAAACAYTACATGMTAGATATCAATTAGGAGAAGCAGTAGACTTYGCKAATATAGAYAARGCTCCAGARGAAAGAGAAAGAGGWATCACWATATCTACAACTCACGTTGAGTAYGAAACWCCRAACAGACACTACGCTCACGTTGACTGCCCAGGACATGCTGACTAYGTTAAAAACATGATCACAGGAGCAGCWCAAATGGAYGGTGCTATAYTAGTTGTTTCTGCAACWGACTGGWCCAATGCCTCAAACAAGAGAGCATATAGTACTTTCAAGACAAGTTGGTGTACCATACATCGTTGTATTCTTAAACAAATGCGACATGGTAGATGATGAAGAGTTGCTTGAGTTAGTTGAAATGGAAGTTAGAGACTTATTAACTGAATACGACTTCCCAGGAGACGATACTCCAATAGTTAAAGGTTCTGCTCTAATGGCTTTAGAAGACACTTCAAGCGCATGGGGAGACAGAATAATTGAMTTATTYGARCAAATAGATGAGTATATACCAKCTCCAGAAAGAGATATAGACAAAGATTTCTTAATGCCAGTTGAGGAYGTATTCTCTATAACAGGTAGAGGTACAGTTGCTACAGGTAGAGTTGARAGAGGAATACTTAAAGTTCAAGAYGAAGTAGATYTAGTAGGTCTTTCAGAAGCTCCAAGAAGTTARTTGTAACTGGAGTAGAGATGTTTAGAAAATTACTAGACCAAGCTCAAGCTGGAGATAACATAGGAGCTCTTTTAAGAGGAATCCAAAGAGATGAGATAGAAAGAGGRCAAGTTCTTTGTAAARCTGGTTCTGTRAAAGCTCACACTAARTTYACWGCAGAAGTATACGTTCTTAAAAAAGAAGAGGGTGGAAGACATACTCCATTCTTYGATGGATACAGACCRCAATTTTACYTAAGAACAACWGAYGTAACAGGTGCTTGYAAATTACCAGATGGAATAGARATGGTWATGCCWGGAGATAACGTAACAATGGAAGTAGACTTAATCAATCAATCGCGGTAGAAGAAGGACAAAGATTCGCGATAAGAGAAGGTGGAA
>NZ_AXUS01000076.1 GCF_000498755.1 Clostridioides mangenotii TR | reverse complement strand
TAATGACCATCCTGTTTCTTCTTTCATATAATCATTTAGACTTATTATTTCAGCATCTTCATCACCAGTGAATAATTGGACTCCCATATCTTCCATTTCAAAACTTATTCTACTTAGTTTTACTCTACCACGAGTGGCGCTTTGATAACTTTATTCCCATCATTATCTTCTTGTATATCTTTAATTACGAAATATTCCTTGTTATCTAAACATATATACCTCTCATTTTTAATTTCATCAAACAAAGAGTACCTTAGAGGTTTAAGTGTGATTCTGTTTGTAACATATTTAGGAACTGTGATTTCTAACTCATCTGAAGAATCAATCTTCCTGGATAATGTATTAACTAATGGAAGAGGGAATTGCCCAACATAATCTTTGTTTACCTTATGAAGAGTTAAAGTATATTCACTTCTAATTTGTTTTATATTCACTCTATTTTGTATAAAAATCACCTTCTTTGTAATCAAAAAAAACTCACCAGTTATTGATGAGCCTTCTTGATATTAATCTATATGAAAACGCAATTAGCGTTATTTGATATGAAATGAAATTACCATTTTATTTAATTAAACTTTCATCTGCTTTACTATATTGTTCGCAAATTCCTCTTGAGCTTTTTTCATTGCATTTGTAAGATCTGGCATAACACCTTTGTCAACATTCCCTTCTACATATACTAAAGGGGCGTTTTGTTGCACTCTCATTCCTGCCAAAGCATCTGCTAAATTTTTAGCTGAATCTATTGTTTCTTTCAAATAATCTTCAGATGTTTTCTTATGGTAGTAATCACTAGTTAAGCCTAATTTGTCCTTCATACTATCCATATCTTTCATAATATCTCTAGCGACTTCTAAGTTAGCTATGAGTTCCCCTTTTATGATATCTCCGGTAGCTCCTAACCCATCGCCCCACTTATCAGTGAAATCTAACATTGAGTCTTTAAGGTCAGATACTTTACCATCAATGTCGGTAAACATTCCTGTATTTAGAGCTTCTTGAACCCATTTTTGTATATTTTCTTTATTGTATCTTTCATCTAAGTCTTCTTTATTTTTTTCTGCCTCATCTTCTAGTCGATCTACTTCTTTATCATACATCTTATTAATGTCATCATCAATTTTGTTTTGTACCATATCTTGAAGTTTT
>NZ_AXUS01000075.1 GCF_000498755.1 Clostridioides mangenotii TR | reverse complement strand
ATCGATACTAATAGATCGAGGACTTGACCTGATTTTAGATGATTTACTAAATTATATATGTAGTTTTTAGAGTACTAACTCTAATTAAAAGATTATGTGGTTACTATAGCAGAGAGGATACACCTGTTCCCATTCCGAACACAGAAGTTAAGCTCTCTTGCGCTGATGGTACTTGGTGGGAAACTGCCTGGGAGAGTAAGACGTAGCCACGTTAGTCCTTTTTTTAGTTTTTGATTAACTATTAACCCTCTATTTTATTTAATTCTAAAACCTTAAAAGTTTCCTACGTTAGGACTGTGTTGCCGGAGGGTCAAAGTCAATATTAAGATCAATATTAAGATCAATATTAAGATCAATATTAAGATCAATATTAAGATCTAAATATTTTTAGTTAATATTTGTTTTTGCTTCTTTGATTTCCTTCTTGTCTAACCGTAGATTATATGGTGTTTTAGGACGTTATTACATTAAGACGAGATATAAGATGATGACAATGTCATGAGCTTATAGGCGGCTAATAGTCCCCATATAAGACGTCTACAATCATCATCCTCATATCCATTCGAAATTCAACCATTAATCCTTTATTTTAATCTAAATACTTAAAAGCTTCATGTGTTAAGACTTTGTTGTGCGAAGAGTAAAGTCAAAGTCAGAAATAAGATAAATATAAAAATTTAAGAAATTTTATTATTGGGAACTATTATATAAAAAAAGATTGTATATGGCGCTGATGACATAGTGTGTTTGTATGCTGGAAAAGAGTACACGCCAAACATTTACAAGTTGACAACATTATGTTCGAATCCATTCAAAATTCAAAAATTAAGCTTTTTTGAAAAAAGTTTAAAAAAAGTATTGACTTAGATTTAAGAATTTGATATAGTAATACTTGTCCTCGAAAGAGCGGCAAACGAAACTAACAAAGCAAGAAGATAAAACAACAAAAGAACATTGAAAATTAAACAGTAGGTTAATTTATAAGAAAACAAGAAACAAACCATATAAAGCCAGATATTAAAGATAACGATAGTATCTGAGCAGGTCAAATTATTATTGAGAGTTTGATCCTGGCTCAGGATGAACGCTGGCGGCGTGCCTAACACATGCAAGTCGAGCGAACCCCTTC
>NZ_AXUS01000074.1 GCF_000498755.1 Clostridioides mangenotii TR | reverse complement strand
TTCTTTTCTAGTTGAARGTTTATTTTAGATATACATTCTCCATGCTTACCTGGYTGTGTAACTATTACATTTTCSCCAGACTTTATTTTTATAATTATGTTGAGTRATTTGYTTATGTGTATGGCCTGCAACTATAGCATCTATTCCTTCTACCTCACGTGCTAAATCTTGTATTCTATTACCTGGATTTCTTGGTTTCTTAGGTTTTTCACCTGAATGAACAACTGCTACTATAATATCWGCCTTATCYTCTTTCATTCTACCAACCCATTTGTTWGCATCTTTTACYARATCATTCATATATAATTTGCCCTCATATTCTGGCTGATCTTTTAATTCTCTAGACTTATTTTTTACTAATTTCCCATCTCGTGTTCCATCATCTACTCTAGATTGTTTTTCACCAACTTCTTTTATAGTAAGGCCTAAAATACCTAATTTTACTATTCCACTTGATGTTGCAATATCTTTAATTATATAAGGATCAGTATAACTCTCACCATTTTTTTTATATGTATTTGCTGATAAYACTTTTAWACCYTGTTTTTCAAAGTCAGAAATCATATTATCTAAGTAAAACTTATTATTWGAYACAAACTCATGATTTCCAAGTACTACTGCATCATACCCAACRTTTTTCATCTCTTTTGCAATAGGWACTTCTATATATKTATCAGKYTTTTYTTRYCTTTTATCAAAATATTTMCMCATMTCTCCGGCATCAAAATCAAAAAARTCACCAGCATCAACYAAWGTTAMAYTYTTATCTTTTTTAAACTCATTCTTTACATATGAARATAGCTTGTAAGGTATCTCYCCATGTAAATCAGTAGTGGCYAATATRTTTATTTCTTCYTTGTCAGTACTACAACCTGWTATTAGGAAAAYAGATAATACTACTAAACATGTCATTAATATTTTTYTCATTACTTAAAACCTCCTGATTAGTACTTTATATRATTTGAYACATTTTATAGTATATCTGAAAACATATTATTATTTTGTATTTTTATGTCGAATATCTATCATCTTGAATACTTTACCATTCAATCCATCTAATATAGCTATACTTAATTGACTGTTTAAAATATCTTGTTATATCTGTCGTTCGAGCATGTCCATTATGAAACCTTGGTCTGTCCTTGCTGACACACTCTCCTGGTATAGTAAAATTAA
>NZ_AXUS01000073.1 GCF_000498755.1 Clostridioides mangenotii TR | reverse complement strand
TAATAGATCGAGGACTTGACCTGATTTTAGATGATTTACTAAATTATATATGTAGTTTTTAGAGTACTAACTCTAATTTAAAGATTATGTGGTTACTATAGCAGAGAGGATACACCTGTTCCCATTCCGAACACAGAAGTTAAGCTCTCTTGCGCTGATGGTACTTGGTGGGAAACTGCCTGGGAGAGTAAGACGTAGCCACGTATTGTTCCAAGGTAGCTCAACGGTGGAGCACTCGGCTGTTAACCGATAGGCTGAGGGTTCGAGTCCCTCCCTTGGAGCCATWACAAAGCCGAAGTGGCGGAATTGGCAGACGCACAGGACTTAAAATCCTGCGGGABTTACCTCTCGTACCGGTTCGATTCCGGTCTTCGGCATTTAATACCAAACAAACTAATATCGCGGGGTGGAGCAGTTGGCAGCTCGTTGGGCTCATAACCCAAAGGTCGTAGGTTCGAGTCCTGCCCCCGCAACCATTAAAACAAAGGCCCGTTGGTCAAGCGGTCAAGACACCGCCCTTTCACGGCGGTAACAGGGGTTCGATTCCCCTACGGGTCACCAATTACATATGCGGGTGTAGCTCAATGGTAGAGTTCTGGCCTTCCAAGCCAGCTGTGAGGGTTCGATCCCCTTCACCCGCTCCAGAAAATCGTGGGATTATAGCTCAGCTGGGAGAGCACCTGCCTTACAAGCAGGGGGTCACAGGTTCGAGCCCTGTTAATCCCACCATTTGCGGCCTGGTAGTTCAGTTGGTTAGAATGCCAGCCTGTCACGCTGGAGGTCGAGGGTTCGAACCCCTTCCAGGTCGCCAAACTAAAATAATAATGATTGACCTTTGATAAGTAATATCCAAAGGTAATTCTTGAAAATATGCGGGAATAGTTCAGTGGTAGAGCGCGACCTTGCCAAGGTCGATGTCGCGAGTTCGAATCTCGTTTCCCGCTCCATATAATAATGGGTGCATAGCTCAGCTGGATAGAGCAATGCCCTTCTAAGGCATGTGTCCGGGGTTCGAATCCCTGTGCGCTCACCATTAATTAATAAAAAAAGTTTCACGAATGTGGAACTTTTTTTTTTTTTTTGTTTTACAAAACTATTTGTGAGCACAAAATATTTTTGAAGTACAAAAAGTTGTAGAATTTGCAAAACTAGATTCTCTTTTAAGTTGTTTTTTGAAATAGAATTCGATA
>NZ_AXUS01000072.1 GCF_000498755.1 Clostridioides mangenotii TR | reverse complement strand
AGAAAGCCAAGATAGTAACTGGCACGACTTTTTAACTACTAATATAAAAGAGCAGTTTAGTTGTATAGTTCAATTCGATACATATAATCGAAAAGTTAATTTATACGAAATAGATAGTTTTGGAGATAATTTAGAATTAATACTATCAAGAGATAATTATATAAAAAGTTTAGAAAAGACATCCAGTTCTAATGAAATTACAACGAGACTAAAGATGGCTGGTGAGGATGAAATGGATATAATCGGAGCTACAGTAACAGGGTACCCATATATCGAAAATTACTCATATTTTATAGAAAATGGAGAAATGAGTAAAGATCTTACAAAAGCCATGCTTAAGTATATTGAGATGAATGAAATAAGAGAAAAGTTATGGAAAGAACAAATTGAGACTAAAAATATTAAACAAAAGGAAGTACAGAAACAAAAAGATAGCTTTATGATAGCGAATTCAATGATTAAATCATTAGAGAATGTAATTAAAATATATGAAGAAAAAAATGATGTTATTAATAGAGCAAAAGCAGTAGCAGAGATGCATGAGTATTCTGAGCAAAGAGATGATTTAGAAGAGTCAATTAATCCTTTAGAAAATGATATAGCTAAATTAGATGATGAAATGATGGAATTAACAATTCTTTGTAAAAGAGAAACGGCAACAGATAAAACGATGATTTAATATTTAATGATACTCTCTTAGAAGAATTAAAGGAATTTATATATTGTGACACATATAATGACGATTCATTTTTAAAAGTTGAGGATTTTATTGAAGCAGGTAAAAGAAAACTTGAACTTAAATGTAGACCAACTATTGAGTGGAGTATTGATTCAGTTAATTTCTTAAATCGCTTATTAGATACAGGATTTAGGAAGCATTGGAAAGGTGACTTAAGTTTAGGTGATGTTATCATGCTTTACGATCGAGAAGAAGATACCGAGGATTTAATATACTTTGTTGGATATACTCAGGACTTTAAGGACAACACTTTAAAAATAGATTTATCTAATAAAAAGAGAAAAGAAGATGATATAAGAACTATAGCTGACTATCTAACTAAATCTAAACATACTCTAAAATCGTTAAATAAAAAGAAATATTTATTAAATAGACAAAAATATAATCGTATTAATGTTCCAGAAAGTGTGGTGAATTAATAATGCCAATATATGATAATAGTTATACAAATAGTTATATTAGGATTACTGGTTGTATAGTTA
>NZ_AXUS01000071.1 GCF_000498755.1 Clostridioides mangenotii TR | reverse complement strand
ACATGTAGCCAGCCTTTCACAACAATATTAAATAATAGTAATTTAAAAGTTATTTAAATATGAATGGATATGGATAAAAAATAATTCAACGGGCTTCCAATTAGCAAATAAAAAGACCTTTAAAAAAACATGAAGAATATTAAGTGTTTTTTTACAAAAAACAAACCTGTATTTTAACCCAACAAAGGTTTAAAGTTATATGAAAAATTAAATAAAAGAGCTTCTATGGGTAATAATTGGGGAGAGTTGAAATCTAATCAATATATACAAAAGTATACAAATTATCCTACTCAATTATTAGAATTTTCTCATGATAAAGAAAAAATACATCCCACACAAAAACCTATATTATTGTTTGAGTATTTAATAAAAACTTACACATATGAGGGAGATGTTGTCCTAGACAATTGCATAGGGAGTGGAACTACAGCAATAGCATGTATTAATACTAATAGAAGTTATATTGGTTTTGAATTAGAAAAAGATATTATGATCTGGCAAATCAACGTGTTAAAGATAGATTAGGAGTATTAAATAAAATATCATAAAATAACATTTTTATTTTAAGATAGCTATAAGTATTGATAATAAAGGGTTTTGGTTTTTGCGAACGAACTTTGTTTCTATCGCAGATTAATATAAAGGAAAGGTAAAAATACATATTGGGAATAACAACAAATAAAATAAATAGTTTGCTTGAGATTGACGAATTTTATTATGCCCCAATTAAACTATTTGAAATAATCTTTGATAAAGAAAAAAGAGAAATACTTTTTAAAAAATTCTTAAAGGAAGAAAAAAGAATTGATTTTGATTGGTTCGCTCAATGTTTTGAAGAAGAACATGCGGATAGAAAAACTAAAAAACAGGATTTTACACCTGGGCAAGTAACGAAATTGATTGAGCAATTAGTAGGGAATACAAATTCCACATTAGATGTTTGTGCTGGAACAGGTGGTATTGTAATACAAAAATGGTATCAGGATATGATACATGTGTCTCCATTTGAATACTACCCAAGTAATTATTTTTATCAATGTGAAGAACTATCTGATAGAGCTCTACCATTTTTACTGTTTAACCTATGTATACGTGGAATGAATGCGATTGTAATACATGGGGATTCGTTGTCAAGAGAAGTAAACAATATTTATTTTATACAAAATGATAAAAATGACTTTTTAAGGTTTAGTAGTCTAAATGTAATGCCGCGCAGCCAAGAAGTTGAACATTATTTTAATGTTAAGTCATGGAAGGGTGAGCCTATTATTCATATTGAAAGTGAATTGAGT
>NZ_AXUS01000070.1 GCF_000498755.1 Clostridioides mangenotii TR | reverse complement strand
AGGGACTCGAACCCCCGGCCCCATGGTCCCAAACCATGTGCGCTACCAAACTGCGCTACACCTCGAAGATAATATAACAGTTTTACTTTGGCAGGGGTAGAGGGACTCGAACCCCCGGCGCACGGTTTTGGAGACCGACGCTCTACCAACTGAGCTATACCCCTAAATTGGTGGATCTTCAGGGACTCGAACCCCGGACCTACCGGTTATGAGCCGGGCTCTCTAACCAACTGAGCTAAAGGCCAACTGCATTTTTTAATGGTCGAGGTGAAGGGACTCGAACCCCCGGCCCCATGGTCCCAAACCATGTGCGCTACCAAACTGCGCTACACCTCGAATTTTATTGGCGGAGAAGGAGGGATTCGAACCCTCGCACCGGTTAACCCAGCCTAATCCCTTAGCAGGGGATCCTCTTGAGCCACTTGAGTACTTCTCCAGTTTGTATTTATTTTAAAAATGGCGGAGAGGGTGGGATTCGAACCCACGGTGCCGTTAAGCATCACTGGTTTTCAAGACCAGCTCCTTAAACCACTCGGACACCTCTCCATGGTGATCTATCCGCGACTCGAACGCGGGACACCCTGATTAAAAGTCAGGTGCTCTACCGACTGAGCTAATAGACCATTGTATTAAATTGGCAGGGGATGCAGGACTTGAACCTACGCATGCAGCAGTCAAAGTGCTGTGCCTTACCGACTTGGCGAATCCCCTATATGGTGAGCGCACAGGGATTCGAACCCCGGACACACGCCTTAGAAGGGCGTTGCTCTATCCAGCTGAGCTATGCACCCATATAATTTAATATATTGGAGCGGGTGAAGGGGATCGAACCCTCACAGCTGGCTTGGAAGGCCAGAACTCTACCATTGAGCTACACCCGCATATTTAATTGGTGGAGGATGGTGGATTCGAACCACCGAAAGCGAAGCTAACAGATTTACAGTCTGCCCCCTTTGGCCAACTCGGGAAATCCTCCGATTTTTGGAGCTGGTGATAGGAATTGAACCTACAACCTGCTGATTACAAGTCAGCTGCTCTACCGTTGAGCCACACCAGCATATGAAAGTTTTATCAGTACTTTATTTGTTAGCACTCTGAAAACTACATATATAATTTAGTAAATCATCTAAAATCAGGTCAAGTCCTCGATCTATTAGTATCGATAAGCTCCATACATTGCTGCACTTCCACCTTCGACCTATCAACCAGGTAGTCTTCCTGGGATCTTAACCTTGCGGTGGGAAATCTTATCTTGAAGTCGGCTTCGCGCTTAGATGCTTTCAGCGCTTATCCATTCCACACATAGCTACCCAGCCATGCCCTTG
>NZ_AXUS01000069.1 GCF_000498755.1 Clostridioides mangenotii TR | reverse complement strand
TATGTTCTGAGTTAATGAGGTGATTTTATGGAAAGAGTTATATTRCATTCRGATATGAACAACTTTTACGCTAGTGTGGAATGCTTGTATAATCCATCATTACGAGATAARCCTCTAGCAGTTAGTCCACWGGGAGATAGTAAATAYGGWATTATACTAGCGAAAAACTACAAAGCTAAAAAATATAAGGTTCAAACTGGGGATCCAATTTGGCAAGCCAAGCAAAAATGTCCTAATTTAGTGATTGTSCCAGCAAACTATCATCAGTATMTTAGATTTTCAAGATTGGCAATAGATRTATATAAAGACTATACAGACAAAATTGAGAGTTTTGGATTAGATGAATGTTGGCTTGATGTTACGGAGAGTACAAAACTATTCGGCGRCGGAGAGACTATWGCTAATCAAATTAGAGRTAGAGTAAAGAAGGAACTGGGGATTACTGCATCTGTAGGAGTTAGCTTTAATAAGATWTTTGCRAAATTRGGTAGTGATATGAAAAAGCCAGATGCTACTACAGTTATATTAAAGGAAAACTTTAAAGATAAAGTWTGGAACTTGCCTGTCGAGGAYTTATTAAATGTTGGTCGAGCTACTAAAAAGAAATTCTTAAAATACAACATAAACACTATAGGRGATTTGGCAAATACAAAGCCAGARTTTTTAAAGAAGACATTAGGTAAAAGAGGTGTAGARCTTTGGAGTTTYGCAAATGGATATGATAATTCTCCAGTAAGCTTTTACAACTCTAGTACAGACATAAAGAGTATAGGTAAYTCTATAACWCTAAAAAGGAATCTAACAACAGATGAAGAAGTGAAAATTGTACTATATAAACTWACRGAGAGTGTAACAGAGAGRCTTAGAAAGCATGGWTTTGTATGYAGTACAGTRCAAATAACRATAAGAGAYGAGACATTATCGTCATATGAGAGACAAGGACAACTTATWRTCCCTTGTCACACAACAAACGAGCTATTTAATAAGGCTTTTGAGCTGTTTAAAATACATCATCAACCTTTTATACCTGTKAGAAAGTTAGGRGTWAGAGCRTGTAAYTTRTCYACATCTAAYTATGTACAATTGAGYTTTGGTGATAATTTTAAAGAAATAGAGAAACACGAAAAGATTGATAATACTATAGATAAGCTTCGTTATAGATTCGGACATTATGCAGTACAACGAGGAATATCACTGGTTGACACCGAGTTATCTCATATAAATCCCACGGAAGATCATGTAATACATCCTACATCATATAGATAATATAATCGTAAACATTTTCCTWWTTTGTTGATATACTTTCATTATATCAACAAGAGGCTTTTGACTCACCAGATTATATATTTGAATTAAAGTTGG
>NZ_AXUS01000068.1 GCF_000498755.1 Clostridioides mangenotii TR | reverse complement strand
TTATAAATTATATCTATGTTACCATTTTATATGTATAATAACTAATATAAATAATTTTTATTTAAAATGAGAGGAAATGATTTTATGAAGTTTAACTTCGCAAAGGTTACGAATTCTAGGCTTATGGGTAGCATGGGTCTTATTATAAATTGGAGCAATGAGGATGACAAAATTTTTTGTCAATACTTTTTATTAGATTCTGAAGGATTGGGAATAGCGGATTATGTGAGTCTTGATGATCCAAGTGGTCATGAAGTGTATAGAGAAGAAGAAAGACTTATGGGAGGCTTAGGGTCGGACAAGATTAGAATTTCTGAAGATGAAGCTAAATTTTTAGTGAGTTTTTATGGAAAGAAAAATGAATACTTTAATAAAGATCTTCCTGGAGATACAGAGGAGTACATTGATATAATAGAAGAATACAGTGGAGATCTAAAGATTGAGGATATGTACCCAACTATCTGCAAAGAGATTGTAGATGAAATTGAATTTGTTAATTACATGACCATGAGATTTATCGCTTGGGATAGAGAAGGTTTGATGTATTACTCTGCAAGTGAAGAGATTTCTAGTATGCATGTAACAAAGATAAATGGTACATTACTTAAAACTATAGTTAAATCAATGGGCAACTCTAGATACATAAGTACAGCTATATATGAAGATGTAGATGGGTACTATTCGTGTAAGATAGCCTTTAGTATAGAAAAAGATATACATCACAGAAGAGGTTTTAAACTAAATTCATTACTGATTACCGATGTTGAGGAAGTGTACGATTTCGAGGTGTTTGATGAAATCTCAAAGCCTGAGTACATCTCCATATACAATATTAAAAATGTTGAAGCCTTTGAAAAAGACTTTCATGAGGAAAATCCATTTCTGTTTAAGAGCTTTATGGACAATGGTAATCTGTATACTAGATTTAGTTTTAATAATGATCATGTAAAAGATAGTGAATATGTAATAAATAATGATATCAAAGCAATTTATTACTTTTCTGAGGAAGAGCTATTTGTCGGAACTTATTCAAGAGAGGATAACGAGTTTATAAATGAAGCTATAGAATTTAACCACAGTGAGAGTGTTGAATTAATAGACAGTTACTATTTTGAACAAAATGCGCTTTACGATTTTGCAGAGTCGGGATCTAAAGACTTCAATGATTTTTTAAACTAGAAAATATGTTTATCTTTAAATGATATATTTTCAAAAAATTAAGAGTGACCAGTTGCAGCTGGTCACTCTTAATTTTATTTCTATAATATTGGGGGAATATTATGAGGAATACATTAATATTATGGTCAAAGTATTGAAATATATACATGTTTTAAAAAATTATATATTTTATTTTT
>NZ_AXUS01000067.1 GCF_000498755.1 Clostridioides mangenotii TR | reverse complement strand
TTTATAAACATTGATATCACATTGTTCTGATAGAAATAATGGTAAAACCTCCGGGGTATTAGAGTATAGACAGTATTATCTATTTTTGTAATATTATCATATATTTTAGAAGATTTTTAGGGTTGTATTCCATTGACATTATAGGAACAACAGCTTATACTATTTTAGACTATAAAGAGAGGGGAGGATAAATATGCAAGAATTAAAACCGTTAGCTAGAATATCTAAATCAAAATTAAAAAGTATACTAGGTTTATTTAAGAAGTCTGCTAAAGAAGTGAAAACAAGTAATAACTATGCTTGTGAATCTTGCATGTTTAAAAATGATCCTTCTTTAAATAAAAACTCTTTAGAATTATTTTGTGCAAATAAGTGTACTAATAATAACTATGATACTGAACTAACTTTTTATGAGACTAAAGAAACTGAATTAGGTATATTCGAGATAATAAGTAATAATAGTAAATGTATTACTTTAAGTAAATCAGCTATAAAGCAATATATCCTATATCATTTCATTCCAACAAATAAAAATTTAGTAAGAAAAGCTGTTTCTTTTAAAGATATCGCTTCTTTATGTAGTGTATCTATACCTACAGCTAGAACAAATCACAAAACTCTAGAAGAGGTTGGGCTAGTGTATTCAACAAAGAATTCATATGGAAAATTAGATATAGTCGTAGATGACGAATATAAAAACCATTTCAAAAAAGATAAAAACGGAAATGGTTATTTTACTATGTCTTTAGATATACTAGAACATTTACTATCATTCGAAAACGTAAATGAAATGAAATTAGAAATTAAAAAAATAATCTGGGCTGATGCTAAAACAAGTAAATTAGGTAAAAGAATTAGCTTTAAGAAAGATAATTTAATAAAAGTATTACCAGATTATGTTCGAAAATCTAATAAGGTAACAGAGGCAGTTTTAAATAATTCTGAAACACTGCTAGATATAAAATATAATACGATTAATACATATAATTACAAGACTAAGTTAGATACAATAAAAGAAATAAAAGAAAGTTACAGAGCAACAATAAAAGAGTTCTTTGATAGTACAGGGTACTCAATTAGCGAAAACTATTCTAAAGTAATGAAGGACTTGAATTATGAAAAGTACATATTTAGAAAAGAAGAAATGTTACAAAAACTAGAAATAGAAAAAGCACTAACCATAGAAGATATTACAAATCTAGCCCTACAATATGGTATACATAGAATATTAGAAGTTTTACATTACATATTTAAAGAACATAGTATAACAGAAGATGAAGTAAATTGTACGGATATAAAAAACCCAGGTGCATTTATAAGACAAGTTATAGTTAATAACATAAATGAATATGGAAGTTTAAATATTAA
>NZ_AXUS01000066.1 GCF_000498755.1 Clostridioides mangenotii TR | reverse complement strand
ATTAATTCTCTTTCCTCTTTTGTACCTGTCTGTTCAACCCAGTCATCTTCTTGATCTTCAATAACTTCTTTTTTATTGACATAAAACATTTCTAAAATAATATCCATTAATAAATCAAAATTATCTTTGTTTATTACAACTTCTCTCTTCTTAATCAATAAAGATCTCTGAATGAGATCATCTGATTCACTTGGGTTAACAAATACTATATCTTTATCTATATTGTCTAATTGATAAATTAATTTTAAAGTCCGTAACATCTTCTCAAATACATTAAGATCTTTAATTATATAATCAATACCATAAGATAAATCAAATCTGCATTCAATATCCAATCCTAAATCCATAAAGTTGTTATAAATTTTCTCAACTGCAATAAATGGATTCACTATATCATTGTTAGTCATGTCTTGATCAATTAGTTCGTTAATGGTTGGTTGTTGTAGAATCCCAAGATTATATTTTCTTAAATCAATATCTTTACCTGTTATGTAATAATTCTCTAGCATTCTGATATCTCTCCAAAATGGTCAATAGAAAAAACCCCTCTAAAGCCTGTATATTCAGAAGGCATGTTATATGAAGGGCTTATTCCATCTAAAGTTATATTACCTATCCCAAGACTTTTTCTTGTTAATAATTTTGAAACACATGTTATTAACCCAACATCTCTAAGACCGATTAAAGAATCTCTACAGCTATTATGGCAAACAACACCTACTTCGATTTTTGTTACATCTATTACCTTACTTTTTTCAAACCTTCTTGAAAATGGTAGATAGTTATAAAGTGTAATATATACCCAAATATCGCCTTCGTTTAATACTTGATCAACTCGTCTATTGAAAAATACTTTTTTGTTTTTCAACTTCGGAATTGTGTTTTCAATATCAGGCAAATCCATTATATTATCATTTAATTCTTTACTATAAACTAGGAATTTAGCGAAATCTTGATTTTCCATTAAGATTTTTCCAACTTGTATAATAGCTTCATTGGGAAATCCATAAATAATACTAATAATATCACCTACATTCTTAGAGTTATAGTTTTAACATCTATAATCTCATTATTTTCATCTTGAGCTATTAAAGTAAATTGCTCACCTACTGTTTTCATGCCACCCATGGATTTTAGCGTACATTTGTTATTGTCACTATTTATTATTTTCACAATATTGTCTAATTCTTTTTCATCGAAAACCCAATTTACTAAGCCACTATGTTCAATTTTGTATTCTGAAGTTGATGAAACATAAAGCATATCTTCTCCATATATAATTCCTGGAATCATTTCTTCTGAGCTTTCATCTTTATTCCACGCAATATTTTCATCGAAACCATCTTTTTGTATTAAAGCAGTTTGTAAAACTAAGTTTTTAATTAATCCTGGATATTCAAAATCATTAATGTGAG
>NZ_AXUS01000065.1 GCF_000498755.1 Clostridioides mangenotii TR | reverse complement strand
ATAGCAAATAAAATAGCACATGCATTAGATGTATCAGTGGATGCTATAATGGATTACGATTCATCTAATCAACAAGTAGATAACTTAATTCAAAGGATAGATAAACTATTAATACATCCTGAAGTAATTAGAATGAGTATCGGTAAATCTCATGAAGAAAATTTACAAGGTCTCTTTATGGAAGAAGTCGAAAACTATAATATTTCTCACATATACGATAAAGATGAAAAAATAAAAGAAGATCTAAACAAACATGTATATATCAAAGAAATCACTGAAAACTTAGAATCACTAGATCTAGAATCTCTTAAAATTATAGATGCATTAATAGTAAAATTGAAAAATGACAAATAAAAAAGCCCCTAAATGGGGCTATTATTGTATCCAAAAATCTATTCAACTGTAAATTCACTATTGGTCTTTACCATATTCTCAACGGCACGATAACTAGATAAGAATTCATCTGTTCTACTGTTATTATTAGAAGAATATTGATTATAATTTCCATTTGGGTCAGTAGCTAAACTATAAAAATCCGAATATGAATTATATAACTCACCAATTTTATTTACCATTTCCTGTAGATCCTCACATCCTTCAGGGACTACCTGTAAATTACTATATAAATCTAAAAGTTCTCCATCATATGTTTTCGCTGTTGTTATCTCACTGCTTTTACTCAACATAGCAGCAAATATAGCCTCATTGATATCAGATCCATGTTTATCTTCATATATATTTTCATGCCAATATTTTTGAGTTGTATCTGCAATATCTTCAAGATTAGCGCCTGCTAGATAAATTTTATCTACAAAAGTCTCAATATTGCCTACGTATGAAGCCCTATTTTCTAGTAATAATGCTTGTTCTTCTTCTATCTTTTGTGCCTCAATTTCTGCTGCTTTTATATTTTCTTGATTTATAGTATAAAATACCGTAAAAATAGTAAGGAATACAGCTAATAATATAAGTCCTAAATCCTTTTTGTTTAAATTTTTTACAAACAATTTAATCTTATTGTTCTTAATTTGCCCTTTTAGACTTGCCCCACATTTTGAACAAAATCTCTGATCTTCCCTTGCTTCAATCCCACACGAACCACAAAATCTAGTTGAAGTATCATTAATATCATTAATAAACTCATCATCCTCAATTTTGTTTAACGAAACATCTGATGCTTCGCTACTACTCTCATCATAGTCTCTAGTCATAAAATAACCTCCATCCTCATTATCAAAAACCCCATTAATAGTATACAATAAGAAATGGTAAATTTATGTCGAACTATAGGAGGTAAATTAAAAGTATTAAATTTTAAATAAATCTGAGAATGCACCTATTAAGGTCTCCCAAAAAAGTATTTTGAGGATTCTTTTGTCTCTTTTTTCTATTTTTCTATTTAGTAAACTTATTTTATTTATTAGTTCTTTTTTTGTTGAAGCGTAATTTA
>NZ_AXUS01000064.1 GCF_000498755.1 Clostridioides mangenotii TR | reverse complement strand
TAATTATTTATGCTATCTATGACTCAGAAAAATTTAAAGCAATAACTAAGAAATTTTTTTTTTTTTTTTTTGAAGTTTTTAAACTAAAAAATAAACTAACAACTGAAGAGATACAACCTCTATTTGAGGACTTTTTATACAATATAATATTTAGTAAGATAGACAACCTAGATACCCCTAAAAAGGTACAAAGACTTAGAACAAAACATACTAATAATGCTTGGGATTTAAAACAAAGATGGGTTAAAATGTCCTTGATACATTAGAAAAAAACAAAATAAATTGTTGAAAAAAGAGTATGAAGAATCTAAAAAAACTTATATAAAAAATGGATTTATTACTTCAACTATAAATACTCCAGAAGAACTTTTAAATCATAGAAAAGACTTTTTAGAAAAATGGGCTTCAAAGAGAGAATATAATGTCTCAGATTATATCTATTTATCAGAGTTAAGTGATAGTAAAATACAATCTGCATTTACACATGATTTAATACTTTGCATAAGCGATGTGTTAAAAGACGATTATGACTATAATATTGATAGAGTTAAAATCGAAAGTCCGTCTGGGCTCGCACCAGGGCTTTTCATTCCACGCAAGAGAGGCCGTAAGCCTAACTCATCCAACATTATTAAACAAGACAATAATTCATATAAATCTGATTTATATGATGTAAAAAGTGACAGTGGAGATCAAATGGATTTGTTTTATGAATTTAATTTTGATAATAAAACTATAAAAAGCAAAACTAAAGATCTTGATGGGATAATATTAGAACTTAACTCTATTGATGATGGTAGGAGATCAATATCAACACTCTCATTAGATAAGTTAGATTTAGACATTGCTAGATTTACATACTCCTATAGTCCTCTTATCAATTATACTTTTTATTTATCTGATTTGCTTAAAGATTTAGGTTTGAGTGACTCTAAGGATAATTACGAGAACGTTGAAGATAAGCTTACGAAACTTACTTTTTATACATTTTATACTGAAACGTATCATGAAGATGGCACTATAAAATCAAAAACGAGTTTTAATTTATTTTCTAGAATTCATAGTGAAGAGATAAATGGGAGAAAAGCTGTTAAAGTAACAAAAGCAATTGTTGAAGAAGTAGAAAGAGAAACAACAAGAATTATGTACAAAAATCAATTAAAAAAGTTAAAAATTCCTCAATCTACAGATTTGGCCTATATGCTAGAAGGTATTAGAATATCAGAGGTAAATCGTGGTATAGATATTAAAGATAAAAAATATATTTTTGATTTAGATCAATTAAAATTTGATATTCACTTTGAAACAGATACAACTGAAAAAGAAAGAATGGCTATGGTAGAAAACATGTTAAATGAAATTGTTGAAAATCAATTCATAATAAAAAGATTTGTAGTAGGGCATGGTTATTTTGATATATATTTTTATGAAGATGTTGAGAAAAGAAAGTCTTTGATAAATAATACTGTATTATCATTACCGACTTATATTATCGAATAAAAATAATGGTAAAACCTCCGGGGTATTTTTTATTATTTCATATTTTGTTTTATGTAGTAACTTTTATAATAATAAAATGTTAAAAATAATGGTAAAACCTCCGGGGTATTTAATTATATATATATTTAAAATCGTAAATAATGGTAATATCGTCGGGTTAACTTTAAAACCCTATTTTATCCTTATTTCGTATGTTTTATTTGTCGAAAAATTTTCTTTATAAATAAAAATACTGCTATAAGTGTTGTAGTATCTATTTTAC
>NZ_AXUS01000063.1 GCF_000498755.1 Clostridioides mangenotii TR | reverse complement strand
TCTTCGACTCCCGCATCAAGTAATATTTTCTTTTGCATTCTGCTGAAGTTACTACCACATCCGGCCACAGAACAATTATTGTTTCTATAGATACTATCCATCTGTAACACAGACTTCTCACCTTCAAATAAAATGGCTTTTTTATCTCTAATAATTGCATTTTTGGTAAAATTAAACCCATATAAATTCGCTCCTGTTTTATGGTTATAACAAACTCCCTTATACCATAAAGGATTATACTTTCCATAGTGCTCAATTTTATATGGGTCTAAATTACGTACTCTAATTCCTATAGTTCTTTCATCACTATCCCAAGAAAAATGTGGGATAATTATTTGCCTATTATTTGAATCAAAATGTATATTAAATTTCTTCATTGTATTAAATTTTATATTTTCTGTATTCCATTCAGGTATATCAACTTGAGAGAATAAAGTATGCAAATATGGTTTATCAACTGTTTCAAGATGTTCTATTTCAACTTCTGTTACATCTGTGTGTTGTATCTTTTTAATTGCAGATCCGAAACCTTTTTTGGGTTCAAATTCACAGCCATATCCAAGTATTTTTTGAATATACTTTTTAGATTCAGTAAAATCAAAATTTCTTGATTTCATTACTAAATCATATAAAGACATTGACCCACATTTTGAATAACAGAAGAATTTCTTATTTGATTTGTAGTAATATAATTTGTTACTATCTCCAGTTGTTGGATGACATGCAATAGTATTAAAAATCATCTTCTCTTCATCTTCCTCGAATAAAGGGCTCCCCAATTCACCCAATATTCTGATAATATCGGTTTCTTTTATTTTCTCTATTAAATCCATATCAATAACTCAACTGACCCTTATATACGCTTTCTAATTGTCCAATTTCTTTAAAATATCCTGATTTATTATCAAACTCATATAATAATGACAGACTATCATCACCTTCTCTATTCTTATCTAGCTGCATATATCTATATTTTTTATTTGGATCTAAATTCTTTTAAGTACTCTTTTGACCATTTGTTTGTTGGTTTATCCTTAATCAGTTTATATGGCCTCATATTACATTTTATCTTTTGGATCTAATTCCTCTGGTAGTACTTTTCTCATTAATACAATAGAGTTTGCAACTTCTTTTATTTGTTTACTCGCACTTAAACAAGCACTTGTGAGATATGAGACTTTTCCTTCCATATATGTTGCCAACTGTACTGGACATATGATCTTCATATTCATCTTTGTTCCAAACTTATCAAGTTTTCTACTATCTCTTACTAACTCTCCTGTTACTGTTCCCGATGTAGGGTCATCAACTTTCATAGTCTCATATATCAAGGTGTCATAACCTTCAGCTAGACATAATTGTTTACCTAGTTTCATTACCTTGTCAACATCTGGCTCATCTATATTTGCAAAGTTTAATTTATTATAAATATGATCTTTTAGAAATTCATTCGCTTTCTCTACAACTATAGTTTCATCTTTGCTGAAACTCCATTTTTTTATCTTATTTCTATCAATAGTTAAACAGTTAAACACTTCTCTACAAATGAATGACAATAAGATTGCTTTATAATACTTACTTGTTTGTTCATTACTAACTATTATCACTTTACTACCATTAGTTACTAAGGCTAGTGCATATGATACTAATGAAAATGTTGTTTTACCTGTTCCAGAAAATCCCCCTACGAAATGAACCCCATTCTTTGAATTTAAACCTGTCATTGCTGCATTCAGTATTTTCGACCCTAGTATATATCTTTCTCTTCCCTCTTCATCAACCCAACTTAGTATTTTTGCAAAATCAGTACCAAGATTTTCTCCCTTATCTATTTCTTGCTTGTCCTCTTCTGTGTAATACAATTGCTCAATCTTCACATCTTCACATCTTCCCAACCATATTTAAAGCTGA
>NZ_AXUS01000062.1 GCF_000498755.1 Clostridioides mangenotii TR | reverse complement strand
CCGCAACCATTAAAACAAACTGTCCCGTTGGTCAAGCGGTCAAACTAATATCGCGGGGTGGAGCAGTTGGCAGCTCGTTGGGCTCATAACCCAAAGGTCGTAGGTTCGAGTCCTGCCCCCGCAACCATTAAAACAAACTGGCCCGTTGGTCAAGCGGTCAAGACACCGCCCTTTCACGGCGGTAACAGGGGTTCGATTCCCCTACGGGTCACCAATTACATATGCGGGTGTAGCTCAATGGTAGAGTTCTGGCCTTCCAAGCCAGCTGTGAGGGTTCGATCCCCTTCACCCGCTCCAAAATCGTGGGATTATA
Organism: Clostridioides mangenotii TR; assembly: GCF_000498755.1. Lineage (GTDB taxonomy): Bacteria > Bacillota > Clostridia > Peptostreptococcales > Peptostreptococcaceae > Metaclostridioides > Metaclostridioides mangenotii_A. The sequence continues at coordinate 1,654 of NZ_AXUS01000062.1, read as the reverse complement.
GCTCAGCTGGGAGAGCACCTGCCTTACAAGCAGGGGGTCACAGGTTCGAGCCCTGTTAATCCCACCATTTGCGGCCTGGTAGTTCAGTTGGTTAGAATGCCAGCCTGTCACGCTGGAGGTCGAGGGTTCGAACCCTTCCAGGTCGCCAAACTAAATTATATGATATTAAATTATATAATCATTTTTGCTATGGCACTATTAGTATAATTAAAACTAAAATGTCATATAATTAAATTAAGTAACTAAATAATATGAATAGCATTTTAAATTTTTTGTGCTGGTGTGGCTCAACGGTAGAGCAGCTGACTTGTAATCAGCAGGTTGTAGGTTCGATTCCTATCACCAGCTCCACAAAAACATGGAGGATTTCCCGAGTTGGCCAAAGGGGGCAGACTGTAAATCTGTTAGCTTCGCTTTCGGTGGTTCGAATCCACCATCCTCCACCAGAATAAATAAGATGCGGATGTGGCGGAATTGGCAGACGCACTAGACTTAGGATCTAGCGCCTTTGGCGTGGGGGTTCGACTCCCTTCATCCGCACCATTTTATTTATAAAACTTTTTTGGGTGCATAGCTCAGCTGGATAGAGCAATGCCCTTCTAAGGCATGTGTCCGGGGTTCGAATCCCTGTGCGCTCACCAAAAATAAAGGGGATTCGCCAAGTCGGTAAGGCACAGCACTTTGACTGCTGCATGCGTAGGTTCAAGTCCTGCATCCCCTGCCAGTTTCATATTATGGTCTATTAGCTCAGTCGGTAGAGCACCTGACTTTTAATCAGGGTGTCCCGCGTTCGAGTCGCGGATAGATCACCAATGGAGAGGTGTCCGAGTGGTTTAAGGAGCTGGTCTTGAAAACCAGTGATGCTTAACGGCACCGTGGGTTCGAATCCCACCCTCTCCGCCAGCCCAAATAGCTCAGTCGGTAGAGCAGGGGATTGAAAATCCCCGTGTCGGTGGTTCGATTCCGCCTTTGGGCACCAGTGTGGCGGTATAGCTTAGTTGGCTAGAGCGTTCGGTTCATACCCGAAAGGTCACAGGTTCGACTCCTGTTACCGCTACCAATAAATGTGGACCATTAGCTCAGTTGGTTAGAGCGCCCGGCTCATAACCGGTAGGTCTGGGGTTCGAGTCCCTGATGGTCCACCACATTTAAATGTAATAATTTTTTATGGTGGGTATAGCTCAGTTGGTTAGAGCGCCAGATTGTGGCTCTGGAGGCCGTGAGTTCGAATCTCATTATCCACCCCATAAAAAACGAAGACATGGTCTATTAGCTCAGTCGGTAGAGCACCTGACTTTTAATCAGGGTGTCCCGCGTTCGAGTCGCGGATAGATCACCAAGAGGTGGCGACATAGCCAAGTGGTAAGGCAGTGGACTGCAACTCCTTGATCCTCAGTTCAAATCTGGGTGTCGCCTCCAATTTATTTATTCCAAGGTAGCTCAACGGTGGAGCACTCGGCTGTTAACCGATAGGCTGAGGGTTCGAGTCCCTCCCTTGGAGCCATAATAAAACTTTTAAACAAATATCCGGCGGGGTGGAGCAGGTTGGCAGGCTCGTTGGCTCCATAACCCAAAGGGTCGTAGGTTCGAGTCCTGCCCCCGCAACCATTAAAACAAAGGCCCGTTGGTCAAGCGGTCAAGACACCGCCCTTTC
>NZ_AXUS01000061.1 GCF_000498755.1 Clostridioides mangenotii TR | reverse complement strand
TCATCGAATATTCTATATCCAATACTCATCTTATTTGCTATTGAATAATAAAAAGCACTTTTCTTATCCTTGAAATCATCCTCTTTAAGATTTGTATCTGCAAATAAAGATAAATCTTTCATTAAGCAGCTAACTACCAATCTTTCAGTTGATGTCCTGCCTTTTGTTATTTCGACTATTCCCATTAAAGAATCCCCTTAAGCTTACTCATTAAACCTTTTCTTTCAACTTTATTTACAATTATTTCTTCATCTCTATCTTCTTCCATATAACTATTTTCTATTTGCTCTATTTTTTTATTATTATTTCTTATCATATATAGCTGTTTCGAAGTATCTCTTATACTATTTTTCAAAATTCCAAAAATATATCTTAATTGTGAAGTCTCATTCTCCCCAACTAACTTAGTAGACAATGCCCATTCTATATCCTTTTCCTTGACCAATAAGCAATTATAAATTTCTTCATTTGAATAACCACTTATCTGATTATATAAAATCCATTTATAATTGTTTATAATTGGATCTCCTCCAAATATATCATCGAGTTTCAAACTGAACTTATTCCTGTATTCTATTTGACTGCGAAAATCTTCATATTCTTTTTGGCTACAGTAATATTCATTTTTATTAGAGTTGTTCACTACTTTATAGGCAATATCTGTAGTTAGGGAGGCCTTACATATTCTACATTTACATTTTCTTGCCATATAAAAACCTCCCTTTATATCAAATTAATTATAAACTTCCTATTCCTTTTTTAACTTTTGTTGGCTTTTTTGCTTCTAGTTTTTCAACGACACTTGTTGCTTCATCCCCATCATCATCCTTTGCAAAAGCCAAACCAAATAAACTATTTAATCCATATCTGCATAAATAAGTACTTAATGATCCATACTCTTGAATATTTCTTCTCTCAGGTTCTGCGGAAAAATATTCGACTCAATATATTGTCCAGAAATATGCATTAGCATTGTTTTACATATATTTTCCATTACCTGCATCGGGTATAGATTGAGTCACTGTTAAATTATGCTTATGAAGTATTGGTCTTAATGCAGTACGGATATCATCTAAATTGGCATAATCACTTTTAAAGAACGGATTTTTGCTATTTTTTTCTATACTTTCTATCTCTCCATTAGCAGCAACTAAAGCTTTGATAATCTCAACGTTCTCTTCACTCATCACCATACCTGGTAATGTCCCAGTATTCGATTCTTCTATGTACTTGCTTAATTTTTCTAAAACATTATTATGTTCATTTATAGTTTTTGTTAATTGCTTTATTTCCCTTTTTATTGAATCTAATCCGTCTTTTCTATCTATATCTTTTTTTAGATTTTCAAGTTCGCTATTTAAATCTATTTTTAATTCTTTTTCGCTCATATACTATACTCCCCCTAGTTATTAAAATGGTAGTTCTTCATCTTCTTGATCTGCAACCACTCCATTTTTTCAATATCACTTAACTTAGACTTCTCTAGATCTTTATTAAGTTTATCTATCATTTCCTTTATCTTATATTTTGTAAAAGGTGTCCCATCTGTGCTATCTAATGCTTCATATCCCCCAGTTATGTTGTAATATTTAACAACCCTATTTAATCCATTCTCACGAATATACTTCCTTTTTTCATTTTCCTTTATAATAGCATCTCTTGCAGATCCAATCCCTTTAACTTCTAAAGAATCTAAATCCATGCTTGAAATATCTACTTCTACAACTTCTTGATTAACATTACCCTCCATTGGAATAATATCCCCAATATTAAAAGTATCTAAAAAAGCCTTTTGTAACTCCTCATCTATGATAAACAGATCAACATTATATCCTAATATTGATTTTTGAGTCATATAATCATTTACAAGGCCTTTAACTATAACCTTATCTTCTGTTTCAATAATATCTTTTATATATACATGTGATTTCCAGTTAGCCCCAATGTTCTTTTGCTTACTTACACCATCCCAACTTAGTTTGAGTCTTACTGAGTTATGTAACTTACCATTTGAATAATATTCATTACTTCCCATTTTGCATATACATGTTATTATTGTCCCAACCTTATTCTCAGCCCTTGTTTCATATGTCTTGTATCTTTTTATTGCCTTTTTAACATGCGGCCTTACATCACCTTCCATGTCTAAAGTGCTATTAAAAAAGTCAACTGTTACTATTTCATTATTTTCTGGATTTTCTTTATCCTCTTTCACAAGTATGTCGTATTTAAATGTTAACATTTCATTTTCATTTTCCTTGCCTTCA
>NZ_AXUS01000060.1 GCF_000498755.1 Clostridioides mangenotii TR | reverse complement strand
TGTGTACAGGGTAGGTTACCCACGCGTTACTCACCCGTCCGCCGCTCTCCCCCGAAGGGGTTCGCTCGACTTGCATGTGTTAGGCACGCCGCCAGCGTTCATCCTGAGCCAGGATCAAACTCTCAATAATAATTTGACCTGCTCAGATACTATCGTTATCTTTAATATCTGGCTTTATATGGTTTGTTTCTTGTTTTCTTATAAATTAACCTACTGTTTAATTTTCAATGTTCTTTTTTGTTAGCATAGTTTAGATGGTAGCGGTAACAGGAGTCGAACCTGTGACCTTTCGGGTATGAACCGAACGCTCTAGCCAACTAAGCTATACCGCCGTATACCTTGGTGCCCAAAGGCGGAATCGAACCACCGACACGGGGATTTTCAATCCCCTGCTCTACCGACTGAGCTATTTGGGCAAGTGGTGGGCCTAGCTGGACTCGAACCAGCGACCTCACGCTTATCAGGCGTGCGCTCTAACCACCTGAGCTATAGGCCCTTGCATTTTTTAGTATTACTTTAGTTTATTTCTTCTTAATATTTAATTTTTTGTTACTGGTCGAGGTGAAGGGACTCGAACCCCCGGCCCCATGGTCCCAAACCATGTGCGCTACCAAACTGCGCTACACCTCGAAGATAATATAACAGTTTTACTTTGGCAGGGGTAGAGGGACTCGAACCCCCGGCGCACGGTTTTGGAGACCGACGCTCTACCAACTGAGCTATACCCCTAAATTGGTGGATCTTCAGGGACTCGAACCCCGGACCTACCGGTTATGAGCCGGGCTCTCTAACCAACTGAGCTAAAGGCCAACTGCATTTTTTAATGGTCGAGGTGAAGGGACTCGAACCCCCGGCCCCATGGTCCCAAACCATGTGCGCTACCAAACTGCGCTACACCTCGAATTTTATTGGCGGAGAAGGAGGGATTCGAACCCTCGCACCGGTTAACCCAGCCTAATCCCTTAGCAGGGGATCCTCTTGAGCCACTTGAGTACTTCTCCAGTTTGTATTTATTTTAAAAATGGCGGAGAGGGTGGGATTCGAACCCACGGTGCCGTTAAGCATCACTGGTTTTCAAGACCAGCTCCTTAAACCACTCGGACACCTCTCCATGGTGATCTATCCGCGACTCGAACGCGGGACACCCTGATTAAAAGTCAGGTGCTCTACCGACTGAGCTAATAGACCATTGTATTAAATTGGCAGGGGATGCAGGACTTGAACCTACGCATGCAGCAGTCAAAGTGCTGTGCCTTACCGACTTGGCGAATCCCCTATATGGTGAGCGCACAGGGATTCGAACCCCGGACACACGCCTTAGAAGGGCGTTGCTCTATCCAGCTGAGCTATGCACCCATATAATTTAATATATTGGAGCGGGTGAAGGGGATCGAACCCTCACAGCTGGCTTGGAAGGCCAGAACTCTACCATTGAGCTACACCCGCATATTTAATTGGTGGAGGATGGTGGATTCGAACCACCGAAAGCGAAGCTAACAGATTTACAGTCTGCCCCCTTTGGCCAACTCGGGAAATCCTCCGATTTTTGGAGCTGGTGATAGGAATTGAACCTACAACCTGCTGATTACAAGTCAGCTGCTCTACCGTTGAGCCACACCAGCATATAAATCTTTTTAAATTAACTTAGCATAATTTTAATTGGCGACCTGGAAGGGTTCGAACCCTCGACCTCCAGCGTGACAGGCTGGCATTCTAACCAACTGAACTACCAGGCCGCGTTAATTGGTGGGATTAACAGGGCTCGAACCTGTGACCCCCTGCTTGTAAGGCAGGTGCTCTCCCAGCTGAGCTATAATCCCACGTGCTGGCAATCTAATCTTTTACATGATACCATTTGGCTCCAAGGGAGGGACTCGAACCCTCAACCTACCGGTTAACAGCCGGGTGCTCCACCATTGAGCTACCTTGGATTATCACGCGGCTACGTCTTACTCTCCCAGGCAGTTTCCCACCAAGTACCATCAGCGCAAGAGAGCTTAACTTCTGTGTTCGGAATGGGAACAGGTGTATCCTCTCTGCTATAGTAACCACATTGATTAGCTTATTATTTGCTTTTTATAAGACAAGTATTATGCTAACATCTTCAATAAAAAATGTCAATACTTTTACAACTATATTTTAGTCGAGTTAGATAAACATTTTAAAGATTCTGTTATATCATTACAAATCCTTAACAAATTATTAGATATCTTCAAATAAATTCTCACGAATTCTAAAAGAAATCTTTAAATTAGAGTTAGTACTCTAAAAACTACATATATAATTTAGTAATCATCTAAAATCAGGTCAAGTCCTCGATCTATTAGTATCGATAAGCTCCATACATTGCTGCACTTCCACCTTCGACCTATCAACAGGTAGTCTTCCTGGGATCTTAACCTTGCGGTGGGAAATCTTATCTTGAAGTCGGCTTCGCGCTTAGATGCTTTCAGCGCTTATCCATTCCACACATAGCTACCCAGCCATGCCCTTGGCAGAACAACTGGTACACCAGAG
>NZ_AXUS01000059.1 GCF_000498755.1 Clostridioides mangenotii TR | reverse complement strand
TTCTTTCTGACTAACTCTTATATATCTCTGAGTAGTCGCTATAGAACTATGATTAAGCAATTCTTTTACAAGCTCTAAGTTATTATTGCTACGTTCATATTGCATAGTTGCATACATTTTTCTAAAACTATGTGTGCTTATATTTTCTAGACTCAAATACCTACATATTATTCTTAAATAATGTCTTATTGTATAATCTGAAATTGAAATAAGATTATCATCTACCCGTAGCCCCTTATTTAAAGCATATTCGCTTATCATGTATGAAATATTTGGGTCAATACTTCTATACTGAAGCTTTCCAGTTTTCTTTTCTCTAATTTCTAACTTATCTCTTTTAAAGCTACCAACTTTTAATCTGAGTACATCTGATATACGCAACCCTAAATTTGCTTCAAGCATAAGTGCCATTGAAGTTTGAAGATTGGGATTGATTACTTTTTCTTTGCCATTTTCTATATATGTAAAACCTGTGTTTAATAACTCGATTATTGTTTTATATTCATCGAGCTCTAAAGGTCTTGTGGCCATAATATCACCTCATTTATATTATAGCTTTAATTTACGGTTTTAGCTATATCTATTTACGTTTTTAGAATATTACTTTTCAGCTTTTCCGATAAAACGTTGAAATAAAGCCGTTTTGTGGACTAATTGTTGTTTACGGTTTTCATTAAAAGCGTAAATAGTAATAAGTTAAAAAATAAGAACTCTTTCGAGTTCCTTTTTATTCTTTTACATATTCAAACGGATGCTCAAATTCTCCCCATCCTTCTTCAATCGCCATATCGATTAATTCTTTTGCATCTTTAACTGATGGTATTCTAGTCTGCCCCATTACTGGCTGTAAATGATTTTTAGGATCTCTCCAGATAAATCTATAACCATTTTGATCATCTGCTTCTTCATAAGGATATGTGCAGTATTGAAAACACAGTGTCCACTCCGAATCGTCGAAGCCTTTTTTTACTTCATTTATAACTTTAACATTCATATTCCCACCCCTTTTATATGTTGTTATTGATATTATAACAGTATAAAATCAAATAAAAAAGTACTAGTAAATTACTAGTACTCTTTTTTTAATATTTGAGCTTTTCTAAACTTATTTAATAGGTATAAAATATCAATAAACTTTTTTAAACGTCTTAGAATCGATTTTACAAGGTCATTTTTTAGATGTTTAAATCTTTAAATAAAATCACCTTTTTATTCTTTAATGTTGACTTCATATCAATGATTCTTTGATTTTCTGATCCTCTCAATTTTAATGTTATATTTTTCTTTTTACTATCATACTTACCATCTATAAGAATATCTATATAATTTAAGATTTTTGATTTTTTATCATCTTTAAATATTTCTTCTAAAGTATAACCGCTCCAAATATATACTTTTTTGCTTGGGTACTGTTTCTTGAAGGATTCTAAAAAATGTAATAAATCTTCTATATTTTTCTCATATAGAGGTTCTCCGCCTAAAATTGATAGATCTCTTTCAACACCTTTATCTATATAGTTTAAAATATGCTGAAAATCATTATGTGTAAATTCTCTTCCTTTTTCAAAATCCCAAGTCTCTTGGTTGTGACATCCATTGCATTTATGTGGGCATCCTTGGAGCCATAAAGATAATACAATACCTTCACCGTTAGTTATATCATTATATTGGATATCTGCTATTCTCATATTTTCACTTCCTTATTGTAAATGGAACACTCTTTCGCTTATTTCTTCTGTCCTTCCTTTATTCCAAAATGATGTGCCGATGTATCCACAAGTTCTTCGCATGACCTGCATTTCTTGTTGATCTTTATTCCCACAGTTAGGACAATACCATTCCAAATATTCATCTGTTAATATTTCACCTCTAAAACCACACTTATAACATACATCTGGTCTAGAATTTATTTCAGCATATTGTACATTATGGTATATAAAATTAATAATTTGTTCAACGGCTTTAAGATTGTTACTCAAATTTGGAGTCTCTATATATGAAATACATCCTCCAGTGCTTAAACTATGAAATGGAGCTTCATAACTTAATTTACTAAAAGCATCAATTTCTTCAGTGACATTTACATGGTATGAGTTGGTGTAATATAACTTATCAGTAACATTAGGAATCTCACCAAATTTCTGTTTGTCTATTCTGCAAAATCTATATACTAAAATTCTCAGCTGGAGTTCCGTATAGACTAAAGCCTAATCCTGTTTCTTCTCTCCATTTGTCACAGGCTTTCTTTAAATAAGATACAACTTCAAGTGAGAATTTTTGTCCTTCTTCAGTTGTATTACTTTCTCCCAACATTGCTTGTACCATTTCATATATTCCAACATACCCAAGTGATAATGTCGAGTAACCATTCTCTAATAATCTATCTATTTTTTCACCTTTAGCTAAACGTGCTATACCTCCATATTGCCAATGAATAGGACTTACATCTGAGACTGTACCTTTCAATAAATTATGTCTCACTAATAAAGCTTCTCTACAAGTTTCAAGTCTCTCATCTAGTATTTTCCAGAATTTATTAAAATCTCCGTTAGCTATTATAGCTATCTGTGGGAGATTAAGAGATACTACCCCCTGATAAGCGTCCATACCTTAAAAATTCCATTTTTATCTTTGTATTGAGAAAGATGAC
>NZ_AXUS01000058.1 GCF_000498755.1 Clostridioides mangenotii TR | reverse complement strand
AATCTTCCTCCTCCTTTCTAAATTTGTATATTTCTCTGTAAATTTCCTCAAGATCTTGCTTATAAGTTTTCATTTCAGAATATTTACTTATTCTACATTTGTCGCCCATAGCTGGGATCTGATGATCTCCTAAACAAGTAACTCCTAGATATTTATATTTTGAGATTTGATATCGTTGAGAGGTCTCATTATATGCCCCTTCAGATACCTCAATCTCCATAGATACATTTTTAAATTCATTTTCAGAAATTAATTTATAAGCACCATTGCTATAGCATTTCCATATATATCCATCAACAACAAAATATTTATAACCATCTATAGTCTCATATCTAGGGTTACATGACTCAGGGATTAGCCCTATAGGCTTCTCTAAATACCTTGTTTCAATAGAAAAACCATCTGCATTATCTACAATTCTAGTTTCCATATTATGTTCATCAAAATCAGATGGATTATTAGTTTCATTATCTCTAAGCATAAATGCTAATATTGGAGTATTTTTAATACTCTTTTCAGCATCTATAATAGATTCTAATGAAAATTCGCTATTATTATAGTTGTCTTTATCATGCATCACTACAATTTTAACTTTCATTAAGTTGCTATCATCTTCTGATGAGTAATATCTTGCTTTACAATCTATTTTCTTTGTATCTTTCAGCTTTTATCACCACACTTTAACTTAAAAATTTAATTTATTAGTAAAAAAAAATCTACCCTTTTCATTTTTAGAAAAAGTAGATACTTTACCCTGATTACTCTCAAAAACATAAACAGTCTTATTATTAAGTTTTTGATTTGTTATATAGTTAAAACCTCTGGATAATAAATAGGCCTTATCCTCTTCATTAAGTGCATATATTAGATTAATTAAAAATCACTCTCCTGATTTTCACCTGTTTGAGTATTCTTTTCATTTGTTTCTGAATTACTTGGTCTTCCTTTTCCTTTTTTACTTAGAGTATGTGATGTTTGCATAGGCATTAACGAATCTTCTAAACCTAACAACTTCTCATTTTTAGTTATATTCATAACCTGAAGAGGAGTAAATCCTTGAGTTGCTAGATATTTTTTTCTTGAACCATATAAGGATAAATTTTCTCTTTCGTCTTGAACAGCTTGTCTCTGATTGTATTCAGAAGTTTTTACAAATGTTATACCCCAATTTTTAGTTTCTTTTCGTTGATTAAGTTCATCATTTATCCAATTACAAATCATATCTTGTATTTTCAATGATATTAATATATCAACTACAGACCCTATTGCGATAGCCTCATTTGTACTTCTATTCCCATTAAACAATTCATTATTTATCCCAGATGAATCATATATTCCTTCTTTAATCTTGTTAATATAATCCATTGTTTTTACCTTTTCATCACCTAATGTAACAGGATTTACAGGCATTGGCGTTGTAATTACTCCTATACCATTAGGAACTGTTTCTTTAATAGCTTCATGATAATTCTCTAGCACTTCTCTTTCTAAAAGTAGATTTCCATCATCATCAGTATCTGCCAACTGATGTAAAAGCTTAAAATTATCTAATTTAGCATTTTGATCTTGTATATCATCCATATCCTCTAAAGCCATTAACGAATCGAAAATATGAGCATAATATGGAACACCTTTACTAGCCCATGTCTCTAAATTAAAGGCTGATGCATTCTTGTCTAATCTATAATATCCGCCTTCAAGTAGATTCTTATCATTGATTAATTTTCCATCCTTATTTGCCATATATAAATTCTGAATCTCTTGAGGATAGAAACTTAATTCTGCATCACTTATAGCAGATAACTTTATCGCATATTTCGATACCATATTGTTATTCTTACCTACAATTTTACATTTATCTGATGGCATTTCTTGAATCAATATACTATCTGAGTCTTCTCTTTTATAAATATAGAGCTCTCCATTACTTAAGATTCTTTCAGCCATCCATTTAGCATTAAATTTTATTTTGAATTTTTCTAAATATAAGGCTGCTTTATATTCTTCATTAAACATATCTTCATAAGCTTTATATTTGCTCATATCTTTAGGAACAATGAAGTGGTCATATGTTAATATCATTGATTTATACAATATAAATTCTTTTAACATCCCATTAGAGTGTTTCAATATTTCAGAAATTTCCTGAAGCTTGTTTGCATTCTCTTGGGGATTTTTCATAGCTGTTCTTAATTGTTTTCTGCTCATTTTACGAGGTCTGTATATAGATTTATAAATTTTTTCTACATTGTTTACATTAGAAAATTTTAGATTTTTTAAACCCTGAGAAAACAACAGTTGATCATTCTTCTTATTATCTTCATCCATAAATTATTATTTCACCACACTTTAATTTAAAAAAAGGAATTTATTGTTCCCTCTTTTTTTGTTCTTATATTCTTCGTCTTCCAATAAATCCGCTAAAAAATTACCATAAGCCAAGCTAGAATATCTATCTTTTCTGCATCCCGATTTTTCATATATTTTAACCTTACCATTCTGTAATTGCCACTCCAAGTTGATCAATTCATTTACAAGTGCATTAGTTTGAGCAAAAGGCAATAACATTCTGCTTTCTTTTTCAGCAATTTCATCTAGGTCTTTTTGTTTTCATCCTCTTGCTGTCTGTCATTTTTTCTCTTGCATCTATCTCATTAATAGGTAACAATAATCTTTTTGTTGTAAGGGCATCACTTAAAGACGTAGCAATCTTATGGTTTATATCTGCATAAGCTTTCATCGAATAAACTACTTTAATTGCATTTTTAGCCATTACTTTATCTACCGTATTATCTTCATTAAAACAAGTATAAGCATCATACCATTCGTTTCTTTCAGTATCATAATTGGACTTTTGA
>NZ_AXUS01000057.1 GCF_000498755.1 Clostridioides mangenotii TR | reverse complement strand
TATATCCTGAGTTATCTCAAGCAGAAAGAGATAATAAGCTAAAGGATCTTATCAATGAAGCATGGAAAAAAGAAAGATTAAATATACCAAAAGAATTACATAAAAAATATCTTGAGCAAATTAGATACGAAGTAAATGAGATTATTGGTTGTAAAACGAGTGATTATTTTACATATAATAAGGAAAGTATTGATCTTGGGATCAACAAATATAGTGGAGTACTTACCCATTCTGGAAGAGGATCTGCTGTTAGTATGTACACGAATAAATTGCTTGGATTTACTGAAGTAGATAGAATAGCAGCAAAGGTAACCATGTATCCGGAACGTTTCTTAACTAAGGAAAGAATATTAGAATCTCATGCAATGCCGGATATCGACTTCAATGTTGCATCAAGAGAACCTTTCTTACAAGCTCAAAGGGAACTATTAGGAGATAAAAATGTTTATGATTTAATCGCTTTTGGAACTTTGAAGTTTAAATCAGCATGGAAGATGTATGCTCGAGCATATGACATAACCCCTTCTGATGCAGACATTGTATCAAAGCAAATTGATAAGTATGAGAGTAAGTTGAAGTATGCAGAAAAAGATGAACTAGGAGAACTTATTGAAGATATTAGTATATATGATTTTATAGACGAAAAATACAAAGACTTAATTGAAGGATGTAAGAAGTACTTAGGAATTATCACTACTAGAAAACCGCATCCTTGTGCTTCAGTTGTTAGCCCATTAAATGTTGAAGAAGAAATCGGAGTAATATTGTGTAAATCTCCAACTACGAAAAAAGAAGTATTGGTGGCCTGTATTGAAAGTGGAACTATAGATGCTTTTGGTTGGTTAAAAAATGATTTTCTATTTGTAGATGTGGTTAGAACAACAGATCAAATATATAAACGTTTAGGAATGAAGCCTTTATCCATAGATGAATTATTAAAAAGAATAGAAAACAATGAAAAAGTTTGGGACATATACGGTAAAGGGCTGACTTTATGTGTCAACCAATTAGAAAAAAGTAGCACTAGAAAGAAGACTATAAAATACAAACCTCAAAATATAGTAGAGTTATCTTCACTAATTGCTGGAGTTAGACCATCCTTTAAAGATTTAATCGATCAATTTTTAGCTAGAGATAATTTCAAATATAATATAGAAGCATTAGATGACCTTTTGCAAACTCCAGAAATGCCATACTCGTACATATTCTACCAAGAGCAATTAATGCAGATACTTGAATTTGCTGGGATTAATGTTAAAGAGACATATGACATTATTAAATCAATAAGTAAGAAGAAAACTTACTGTAGAGATTGTGAGAATACAGGAAATGATGGAATGAAAATATGTCCTAGATGTGGGAGTAGACACATCGCTCCATATGTTGAAAAAATAGAAGAAGAGTTTACAAAAGGATTTAAAAGAAAAATAAATATAGATGATGATAAAGTAGTTAAAGAGGTATGGAGTATTATATTAGCTTTTGCAGGTTATGGATTTAATGCTTCCCATGCGTATTGTATGGCTATTGACAGCGTAACTCAGGCATACTTGAAAGCTTATCATACAGAAATTTTTTATGAAGTAATGTTAGAAAACTATACTGAAAAAGGTGAGAAAGATAAAGTAAAAGCATTAAAAGAAGAAATGAAATATTTCGATTTAAAAATAGGAGAAATTAAATTTGGACAAGACAACAGAGGATTCAAGGCTGATATTGAAAATAAGATAATAAGTCAATCAATCAAGTCTTTTAAACAAGTTAACCAAGATACAGCTAATGTTTTATATGAGTTATCAAAATACGAATATAATTCAGTTGTTGATTTATTTGTAAAGATTAAAGAGTTCGGAATTGATAAAGGTAAGATGGATGTATTAATAAATTTAGGATACTTTGAAGATTATGGGAATATCAACTATATAAAAACTGCATATTACTTATTTAGACAACATTACGATACGAAACTAGTGAATAGCAGTTCTGTTTATTATCAATTTTTAATGCCATACGCAGCTATAAAAACTGAGAAACAGATAAGAGAGATTGACACAAAGCAATATATACTAGATCAACTTAATAATATAGATAAAACAATTTCTGATAGTGAACAAATCATAACAGATTTTAGAAGATACGAGTACTCAGAATTTAAGAATTCAGAAACGAATAAAGACTGTTACGTTATAATAAATAATTTACAAGAAAATGAGAGTTATAGCCCTAATTTTGAATTATACAATATTAAAACAGGTCAAATTAGAATAGCCAAATCATATAAAAAAGATCGATTAAAAATTGATGATACCGTAATAATAAGTAAATTTAAGAATAAGCCTAAGCAAAAATATATTGGTATTGATGAAAAGACAGGAGATCCGAAATATGAACCATTAGACACTAATGAAGATTGGATAGATAAATTTTATAAGATTTCTATATAATTAGTTGACATTATAGTAACAACATAGTATACTGATTTTAGATAAAGATATTATAGTAACAACAAAAAGGGGGTAACGAATGGAACTAAATTTAGAAATGTCGCTTGAGGACATGTGGAGTGTTATTGAAGATAAATTTAATAGTTTTATTAATCTCTCAAGGAAGACAAACAAAGAGGCAAGTGACTGTCTTGATATGGCATCTTACTTTTGTACAATTCAAGACAATATACAAATTTTAGATGACAAGATGAGACAGAGCATGCACGGAGAATTGGAACAATATATGAAAAATAATCCAGGAATATATGGCTCAGAAGAAATGTGATTATTGTACGGAAGTAAAAAATAATATAACAGAAATCAGTATAGAAAATGAAGTTAACTATATATGTAGAGAATGCTATCTAGATTATATAACACAATGCGAAATATGCAATGAAATTATATATAAAGATGATTTTAGTTGTCAAAAATGTGGAATTTCAATATGTAAAGAAGATAGCTATAAGTATCAAAATAGATGGTTAGAATTTGACACTGTCTGTGAAG
>NZ_AXUS01000056.1 GCF_000498755.1 Clostridioides mangenotii TR | reverse complement strand
AAACCAGTGATATATATGATGCTATAGCTTTAGGGGTAGCGTATATTAACATTTTAAGAAAAGAGGTATAATATGAATTTAAAAATAAAATATTTTGATGGAGCAACTAAGTTAAAAAAGATAGAAAAAGGTAATTGGATAGATGTGTATGCAAGACAGGAAGTTTTTATACCATTAGGGGAATATAAACTAATACCATTGGGTTTTGCATTAGAGCTACCAAAAGGATACGAAGGAATAATAGCCCCTAGATCTTCAACTTTTAAAACTTGGGGATGTATTCAACCAAACTCGATTGGTGTTATAGATGACACGTACATAGGAGATAATGATGAGTGGCATGGAATGTTATATTGTCTTCAACCAAAGGATATACCAAATACAACACCAGGAACATGGACTACACAAGACAAGGTACCAGGAACAACGATAAGAAAAGGTGACAAAATTGCCCAGTTTCGAATTCAAAAATCCATGCCTGAAATAATATTTGAAGAAGTAGATAAATTAGAAAACTCAAATAGAGGTGGATTCGGTACAACAGGAAGTATTTAACATATATAAAATGTCTAGATGTATAACAAAAAGGGTATAAAATTGTACTAGGACGAAAAACTAAACAACAAATAAGGAGTGGTATTTTGATAAGTAAAGTAATAAAAAGAGATGGCTCTAGTATCCCTTTTAATAAAAATAAAATAGAGAATGCAATAATATTAGCAATGAAGAATGGAAGTGGGATTCATATGCCACAAATTGCTAAAGCGATTGCTCAAGAAGCAGAAGACAATTTTTCGAAGATGGAAAGCGTAAGTATCTCACAAATTGAAGGATTTGTTTTTGATAGATTAAATGCACATGGTCAATCTCTAACAGCGAGAATGTATGAAGGTTATCGCGCTGTCAGAGAATTTCAAAGAAAAGTAAGTATAACCGATGAGGGAATATTAGGCATAATCGATAAATCAAATGAAGATGTATTAAATGAGAATTCTAATAAGGATTCAATATTAATATCTACTCAAAGAGATTTAATTGCTGGAGAAGTTTCAAAAGATATAGCTAGAAGAAAGCTAATTCCTACATATTTAGTACAGGCACATGATGAAGGGGTTTTACATTTCCATGATCTTGACTACACAATACAACCGATGTTCAATTGCTGCTTAATAAATCTAGAAGATATGCTACAGAATGGAACCGTAATTAATGGTAAACTTGTAGAATCTCCAAAGTCGTTTAGTACTGCTTGTACTATCACGACACAAATTATGGCACAAATAGCAAGTAACCAATATGGTGGACAATCAATTACGATAAAACATCTAGCACCTTTTCTGAGAGTATCTTATGAAAAATATTTTAGTAATTATAGAGAAAAGTTTAATGAAGATATAGCGAGTGAGTTAGCCCATGATAGAATTGAAGAAGAATTAAAATCGGGTATTCAAACGATAAGGTACCAGCTGAGTACATTACAGACTACTAATGGACAAGCTCCTTTTGCAACTATTTACTTAGAAATAGAAGAAGGTCATGAATTTGAAAAAGAAATGGCTATGATCTGCGAAGAAATGATCAAACAGAGAATAGTAGGAATGAAAAATGAAAAAGGTCAAGAAATAGGAGAAGCTTTCCCTAAATTAGTATATCTTTTAGATAAACACAACTGTTTAGAAGGTGGAAGATACGATTATATAACTAAATTAAGTGCTGTATGTAACACAAGAAGGTTAGTTCCAGATTATCAAAGTGCTAAAATTATGAGGTATAATTATGGTGATGCGTTCCCTCCGATGGGTTGTAGAAGTCATCTTTCTCAATACAAAGATAAAAATGGAAATTTTAAATGGTATGGACGCTTTAATCAGGGGGTAGTATCTCTTAATCTCCCACAGATAGCTATAATAGCTAACGGAGATTTTAATAAATTCTGGAAAATACTAGATGAGAGACTTGAAACTTGTAGAGAAGCTTTATTAGTGAGACATAATTTATTGAAAGGTACAGTCTCAGATGTAAGTCCTATTCATTGGCAATATGGAGGTATAGCACGTTTAGCTAAAGGTGAAAAAATAGATAGATTATTAGAGAATGGTTACTCGACATTATCACTTGGGTATGTTGGAATATATGAAATGGTACAAGCAATGTTGGGAGAAAGTAATACAACTGAAGAAGGACAAAAATTCTCACTTGAAGTTGTATCTTATTTAAAGAAAGCCTGTGACAAATGGAGAGAAGAAACAGGATTAGGCTTTAGTCTATACGGAACTCCAGCTGAGAATTTAGTATATAGATTTTGCAGAATAGACAAACAGAAATTTGGTGAGATTCCTAATGTTACTGATAAGTTATATTACACCAACTCATACCATGTAAATGTCACTGAAGAAATTGATGCTTTTAGTAAATTAAGTTATGAAGCTCCATTTCATAGTTTAAGCACTGGAGGATGTATTTCATATATAGAGACTCCAAATTTGAGTAACAATCTTAAAGCCGTTGAACAAATTATTAATTTTATATACCATAATGTACAATATGCTGAAATAAATTCTAGACCAGATGTATGTTATAAGTGTGGTTTTAGAGGTGAAATATTAACAGATGAATATTTGGAATGGTATTGTCCTAACTGTGGGAATAAAGATCAACAAGAAATGCAGGTCATGCGAAGAACTTGTGGATACATCGGCACATCATTTTGGAATAAAGGAAGGACAGAAGAAATAAGCGAAAGAGTGTTCCATTTACAATAAGGAAGTGAAAATATGAGAATAGCAGATATCCAATATAATGATATAACTAACGGTGAAGGTATTGTATTATCTTTATGGCTCCAAGGATGCCCACATAAATGCAATGGATGTCACAACCAAGAGACTTGGGATTTTGAAAAGGAAGAGAATTTACACATAATGATTTTCAGCATATTTTAAACTATATAGATAAAGGTGTTGAAAGAGATCTATCAATTTTAGGCGGAGAACCTCTATATGAGAAAAATATAGAAGATTTATTACATTTTTTAGAATCCTTCAAGAAACAGTACCCAAGCAAAAAAGTATATATTTGGAGCGGTTATACTTTAGAAGAAATATTTAAAGATGATAAAAAATCAAAAATCTTAAATTATATAGATATTCTTATAGATGGTAAGTATGATAGTAAAAAGAAAAATAT
>NZ_AXUS01000055.1 GCF_000498755.1 Clostridioides mangenotii TR | reverse complement strand
TATTGCATCTTTTAATTCTTTTAAATTCACTCTCTACCCTCCAAAATTATTTATCATTTCTAATCTTTTTCTATAATAATCAAGAAGTTCCTTATCTTTGTTAATGGACTTCTCTCCACTTTCTACAAAGTGCTTATATTTATTATATGTATCTGTGCATTTTCTTAAAAAGTCTTCACTTTTTTGTAATTCATTCTCATATTGTCTTATAGCCATTTTTGTTAAATCAGTTAACTTTAAAGCACATGTTTTGCAGATTGATTCATCAGAGATAATATTTCCATCATCTAATATCTCTACATCTTCATTACATCTATCACATTTCATAAATTGTCACCTCCTACAATAAAAAACTATTTTTATTCATATTTCTGTTCTTCGTAGCCTTGATATTCAATACTAGAAATTTTATCAGACATTATCACTTATAAAGTTATTTGATAAATCGTTAATACCTTCTCTTAATTTCATAATTGAATTAGTCACTTTTGCTTTTTCATTAAAGATTGATTCCAAAATATTTATAATATTACTTTCTTCACTTTCTACAATAAAGCTTTTGCCATCAAGCATGTTTATTTTTAAATAGACCATGTTTTACACCTCTCTTTGCCCTCATTTTCATTATAATTCTCTAATAATTTAAGCTTTTCTTCTGCTTCTAAAAGACGTTTATACTCCTCTTTATCTGCTAAAGCATAGCATGGATTCTTACCACGTTCAAAACTCAAGCATTTACCATTTTTATCGATGCTATGGAATTCTTCATTTAAATTTTTATCACATAAATCCTCGTAATAATGCCTACATTCGCTATTTACACACATCATATTTATAGCCATTTATATTATCCTCTCCTTTTTTACCCATTCCTCTATATCATAATAAGGGATCTCATTTCTTCTATTAACACTGGAATAGTTTAATTTATATGGATTTTCATTTTTCATTTTTTCTATAACAGTCCATACATTTTGTTTGCTTATTCTGACTATTACTTTTGTCATTATTTCTTTATCCAAATCCGAAAATATATTATTGTATTTTGGAATTACTCCTGTTATTTTATAACTTATAAATTTACTATATGTAAAATAAACGTCTGGAACTGCAGCTCCATAATCCCATGCCTCTATACAATTTTCAAATAACCATTTATTTGTCTCTTTTAGATATTCGCATTGTATATAATATAGTATTTTTTGTAATTGGAGATTTGTTATTGGATTCTCTTTCTTTTCACAATAAACGATAACAAATTCTGCTACATCCATTGCATCGCATTTTCCTATGACCATACTTTAATCCCTCATCAACTTCTCATATCCATCTTTTGCATATTTCAAAGCCTCTTCTAGCGTTTTAAACTCAGGTATATTAGAA
The DNA here is from genome assembly GCF_000498755.1 of Clostridioides mangenotii TR. Lineage (GTDB taxonomy): Bacteria > Bacillota > Clostridia > Peptostreptococcales > Peptostreptococcaceae > Metaclostridioides > Metaclostridioides mangenotii_A. The sequence goes on along the minus strand of NZ_AXUS01000055.1, from coordinate 2,168 downwards.
TCTCCTTCATTTATATATAAATATCTTCTCTTATAATAAACAACTGGAGAATATACTGACCTCTCCTCATAAGTTTCTAAATTTACAAGATTTCTATGTTTAGCAAAATAACCCTTATGATTATCATCTATAGGTAATAAATCATCTCTATGCAATACTACTTTAGCCATACTCTAATCCTCCGAATCCGTAAGATATATTTTAGGAACTATACTCAATGTCGGTTTAAACAACCTATCCGAATCTGCTAATCTCTCATTTTGCATATCAACGACAAAGTCGATCTCTTTAATTTCTTCATCCCCAAAACGCTTTAAAGCTATATTTGTAGTTAAGCAACCTTCACCATGTATGAGATAATGAATGAAATTATTTTTACCAACTTCTATAAACTCTTTAACTTTCATATTTTAACCCTCCAGATCTTTTTCTTCTATAATAAAAACATGTGTGTCTGAATCAAAATGATATGTCTCTTCATCACCGTCTATAAATTGATCCCAAGATACTTCTTGTTTTCTTTTCTTTAACTCTCTTAATAGGTCTACAGTTTTAACATTAGTTAAATTCACTACTCATAACCCCCTTTCCAAAATAAAATAACTATTTCATTGCATAGTTACGTACAATAACTCTTTGGCAATACTTTGCAATTCTGATATTGCTTTACCATGTATATTTACGAACTCTATAACATCCTTACAATCAAGACCTTCTTTGTTCAGAATGTAATCTAATTGTTCCGTTTTATTCTTAACCTCTGTTAATTTAGATATTTGCATAGCTCTAAAATTTTCACTGATCATACTTTTGCACTCCTTCAAATCTTTGATACCTTGGTAATTTTGTTATTCTATAAGTCTTCTTATAAACAACATCTTTATTTATACATTTGCGAATGCAACCCTCTTTAATATTTAACTCAGCACATGCCTCTTTCAAATATATATACTTCTTCACTTCATTAGTCTTTATATTTTCAAAAAATACTCACTACTTTTCAAAACTCTCTCATAAACAAAATCTTTCATTTTATCTCTATTCTTAGATTTTATTCCCTCGATCTCGAAAATAAAATTTACATAACCTTTCAAATCATTTTTATTTACGTACCCATACGAGTAAATACTTTCATTTATAGCTTGTGATATTTCAAAGCATAAGTTCTCTTCTCTAACTAACATCTCTTTACTCCCTTACTGTTTTGTTCCATTTGTTATTTTTAAAAATAATTTAGCAGTAGCCAGAGTGTCACAATCAGCTCTATGAGCATTTTCTAATGGTATACCATAGTAATCACATGCTGTGGCTAATTTTCTGTCTATGCCCCTATAATCTTTATCTTTACGCAATATATCCAAAGTGCATATATAGTCCGTAATAGGATCAAGATTATTCTTTTCTAAATAATGATTTATAAAACCTATATCAAATTTAGCATTATGAGCTATGACTGTTTTATCTCCTATGTAGTTTCTAAACTTAGGTAACGTACTTTCTATCGAATCAGAATCTTTTACCATGTAATTCGTTATATGAGTTAAATTTGTAATAAACTTTGGGATACACTCTTTAGGTTTTATTAGTTTAGAAAAGTTGTTGGATATTTCTCCTTTTGTTATCTCTGTAATTCCTATTTCAATTATTTCACTTCCACTTTTAGGCTTTAGACCTGTTGTCTCTAAATCCAATACAATATAATCTTTCATTTTATCCTCCTAAGTTAAATTTCTTTAATTGTTTTTGCCATTCATCTCTTTCAAAATCATCTGTTCTTTTGTTGTATGGTTTCTTTTCTGCTATTTCTTTTAATTTATTATTTTCATTTAAAAGATTATCAAGATGAGCCTTTTTTATATTCATGGACGTAACAAGCCTATTTATCTTGTCACATATCTGCCTTCTATGTTTAAGTTTTCTTCTTTCTCTTCTAGCTATTTGTAATTCATCAAATATTTTTACCTTTTCTTCAACGCTATAATTTTTCTCATTTTCTATATCATGTATATAGTCTTCTTCTAAGCGGTCATAAAGAGATATTTTACTTTCTATATTTGGCAGCTCATTGCCTTTTAGCAGCATTAGTCTTGATGTCTCGCAGAACATTTCTAAAGTGTACTTTTTATCTCCACCAAGTAAATAGTTAGAAACACTCTTATGAAAATCAT
>NZ_AXUS01000054.1 GCF_000498755.1 Clostridioides mangenotii TR | reverse complement strand
GTAGCTATGATAACTGCAGCAAATGAATCGATTAAAATTAGTCGCCTTGTATCGTGAGATACATTGAATAACTCATCTAAACGGGGAAACTCCGAAAGGACAACCAACCGTGCTAAATTAACTATATTTCATAGTATAAAAGCCTAACGACTATCGAAAGCATAACTCGTAATTGAGTGAATAAGCAAGTAGAGTAGAGCCAAGTGGTAAGGTTGATCGTAATATGATCAGTAAAGCCTTTTAAATCGAAACGGTGAGGAACTTACAAATGTAAGTTCGTGATATAGTCTAGTATCCTAATGAAAATTAGGGAAGTTCATAAGAGAACTGGATAGGAATAACGAACCTATTTGAATTTTCGACAAGACCCTGCTCGTGTAGGGAACGGGATCAAGAGTTTGGCCGTTAACCTAGCTGGTGTAAAATCATCTGCAAAAGATGGTTCATTAAGTTTAAATAAAACAGCATTAACATTACAAAAAGTAGCTGGGATAGATGTTTTTGCTGATAAGAAAAAAACACAGATGAAAGATATGACTGTGATTTTAGATGAAGTAGCTCAAAAATGGAGTTCTTTAAATGATAAAGAGAAAAAAGGTTTATCAGAGGCCTTGGGCGGCAAACAGCAAGCAGCTGTAATACAGTCGCTTATTTCTAATTGGGGTCAATATAAGAATTTCATGAATGATTATAATACTGGGCAAGTTTTCGGTAGTGCCCAAAAAGAAAACGCACGTTTTATAGACTCTATACAAGGTCGTTTAAATACATTAAAAGAAACAATGAAGGAGCTCCTAACAAATACTATTAGCACTGATATGTTTAAAAACGCAATAACTGGAGCTACAAAATTTGCTGAAGTATTAAATAAGATTGTTTCAGGTGCCGGTAAGATGGGTTCTTCAATACCTCTTATGGTTGCAACATTAGGTACTGTGTTTACATCTATAAAAGGATTGGGTAGTGGCAAAGGGATTCCAAATATGATGGGATCTATTTTTGGATATGGTAAGAATGCTACTAATTTACTCAATACTTATTCTAAAGGTTTTGATAAAGTCATTCCTCCAATGACAAGTTTTGTTAGTCAGATAAAAGAATCTGGTAAAAGTTTCAAACAAGTTTTGCCTCCTGTTAAAAGTTTTAATAAAAACTTAGAAGCCACATCTAAATATACTACGGGACTTAGAGTCGCTGGAATGTCAACTAATTTATCGCAAATGAATAAAGATGTAGTAAAAAATTCATTAGGTGTATCTAAGTTTAAAACTGCATTAACTGGATTAGGTACTGGTTTATTATCTACCGCTGGGAATGCTCTTTTGTTTGCCGGTGCAACAGCAGCAATCTCTTTCGCCGTTCAAAAAGTCTCAAATCATATAAACAGATACGAGATTGCAATGGAAGGACATAAAAATAAAATCTCTAAGATACAGAATGAAATAAATAGCTTAGGGACAAAAAGAGATTCGATGTCTGGTATTGCTAAAGAATATGATAAATTAAATGCGAAGACAGATAAGACGGCAAAAGATTTTGAGCGTTTATCTCAATTAAAAAGAGAAATTGCAGATATAATGCCAGAGTTAGTAATGGGTGAAGATGCAAATGGAGACCCATTGTTGGCAATGTCAGGATCTGCTCAAAGTATTGTTGAAAGCATGAAAGATATGATACGCCTACAACAAGAAATGAAGATGCAAGAAGAGATTAATGCGATGGTTACTGCAACTGAGGCTCTAGAGAAAAAAACTAAGTTTAACGGAAAGAATCATTTGCAAAGTGGTAAAAAGGTAGAAGCTTATAAAATACCTTTATTAACACTTGAAGACGGAGAGCAAAACCTAAAACTTAAATTACAACATCTTGAGGTTGTAGCAAGAAATGGTAGTATGAAGCTTGGGGCATCAGTGAAAGATGATGCCAAAGCCTATAATAAGGCTTATTCCGAATATACTAAAGGTATCGCAGACAATTACAATAAGGTATCTCAAGAAACAGCCAAAGTAGAAAAAAATTTAATAGTTAAACGAAAAGGTTTAAATAATCTTTTTCTACAGAATGACGATCTTAAGAATTTAGGAGAAGGCACTCTCGGATATGTTAATAAATTAAATTCTATGTTTAATGTTCAAGGATTAGACGATGCTGGAATGCAAAATTATGTAATGGGAATGACCAATACATTTGTAAAGAATAAAGGAGCTCTAGACCCCGCATTAAATAGTTATATTAAATTAAGAGAAGAATTTAATAAAACAGGAGAAATCGGCAAATACGAGAATGGGGTTAAAAAGTTAATACCAGCATTGATGGGATCAACAAGCATGACAAAAGAGCAAGTGCGAGAGATGCTTGAACTCCCAGCAAGTGCAAAATCAGCAACTTCGGCATTAGATGCTTATCTTATGACTTTTGACAAAAGAGCAAAAAATGTAGGTAAAGATCAAGTAACTTCAGATCTAGCCGCACGTTTTAAAACTTTTGAGAATTTAAAGACTAAATTAACAGCTGATTCAAGTTTTCAAGAGATCAATGGAAAAATAAAATTTAATCCAGAAGTTGTTCTTTCAGATAAAAATGTTCCAGAGGAAATTAGAAATCTGGTAAGTGGATTAATGAAAGATGGAGATTTTAGTGATGAAGATTATGAACTCCTAATGAGACTAGTTGCTGTATATGAAATGGGAGATACACCTGAAGGCAATCAAGCTATGGATGTACTTCAAAAAGACATAGACAAAACATTAGGTAAAGATCACTCTGTTGATATTGGAAATATTGATGTTAAAGGTCAAATAAATGTTAAAGAAATAAACGATGATCAACTCAATGCAGCAATGGATAAGTTCAAAGAATTTCAAGGGGATGAGCGTCTTGAAATTAGAGCTGCTATAATTGCTGAGGGTGATGTTGGTGTTAATGAGCTTGATAAAATTAGCTCAATGATTAATAGTATTCCTACTGGTACTAAAGAGATGACTACGAAATTTGTTGTGGATAATCTTGATCTAATGAGAAGTATGGACAGTTATGAAGAACTTGAACAACATATCAAAGATAATCCAGAACTAGCCCTACAATATAAGATAAACGTAGAAGATGAAGGTATAAAAAAGTTACAAGGTATATATGACACTCTTCCTAAAGACGTTCAAACCTTAGTAAATACCAAAGTGATCGGCACTGATAAACTAGGATTAATAAAACAACTTTATGATGAATTTCCAGAGAATAAAGACTTAGTTACAAGCTTTATACTTAATAATCCAGATGCCTTGAACTCAGTAAAAGATTGGAATGCTTTAGTCGAGTTACTTCCGCCTGAATTAAGATCTAAATTAACGATTGAAACAGAAGGTACAGAAGAGGCTAAAGAGGGTAAAAAAGTTGTTGTTGATGAAGCAAAAAAATAATAACCGCTAACCAAGAGGTAAAAACAGAAACTACTGGAACTGAAGAAGCTAAAGAAGGCAAAAAAGCTGTCGATGGAGCTAAAGGTAATTCAGCTAAGCAGAACGTGGAAACAACTTCAACAGGGAAAGAAGAAGCTAAACAGAATAAAGATACAGTAGACAGTGCTAAA
>NZ_AXUS01000053.1 GCF_000498755.1 Clostridioides mangenotii TR | reverse complement strand
CACCCGCATATGTAATTGGTGACCCGTAGGGGAATCGAACCCCTGTTACCGCCGTGAAAGGGCGGTGTCTTGACCGCTTGACCAACGGGCCTTTGTTTTAATGGTTGCGGGGGCAGGACTCGAACCTACGACCTTTGGGTTATGAGCCCAACGAGCTGCCAACTGCTCCACCCCGCGATATTAGTTTGTTTGGTATTAAATGCCGAAGACCGGAATCGAACCGGTACGAGAGGTAAGTCCCGCAGGATTTTAAGTCCTGTGCGTCTGCCAATTCCGCCACTTCGGCTTTTTATGGCTCCAAGGGAGGGACTCGAACCCTCAGCCTATCGGTTAACAGCCGAGTGCTCCACCGTTGAGCTACCTTGGAATAAAAATACCACACAATTTCTGAAACAATATAGAGTAAATCTCTTAGATTCAGAACACGTATTATATTATCATTTATAATATTAATTGTCAATACTTTTTCTACACTCTTATTTATAAATTTTTTCGATCTCTAATTTACTTATTTACATACTATTTATATTATATACTATTTTAACAGAAAATATTTTTATTTTTCTACTAAACTTGTAATTTTTGTAGTAATATAATAGATTATTAGTAATAAATCATAAATTACTTAGCTATATCACAATTTATATTAACTATAAATTATAATACCGGGAGGATTTTATTATGGTAAAAAAAGTACTTATTATGTCTGCCTCGACTGGAGGAGGTCATAATAGAGCTGCTAAAGCTATAAAAGAAGAATTAACCATTAAGGAAATAGACGGTATAAAAATAGAATGTGAAATTATAGATAGCCTTAAACTAGTAAACAACACAATGGACAAAATCATATCACAAGGCTATGAAAAATCTGCCTTTATACGCCAAAAGCCTATGGAAGTGTTTATCGCATTTCTGAAAGCAGTTTTATTTCCAAAAATGAATTTAAAGACAACCCAATTACTTCATTTATGGCTAAAAAGTTTATAAACTTACTTAAAGACTACAATCCAGATATAATTATAGGAACACATCCTTTTCCAATGATAGCTTTAAGTATGCTTAAAAAAAATATAGCCATACACAATAACAAAGAAAATAAATATTTAGAACCTTTTCATAAATACTTTCACGATCTAAATATTCCGCCATTAATATCAGTTTTGACAGATTACACTACTCATTCTACATGGATACAAAATGAAATTGACTACTATATTGTAGGGCATGAATACGTTGAGGAATTACTTGTTGAAGAAGGTGTCGACCACGAAAAAATAAGAAGTTTCGGTATTCCTGTTGAAAAATCTTTTTTAACTCACGGAAATAAGAAGGATATCCTTTCTGAAATGAACTTGTCCTCTGATAAGCTTACAGTGCTCTTAATGGGTGGAAGTTTTGGAGCCGGCAGTATAAAAGAAACCCTAGAAGAGTTACTTAATATTGATAGGGATTTTCAAATTATAGTTGTAACAGGTAGAAATCATTCGTTAAAAGGAAAAATTGAAAAAAAAGTGCTGAATCATCCGCACAACAAAGATGTAGTTGTACTCGGATATACCAATAAAATGAATGATATCCTTGCTTCTATAGATGTTCTGATTACAAAACCTGGAGGACTTACAACAACAGAAGCTCTTTTAAAAGATGTGCCGATGATAGTTCCCTACTATATACCTGGCCAAGAACAGGAAAACTTAGAATTTCTAATGAATTGTGGAGCTGCACTGCATCCTACTAAAAAATTTAATTTATCTATACTTTTAAAAGTTCTTATAGATGATCCAACTAGGCTTGAAATATTGAAGTCAAATATAAGATCTATTAGAAAAACCAATTCATCACAAAATATATCAAATTTGGTTGTAGATATACTTTCAAGATCAAAATGATTTAAATTGTAAATTAATTATAAAAAAACTGACTAGCTCATTAAACCGTGATAGTCAGTTTTTTATATTGCATCCAGTCTCAATTTAGATTATAGGCATCTCAATAACTAAACATCTAGTAAACTTCTAAATTATTTTCTTTTAACTAATTATTCTTACTGATATTTGTAAAAAGTATTCATCATATTATTTTATAGATAATTCATAATAGAATATTTTCAAAAAAGTACTCATCTCGAGATGTCAAAAGAACAGATAAAGAAGCGCTAGATATCCTAAAATCAGTATTTCTTGATAGAAAAGTTGTAGCTATAGATCTTATCTAATAATAAACTCTATACAAACTTAAAAAGAAAGTCCTATTATAGAACTTTCCCACTAATTTAATATGCTTCATGTTTTTTTAATATGGTTCGTAAAAATCTTCTTCGTAATCGTATTGATAATTTTTGTAATTATTTCTAAATGAACTGTTTTTACTCTTTGGATTATTCTTAGTCTTCTTCTTTAAAAGTAAATTAATATCATCCACTTCGATTCCAACCTCAGAGTTGTTTTCAACAGTCTTTTCTCTGTTCTTTGACTCCATTTTTTTGATTCTTTTTTCTTTCATAGCAGTATGCTCATCAAAATTCAATTCAGCTTTCATTTAGCACCTCTAACAAATATTATAATAGTTTTAAGATGATTATACGACAGTAATAAAAATACTTCAATATATAAAATAAATATTGAAGTATTTTTAACAAATTATTTAAGAATTCTTTATTTAGATCTCTCTTCTACCTTCAAGAGCCTTTGATATAGTGACTTCATCAGCATATTCAAGGTCTCCTCCAACCGGCAGTCCATGTGCAATTCTAGTAGTCTTAATTCCCATTGGCTTGACAAGTTTTGCTATATACATAGCAGTTGCCTCACCTTCTATAGTTGGATTTGTAGCCATAATTATCTCTTTTACATCTTGATTTCCAAGTCTTTGTATTAATTCTTTTACGTTTAACATCTCTGGTCCTACACCATCCATTGGTGAGATTACTCCATTTAGTACATGGTATTGACCGTTAAACTCTCTTATCTTTTCCATTGCAGCTACGTCCCTAGAATCTTCAACTACACATATAACATTTGAGGTCCTGTTTTTATTTGAGCATATGCTACATGGATCAGAATCTGCTATATTACAGCATATTGAACAATACTTTATATTGCTTTTAGCATCTAAAATAGCTTGAGATAGCTCTTTTACATCTTTTTCATCCATATTTATCACGTGAAACGCTAGTCTTTGAGCTGTTTTTCTTCCTACACCTGGTAGTTTTGAAAATTCTTCTATAAGCCTATTTATAGGCATTGTATACTCCTGCATATGATCACCCTCTAGAATAAACCAGGTATGTTCATACCCCCAGTTAACTTATTCATTTGATTTGCTTGTATATCTTCTACACTCTTTATAGCTTGATTTACAGCACTTAATACTAAATCTTGTAACATTTCTATATCATCTGGATCTACAACTTCTGGTTTAATTTTTATATCTATTATTTCTTTTTTACCATTTATTTTTACAGTTACAGCTCCCCCACCTACAGAAGCTTCTAACTCTTTAGATTCTAACTCTTCTTGTGCTTTCTGCATATTTTCTTGCATTTTTTGCGCTTGTTTCATTAGTTGGTTCATATTTCCACCACCTGGCATTCCGCCAAAACCCTTTTTAGCCATAAATAAAAATTCC
>NZ_AXUS01000052.1 GCF_000498755.1 Clostridioides mangenotii TR | reverse complement strand
AATAAATGAAAAAATTCTAAAGGCTACTATATAAATGAAAAGTAGTAACAGCAAATCCAGATAGTGTTTCAAACACAAAGATAAGAGRAAGTATAGAGTTTACAAAGCTAGGAGAAGATAATGAACCACTAAAGGGCAGAATTTAAACTATATAAATCTTCAGATAAAAACTATGAAAATGAGATAGCTACAGCAAAGAGTGATGACGCAGGAAAAGTAGTTTTTGAAAATATAGAATACGGAGATTATGCAATAAAAGAAACAAAAGCCCCAGAAGGATATGAATTAACAAATAAAATACTGAAGGCTAGTATTACATCTAATGGAAAAACAATAAAAGCAAACCCGGTAAGTATATCAAATACAAAGACAAAAGGAAGCATAGAGTTCACGAAATTAGGGGAATACAAAGAACGATTAAAAGGGGCAGAATTTAAACTTTACAAAAAATCGGATACTGAATTTAAAAATCCTATATCTACAGCAGTAAGTGATAGAGATGGATTAGTTAAATTTAAGAATGTAGAGTACGGAGAATACGTAATAAAAGAGAGCAAAGCACCAGAGGGGTATGTACTATTATCTGGTGATAAAGTACTAAAAGCAACAGTAAACGAAAATAGAAAATCAGTAAAAGCTGATCCAGACAGTGTATCAAATACAAAGATAAGAGGAAGTATAGAGTTTAAAAAACTAGGAGATAACAAAGAGCCATTAAAGGGAGCAGAATTTAAACTATATAAAGCTTCGGATAAAAACTATGAAAATGCAATAGCGACGGCGAAAAGTAATGAAGTAGGAAAAGTTATTTTTGAGAATATAGAGTATGGGAATTACGTAATAAAGGAAACAAAGGCACCGGAGGGATATGAGCTAACAAATAAAGTACTGAAGGCTAGTATTGTATCTAATGGAAAGCTAATAAAAGCAAATCCAGAAAGTATATCAAATACAAAAACAAAAGGAAGCATAGAATTTACAAAACTAGGGGAACATGAAGAACGATTAAAAGGGGCAGAATTTACTTTATATAGAGAAACAGATAAAAAGCTAATAGATAAAGCTGTTAGTGATAGAAATGGATTAGTTAAATTCAAGAATGTAGAATATGGAAAATATATTATAGAAGAGTCAAAAGCGCCAGCAGGATATTTAAAATCAGATGAAGTATTAGAGGCTACTGTATCGGAGTCTAATAAAGTAGTAACAGCGAATCCAGATAGTATCTCTAACGATAAAATTAAAGCTAATATTAAAGTTACAAAAATAGATGAAAAAACTGAGAAAACCTTAGAAGGAGCTGAATTTACATTATATGATGCAGATGGAAAAGAGGTTAAAACTTCTGTATCTGGAGAAACTGGTATAGTATACTTTAATTCTGTAGAGTACGGAAATTATAAAATTAAAGAAACCAAGGCTCCAGATGGATATATAATAAGTAAAGATATAATTGAAGTTAAAGTCAAAACGACAGAAACTAAAGAATTTACAGTTACTAACAAAGAAAAGGAAGTTGTTGCAGTAACTAAAGATAATACGCCAGATAAGAATGGTTCTTTAGTATCAAAGGATAATATATTAGGTAAGTTAGTCAGTGCTCTTCCTAAAACGGGTAGTTTATTTGACACTATATTTATAATTAGCATTGGATCTCTAACAATTCTAGCTGGTTTAGGTTTCTTACTAAAAAGAAATAGGTAATTTAAATTAACTAAAAGTAAAAGAAAATAGTTAAAAAGCTATGAAGAAAGGTGATTTAGTCTAAACTTACTTCATAGCTTTTTCTATATAGATAATGAGGTGATTTTGTGAAGAAGAAATATATAGGCATACTGTTGATTGTATTTGGATGTGTAATAATCAGTTCTGCTATTTTTATGAAGTATGAAGGTGCTATAAAACAGAAAAAAATGATAGCGGATTTTGAAAAAGCGATAAGTAATAGTGAAAAAGATGAAAAGATAACATCTGATATATCTGATAATATAAAAGGAGACTCTAAATCTAATTCAAATACAACTTCTAAATCGGGTACATCTTCCAATTCTTATAATTATAAAAACACAATAGGAATATTAAAAATACCAAAAATAGATTTAAAAGTAGCAGTGGGTGAAGGTATTGATATGAAGACATTAAAATATGCTGCAGGTCATTTTCCAGATTCACCCTATCCTGGTACGGAAGGAAACTGCGCTATAGCAGGTCATAGGAGTTATACATACAATCAATTCTTCAATAGACTAGATGAGGTTGATGATGGAGATGAAATAATAATGCAAACAAAAGATGGGGAGTTTAAATATGAAGTATATAAAAAATTTGTGGTTTTACCAGAAGAAGTTTCTGTGCTGAACGATACTGAAGATGCAGAGCTTACTTTAATCACTTGCACCCCTATAAGAGCTGCAACCCATAGATTGATTATTAAAGCTGTGTTAGTTGAGTAAATAATGGATTTTATATAAGTATTCATTCCCAAAATCTGAAGAAATAGATTATAAAAATCCTCAAGCACTGGCAAGCGGTGTTGATTGTTTAATAGTTAATGTTAAAATCGATTAAAGAGATGGAGCGCTGACATAAAATCGATGTGGCAGAGTACTAAAAAAAATAGATTAAATAGCGTATAAAAATAGATAGATAATAGATATAAAAAATGCGCATTTTTAAATATAGAAATTTGTGGTATCCTATATAATAGGAGGTGTATTATGTACAAATTAACTAAAGATGAAGATGGAATGTTAACCACAAATATAGATTGTCCTGTATGTGAAAATAAATTTGTTTTTATAGAAGGTGATAATGGATCTATAAATATAGATGATAGAAGCGTTGTTATATCAGCTAAATGCACTGAATGTGGACATAAGGAAAAGTATGAAAGTGAATTATAATTAAAATAAAGAGAAATATTATAACCCTAGTAATAATGTACTAGGGTTATTTTTATGTAAATTTTTAGAGTAAGATCTATAATAGACATTTATATTTTACACACTTAGCATCTAATGGTATTCTACCTACAATAGTAGGATTATCTAATGCTATACCCATTGAAATTGCATTGTGTAAATTTTCTCGAATTAAACAAATGATGACATTTCTGAATATCCAACAATATCTGCTCCAAAACTCATTATTTTTGTCTTTAGCACTTTCATAAAGCACCTTCATAATTTCAAATTATAAACGGAAAGAAAAATTTATAATAGTTTAAATTATAACATATTGCCACTTTAAACTAATATATTTAATTTTGGAATATAGAAAGCTGCAACTATTATTTTAATATATTTGTCTGTAATCATATCAACTGTAATAGTATTATCTAGATCGACATAATATTACAGTATCTCATCCATAGATTTAACTAAGTCTTCAATTGCAATCCTTAAAGTTGATACTACTACTGATTTAAACTGATCTACGTTTGTTATAAGATCTTATCCTTCATTTTAGTCAAATTGTAGTTAGAGTTAAAAATTGATGTTTTATAAAGTAAAGGCAAATAGATAGAATGTAGTATTATGAATTATAATCACTTTATATAATCAATTGAATAACTACAATTTATTATATAAAGTGATTATAATTCCATATAAAATATAGTATTTCAAGAAGATTTTTGCTTAAAATATATTGCCTATTAAAATATAAAATACTTTTGTTAAAAACAACTATAAATTTTGTTTTATTTATAAAATAGCTTTTTAAATTAATTTTTTTGATTAAATTATTGATAATATTTAATAAAAAA
>NZ_AXUS01000051.1 GCF_000498755.1 Clostridioides mangenotii TR | reverse complement strand
CATCTATTGATATATCATCTTCATAAACATCTATTATGGATAAAAGTAATCCATTTAACATTACCTTTGACTGATTTTTCATATTCATTAGAACTTCTAGAGTAACGATTGTTGAGTTCCCTGATTCATTTAACTCAATTACTTCTCCTGTCTTTTTGCAAATATAAAAAATTGCCCCATTTGATATATTCATTATTTCAACTTCTATGTTATGAGCGTTATTTCTCAATTCTTTTTTAGTAATTTTTCTCTTCTTTTTTGTTTCTTTGTCTTCTACAGGAATTATTTTTTCTTCCACTTTTTCTTCCTTTTTATTACTTGTTTTTTGTTTTGCCACAATCTTTCCCCCTTTTTAATTAAAAAGAGATGAGTCTCTTCATCTCCGGTTTATTATTAAGCTGTTATATCATAAACTCCACAATTAACTGCTTTAATAACACTTAAATTAGCTTTTCTTGAAAATAGATGTTCTATTTGTCTATCTTGTCTAGTTCCAAATTCTTTATCCTCATAAATATAAGGCTCTCCTTCAAACCCAAACATAATAGGTTTAACTCCGCTAGGCACAATAAGTAATTTATTATTGTCAAATCCCCATAAATTATCATTTTCGTTGTATGTATTTTTCATCTCAACGCAATCATTTCCGTTAAATAACTTTATATACCCATTATTACGCTTTTCTGTTGCATTAATATCAAGGAATTCTATTCCAGGTATTTTTGATAACGCATATTTAGATCCATAAATTGTTACCTTTTGTTGCGTCATTCCTTCTACTTTTGATATTAACTCTGTTAATTTATCAGCATCTATAGATCCACTAACTGTTAGATTAGAACCAACATCAGAATATGCTTCTGCGAAAGTTTTACCTATTAAATTAGTAACTTTATTTTCAAACGATCTTGCTACTTTATTAATTACTTTGACAAAATCTATTCTTCCTGCCATAAATTCATCAAAATCAGCATATACCTTTACTCCCAATTCAAAAGATGAAATTGGAGCTTTTCTATTTATTATCTTCTGTCTTAGTAAGTTGTTTGTCCCAGATGCTATTACTGCAACTTCGTAAAGTTCATCATCATCTACTTCAAACTCTAATGTATCTCCCAAAGCAGTGTCTCTATACTCACAGAACGGTGAATATGTATCCCTCATCAATGTAGCTGTTGTTATTGTCAGTAATTCTCCTAATATTGCATAAACATCCCATTGATTTTTCTTGAAACTATAATAATTCCATTCTCCGCCTACGGCCTCTTCTATTTTTTCTCTAAGCTTATCTTCGGCTTGTTTTACACTATATGTATCAACTTTACCATTATATAAATCTAATGATAACTTTTGTAAATCTGTTAATTTTGTTGTAGCCATTTTATTCCTCCTTATTTTTTTGCATAAAAATAACACCCTTTAAGGTGTCTTGTATTTTATAAAATCTCTATTTGTATTGAATCTTGCCCTGAATATTTTGTTAATCTTCTTACTTTTGCAACTGCTACTCCAGCATCAACTTCAGGTTGAAGCATTATTTTATAACTTGCATCTTTTAACTGCAATTTACTACCTACTACAAGGTCACCATCAAAGTGTGTTTTTGCTATTGTATAAACCTCACCTTTTTGTGGTATATATGCTCTACCTGCTGCTCCTAATGTTAGTTTGAAATCTCTTTCATCTAATCTTTCATCATGTTGCAACACTGAACACGCTAATATCGCCCATTCATTACCTTCAGTAAGTTTGTCAACCTCATAACATTCCCTTTCATTTGCAGCAAAACCTGTTACTCCTAAAAATGCTCCATTTTCTAACCCATCTTTTTCTTTATGTTTAACTGATATAGGATGTGGATTAGGCATTCTATCTAATCTTATTATTGTAGCCATTTTATTCCTCCTTATTTATATATGTAATTTACTCTAGAATTCCGCCATATGGGGTTCTTTTAGTTTCTTTTTGATCCATTATTTCAATTGAAATATCATTTGAATTATCAGTTGAAAAATTTTCTTTATTATTTTTTGATTCTATATACTTTATCCCTTGTAAAGCATACAGTTCCTTTTCAAAATCAGAAATAGATATTTCCCTATTTATAACTTTGTCTTTCAAGGGTTTAACTTCTTGTTCATCAAATGTAAATTTAGAGACTATTTCATCTACTTTTCCTTTATGGATCTCTTCATCTATTATTCCTTTAAATTCTCTTAAATTTATTAATTCAGATTCCATAACATTGAATTTATCACTTAACTTAGTAAATAATTCTTCAATACTTTCAGGAACAGATCCTATTATGTCTTTGAATTTTTCTAATGAGAACTCATCGTTACTTACTTCCTCTGGAACTTTTTCAGCTTTGATTTAGTTTTCATCAGTTTCATTTGCTTTCACTTCAGTTTCTTCCACTAAATTATCTATTTTTTTCTTCCTATTTTTACATCCTCTACAGTATCCAAATCTTCCTCCTCCTTTCTAAATTTGTATATTTCTCTGTAAATTTCCTCAAGATCTTGCTTATAAGTTTTCATTTCAGAATATTTACTTATTCTACATTTGTCGCCCATAGCTGGGATCTGATGATCTCCTAAACAAGTAACTCCTAGATATTTATATTTTGAGATTTGATATCGTTGAGAGGTCTCATTATATGCCCCTTCAGATACCTCAATCTCCATAGATACATTTTTAAATTCATTTTCAGAAATTAATTTATAAGCACCATTGCTATAGCATTTCCATATATATCCATCAACAACAAAATATTTATAACCATCTATAGTCTCATATCTAGGGTTACATGACTCAGGGATTAGCCCTATAGGCTTCTCTAAATACCTTGTTTCAATAGAAAAACCATCTGCATTATCTACAATTCTAGTTTCCATATTATGTTCATCAAAATCAGATGGATTATTAGTTTCATTATCTCTAAGCATAAATGCTAATATTGGAGTATTTTTAATACTCTTTTCAGCATCTATAATAGATTCTAATGAAAATTCGCTATTATTATAGTTGTCTTTATCATGCATCACTACAATTTTAACTTTCATTAAGTTGCTATCATCTTCTGATGAGTAATATCTTGCTTTACAATCTATTTTCTTTGTATCTTTCAGCTTTTATCACCACACTTTAACTTAAAAATTTAATTTATTAGTAAAAAAAATCTACCCTTTTCATTTTTAGAAAAAGTAGATACTTTACCCTGATTACTCTCAAAAACATAAACAGTCTTATTATTAAGTTTTTGATTTGTTATATAGTTAAAACCTCTGGATAATAAATAGGCCTTATCCTCTTCATTAAGTGCATATATTAGATTAATTAAAAATCACTCTCCTGATTTTCACCTGTTTGAGTATTCTTTTCATTTGTTTCTGAATTACTTGGTCTTCCTTTTCCTTTTTTACTTAGAGTATGTGATGTTTGCATAGGCATTAACGAATCTTCTAAACCTAACAACTTCTCATTTTTAGTTATATTCATAACCTGAAGAGGAGTAAATCCTTGAGTTGCTAGATATTTTTTTCTTGAACCATATAAGGATAAATTTTCTCTTTCGTCTTGAACAGCTTGTCTCTGATTGTATTCAGAAGTTTTTACAAATGTTATACCCCAATTTTTAGTTTCTTTTCGTTGATTAAGTTCATCATTTATCCAATTACAAATCATATCTTGTATTTTCAATGATATTAATATATCAACTACAGACCCTATTGCGATAGCCTCATTTGTACTTCTATTCCCATTAAACAATTCATTATTTATCCCAGATGAATCATATATTCCTTCTTTAATCTTGTTAATATAATC
>NZ_AXUS01000050.1 GCF_000498755.1 Clostridioides mangenotii TR | reverse complement strand
GCTGGTAAAAATACTAACTTTTTATACCATACAATGAGTTATGGTTATTATGGAAAATTAAAAGAATGTTTAGACTACGCTTCTTATCAAAATCAAGTACAAGAAAGACTTGATAAAATTATTTTAGAAAAAACAAAAATAACACAAAAACTACTTGAAGAACATAGAAAAGAAGACTGGTGGTTAAATTTCGAAGAAGCTTTTGATTTAGATATAATTCAAGGAGAGATTAAATAAGAGGTGATAAATATGGGTTCTAGTTATGACAATATGAATAAGATAGATGAAGCATTTGCTGAAGCTAATAATGCTATTTATTTTGATGATTCATCAGATTACTGTAGCGCTTTATTTAAGGTGTGTAGAATTCTAAAGCCTGAATTAAATGAAGAAATTGGGAATCAATATATAGGCGAGGATTAATAAAATGAGAATAGGAATTACAGGAGATACACATGGGGATTTAAACTTTCAACAAATATATAAAGCTAGAAAGGAAGGTATCACAGATTTATTTATCTGTGGAGACTTTGGTTATATATGGGATGGAAGTTTGAAAGAACAGAAACAAATAAATTATATGAGTAAGATTAGTATTAATATTTATTTCATTGATGGGAACCATGATAATCATGAAATCTTAAATAGTCTTCCAGTGTCTACAATGTTCGGGGGAAAGGTTCACAAGATTAGAAACAATATTATACATCTAATGAGGGGTAAAGTTTACACCATAAATAATAAAAAATTCTTTGCATTTGGTGGAGCTAATTCTACAGACAAAGAATGGAGAGTAGAAAGTAAATCATGGTGGAAGGAAGAGTGTCCGTCAGCAGAAGAAATGGAGTACGCTAGGGAGAATCTTAAAAAACATAATAACAAAGTGGATTATATATTAACTCATACTTCCTATCCAGTTGCATTAGATTATGTTGGAGGAGATACAAGAATTGATAAAGTTGCAGATTTCTTAAATGAGATTAAACAGACTGTAGATTTTACATATTGGTTTTTCGGACATATGCACATTAATTATAATATTTTGGATTTAAGGACTAGATGTTTATACAAAGATGTAATCGAATTGTATTAAAAGGAGGGAAATGATAATGGATACCAACTATAACATTGAGAGAGAGCGATATTTAGAGGTTATTGGTTATGAAGAAGATAAGGAATATGATGTTTACTTAGATTATTTCAAACAGAATGGCAAATTTTATTCATCTGGCGAGTATAAAACTAAAGCTATATGGATGCATGACTTAGCAGATGAAATTAAAGAACTTAAAGCAAAAAGTAAGTTACCTGATGTAACAGGAACTGACTTTATAATCTATGTAAATGCTATCAAGCATCCAAATGGATTTCCACTATTGATAAAATGATGTTTTTATGTAGAAAAAGGAGAAAGTAGAAATGTTGAATTTTATAAAAGCTATGCTAAAGGCAAAGGTACGACTTAAACATGAAACGGTAGGAATTAGAATTTTTAATAGTGTATCAACAGAGTTGGGGTACAGTATGTCGATACAATGTAGTGAACATCACTATTGCTCACCAAGAAAATTAAATGGATTGAATTCATATGATACATTTGAAGTGGCAATATTTTTAGAAAATAAGTTTGTATATCCAAGTGAAATAGAGAATTTTCCAAGAAAAAAAGAATTGGATCAGCATTATGAAGGTACAGTATTCGGATATGTACCCAAAGATTTAGTAGAAGATTTATATAATTATTTAAATGTTAAAAAATAGAAAGTAGAGGAAGTATGTATAAAATATTTAACGCAGTATTAACTATAGTATGGGTCTGTGACATTTTAAATTTCCCACAATTTGAGTTTTTAGATACCACATATCCAGTTAATACATTAGGATGGTTCTTAATATGGTCACTTATGCCTGGAACTGTCACAGTAAAAACAGAATAAATTCTTAATTCTATTTAAATATTTAGTTAGGGAAAAATTAATTATAAAAAAGGAGAAAATATATGACATTGAAAGCGCCACAAATAATTTTAATAGCTATATACATGTTATCCCTTGGGATCAGTATGGCGAGACACGGTGAAGAGAAGAAGGGGAAAGAAAGTTTTTTTACTTCAACAATAGCTGCGGCTATACAAATAGGATTATTATATTGGGGCGGATTTTTTAGTTAGACTCTAATTCATTTTTATTAGGGGGTATGATGAATGTTTATAGATAAAATGAGATTAATTGCTCAATATAATATGAAAAGAAATATAAAAAAAGAGTATAAAGAAGCTAAAGCAGCAATAAAACTAGCAGCAAACTCAGGTCGCACTTCAACTAAATACCATATTGTTCTCTACTATGAAAATAGAGATGAAATTTATGCTTTTATTATGGATAAATTAAAATCTAAAGGATTTAAAGTTGACATTGAAGCATTTGGGTGTAATTTGTCCCACATAAGATTACATATAGATTGGAGTATTTGAAATGAAAATGTATTGTCTAATATTGAAAAAATAATTAGAAAAATATAATGAAGTGTATCTAAATTGAGTACATGCAAGAAATACAGGTAATGTTATTAGTCAATAAAGATACTCAACAGCTATATAGGCAAGAGCTTTCTGTGTACATTAGAGAACACTGGTTAGAACCTATTGATAAAGAGCAAGTATATAAAATAATCAAAAATAGAATCGAGTTTAAATTAAATAAACTAGAATATGAGTTAGAGCTTATACAAGATTAATAAGGGAGAATTAGAAGATGGATTACAAAAAACTTAATGAATATAAACAACAGTTGAAAAGACAAGAAAAGAAATTTTATGACAAATATGAAGATGAGGAAAGTATGGCAAATGATTTATTGGATTTAGCACTAGGTATAATTAATAAGCAAAATGCCATAATACAAATTTATGAGAAGGTTGAGGAGTAAATGGTAAAACAAAAAATTGAAATAGATTTATACAAACCAAGCGAAGAGTATTTGAACATCGACAAAAAATGTGGTTATAAAGAAACGACAGAAGAAATAACAAAGATAAAAAAAGGAAGATGTATTATACATACAATTCCTGTAAGAGATACATATTCTTCAGATGACAATGAAAAATTAGACGGATTTTGTGATGCTATATTGTTTAGAGTAAAAGTTTATGACTGTAAGAATAGGATTGTGTATAGTCCTGATCGGTTATTTGATAACATTACATTTTTAAATGGGGTAGAGTGTCAAACTAGAATATCCAAAGATTTAAGCAATATGTATATATTCGACTTCCCTGTAGAGATTGATTATATTGGACGTAATGTCAATATAATTTCATTATAAGGAGAGAGTATGGAAAATATTGAATTATTAGCTCAAATTAAATTGTGGTCAGGGTATATAATACCTTTAATAATACTTGGAATTACACTGGTGTTTTATTTATTATGTGGTTGCTTAATATTTATTCTTTCTAAGTATAATTGTTGGAAAGAAAAAAGACTTAAAAAATGAAATAATCCTTTTATTCAAATAAGGACAAGGATATAAATTTTTAACTAAGGGGGAATATGAATGAACAATAAGCAGAGAAGAGTAAAGAAGAAAAATAGAAAATTATATCTAGAAACAAATAAATGCCCTAAATGTAGAAAGCAAGGAATTAGGGCTGATATAAAAAATCATAAGATGTGCAAAGATTGTTATGAATATGAAAAAGGTTTAGAGTTTACAATAACAGATGAAAAATTAGAAGAATTAAATAAAATGCTAGATATGATGAATAAGGGAGTGAAAGAGGTTGGTTTAAATAATTAAATATAAATTTACAGACAACTATTGTTCCGATGTAGTAGAGACGATGTTGGGAAATAGGAATCTTACATCTGAACAAGTCTACAAATTATTAAATCCTTCAATTGATTCTATAGAAGAGATTCATAATTTTCATACTATAAATGAAGGAATAAGTTTATTTGAAAAACACATTAAAGCAAACAATAAGATAGGAATAGTAGTTGATGTAGATGTTGATGGATATTCATCTGCAGCTATTATGTATATCTTTTTACATACATTTGTAAGCCATGAGAATATAGAAGTATTTATTCATGAAAATTCTAAAGAGCATGGATTAAAGAAAGATATAATGGATAAAGTTCTTGATTCAGGAGTTTCATTACTAATTGTACCAGACGCTGGTAGCGAAGATTATCAAGAGCATAAGGTATTAAATGATAAGAATATTGATGTATTGATCTTGGATCATCACCATTTTGAAAGAAATAATATAATTGGATCTAATACTATTATTATAAACAACCAGGACGAGACTATTAGCAATAAACATTCTTCAGGATGTACAGTTACATATAGGTTTATACACTATTACGCAGAAATAAATGACATTGATATTGATATTGAGTTTATAGATATGGTTGCTATGTCTATAATTACAGATGTGTGCGATATGAAGGAAGAGGAAAATAGATTCTATTATAATTATGGATCTAAAATATCTAATATAACAAATCCGTTTTTATTGTTCTTTGTAAATAAACTTAAGAAGAATAACGATAAGAGATTAAGTATACAGGATATCGGATATCAGATAGCACCATTAATAAATGCAACTATTAGGATAGGATCGTATGAGGATAGGTTAGAACTATTTAGAGCTTTTACTTGCAACGATGAAGATT
>NZ_AXUS01000049.1 GCF_000498755.1 Clostridioides mangenotii TR | reverse complement strand
CCCGACATTACTAAAAATTGCTGAGTTCTTAGCTATTGCACTCGCTTCTTTCATAGTCTTAGCCCCAACTTGATAAGCTCTACTCATACCAAGGATGACATCTTCACTAGACTTGGCAACATCTTTCCCGATGGCTATAGCATCTTTCCTTATCTTAGTTAAATTGCCTTGACTCGGAGCTATTCTATCCGGCAGAACCTTTGTTACATCTACCATTGCATTATCTAAATCAAGAATAGTTTTACCTATGGCTCGGACTCCCTGTTGCAATTTCATTCCAATCATATTGCCCAATGTAAATGTACGCATACTATTATATAGATCATTAAAAAATCCGCCGGTACGTTGTGTCGTTGAATTTAATCCATTAAACGAGCTATTCATTCTAGATATTTCATTTCTAATCCTAGATAATTCATTTGCTTTTTTATCCATCGGAAGATTTGATAATTGTCTCAATTTACCTTGTAACTTATCTATTCCGGCTGTTGATTGTCCTAATTCTAAACATTTTTGCTTTAACCTTTGTAGATCCATTTGTGCTTTTGTTGTTTTAATATTAAAAGCATCTTTAGCTTTTAATTGTTTAGCTGCACTATCAACTTCTTTCACTTTATTAGTCATATTACTCAAAGCATTAGTTACAGATTGTATCTGATTAGCATTTAGTTTACTAAAGTTTATATTCTGTATAGTTTGTAATTGCTTTGCCATTGTAGACAATTGGCCTTTATCTGTATATCCACTCTTAAATAAATTTCCTATTTTATTCTGTAACGATGTAGCTTCTGTTGAAATTTTTCTAATCTGTGATGTTATCTTTGAATCAATGTTCGCATTTATCTTTAGATTAGAAAACTTTCTTTGTACTTGATCTACTTCAGATACCAATTTTGACATAGAAAAAAAGCTATCTTTACCACTAGTGATATTAGATAGCTTTATATTCTTTAATTGATTTAGTTTATTTATTAGATTATTTAATTCTGTTGATTCTTTTCCATCCAGTATATTTAACTTTTGATGTTTTGATAACTGAGATTGCATTTTCTCAATTTTACTTTGAACGCTTTGAAAAGTAGATGATAAAGATTTTTCCATTGTATTAGCAAAATTAGTATTAACTTTCATTCCGTCTAATTTGCCTGTTATACTAGTTATATTTGCTTTAACTCTTTCTAATTGATTATTCAATACTTGATATGACTGTGTATTGGTAGTCTTGGACATTTGTTTTTCAAGAGCTGCCCTTTCAGACATTAATTTCTTATATTGAGATATCATTTTGTTTACATCATTTGTCGTATCTGTATTTCTTGACTTATTTCCAAGTGGCAATTTCTGTGTATCTCTATTTAGCTTATTTATTTGCTTTAACGCACTTTCTATCTGCTTTAACCCAGCAATAGTTGAATTATCAATCTTCAGAGCTTTCTTCATTGCTCCTTGTACTTTATTCAACTCGCCATTAATCTTCGAAAGGTTTAACTCTACATTCATTTTAAGAGCTTTTTTCCCAACTTGATTCTTTAAGTCATCTAATTGCTTCCTTGCTTTCTTATCATCTAACTCAAAGGTACTTCTAATTTTGAATTCAGACAATTTATCAACTCCTTTTTTAGACATAAAAAAAGACAGCTTTATGCTGTCTTATATTCTGACTATTATCTAATTATATTTCTTTTCTTTTATTTATTATAATTATCTAGATATTCTGTAGCTTTATTAATTTTTTCTAAGCTTTTATCAATATTATCTTGTTTTAAATAACTGTTTTCTTCGCCACTATTGTTCACGATAATCTTTGTATTCATTGTAGCAATATAAATACATTTCTTTGCTTCAGATAAGTCCTGATCATCTGTCTTCAAATTTTGAATACGAGTTATTAGGTCATCACAAGAATCTAATGCCTTATCAAGTTCTTCATCGGTAGTTGATTCATTTGATATCGCCTGTAATAAAGATAACCCCTCTTCATTCATTTTTTTTAAGGATGAATATATCTCGTCTCCATTTTCATTATTCGTATCTAAGTTTTCATCAATATCTTCAGAGGATGTTGTTGCTTCACTATCTAGATTTTCTTCAGTTGCTGTATCCTCTGTATTTATTGTTTCATTATTTTCTCTAGGACTGCATCCTGTAAATATTGCTAATGTAAAACATAATATTAATAAACCTAATATTTTTTTCATGTATTCCCTCCTAAATGTTATATCCATATTATAACAATAGATAATCCATTATTCTACGGGAATTTTGTCGAGATTTAATTCTTTATCTAATTTGCTATCTATATCTTCATAATCTTTATACCAGATCTCTATAAAAGTAATATTATTTTTATCAGCGTAGTCTTTTTTACGTCTATCATGTTCCCTTTGATTTTTAAAACCTTCTTCAGTTTGCTGCCATGCAGTTCCATCATGAAATTCTCCTTGATATTCTATAAGAGTCTTAGACTGTGGAATATAGAAATCATAAGATAATAATCCACCATTCACACCATACAAATTAGGGAATGTTTTCTCATATATATAATCAATGTTTCTATTTTCCAGAAATGTCTTTATACTAACCTCTCCAGCACTCATAAAACATTCTGAACAATTATCTATCGTTCTATCTATTATATCATTAGTGGATATTGTATATTCTTTCCTACAATTTTGACATATAAAATTATATTTATTAGATCCATACTTTGCAACTTTAAAAGGACTTATATCATTTCTATTACTCCACGATTGAGCCAAGTTGAGATAGTTATATCCAAATGAATCATACAAATGAATCATTTTACTATGACAATATGGGCAGCCATTTTTATTATTTCTTTTAGATTTAATGTATCTATTCACTTTTGCTAAATAACTTCCATGATAATCAGTTCCCGTACATTTTATCCATACCTCATCATTACTACCTATACTTATAGTAAATGGATCTTTATAATTACGTTCATAATCCCAAATTTTTTTAATTTTTATTCCTAGTATGTTCTCTATATAATATCCAAATGAATTTTCAATATTGCCTGAACACCTGTCGCATCTTTGCTTTATATTTATAAAATTTGATGCAGAGGTTTCATATATTCTGCCACAAAAAATATGTTGAATTTGAATATATGGAGAATCTCCAACTATTATACCATTAGGTAGCTTATCATGTTTTCTAAAGCTTCTTATATATTTATAATCTTTGTTCTTTTCTACCTCAAATTTATATCTATCTTCAACATCTCGCCCTCTGCAGTCTGAGCAGATATAAGACCTCGTTTTGTTAAACATACTCCAAGTCCTAATAAAGTCATTTCCACAACTACAAATCCATTTATAGCTAGAAGAGTTACTCATAAAGCAATCATCATTAAAGATTAAATTAATATTTTCTTTCATGAGCACCCTGTTTACTTCATCTTTAGTCATTCCTTTTGATAGTATACTTCCTCTACTACATTTTTTGCATAGAATTGAGTCCTTAGATCTTATAGTAGACCATTTCCTATTGAAAACTTCTCCACATTTTTTACATTCCCATTTATGTACTTTGTTATTTCCTAAATAATTCTCATCCATGAATGTAATCCATTCAGAAACAAGACTGTTTACTGTTTTGTTATCCATATCTTTAACTAAACGTATATCTGATGCCTTTTCAGGGTTATCAGTTAAATTGTATAAGCATTTATCGCATTTTATTGCACCATTTCGTTTTATACTTCCCCAAGTCCTTTTTATAATTTCTCCACATTTGCATCTCCAGTTATGGTTATGATCTATTCTTTCATATCTATTGTCGACTAACTCAATCCAATCTCCGATAATTTTATTAACTTCATCTTTGCAAGATTTTAATTCCAATACAACGTCTCTTATATCATCATAACTTCTTTAATACCTTTTATACATCTAGTGCATCTAATACCATTTTTATGCTTTATTGTATCCCATGATCTGTTAAAAATTTCTCCACAGTTACACTTCCATTTATGGGAACAACTATAGCCACCATAGTTATCATCAATAAACTCGATTTCGATATTATCGTTATCCATTATAACATTGATAGTGTCCCTATCCATGCCCTTCCTCAACTTAACATCCTTAATCCCCACAATCTCACCTCTTTCATAATCACATAAAAGCTGGAATTCTCCAGCTCTTAAATCACCACAAAAATAACTTAATCTTTCTTACTATGTAAACAACCTAATATTATAAATTTAATCTTTCTTAAAGCATCATCGTCTAATAAGTCAATTAAAAGTTTCACTTCTTCTTTCATTACATCAACCCCTCACTACAAGGAGCGTATTCGTCTAATATCTTATTAACAAAATAGACTTGCCCCTTACCAGTAACCACAGGAGTCTTATATAGCACATATTCACCATTCTGATCAACCTCTAAAACACCTAATCCCATAGATTTCTGTGTTGGTAAATTCCAGTCTCTCGACTTAGCTCTAATCAAATATCCGTTATCTCGCATCCACTCAAACAGTTTATTACGACCAAGATTAACGCCATGCCTACAAATCATCTTGGCTAATTGTCCTACACTTATAGTAGATTCAGAAACTTGTACCACATTAGCATATTTAACTTTAGGTTCATTATCTTTATTAATCACTTCTAATTCAATTCTTTTATCTTGTTCCTCTTTTAGCACAGTTAGTAATTCAATTA
This sequence comes from Clostridioides mangenotii TR, assembly GCF_000498755.1. GTDB lineage: Bacteria > Bacillota > Clostridia > Peptostreptococcales > Peptostreptococcaceae > Metaclostridioides > Metaclostridioides mangenotii_A. The sequence continues at coordinate 640 of NZ_AXUS01000049.1, read as the reverse complement.
GGGTATTAGGATCTGCTAACGATTCCCTTATCTTATTTGGTGTTAAATACCCACCATGTTTTCTTATTGAAGGTAATACATCTGATGTAACCCATTTTTTAAACTTTTTAGCTGATGGTAACTTACTTCCTAAGACTAGACTAAACATGCCAGACTCATTTATTATCCAAGTTTCTTGAGTTCTCCCTAAATTATCTGTGATGGGATGTTTTGCCCTATCATCTTCATCAACGTGCTTTACTACTGCTTTGTGGGGTTCTTTGTATCCTAACCTTTCAGAAAAATCTTTAGCAACAAGCCAAGGTTCTCCATTTAAATCTAATGCTCTTATCTCACCAAATTCTGTATGACTAAAAACTTGTATTTCTTTAGTCCCTGTCTCAAAAACATTATCAGTGTTTTCACAAGGACTTAAAATGTTTACAACATTATTTGCATTTATACTCTCCATATAAATGTCCTCCTATTTGTAATTTTTGAAGGAATAAAGTATAATAGTACATACCGTACAATATACACTTAGAGATTGTTCGCCTTGACCAAAATTTGAGCAATCTCTATTTTATTCTCTTTTATGTCAACATTTGCTAATATTTTGTTGATAATTTTATTATACAAACATTTAGTTATCAATCAACAA
>NZ_AXUS01000048.1 GCF_000498755.1 Clostridioides mangenotii TR | reverse complement strand
ACCCGTCCGCCGCTCTCCCCCGAAGGGTTCGCTCGACTTGCATGTGTTAGGCACGCCGCCAGCGTTCATCCTGAGCCAGGATCAAACTCTCAATAATAATTTGACCTGCTCAGATACTATCGTTATCTTTAATATCTGGCTTTATATGGTTTGTTTCTTGTTTTCTTATAAATTAACCTACTGTTTAATTTTCAATGTTCTTTTTTGTTTTCTTCTTGCTTCGTTGTGTTTCGTTTGCCGCTCTTTCGAGGACAAGTATTACTATATCAAAATCTAAAAACTAAGTCAACACTTTTTTTGATATTTTTTATATATTTTATAATCCTCATGATTTAACTAACTGTAAAATAGATTCTCACTATCAGCTATTCCAGGTCTTTAAACCATTTTTTCTATATCAAATCATTACTATACTATTAATAGTAAAAACTTATATTCTTTTATCTACAATAGGTTCTGCATTATTTTATCGTTATCTAACATTACTATTTTTATTTATATTTTCATTGAATTTATTTAAACTTTAATAAAACTATTTTTATTTATATTTAAAATGTATCTATTTTCTGTCATTTTGAAGTATAATAGTCTATATTATATAAATTATGAAACAGGTCAATAATAGATTTAAATTCTATAATAATCTTTTCTATTATATATATTTAAGTTAAGAGAGGTGATTGAAAATTGAATAAATATCTTAGAGAACCAATCAATGGATTTACTCACTTGGCTGGAGCTGTTCTTTCATTTATAGGTTTACTAGCTCTAGTAATAAAAACAAGCTTGGATAATCCTTCTGCTTTATCACTTACTGCAGTGATTATTTTTGGTATTAGTATGATACTTTTATATACTGCATCGACTGTATACCATCTTGTAATCTCTTCTGATAAAGTAATCAGTTGGCTTAGAAGACTTGATCACTCAATGATATTTATATTGATTGCAGGGTCTTACACTCCATTTTGTTTAATAGCGCTAAATGGACCTACTGGCTGGGCACTGTTCGCTGTAATTATGACTGCAGCAATCGCTGGAGTATGCTTTAAACTTATATGGTTTAACTGCCCTAGATGGATATCTACAGTTATATATGTTGCTATGGGTTGGGTTTCTGTACTACTAATAGTTCCTCTATACAAAGCTATATCGCTTGAGGGTGTTATATTGCTTGTAGGTGGTGGTGTTTTCTATACAATCGGCGCAGTTATATATGCAGTGAAACCTAAGTTCTTAAAGTTCAAGAATTTTGCATATCATGAGATATTCCATATATTTATACTTTTTGGAACGTTAACTCACTACATATGCGTATTTAAATATGTAATATAAATACATTTAAACAGAAGGGGAGCCTTAAAATGATTTAATAAATCGTTTTTAAGGCTCCACTTTAATTGATAACAATGCATACTATTGAATATAATTTTTCACTTTACAATAAGCTCCTTACTTCATAGCTCTCATTGCATTAAGAACTGCTATTAACGCTACCCCTACATCGGCAAATATTGCTTCCCACATAGTAGCAACTCCTCCAGCACCTAATACCATAACTATCGCCTTAACAGTTAGGGCAATCGCTATATTTTGCCATACAATCTTATTAGTTTTATTCGCAATACCTATAGCAACTGATATTTTGCTAGGTTCATCGTTCATAAGAACTATGTCAGCGGCTTCGATAGCTGCATCAGATCCAAGTCCTCCCATCGCTATACCTACATCTGCTCTAGCAAGAACTGGCGCATCGTTAATTCCATCTCCAACAAATACTACTTTTTCTTTATCTGTTCTTCCCTTAAATATTTCCTCTAGCTTTTCAACTTTTTCATCAGGTAAGAGATTTGAGTAAACTTTATCTAATCCTAATTTCGATGCTATATTATTTGCTACTTTTTCGTTATCTCCAGTAAGCATTACTACTTGTTTTATACCTTCATTTTTTAAATCTTTGATTGCTTTAACACTGTCCTCTTTTATTTCATCAGATATAACTATATATCCCCTGAATTCTGAGTCTACAGCTACATATACTACTGTTCCAACTTCTGTAGCTGGAGTGTAAGAAATATTTTCGCTCTTCATAAGCTTTTCGTTACCTGCAAGAATTGTCTCGCCAAAGTAATTTATCTTTATACCATGAGCTGCTATTTCCTCGTAGTTTTCTACTTTATCTAAATCAACTTTTTTATTGTAGAAATTAGTTATAGATTTTGCTATTGGGTGATTTGAGTTTGCTTCAGCTAATGCTGCATACTCAATTAATTTTTCTTCTGAAATTCCAACTGGATATACTTTTGTAACTTTGAAAACACCTTTTGTAAGAGTACCAGTTTTATCAAATACTACTGTATCTACATATCTAAGAGATTCTAGATAGTTACTTCCCTTAATAAGAATACCCTTTTTAGATGCTAAACCTATACCACTGAAGAAACTTAGCGGTATTGATAGAACAAGTGCACAAGGACAAGAAACTACTAAAAATATAAGCCCTCTGTAAACCCATTCCCTAAGAGAAGCATCCGGCAATACAAGCGGAGGAATAAATGCAACTGCCAAAGCTATTGCCACTACTGCTGGTGTATAGTATTTTGAAAACTTGGAAATAAAGTTTTCTGTAGGTGCTTTTTTACTGCTTGCATTTTCTACTAGGTCTAAGATTTTAGAAACAGTCGACTCTCCAAACAACTTAGTTACCCTAACAGTAAGTAAAGCATTTTTATTAATTACACCAGATAAGATCTCCTCATCTTTTGAAACTTCTCTCAGACTGATTCTCCAGTTATAGCTGAAGTATCGAGCATAGATGAACCCTCTACAACTACACCGTCTAGAGGAACTTTTTCACCAGGTTTAATTACTATTATATCTCCTATATTAATATCTTCAGGTGATACTACTTTTATTTCTGATCCAACTTTAAGATTGGCGTAGTCTGCTCTAATTTCCATCAGCGCAGTGATAGATTTTCTAGATTTTCCGACTGCCATATCTTGTAGGTACTCTCCTATCTTGTAGAAAAGCATAACTCCAACTGCTTCAGCTAACTCTCCTATTGCTAATGCTCCAACTGTTGCAATGGACATAAGGAAGTTCTCATCGAATACTCTACCATTAGTGGCATTTTTTATAGCTTTTAATAATACATCTCCACCAATTACTAAATAAGCCACAACGAATATTACGCTGCTTACTATACTCTCATTACCTGTGGCTGTTTGATATATACCTAATATATAGACAGCTACACCTAAAAGTAGTTTCACTAATTCTTTTTTATTGTGTTCTCCACCGCCATGATCATGTGAATCCTCACTGTGTTCACTTTGTTTTTTACCAGACTTCATCTGAATATCAAGGCCAGGCTCTATGGTATTAATCTTATCTATAATTTTTTCTAAAACTACTTTTTCATCAGCTTGTGAAGTAAGTTCATAACTTAATTTTTTATTGACAAAGTTTAAGTTCGAAGATTTTATCTCATCAAATTTTCCTATAGCTTCCTCAATCTGTGATGCACAATGTGCACAACTTAAACCGCCTAAAATCATTTCTTTTTTATTTGAATTTGCCTTCGCTGTATCTTTTAATTTTATATCTATCCCAGGCTCTATAATATTAATTTTATTTACTATTTTATCTATAACTTGCGATTCATTTACGGAGTCTTGCATCTCAAAACTCAATTTTTTGTTTAAAAAGTTTAGGTTTGCAGATTTTACTTCATCAAGTTTGCCTACTGCCTCTTCTATCTCTGTTGCACAGTGTGCACAACTCAAACCACCTAAAATCATTTCTTTTTTGTTTATTACTTCAGATGACATATAGAAGACCTCCCTTATTTTTTATTTAACTCTTGGATATGACATAGACCGCAATTAAATATTTGACTTACATGATCGTCGTCTAATGAGTAAAATACTGTCTTACCTTCTTTTCTAAACTTAACAAGTCTAGCTTGCTTTAAAACTCTCAACTGATGTGAAATCGCTGAGTCTGTCATATTTAGTAAACTTGCTATATCACATACACACATCTCACTAGCGAAAAGAGCGTATAAGATTCTTATTCTAGTTGAATCTCCAAATACTTTAAACAACTCAGCCAAATCGTATAATACCTCTTCACCCGGCATAGTAGACTTCGCTCCGCTTACTATTTCCTGATGTACATTTTTACATTCACAAGTTTTAAATTCTTCATTTATATTCATAGTTTATTTCTCCTATCATTTTAATATTTGAATAATTGTTCATATGTTCATTATAATCCTAACTGTAAAATTATGCAATATCTATTAAGATATTTTTTAAATAAATAAATCATACATATTATATAGCTAACTTTTATATATATTATAAGAATAACTTTTTATAGTTTTTTTGGGAGGTGCTTATATGAGTTTCGATGAAACAAAAAACAATTTAGATATCAGTTACATGCCATACTTAAATCCAGATTCCTATAAAGATTATATTGATTTCAGTAACGACCAGGATATGAATAGGATAGATGGTGCTGGTTCTGGATCTAATCTAAATCAAATGAATAATAACTATCAACAAGCTGCAAATACAAATAACCAACCAGGTGAAGATTATACTGAAATGCCAAACTACAGCCAACAGACGCAGGGAAATTACTATCAAGGTTTCAACCAAAACATGGTAAATCCAAATACCCGACCTCAGAACGCCCAAAATATGCCTAATAGCAATGCAAATTCATACTTTGCAAATTTTGCTAATACAGGTGGCAATCAAAACCAGACAGGTACTAATCAACAATCTGTTAATCCAAATATGTATCCCGGAATTAATTTTATGGGAAGTGATGTAATTATAATGATACCTGGAGTAATCAGAGGGACTATGCAAGGTCTTCCTGTTGTTATTCCACAAAGTATGGACTTTGGTGGGGGTATGACTCCTTATGGTGCTAACATGGGTGGCTCTAACATGGGYGGCTCTAGCATGGGTGGCTCTAACATGGGCGGCTCTAGCATGGGTAGCTCTAACATGGGCGGCTCTAGCAATATGAGTTCTTCAGCAAACGGCTGGATGAATAATCCTACAAGTAATAATACAGGAAGTAAAATGAATAACCCTATGAACAGCAATATGAATAAATTACCGAGTGGCTCTAATCCTGGCTCTAGTACTGGATCAACTGCAAATTCAAGCAAATATGGGATTAATTTTGGAACTTACTCAAATAGTTCAGTTTCTACACCAAATATGTCTAGTACTCCATCTAGTTCAGGAACCCCTAGATATGTATCGAATGTAGATCCTGCTCAAATAAATCAGGAAGAACTCGATGAAGAAGAAATGTAAACTTTTTTAATTAATTAAATTTAGTGTATATTTTTCAAGAATATGACAATAATATTAATATATTCCTCATAATATTCCCCCAATATTATAGAAATAAAGTTATACAGATAAAAAGACTAGATTAATTTCTAGTCTTTTTTATTATAATAATTAATA
>NZ_AXUS01000047.1 GCF_000498755.1 Clostridioides mangenotii TR | reverse complement strand
ATTTATTGGATTTAGCACTAGGTATAATTAATAAGCAAAATGCCATAATACAAATTTATGAGAAGGTTGAGGAGTAAATGGTAAAACAAAAAATTGAAATAGATTTATACAAACCAAGCGAAGAGTATTTGAACATCGACAAAAAATGTGGTTATAAAGAAACGACAGAAGAAATAACAAAGATAAAAAAAGGAAGATGTATTATACATACAATTCCTGTAAGAGATACATATTCTTCAGATGACAATGAAAAATTAGACGGATTTTGTGATGCTATATTGTTTAGAGTAAAAGTTTATGACTGTAAGAATAGGATTGTGTATAGTCCTGATCGGTTATTTGATAACATTACATTTTTAAATGGGGTAGAGTGTCAAACTAGAATATCCAAAGATTTAAGCAATATGTATATATTCGACTTCCCTGTAGAGATTGATTATATTGGACGTAATGTCAATATAATTTCATTATAAGGAGAGAGTATGGAAAATATTGAATTATTAGCTCAAATTAAATTGTGGTCAGGGTATATAATACCTTTAATAATACTTGGAATTACACTGGTGTTTTATTTATTATGTGGTTGCTTAATATTTATTCTTTCTAAGTATAATTGTTGGAAAGAAAAAAGACTTAAAAAATGAAATAATCCTTTTATTCAAATAAGGACAAGGATATAAATTTTTAACTAAGGGGGAATATGAATGAACAATAAGCAGAGAAGAGTAAAGAAGAAAAATAGAAAATTATATCTAGAAACAAATAAATGCCCTAAATGTAGAAAGCAAGGAATTAGGGCTGATATAAAAAATCATAAGATGTGCAAAGATTGTTATGAATATGAAAAAGGTTTAGAGTTTACAATAACAGATGAAAAATTAGAAGAATTAAATAAAATGCTAGATATGATGAATAAGGGAGTGAAAGAGGTTGGTTTAAATAATTAAATATAAATTTACAGACAACTATTGTTCCGATGTAGTAGAGACGATGTTGGGAAATAGGAATCTTACATCTGAACAAGTCTACAAATTATTAAATCCTTCAATTGATTCTATAGAAGAGATTCATAATTTTCATACTATAAATGAAGGAATAAGTTTATTTGAAAAACACATTAAAGCAAACAATAAGATAGGAATAGTAGTTGATGTAGATGTTGATGGATATTCATCTGCAGCTATTATGTATATCTTTTTACATACATTTGTAAGCCATGAGAATATAGAAGTATTTATTCATGAAAATTCTAAAGAGCATGGATTAAAGAAAGATATAATGGATAAAGTTCTTGATTCAGGAGTTTCATTACTAATTGTACCAGACGCTGGTAGCGAAGATTATCAAGAGCATAAGGTATTAAATGATAAGAATATTGATGTATTGATCTTGGATCATCACCATTTTGAAAGAAATAATATAATTGGATCTAATACTATTATTATAAACAACCAGGACGAGACTATTAGCAATAAACATTCTTCAGGATGTACAGTTACATATAGGTTTATACACTATTACGCAGAAATAAATGACATTGATATTGATATTGAGTTTATAGATATGGTTGCTATGTCTATAATTACAGATGTGTGCGATATGAAGGAAGAGGAAAATAGATTCTATTATAATTATGGATCTAAAATATCTAATATAACAAATCCGTTTTTATTGTTCTTTGTAAATAAACTTAAGAAGAATAACGATAAGAGATTAAGTATACAGGATATCGGATATCAGATAGCACCATTAATAAATGCAACTATTAGGATAGGATCGTATGAGGATAGGTTAGAACTATTTAGAGCTTTTACTTGCAACGATGAAGATTTTCATAGTAGTGTTTATACTATTTTAAATAGATATAAAAGGCAACAAGATAAAGAAATAAAAGAAGGATTAAAGAATCTAAATAAGATAATTGAAGAAAATGAATTATTTTATAATAGTATTATTTTTATAGATGTAAGTGATTTAGTAGATGTTAATATAACAGGGCTTGTTGCAAATAAATTGGTGGGTGAATATAAAAGGCCTGTAATGTTAGCCAGAGAAAAAGATAGTATGCTAGAGGGAAGTTTCAGAGGATACGAAACTAGTGTATTGCCAAGCCTAAAAGGGTATTGTGAAGAGACTGATTTATTTGAATGGGTGAGAGGTCATGATAATGCAGCTGGGTTCAGAATTAACAAAGAGAATATGGATAAATTTATAATAAAGGCTAATACAAAATTTCAGACCTTAAAATTTGAAAAACATTACATAGTAGAAGAAGGATATGAAGATTCGATTCCTTTAGAGGATGTTCAAGCTATAGCTAATTATGAGGATTTATGGACAGGCCAGATTGAATGCCCTCGGTATTTAATTATAGGATTAATAATTTACACAAAATCTATTACAAAGAGAAGCAATGCATCATATAGTTTTAAAGTTGATGGGGTTAGCTATTACAGAGCATTTACTTCTAAAAAATGGATTGAAGACTTTGTACATGGTGCTTTTGATGATAGAGATGGATATGTAAAGGCAAATATGATTGTGGAATTTAGAACAAATAAATATGGATATCCTACTGTCAATATTGTAGATGCTAAAACTTATTTGTTAGATGAAAATTAGGGGGATAAATATGATTTCAATAGATGAATTTACTAAAGCGATTCTTGAAGGTCAGAGAAAGTCAAAAATTAAAAGAGAAAAACATAAAGAATGTGATATTAGGAGTTATGAAGTCAAAAAAGCAATTAGATTTAGTACAGGAAGAAAATAAAGGGGAGATTAATATATTAACATTTTTAGATTTTTTTAGTGGGGTAGGTGGTTTTCGATTAGGTATGGAAACTGCTGGGCATAAATGCTTAGGGCATTGTGAAATAGATAAATTTGCAAATAGAAGTTATAACGTTATACATGAACCAGGGGAGGATGAATGGTATGGAGAAGATATTACAAAAGTTACAGGAGATGAATTACCAAACGCAGATTGTTGGTGCGCAGGGTTCCCATGTCAAGATATTAGTGTGGCTGGAAAGCAAAGAGGATTGGACGGAGATAGATCAAGCTTGTTTTTCTCAATTACTAGACTTATTAGAGAAAAGAAAGAAGAAGATAGACCCAAGTATCTATTCCTTGAAAACGTTAAAAATCTATTCAGTATTAATAAAGGATTTGACTTCCTCACAATACTCTCTGAATTGGATGAAATCGGCTACGATGTTGAATGGGATCTTCTCAATTCAAAAGAGGTCGTGCCTCAGAACAGAGAGAGAGTATTTATTATCGGACATCTTAGAGGACGAAGTGGACGAAAAGTATTTCCTATCACAAGAGAAAGTAGAACAACTAATAAAGAATCAGGAAAAATCAATATCATAGGAACAACAAAGAAAGACTCTACTAAGATAGGTCAAAGAGATTTAGTATATGGTGATGGAATTATGGGATCCTTGACTGCCACTGATTATAAACAACCAAAACAAATAGGAATAAATCAGGTAGGCAATGTATTAAACACTACAAGGTTTGGTGGAAATCCGCAAGATGGGAGAGTGTACTCTACCGAAGGCATAAGCCCATCCTTGATAACGGGTAGTAGTAAGATAGCAAAAATAGTAGTTCCATGCCTTACTCCGGATAGATTAAATAAAAGACAGAATGGTCGTAGATTTAAGGAAGATGGAGAACCAATGTTTCCACTAACTAGTCAAGATAGACATGGAGTGCTTATTAATGAAATAAATGATATCAGATTAAGAAAACTAACGCCAAGAGAATGTTTTAGATTACAAGGTATACCTGATTGGGCATTTGATAAAGCAAGAGAAGTAAATTCAGATAGCCAGTTATATAAACAGGCAGGTAATGGAGTCACTGTGAATGTTATATATGAAATAGCTAAAAAGTTGAAATAAAAGCATGATTTTATATCAAAAGGAGGTTATATGGTACGAGATGGAATTATAGGTTTTGCTGTTGGAGATGCTTTAGGTGTTCCTGGAGAGTTTAAAAGTAGAGTACACCTCAAGGATAATCCAATTACAGAGATGATAGGATTTGGGACACATCACGTTCCCAAAGGTTCTTGGTCAGATGATACTTCAATGATGATTGCAACAATGGATTCAATAATAAAATCTAAAGGAATAAGCTATAATGATATGGCTCTTAGGTTTTGTGATTGGGCGGAAAGAAATAAGTATACAGCTACAGGACAGGTATTTGATATTGGTACAACAACATGGGATTCTTTAATGAGATATTCGAATAGTTTAAAACCAGCAATTGAATGCGGAGCTACAAATTTTTATGAAAATGGAAATGGGTCTTTAATGAGAATTTTACCTTTGGCATACTATCTGCATAAATATGATAAAAACATAATGCCTACGATTAACAACGTGTCATCCATCACACACGCTCATGAGATAAGTGTATTAGGGTGTGTCATTTATGTTAGATATGCGATATTTTTGATGATGGGTATAGAGCCAGATACTGCATATGATATGTTGAGAACAAGTCATTATGAAAGTCTATTTTCGCAAGGTACGATTAAAGAATATGAAAGAATCCTAACTGGGAATATAAAATGTTTAAGTTTAGAGGATATCCGATCCACTGGATATGTGGTACATACTTTAGAATCTGTAATTTATTCATTTTTAAACAATAAGGGATATAAAGATAGTGTATTAGCAGCTATTAACTTAGGAGGAGACACAGATACTATAGGAGCTTTAACGGGTGGTCTTTCAGGGATATATTATGGATATGATAATATCCCTATATCATGGATTGAAAGTCTGGCTAAAAAGGACTACTTATTGTATATATCGGATGAGTTTTCAAGTTATTTAAATAGTTTATAAAAAAGGTAGTAGTGAATTTCTACCTTTACCTAGTGATGCCATTTTAGGAGGGGGATAAAGATTAAGACATATGAAAATTATCATAGACACAGCCATGAGAGTAACATATATACTCCAGATAGCCCAATGTTTATTGAAGACTATCTAAAAAGAACATATGAGTTAGGTCATAAAACAATTAGTACAGTAGAACATGGATGGGTTGGTAGATACTTTGATTCATATTTAAAAATAGAAAAGTTCAATAAGAAGTTAATAGATAAAGGTGAATCCCCTCTTAAATGGATCTTTGGAGGGGAGTTCTATTGGGTCAAAAATAGATTTGATAAAGATAGAACAAATTCTCACATTGTTATATTGGCCAGAAATGAAAACGGAAGAAAAAATATAAATAGAATAATGAGTCAATGCAACAAAGATGGTTATTATTATAGACCTAGGATAGACTTAGATCTTATTATGTCTTTACCAAGTGAGGATGTGTTTATAACCACAGCCTGCTTAGCATTCTGGAAATATGATGATATAGATGATATTATTCTAAAGCTACATAACAAATTCAAACACTTCTATCTTGAGGTACAAGCACACCATACAGAAAAGCAAAAAGAAATAAATAAACATATTATCAATCTTAGCAAAGAGTATGATATACCAATCATAGCTGGGGTAGATTCCCACGTTATATATAATGATCAATTAAAAGAAAGAGATGATTATTTAAAAAGCGAGA
>NZ_AXUS01000046.1 GCF_000498755.1 Clostridioides mangenotii TR | reverse complement strand
ATCTTTATTCTTCAGATTAACAGGGTGCTGTAAAGTTTTCTGATATATCCACATTTATAATAATCCTCCATATACATAATTTAGTCGTTAAATTCTTTTTCCCAAGGCCAAGGATCATCGTTCCACTGCATGGAGATCTACTTGGTGCATATCCAAAGTTAGTTAAAGGTCCGTATTGATTTTCATAACAATACCCTAAGTGCCTTGGGGATAAATAACTGTGTTTCCAACGCACTTAGGGTATGAACTTGTTAATCATTAAGTTTTAATTTTATAAAAGCGTCAAACTGGTCAGTTTCGTAACCATCTTCTTTATAATATTCAATTTCATCAATAACACTCTTCAATAATTTGTTTCTTTCTTTCGCATTAGGAGTGTGGGGGTAGACCTCTAACACCTTTTTAATACCTGCTACAATTTCAGCATCGCTTTTTGTATTTTTAGGAATCTTAGAATTAAGATCGGCAATATTTTGTTTTGTTGTTTCGATTCTATTTTTTATTATATTAGAACGCTCTATAAAGGTGTCATCATCATAAATTTTACGCTCGAAGAAATCATAAAGATTGTTTCTTTGTTTTTCTAGATCATTTAACTCTAATTCTAGTTTTGTAATAATCTGTTTAGTAGTTTTTACAGGGTCATTATTTGATCTATTATCTTTAATTGAATTTTTATCTATCTTAATTCTATAAGTCTCAAGCATATCATTTAAAGATGTTAATATTTTATTTTCTACAAATTCTAGTTGTGTAGATCTATTACCGCATTCATTTCTACATTTTAAATATATTTTTCCGCCATTGTTGGCATTTCTTTTTAAAATAGAGCCACATTTTTTACATCTTGCTATGCCTGCAAATGGGTTTTGAACAGCGTATTTACCACCGGGATTAGTAATTTTAGACTTACTAGACATTAATTTCTGAGCTTTATTGTATTCTTCTTCAGATATAATAGCTATATGTTTTCCTTTAGCGTATTCTATATTATTTTTATCATTTCTCTTGTGTATTAAATTGCCATTTTCATTAAATTTTCTTGTCTGTACAGTTCTTCCGTAACTTAAATAGCCACAGTATGTCTTATTAGATAAAATTTTCCTGATTGTTTCTGGCGGCCACTTATTAACTCTAGCAGGTTTAATATTTAAACTATCCAAGTATTTTGCTATATATCCTGAACCATATTCTTCATTAACATATAAATCAAAGATTAATTTTACTGTTTTAGAATCTTCATTTGGTACTATTGTGCGTTCACCTTTTTTGTTATATACAGCATCATATCCGAATGGTGGAGTGGAGTATATAAATTTACCATCTTCAAAACTTTTTTTACGTCCTCTTAACATACGCTTTTTTATGGTTTTGAGTTCTTGCCTTGCTATAAATGTTTGAAATTCTGTCATCTGCTCGTCGATTTCGTTTTCTAAATCGTATACTTTTTGCGGAGTTATAATTTTAGTGTTGCTGTATTTAAATGCCTCTAAAATAACACCTTGTTCTTTCATATTACCACGCCCAAGACGATCAATATCCATCACTAGAACAGCATTGTATTTATTATTTTCAACTTCTTGCAAGAGTTCAACCATTTTAGGACGTGCAACAATAGATTCTCCGCTTACAAGTTCTTCTTTGATTTCTACTATATTTAAATCATTTTTCTTAGCATATTCGATAAGTGTTGCTCTATGTTTAGCGAGCGTTTCAAATTCACCATTTTTCTCTAGTTCTAAGTCAGCACGAGACTTGCGCAAGTATATTGCTACATTCATATGTGTTCCCCCTTAAAACATATCTATAGTAAGTATATTAACATAATATCATATTTGAGAGATTTTATAGCATTATAAGCATATGGACAGGAAAACTTGTTACTTACTTAAAAATAATATTATATACAAAATGATGGACAAGTTATACACAAGATTGACGGAAAGGGAGTTACCTTTGTTTAAAGTTGTTGGAAATATGAGTAAATCCCAAATTTGTTTAAACTTACCAAATAATAATGGTAAAGAAAAAACTAGCTTGTTTGATTTAATGAATTAATAGTTTTAATAAATATTTATTCGACACAATAATCCAAAATAATAATATATTTTCAGATATACTATAAAATGTGTCAAATTATATAAAGTACTAAATCTGGAGGTTTTAAGTAATGAAGAAAATATTAATGACATGTTTAGTAGTTTATTAGTAGTATTTAAAGTATTAAATTCTAAATATCCATAGGTTGTTTATTTTTAGTAATAATAACAATAAAATCATTATGATAGTTCCTAATATTGCAATTATATTCATAAATTTTTGTGCCTTAACACTAGTTTTGAATACTTTTTCAATTCCTTTATATATCATTAATCCAATTATTCCGCCTAAAGTATTATTAATTATATCAGTAATATCAGAAGCGCCAACTCCCAAAATAAATTGGAATCCTTCACATATTAAACTAATTAAGAAGAATAAGAAAAGTTTTTTTCCAATAATCAATCTTTTAAATAAAATTCCTACATATATACCAAGTGGTAAAAAAATTACTACATTCATAATGATTTCACTAAAATGAAGTTTACCATTTATGATTAAAGATTCACTAAACGGAATTAAGTTTATACTTCTCATATTTCCCATATAAGAAAATTGTACATTAAATTTAAATACTATAATCCAAAATAATGCAATCAAATATATTATAAATAATACATTAGTTAACTTGTTTGTTTTATTATTATCTTTCATATTGTTCCTCCAATATTTTTGCAAATTCGTGTTTATCTATAAGATTATATAAATAACTTATAGTTCGCTTTTTTTACGATTGCGAACTATAATATATTTTACCATATATTGAAATCCCTATAATATAAAATGTCATATCATGCAACAATTAGGTATAAGATTCATAATATAATATTGTGAGAAGCTTTAAATATCTCACAAACAATTTTAAAGGAGATAGATATATTATGGGCTGTATTAGAAGAGACCATTGCGATAGAGACAGAGACAGAGATAGAGATAGAGACAGAGATTGTTTCGATAGAGACAGAGACAGAGATTGTTGCGACAGAGATTGTTGCGACAGAGATAGAGATAGAGATCGTTGCGACAGAGATAGAGACAGAGATAGAGACAGAGATAGAGACAGAGATAGAAATCGTTGCGACAGAGATAGAGATAGAGACAGAAAAAGATGTCATTGTAGGAATAGATGTCATTGTTTACACCAATGTAATAATTGGCATTGGTGTATTAAATGTAGTGGTAGAGATAGAAGAGACTGGTGGAACGATAGAGACCACTGCGATAGAGACGATAGGGATAAAGACAGAGGAAGATGTAACTGCTGGTAGATATTAATAGGGTAGCTTAATTGCTACCCTTATTTCATATTGATACTCCAATTAATTAATGAGTTTATTATTTAATATATCTAGCTCTTATTTTATGCTTAATATCACCAAGCATTGACATTACTACTCATATGAGGTAGATAGTAGATATATTCGAAGAAAAAGGAACTTAGATAAGTTTGATTATATGGTTAAAAGAGAGAAAACTAGTGTAAAGGTATGCTAAAAGAACATGCACTTTAATGTTTAGATGGCATGTTAACATAACTATACATGATATATAGTAAAGACGATCCTTCGATATTAACAATAGAACTTATACAATAGATATTTTAATTATTGTTATTGTATAAGGGTATTAAGATTTTGCTCATTTTGAATACGTATTAATTCTGAATACACATAATTAAGTAAAGTTCCATGATTTAATTCATCAGATATTATACTGAAAAGTGCATCTCTATAGTAAAAATTTGGTAATCCAAACATTATGAGTCTTAATTGCTTTATATACTTAGTAGTTTTTACAATGGAATCGTATATACCTGTAAATAAATCTCTAGGTGGAACGAAATAAAAACCTTGTTCGATATTAGCATGAGTACCTGTCAGTTGATAATATATTTCTTTCAACAAATTGCTATTATTAATGAGATCGTTTTTTAGTGATTCAATTATTTCTATGATATCATATAGCTCTTCAGCATTAGGTGAGGGTAATGTTTGAAATACTGAAATAGGTATTTTATCACTTAACCAATTATATAAAAGTAAATCTTGCTCCATAGAGTTTATTGAATCCAGTATCAAATTTATTGAATTTTGCAATTGAATAGGATTTGGATAAATATTTTGATACATAAGAAGCCTCCTAGATGTTTTACTTTAGATATATGCGTTAAATAATATTTGGATACATTTATAGAAATGAAGCTTTAAATTATACATGTTTGAGAACACTATCTCTAAGAGGCGATAGCATGCATATATTTGAAGAAAAAGGAAAAACCTTTGTTAATAGTGGAAATGCAAGAGGCTTTTGACTCCACGGATTATATATTTGAAATAGAATTAGATATATAGCCTATTTAGAATATAGATAGTACTGATTTAAGAAATAAAAGAGACATAAAGCTTACTATCAAAATTCTCCTTAATGGGTCTATGGTTTAGCCAAAAAGACCTAACCAAAAAACAAGAATAGAGTGACTAGTTAAAATTCAAAGATAAATAATTCTTCGATCGGAGTATTTAAAACTTTTGATATCCTAACGGCTAATTCAAGTGAAGGATTATATTTAGCATTCTCTAAACGAGCGACAGTTTCTCTTCGGACATTTACTTTATCAGCTAATTCTTGTTGAGTTAATTCTTTAAGTTGGCGATATTTTTTTAAATTACTTATAAACTTTGTCATAAAATTTAAACTCCAAAATCAAATTTGTAAGTTAAGAATGCCCATAAATTCGTTGATATTGCAAAAGTAAGTGCTAGTATTAATACTTGCATCCTATAAAGTGTTAGTATATCTACTGTATATAGCCTGATTAAATAACTTGCTGCAACTGCTAGAACAAAGCCTGTATAAAATGCTATGGAACCTGCTCGATGTTTATTATAAATTAAGCGCTCATCTTCACAATTTCCTAGCTTGTTCCACCAATAGATAGAAAAATTGCCAAAGAATCCAAAATATAAAAGCCCTAGTGGGTCACCATTTAATTCTTTAAAACCTAAAAATCCAAAAAGTGCAAAGAAAATCGAATACTTGCTCATGCCTTTCATTAATAAATCCCCCCATGTGATATATTTATATCTTTATATTACAAATATATCCCATTAAGTTAATTATTATTACTTAAAATCAAGAAAAAATGTCATTGATAATTAATTTAAGGTATTCTTGCATGGAATACCCTATTTTTCATTATAATAATAAATAAGAGCAATCAACTTAGATACTTTGCTAATAGCCCTGGGTTTAACTTCTTTAATAAACTCAATATATGCTATTGTAAACATACATAAGTAAATATTAAGCAGTGGAATGAGGGAGCTTATTTGGATAGAGCCAACGATTGTATGCACAGATGAATATGCCAAACGATAGAGGATCTTTAAGGCAACCAGTATTAAAAAGAATAAGAGAGGATAAACTAGCAAAAGATTGTGTTGAGAAATAAATATGTATTTATTGTGATAAAAAATGGAGGATTAAAAAATGAAAGAGATAAACTTAGATAAAATATCAAACAAACTGGTAGACATGGCAAGTAAAGGACATAAAGAAGTAGGCATACTTAGAGATGCAGAATATGGATTGGAAATAGCAGATATATCAAGCTGTTATAATAATGCCATCGATGTAGACAAAATAGGGACACTTAATTTGGGTGTCATGGTACGAAAAAGGGTATACAAGACGAGTTGACTCTAATGATAAAAAACTATCTGAAAGATTAAGAAGAATAAGAGAATAATTAACCAAATGAGTGTAGAGAATGAAAAAGGATTTATTAGGGATATAAAAAAGAGACTGTATTAGTCTCTTTTTATTTTGAAACAGTATATTAATCAAAAAAATATAAAGTAGGCACATTGAGCATTGATATTCATAAGCGTATCTAGCTTGAGCAAATTGATTACATAGAGTATTGTAAGTATTTATAGCGTTCTTGTCATCAGGATGGTTGTCAAGATAAAGATTCATATCTACACATGCAAAACAAGTCTCCTGAATTTTTCTCATAAGTTCGCTTCTTGAGGACTGTCTCATTTTCTCTTACCTCCTGT
>NZ_AXUS01000045.1 GCF_000498755.1 Clostridioides mangenotii TR | reverse complement strand
ATTACATTTTATAATATTTTTAATTTATTTTTCAACTTTTTTATTATTAATTATTATTTAAAGTTCATTTTATATTTATCATTTATAATAAATTTTGTCCTTAATATTCATCCAACTTATCTTTAACTTCCAGTACTCCACTTTCAACTATATTTTCCAAGATTTCAATGCCTCTATCTTTCTTTTCAATCATTTCAAAATTTATATTTTTAATATCCGAGGCTAATACAGTTTTTATACCGAAATTTCTCTTCATTACAGATTTAACTACTTTTTCAATATATTCATGTGTCTCTTTTGCACTAAGTCTATCTTTTGCAAAGCTAAACTTATCGTCAAATACTATATAGAGTTCATTGTTGTGTACATTGAAGTTTTTAGCTTCAGTTAGCAGAGCGTATATGGGCATCTTCTTATCTTTTTTGATTTGCTTTAATACTTCTTTCCATGAAGATTCAACAAGCTCTACATCTTCGCTTTTAACTACCTCATAGTGTTCTGTTTCAGTATTGATCTCTTTAGCTAACTTTTCATTTCCATATGCTTCTCCCCCACTGCTTTGAGGTGCTATTATTAAATTTCCTGACTCTATTATTTTTTCTAAGTTTTCAATTCTATCTAAAAGCGCTTCTTTGCTATCTTCAAAAATAGGTTGTGCTATCTTCATAACTGCGACTTCAACCATTACTCTAGGATTTGACGATGATTTTATGCTATCTTGAGTCTCTGAAAGTACATTTAGTATCCTAATAAGAGAATTTATTTCCACTCCTTCGGACTGTTCGAAAATTTTCTCAATAGTATCTTCTGGAAGCGATAAAATATCCTCCATATCTTTGGATACTTTACAGACCATTATATTTCTAAAATGGCTTATAAGATCGTTTATCAAGTTTCTTATGTCTTTTCCCCAAGATATAAATTCATTTAAGCTCTGAAGAGATTTTTTATATCCTGATCTATTATATACTGGGACAGATCAAAAAGTTGATCTATATTTACTGTACCCATAAGTTCAACTACATCGTCGTAAGTTATTTTATCTTCGCCAAACGACATACATTGATCTAATATACTTAGCGCATCTCTAAGTGCGCCTTGTGAATTTGTAGCTATCAAGTTTAATGCCTTTTCTTCAGCTTCGATGTTCTCTTCAGCACAAATCTCCTGCATTCTCTTAACTATCTCATCTACTGTCACTCTTTTAAAATCAAATCTCTGACATCTAGACAGTATAGTCGCTGGTATCTTGTGTGGCTCTGTAGTAGCCAATATAAAGATTACATATGAAGGTGGCTCCTCAAGCGTCTTTAAAAGAGCATTAAACGCTCCCTGAGACAACATATGTACCTCATCTATAATATATACTTTGTATTTGCAATTAGTCGGAGAATATTTAACACTTTCTCTAAGTTCTCTTATATCATCTACACTATTATTAGAAGCAGCATCAATTTCTATAGTATCCATTGTATTGTCGTTTAATATCGACTCACAAGTTTCACACTTATTGCAAGGTTCTTGATCAACTGAATTTAGACAATTTACTGCTCTTGCAAATATCTTAGCTGTAGAAGTTTTACCAGTACCTCTAGTACCACTAAATAAATAAGCATGTCCTATATTATCATTTTTTATTTGATTTTTAAGAGTCTTAATTACATGCCTCTGACCTACCATATCATCAAAAGTTTGAGGTCTATAGGTTCTATACAATGCTTTATGCATTCTAATCTCTCCTTAATAAAAAAATCCCTCAGTATTTAAGGGATTAGTCTTCTATATATTAAATGCTGTACACCATCTATCGACACAATTCCATAGGCGTTACCTAAACAGTTAACTCGACCTAGGCACCCCCGCGGCACACAGAAGTGATCACTTACCGCTGCTTCCTTCCGGATCTGACGGGGTTTATGAGCTTCTATTGCGCAGGACCTAAGCGTCAACATCACTTATTTAGAGCGGCCCTACAAAAATTGAGCCTTTAGATGGACTTCAACCCTGCTATAGCGGATTGCAGGTTACAGGGCACCGCTACCTCCCCATCTAGTACAGCAAAATTACAACCAAAATTTAATAATTAATCTATCTGGCGGAAAGAGTGGGATTTGAACCCACGATACAGTTTCCTGTATACACGCTTTCCAGGCGTGCGCCTTCGACCAACTCGGCCATCTCTCCATCTATCTTCTTCGTAGTGATTTAAAAAAATCCTGTAATACAACTGAACATTTATCTTCCAACATTCCAAATTGTATATCTATATTATTTTTTTCAAAATAATCCATTTTAAATTCATGTTGTTTTTCAATATTTGAATTTTTTATGTGTTTTGTACCTATAATAAGTTTTTTTATCCTCGAATTTACTATAGCTCCACTACACATTATGCAAGGTTCCATTGTAACATACATTTCACAAGAAATCAATCTCCAACCACCAAGTTTATTAGACGCCTCTTTAATAGCCAACATCTCTGCATGTGCAGTGCTATCTTTTAAAGTTTCTGTTAAATTGTGTGCTCTAGCTATTATCTCTTTATCTTTTACTATAACAGCACCTATAGGAGTCTCTCCTTTAGTATATGCTTTATACGCTTCTTTTAAAGCTTCTTTCATATATAATGTATTCTCCATATTACCTCCAAAACCTTGTAACAAATCTATATTATCATAGTTTATTTTCTTGTTCAACTTTATTTTAATGTAATATATTATTTATACTGAAATATTTTGCATAATATTTTTTAAATTAAAAATAAATCGGACATAATAAGGATTATTTAAATTATCATATTATAGTATACTACTTGATTTTTAAAAAATCCTTTAATTTCTAGACAAATAAACTTGAAATTAAAGGATTTTAATTTATATCTTTTAACTATTTTATAACATCTACTCCCATAAATCCTCTTAACGCTTCCGGAACCACAACAGTTCCATCTTCTTGTTGGTAGTTCTCAAGAATAGCAGCTAAAGCCCTTCCAACAGCTAATCCTGAACCATTTAATGTATGAACGTATTCAGCCTTACCTTTTTTATCTCTTCTAAATCTTACACCAGCTCTTCTAGCTTGGAAATCTTCGAAGTTTGAACAAGAAGAGATTTCAACGTATCTATTGTAGCTTGGCATCCAAACCTCTAAGTCGTATTTAAATGCAGCTGTAAATCCTAAGTCCCCTGTACATATTCTAACTACTCTGTATGGTAAACCTAATTTTTGTAGTATAACTTCTGCGTCATGAGTAAGAAGCTCTAATTCATTATAAGAATCTTCTGGCTTAACAAATTTAACTAATTCAACCTTATTAAATTGATGCTGTCTAACTAAACCTCTTGTATCTCTTCCTGCAGAACCTGCTTCAGATCTAAAACATGGAGTATAAGCACAGTATTTTATAGGTAATTTATCTCCATCTACTATTTCATCAGCATGAATATTTGTAACTGGAACTTCAGCAGTTGGTATTAAGAAGTAGTCCAATTCTTCTAATTTAAACATATCCTCTTCAAATTTTGGAAGCTGACCTGTTCCCACAAAGCTTTTTCTATTAGCCATAAATGGTGGTAAAACTTCTGTGTATCCATGTTCTTCAGTATGAGTATTTAAGAAGAAGTTTATTAAAGATCTCTCAAGTCTAGCCCCTTTATCTTTGTATAGAGTAAATCTTGAGCCAGTTATTTTACCAGCTGTTTCAAAATCTAATATACCAAGACCTGTTCCTATTTCCCAGTGTGGCTTATGTTCAAAATCGAATTTAGTAGGCTCTCCCCAAGTTCTAACTTCAACATTATCATCATCAGTAGTTCCTTGAGGAACATCTGGATGAGGAACATTTGGAACTCTCATAAGAAGATACTCTATTTCAGCTTCAACTTTTCTAAGCTCATCATCTATAATCTTTATCTTATCTGATAAATCCTTTAGAACAATTTTCGCATCAGTAACATCTATGCCCTCTTTTATAAGCTCAGGTATTTTTTTAGACTCAACATTAAGCTCATTTTTCATAACTTCAACTTCTTGTAATTTCTCTTTTCTAACATCATCAAGCTCAATTATTTTATCTAAATCAACCTCTTTTTCGCCTCTTTTATCCATTACTTTTTTAATCTCATCTAAATTTTCTCTAATTCTTCTAATATCCAACATTTTACATCCTCCTAAAATTTATATATAGTATTATAATTATTTTTTGCAATAAAAAAAGACCTCCGAAACCCTCGTAAAAGGGACGAAAATCTTGTAAAATCCGCGTTGCCACCCTAGTTGATTACATTTAACGCCTGTAATCCTCTCAATCCTGTAACGTAGGTAAACGTAGTCTGAGACTAAAGCTCCAGAGTAGATTCAGAATATATTGTAATGAGCTTTCACCAACTGCTCACTCTCTGTATACAACTATAATTCTTACTAAGTTCCTTCTCAGCTGTTTTATTCAATTGATCTTTATTGATTGATACTAATTATATTACATATATTAACTCTTTTCAATAGTAATATTCAAAATTTTATTAAATTTATTATTTTTCATTTATAAAACTAATAAAAATGTTGTAAAATAAAGTATTATTACTTAGAAATAATATAAAATCAATTTTAAAGAGTTTAAATAATAAAAATATTACCAAAAATATTCTAAATATTTTTGGTAAATCTTTATATACTACAAGTTTTACTTTTTATCCAAATCTATATTTGCTTGATTTAAATCATACAAAGAAAGCATATTTCTATAAGGAACCTTAATATTATGTTCATCGAACTTAAGCTTAACTTTTTCCATAATATCGTAGTAAACATCCCAGTAATCCTCAGTCTTAACCCAAGGTTTACCAACAATCTGAACAGTATTATTTCCAATTCCATTAAGACCTATAATAGGTTTAGGATCATCCAAAATCCTTCCCTCTTCCTTAAAAATCTCAGAAAGAATTCTTTTAACCAAGATTATATCACTATCATAAGAAATATCAAAAGCATAATCTACACGTCTCATTCTCTGATTCGTATAATTTACAATATTATTACTAGTAAGCTGTAAATTAGGAATAATAATAGTTTTATTATCAGGAGTTTTTAAAACAGTACTAAATATTTGGATATCAACAACCGTACCTTCCTCCCCAGAGCCTTGAATATAATCGCCTATTTCAAAAGGCTTAAAGAAAAGAATAATCATACCAGATCCCAAATTAGATAGAATCTCCTTGAAAGCCAAACCAATACTAAAACCAGCAGCACCAAGCATAGCCACAAATGAGGTTGTTTTTATTCCAAACATATTTAAAGAAACTAAAGTAACAAAAGTCAAAATTAACGCATAAACAGCATAAGCTATAAAATTTGATATGCCTTTATTCATATTATATTTAATTAATAATTTTAACATTATATTTCTCACAAATTTAGCAATATACATACCTATAATAAAGATAATTATCCCATAGATTATATTAGGTCCATTATCAATTATTTTTGAAAGCATACTATCGATAGTCCTTTTAGCTAGGTTAGCAGCTGCATTAGCTGAACTTAAGCTAGATGTATTAAATAGATTATTCATATGTCCTCCTCTATTCTTAATTTTAATCCAATACCTATTATAACATAATGAGGATACGTGACAAAGTAGAGATAGAATTGCGAAATGAAAATTTATGTACCGCCGTTTGGGAAAGAGTCTATAACCGAACAGTAATTAACCTTTCACACTTCTATATCTATTTCTCCTTCTTAAGGAAGGTTATATCAAACCCCTTCTAATAACTACAATACAAGGTTTCTTATTAATTTTTTTATTATTTATTATCTGAAGGCTATTCTTTTATATAGCTATAAATTATATGCTATACAGAAAGTTAATTACATAATTAGGAATATAATTCTAATTATACAGTACTTCTATATACACTTTCCCTTAAATAATAATCTTTGATAAGTATCAAATAACCTGCCGTTATGCGGTTAGCCAATAAAAAAAGCAAAAAACTAAAAACACAATATTAATCAAAAGTTATTAAATAGTTTTTAGATCTTAATCTTGTTCTCGACTTAGATCTTCTCCGCAACACAGCCCTAACGTAGGAAGTTTGTACGGTTTTAGATTTAAATAAAATAGAGGGTTAATGGTTGAATTTCGAATGGATATGAGGATGATGTTGCGAGCTTGTAGATGTCTGGCTTGATTTCTTAGCCAGCCTACAAGCTCACAACATCGTCATCATATACGTTCGGAATTTAACCATTAACTCCTCATAATATT
>NZ_AXUS01000044.1 GCF_000498755.1 Clostridioides mangenotii TR | reverse complement strand
AATAAAAATAGTATATATTTATATTTGTATATATAGTATAAATAATTGACAATGGACGGTTTTTTTTCCGAACTTTTTTAATATTTTATATAGAAACGTTAAATTTTAATTAAATTTAAAACTTATCTACAATTTTACTTTTCTTATGTTATAATAAATCTGAATTAAAAAAATGACAAAAATTATTCCGCAGGGGGTGGCGTTAATGTTTCAATTTGAAACTCAAATTCACAAATTAAGACATCAGGTTTTGACTGCAATTGCTAAGCTTGGCAAGGAAGATGACTTGACTAAAGAAGCTATAGAGAAGATACCTTATGAGATTATACCAGGAGATAAAGCTATATATAGATGCTGTGTGTACAAGGAAAGAGCAGTACTTTTAGAAAGAGCTGAGAGAATTGCAGGAGTCAAAGAAAATGGTGAAATTCCGAACCTTGATACTGCGGAGATAAAAGAAAATGAACAAATAATTTATATACTAGAGTCTGCGTGTGACCGATGTCCAATAAATGAATTTACTGTAACGGATTTATGTAGGGGATGTCTAGCACATAGATGTAAAGAAGCTTGTAATTTCGGTGCTATAACATATGTAAATGGTATGGCTTATATTAATCACGATCTATGTAAAGCTTGTGGCATGTGTAAGAAGGCATGTCAATTCGATGCAATATCTGAAGTTGTGAGACCGTGTAAAACTGTTTGTCCTACTTCAGCATTAGGATTTGATAGAGATAATATGAAGGCTGAAATCAATGAAAAAATGTGCGTTAATTGTGGAGCGTGTATGGTAGCATGTCCATTTGGTGCTATTTCAGACAAGAGCCTTATAGCTACAGTGGCTAAAAAACTCGTTAAAGAAAAGAACATATATGCTGTTGTCGCACCAGCAATAACAGGACAAGTGGATCCTAACATAACTTACGGTCAGATAAGAAGTGCAATTAAGAAATTAGGTTTTGCAGATATGATAGAAGCTGCGTGTGGAGCAGATGCTGTAACTGCTCATGAAAGTGAAGAATTCGCAGAGAGAATGATAAATGGTGATCAATATATGACAAGTTCTTGTTGTCCAGGTTTTTTGGATTATGTAGAAAAATCATTCCCTAAACAAGTTGATAAAATTTCACATACAGTATCTCCAATGATAGCAGCAGGGAGACTTATCAAAAAAGAGGATCCTGATGCTAAGGTAGTATTCGTCGGACCTTGTACTGCTAAAAAGAGTGAAGCTGCTAAGCCTATGCTTAAAGGCGCAATAGATTATGTACTAACATTTGAAGAACTTATGGCGTTATTTGACGCATTTGATGTTGACATGGCTATGTGTTCAAATGATGAGGTAGATGAAGCATCAATATTTGGTAGGGGATTTGGGGCTGCAGGAGGACTTACGAAAGCTATAGAAAACTATGTAACAGAAAAAGGTATAGGTGTAGAATTTAGACCTGTTAAAGTATCTGGAGCAAAAGAAATCAAAAAGACTATGAGTATGGCAAATGTAGGTAAGATAAACGGAAACTTTATAGAAGGTATGATGTGCGAAGGTGGATGTATAAATGGATCTGGGAAGTTTTTCTCTGGAAGTAGATCAAAAAATACATTTGATAAAAAGAATGCACAAGCTTCTAAAAAGAGTGTTATGTCAAATAAAGAGATAAAGAGATTCGAAGATGTAAATCTGGATAGATTGAAGTAGTAATGAGGGAAATTAGATAGGAAGATATAACGAGATAAGGCAGGATATTCAATACGCTAGTGACCACAGCTTGAGAAAAAGGCTGTAACTGTCACTAGTATACTGTATACCCTGCCTTATCTCGTTATATCTTCCTATCTAATTTTCTCCATTTTAAAGTGAAGGGCGAAGTGAACAATAAAACATCTTATGGTCAAAAGCAAAACTATTTAGAATAAGTTCAAAATCTAAGCAGAGTAAATATATATAATACTATGGTGACTGTATGGAGAAAAAGGATGTGATTGTTGCTATTGAATTATGTGTTATGTATTTTATCGGTGTGATTATTTCATGATTTCGTATGTTTGTGGTTTATATATAATTGCGTTAATATATTGCATTGAATTATGCCTGATGTTGATATATAATGTAGTTCAAGATATTTAATACATTAAATAGTTTACTATGAATTGAGGTATATAATGAGTAGATACATTGAATTTAAAGATGTTGAAAAGACATATCAAATGGGGGAAGTTGAGATAAATGCACTTAGCGGTGTTAATTTGACAGTGGATAAGGGCGAGTTTGTGGTTGTTGCTGGTGCGAGTGGAGCTGGTAAGAGCACAGTTTTGAATATCTTAGGCGGTATGGATAGACCTTCAAAGGGGCAGATAATGGTTGATGGTAACCGTATTGATTCTTGTACTGATAAAGAACTTATTACATATAGAAGATACGATATTGGGTTTGTGTTTCAATTTTATAATTTAGTTCAAAATTTAACTGCCAGAGAAAACGTAGAGCTGGCAACTCAAATATGTGAAGATCCGCTGGATATAGATGAAATAATAAAAGCTGTTGGTTTGAAGGATAGAAAAAATAATTTTCCGGCTCAGATGTCCGGAGGGGAACAACAAAGGGTTGCTATTGCTAGAGCATTGGCTAAAAATCCGAAGTTGCTTTTATGCGATGAGCCTACAGGAGCTCTTGATTACAATACAGGAAAAGCTATTCTAAAACTACTTCAGGATACATCTAGAGAAATGGGGATGACTGTTATAATTATTACCCATAACTTGGCTCTTACTCCTATGGGTGATAAAGTAGTTAAGGTTAAAAATGGAAAGATTGAAAGCGTTGAGATAAATGAAAATCCTATTCCTGTAGAAAGGATAGAGTGGTAAGATGAAAAATGTTTTAACTAAAGACATTTTGAGGGATATAAAGGGGTCTATAGGTAGATTTTTATCTATTTTATTCATAGTAGCTTTGGGAGTTGCTTTTTTCTCAGGTATAAAGATATCTCCTATAGTTATGAAGGATACGACTGATAATTATTACGATGAGTTTAATCTTATGGACATAAGACTTTTGTCGACACTAGGACTAACTGATTCGGATGTAGATGAAATAGAGAAGATCAAAGGTGTTGACGGAGTTTTACCTACTTATTCGATAGATGTAGTTTCAAATTATAAAGATCAAGAAAAGGTATTTAGAGTTCACGGGCTACCGGTGTCTAATAGCGATAGTAAAGACAAAGACTACATTAATAGAGTAAAAGTAGTAAAAGGTAGACTTCCAGAAAAATCTGGGGAATGTGTAGTTGAAGGCCTTGGAATAAAAGATTATGATATTCCAATAGGTACTAAGTTAAAACTCGAATCTGGAAAAGAAGAAAATCTAGATGAAAGTATGAAAAATAACGAGTACACAGTCGTTGGCCAAGTTCAGACACCTTATTATACTACTCATGACAATGAGGAGAGCAGTATTGGAAGTGGAACGGTTTCCGGATTTATTATGGTACCTCAGAGTGATTTCGATATGAAAGCTTATACAGATATATTTTTAACTGTAAAAGGAGCGAAAGAGAAAAACACTTATAAGGATGATTATTTTGATTTAGTGGATGGAGTGTCGGATAAACTTGATGCTATATCGGACTCTAGAATAGATGCAAGGTACAATGATGTAAAAAAAGAGGCAACTGAAAAATTAAAAGATGGTGAGAAAGAATTTGGAGACAAGAAAAAAGAAGTGGAAAATAAATTATCAGATGCTGAAAATAAATTAATTAATTCTGAACATAAGTTGAAAAATGGAATAAAACAATTAGAGGCTAAAAAAATAGAAGTAAGCAATCAAATTAAAAATGGTAAGGAAGAGATAGCAAAGGGTGAAAAAGAGCTTGAAGCAGGATACAAGAAGTACGAGAAATCTAAAAGTCAATTTGATTCTAATGAAGGAAAGATAGAGAGTGACATAGCAGCTGGAAAAGCTAAACTCAATGAAGTTAGAACTGGCATGGATAAAATAAAGGCTGGAATTTCACAATTAGAAAACCAATTAAATGATGGGAACCTTACTGAAGAACAAAGGGATACAATATTATCTCAGATTGAGAGTTTAAAGAAAGACTTAAACTTTTCTACATCAATGTACGATAAAGGTAAACGAGAATTAGATAAAAGCATAGCACAGTATGAGAGTGCTAAATCTCAACTTACAAGTGCAAAAGCTATACTTGAAGCAAATAAAAAAAAGATTGAAATGGGAAAAGAAAATCTTAAATCATCGGAGCAAAAAGCTAAGGTTGAGTTTAAAGAAGCCGAAAATGAATTAAAAGAAGCTAAAAGCAAGATAGTAAATGGATGGTCAGAGTTTGAAGAAGCAAAGACTAAGGCTAACGATGAGCTTGAAAAGGCTGAAAAGAAATTAGAAGATGCTGAAGTTGAAGTTGCAAAACTTAAAAAGCCTGAATGGTATATATTAGATAGAAATAGTTTAAATTCATATGTTCAGTATTCACAAGCAGCTGAAAATATCGACGCGCTCGCATCTATATTTCCTGTATTTTTCTTTTCTGTAGCAGCACTAGTTTCACTTACAACTATGACTAGGATGGTTGATGAGCAGAGAATAAATATAGGTACTTTAAAAGCGTTAGGGTACAATCAAAGTAGAATCGCACAAAAGTATATTGTATACGCTCTTAGTGCAAGTTTGATGGGAAGTGTATTAGGGATTGCTGTAGGTTATACAGCCTTTCCATTTATTATTTACAATGCTTATCGGATGATGTTTATTGTACCGCCGGCTATACTCGAATTTAATATACCAATAGCATTAGGAGTTACTATAGTTTCTATACTTATAACTTCACTGGCAGCATACTTTAGCTGTAGGAAAGAGCTCAAAGAGACTCCTTCAGTTCTTATGAGACCTAAGGCTCCAAAAAACGGAAAGAGAATTATGCTTGAAAATATTCCATTTATCTGGAATAAAATAAGCTTTATAGGAAAAGTAACTATAAGAAACTTGTTTAGGTATAAAAAGAGATTTTTGATGACAGTACTAGGTATTGCAGGATGCTCTGCACTTATACTTACAGGATTTGGTATCAAGGACTCGATAAAAATGATTGTGGATAGACAATTTGGAGCGATTTATAAGTATGATATGATGGTAACACTCGATAATAATTCTAAATCTAGCAGTATTAAGAAAGTAGATTACTATATTTCAAAAGATAAGAGAATTACAGATTATCAGTTTGCCAATTTACAGAATGGGGATATTGAGAAAGGAAACGAAGAGAAAAAAATTTCGATATATATTCCAGATGATAAAGAACATATGAAAAAATTCATAGTTTTAAAGGAAAGAGAATCGCAAAAAAATGTTGATCTAGAAAACAATGGTGTGGTGCTTACTGAGAAATTAGCCACTAAACTTGGAGTTAAAGCTGGAGACAAGGTAGAGTTGACTAATGAAAAGGATAAAAAATCTGAAGTGTTAGTTACAGGTGTTGTAGAAAACTATGTTTCACATTATGTCTATATGTCAAAAGACTACTACCAAAAGGTATTTGGAAGAGAGGCTAGCTATAATAGGGTTTTTGGTAACGTAAACGAAACTTCAGAGGAAAATGAATCTTCAATATCTAAAGATTTAATTAAAGATCTTGATATTAAAGGAGTAAGCTTTAACACAGGAATAAAAGAAAACTTTGGAGACACTGTAAACAACCTAAACTATGTAGTACTAATAATGATAATCTCAGCAGGAGCTCTTGCGTTTGTAGTACTTTACAACCTTACAAATGTAAATATTTCTGAGAGAATTAGAGAGATAGCGACTATCAAAGTTTTAGGATTTTATGATAATGAAGTTTCTGCATATATATACAGAGAAAATATTTTACTTACAATGGTAGGGACATTTTTAGGAATAGGTATAGGAAAAATACTTCACAGATTTATTATGGTTACACTAGAAGTAGACAATTTGATGTTTGGGAGAATAATAAGCCTTAAGAGCTACATTCTATCCATAGTAATAACATTACTGCTAGGGGTAATCGTAAATTTTGCTATGTACTTCAAGCTTAAGAAAGTGAAAATGGTAGAATCGTTAAAATCTATTGATTAACACTTTTTAGTCTATCTTCATAGTATAGTTTAGGAGCTAAAACTCCTCACTAAATCAACTAGGAGGTAGCATTATGTTAGATAGATTCTTTGGAGGATGTGGAAAAGGAAATGACTTTTTTGGAGGATGTGGATGGTGGATAATAATTTTATTCTTCTTATTCCTTGCTTTCCAAGATTGTTGGGATGAAATAGAAATTTGCGATTGGATTCCGTTCTTAATATTACTATTAATAGTTATATCTTGTGGCCAATGCGAAGACGATTGTGGATGCTAATCTAAGTTGAAGGATACTTACACTTAAGAAATATTTTGGAAATAAGAATATTATTTGTGCTTAGAAGGTAGTATATTACTACCTTCTTTTCTTTATGAAAATAAAATCAATTTTAAGACTAAATCTTTCTTGAAAAATAGCAGCTAAAAATGTATAATTTAAAGTTGAGTTAAAAAATTTAAATTAATTATTAAAAGATATTTATTATTATAAAAA
>NZ_AXUS01000043.1 GCF_000498755.1 Clostridioides mangenotii TR | reverse complement strand
TCTGAGTCTTCTCTTTTATAAATATAGAGCTCTCCATTACTTAAGATTCTTTCAGCCATCCATTTAGCATTAAATTTTATTTTGAATTTTTCTAAATATAAGGCTGCTTTATATTCTTCATTAAACATATCTTCATAAGCTTTATATTTGCTCATATCTTTAGGAACAATGAAGTGGTCATATGTTAATATCATTGATTTATACAATATAAATTCTTTTAACATCCCATTAGAGTGTTTCAATATTTCAGAAATTTCCTGAAGCTTGTTTGCATTCTCTTGGGGATTTTTCATAGCTGTTCTTAATTGTTTTCTGCTCATTTTACGAGGTCTGTATATAGATTTATAAATTTTTTCTACATTGTTTACATTAGAAAATTTTAGATTTTTTAAACCCTGAGAAAACAACAGTTGATCATTCTTCTTATTATCTTCATCCATAAATTATTATTTCACCACACTTTAATTTAAAAAAAGGAATTTATTGTTCCCTCTTTTTTTGTTCTTATATTCTTCGTCTTCCAATAAATCCGCTAAAAAATTACCATAAGCCAAGCTAGAATATCTATCTTTTCTGCATCCCGATTTTTCATATATTTTAACCTTACCATTCTGTAATTGCCACTCCAAGTTGATCAATTCATTTACAAGTGCATTAGTTTGAGCAAAAGGCAATAACATTCTGCTTTCTTTTTCAGCAATTTCATCTAGGTCTTTTGTTTTCATCCTCTTGCTGTCTGTCATTTTTTCTCTTGCATCTATCTCATTAATAGGTAACAATAATCTTTTTGTTGTAAGGGCATCACTTAAAGACGTAGCAATCTTATGGTTTATATCTGCATAAGCTTTCATCGAATAAACTACTTTAATTGCATTTTTAGCCATTACTTTATCTACCGTATTATCTTCATTAAAACAAGTATAAGCATCATACCATTCGTTTCTTTCAGTATCATAATTGGACTTTTGAATATAACTCCATACTGTATTCCCAACACCTTGAGTATCAAGTATTATATAATCAGCTTCGAAATCATTGAATAATTGCTTGATTCTTATAGCCTGTTTCTCTGACTCTAAACCATTGTGTGACTCTATATGTACAACATATCGCTTGAATTTATCTCCATCTGGTAACATTCTAATTAATGTAAATACTGAATTGTCATTACTGCTCCCTTTTGCTATCGCAATATCAGCGGCTATTATTCTCTTTTCACCTTTTAATCTTGGTAATCCATACTTTTTAGCTCTTTCTTGAGGTGTTTTACAAGAAGTATACTCTATATCAGTGGGTGGGATAAATACATCCTCTAATATTCTACATGGATTTATTTGAGTAGATTTAAAGAATGCCGTATCTGATTCATTGTAACAAACAGCACAATACTCCATTAAAAATGAAGCTGGAGTAGCCCCATCTTTCTCCATCTCATCTCTTATTTGCTGTTTTGTAGTCATTCTATGGTGTAATGCACATGTAAATGGGATTGCACATGCAAATCCATTATCTTCTTCCAACATTTTCTTTACAGCATAACGAAACTTCTCATATCCCCATTGATGAGTATAACCAGCAGAACTTAAATAAATTTGTTTATTTTCTTCTTCTATATGCTCATATTCAGGCTTGTCTTTATATCCTGGATGTCTCATACCCATTTGTGTTGGTAATAATACCTTGTCTACAATTTCCTTATCCATAATAAAATACTCATCGAGAATTAATATATGTGATCTTAAGAATCTTGAATTCTCACTTTGAACGGCAACTCTAATTGTCGATCCATTCCAAAATTCAACTCCTGGGGAGTTTTGGGAAGTGTTTATTTCCTTTATTTCCTTCCGTAAAGCTATAGATTTCGGCATTAGTTCATCATTAATTTTTCTACAATTATACCTTTTGCTTGTGTCTTAGTTTTTGATGATATAATTACTTTTGTCCCTGGATAAAGGAGACATCTTGTGACACAATAAACTGCAGTTAAGTAACTTTTACCTAGTCCTCTCGATGCTAAAAATGTAAAAACACGATTGTTATCCATCATAAAAATAAGCATCTGTTGAAATGGATAAAGTGATATTCCAAGATAATCTAAAACAAATCTGTGTGGGTTCTTACGGTAAAAACCCGCCCATAATGCGAATCCTTTTTTAATATTTTTTGCAGGGTTTTTATCAAGGTCTTCCCTTCTTTTATGTTTTGTCGCTATCATTAGAGTCAACCTTTTCTAATTCACCAATTAATTTTTCATCCATTATGATATTCTTATCTTCTTCTTCCAGCGTATATTCACCTTGAGCCAACCCTAATGCTCTTGCGAAAGGCTTTACTATGAATCTATTAAAATATCTTGTAAATCCATCAACATCTTCATATACAGCTAAAGGCTCTGGGATTGGTTCTTCAGTTTCATATATCCTCAACTTCAGACTGAATAAATCATCATCAGCTTCACCTAATATCTTCTGTTGGTTTGGCTTTATATTCGCATCTCCCATTTTTTTAGAAAGCAATTCTGACAAATCTTTAAGTTCTCGCCTACTTCCTTCTTTTCTTGCTTTATCTCGCTCAACTTCTAGCATACTTAGTTCTCTAAATATCTTTTTTTCAGCCAAAGTATCATGTTCATAGTTCTCTAAGTATTCTTTTTCTTTTTCTTCAAGTATGAAATATTCATTTTCTGTATATCCATCTCCCCATTTTCTTATTAGTTTTACATTTTTTTCTGATATCTCAGAACCTTCTTCTTGAAGATCTATTAAGCTCTTTTTTTCTATCATATTATTTAAAGACGTTTTTTTTCTATATTTAGCATTCTTATTTAGTTTATCTATATATTCATTTATTGATTTTTCATCTAATGCTTCTGCTAATTCTTGATCAAAGAAAATATCAAAGTTATAACAACAATGCTGTAACGCTAGAATATAATCACCATATATACTTAATACCTTTTCATATCTATCTCCTAGGCACTTGCTACAAATAGGTATTTTTTTATTTACACTATATAAGTCACTCCTACTAAGATAAAAATCTCTCTCTCTTTTTTCCTTTTCACACTTTATACATGTGATTTTTGCCATTCTATCACCTCATTAAAAATAACCACTAGAAACTCTACATTCCTAGTGGTTAAAAGGGGGAGATTGTTTAGCTCTACTTGAGAGCTAAGTAAAATTTATGATGCTGTTAAATTTAACTTAAACCTCAAAAAATAATAAAGGAGAAGAATTTTATCTTCTCATAGCTATAAATTATAAAAATCTATTAATTAAATAAAATCCATGTTTTATCTCATATTTTTGTGCATTTTATCGACAAATCTTATGATTTTTGCACCTTCATATCCATACTCTTTTGAGAATATAAGCATCTTTTGACTAGGTTGCTATATAGCCTTAAATCAACCGCATATTGGTTCCCACCCATAAGGCTCCCACACTGTTCTATTAGTGTCTTACCATCTGAATCGGCTAATGCGCTATGTCTATGTCCAAGACATATTAAATCAGGTACAAAGCCTAATAGTTGAGCATATCTACTCGACACAACATTTTTATTATCTTTATCTCCATGTGATAAAATAATTTTCTCCCCACATATGTCCAGTAATGATAAACTCTCATCTAAGTCATTGTTCATTACTTCAAAATTCTCAATACCCCTTGTTCTTAACTTAATCATTTCCTTCATTAACAAATGAAAAGTATCAGAGTTCGTATTCTCTTTTTTATCTTGAAAAATTCTCTCATGATTAGAACTTGTCATTGATAAAGATATTGCCGGAAACTCTTTCGCAAATCTATATACCATCTCAGAAATCAACTCAGCTGCTAATGCAATTTGTTCTGTTATATCTAATCGATTCTCTAATCTTATAGTTGTTTTAATCAACCCATTACATAAATCACCTATAGCTCCAATATGTAATTTTTCTATTGACTCCATTTTTCCTATAGCTATGGTTCTATCAATTAATTCATTCACACGATTCTTCAAGATCGCAACATCGAATTGATTTGTCATATTGTCAAATTCAGCACCTATATGCCAATCTGAGCATAATAAAAGACCTTGCTTTCCTGTAGGAACAAGATCTACATTTTCTTTACTTAATATGAATTTCTCTGTTGAATGTTTTTTAATTGAATCCTCTAATAATTCAACAATGTGCTCTGCTCTGCTTAAAGCTCTTATTTTTCTGTTAGCTAAGTTCTTCTCGTCAGATGCCTTTATTCTTTCTATTTTTATCTCTAATAACTTCTCATTTAACTCATCTTTCATTTCATCAGATAGGCCTTCTGATATCTTTTCCATCCAATAGTTATACTCTTCTTCTATACCGTAGGATACTTTTCTTGTGTGATCAGCAGATTGCTCCAATCCAACTAGTTCATTTATCTCAGACCAATCTAAATCTATCTCTCTATTAAGTTTTGCTAAGCATAATTTTCTTTTATATTCGTAATCTGTTTCATTTGGTTTTCTTTTGGTAATTTCATTCATTTTATCCCCCTATTAATTCCTACTCGGAACTATGTAATCATAAAAAAAGAGAGCCAGACGCATCCGACTCCCTCAAGTGCAGTCCGCAGACATACACCGCAATTCATTTATAAAGGCCTATAAGTGTGCTTCTTTGAGAGGCCTACAGGGTCTGTTTTATATTTTGGTGGACAGTGTTGGATTCGAACCAACGTAGACCGAAGCCAACAGATTTACAGTCTGCCCYYTTTGRCCAACTCRGGAAATCCTCCGATTTTTGGAGCTGGTGATAGGAATTGAACCTACAACCTGCTGATTACAAGTCAGCTGCTCTACCGTTGAGCCACACCAGCATATAAATCTTTTTAAATTAACTTAGCATAATTTTAATTGGCGACCTGGAAGGGGTTCGAACCCTCGACCTCCAGCGTGACAGGCTGGCATTCTAACCAACTGAACTACCAGGCCGCGTTAAATTGGTGGGATTAACAGGGCTCGAACCTGTGACCCCCTGCTTGTAAGGCAGGTGCTCTCCCAGCTGAGCTATAATCCCACGATTTTGGAGCGGGTGAAGGGGATCGAACCCTCACAGCTGGCTTGGAAGGCCAGAACTCTACCATTGAGCTACACCCGCATATGTAATTGGTGACCCGTAGGGGAATCGAACCCCTGTTACCGCCGTGAAAGGGCGGTGTCTTGACCGCTTGACCAACGGGCCTTTGTTTTAATGGTTGCGGGGGCAGGACTCGAACCTACGACCTTTGGGTTATGAGCCCAACGAGCTGCCAACTGCTCCACCCCGCGATATTTGTTAAAGTTTATTATGGCTCCAAGGGAGGGACTCGAACCCTCAGCCTATCGGTTAACAGCCGAGTGCTCCACCGTTGAGCTACCTTGGAATAAATAAATTGGAGGCGACACCCAGATTTGAACTGAGGATCAAGGAGTTGCAGTCCACTGCCTTACCACTTGGCTATGTCGCCACCTCTTGGTGATCTATCCGCGACTCGAACGCGGGACACCCTGATTAAAAGTCAGGTGCTCTACCGACTGAGCTAATAGACCATGTCTTCGTTTTTTTATGGGGTGGATAATGAGATTCGAACTCACGGCCTCCAGAGCCACAATCTGGCGCTCTAACCAACTGAGCTATACCCMCCATGTCCAAAMMATGTGCGCTACAACTGCGCTACACTCGAAATAACTWAAATGTGGTGGACCATCAGGGACTCGAACCCCAGACCTACCGGTTATGAGCCGGGCGCTCTAACCAACTGAGCTAATGGTCCACATTTATTGGTAGCGGTAACAGGAGTCGAACCTGTGACCTTTCGGGTATGAACCGAACGCTCTAGCCAACTAAGCTATACCGCCACACTGGTGCCCAAAGGCGGAATCGAACCACCGACACGGGGATTTTCAATCCCCTGCTCTACCGACTGAGCTATTTGGGCTCTGGCGGAGAGGGTGGGATTCGAACCCACGGTGCCGTTAAGCATCACTGGTTTTCAAGACCAGCTCCTTAAACCACTCGGACACCTCTCCGTATTTAACTGGCAGGGGATGCAGGACTYGAACCTACGCATGCAGCAGTCAAAGTGCTGTGCCTTACCGACTTGGCGAATCCCCTATTTATTTWWTGGTGAGCGCACAGGGATTCGAACCCCGGACACAYGCCTTAGAAGGGCRTTGCTCTATCCAGCTGAGCTATGCACACATTGTGATATGGAGCGGAACGAGATTCGAACTCGCGACATCGACTAAGGTCGCGCTCTACCACTGAACTATTCCCGCGAAATAAATAAAATGGTGCCGGATGAAGGGAGTCGAACCCCCACGCCAAAGGCGCTAGATCCTAAGTCTAGTGCGTCTGCCAATTCCGCCACATCCGCATCTTATTTATTCTGGTGGAGGATGGTGGATTCGAACCACCGAAAGCGAAGCTAACAGATTTACAGTCTGCCCCCTTTGGCCAACTCGGGAAATCCTCCATGTTTTTGTGGAGCTGGTGATAGGAATCGAACCTACAACCTGCTGATTACAAGTCAGCTGCTCTACCGTTGAGCCACACCAGCACAAAAATTTAAAATGCTATTTATATTATTTAGTTAATAAAATTAGTTTGGCGACCTGGAAGGGTTCGAACCCTCGACCTCCAGCGTGACAGGCTGGCATTCTAACCAACTGAACTACCAGGCCGCAAATGGTGGGATTAACAGGGCTCGAACCTGTGACCCCCTGCTTGTAAGGCAGGTGCTCTCCCAGCTGAGCTATAATCCCACGATTTTCTGGAGCGGGTGAAGGGGATCGAACCCTCACAGCTGGCTTGGAA
>NZ_AXUS01000042.1 GCF_000498755.1 Clostridioides mangenotii TR | reverse complement strand
CTTCCCTTCTTTTATGTTTTGTCGCTATCATTAGAGTCAACCTTTTCTAATTCACCAATTAATTTTTCATCCATTATGATATTCTTATCTTCTTCTTCCAGCGTATATTCACCTTGAGCCAACCCTAATGCTCTTGCGAAAGGCTTTACTATGAATCTATTAAAATATCTTGTAAATCCATCAACATCTTCATATACAGCTAAAGGCTCTGGGATTGGTTCTTCAGTTTCATATATCCTCAACTTCAGACTGAATAAATCATCATCAGCTTCACCTAATATCTTCTGTTGGTTTGGCTTTATATTCGCATCTCCCATTTTTTTAGAAAGCAATTCTGACAAATCTTTAAGTTCTCGCCTACTTCCTTCTTTTCTTGCTTTATCTCGCTCAACTTCTAGCATACTTAGTTCTCTAAATATCTTTTTTTCAGCCAAAGTATCATGTTCATAGTTCTCTAAGTATTCTTTTTCTTTTTCTTCAAGTATGAAATATTCATTTTCTGTATATCCATCTCCCCATTTTCTTATTAGTTTTACATTTTTTCTGATATCTCAGAACCTTCTTCTTGAAGATCTATTAAGCTCTTTTTTTCTATCATATTATTTAAAGACGTTTTTTTTCTATATTTAGCATTCTTATTTAGTTTATCTATATATTCATTTATTGATTTTTCATCTAATGCTTCTGCTAATTCTTGATCAAAGAAAATATCAAAGTTATAACAACAATGCTGTAACGCTAGAATATAATCACCATATATACTTAATACCTTTTCATATCTATCTCCTAGGCACTTGCTACAAATAGGTATTTTTTTATTTACACTATATAAGTCACTCCTACTAAGATAAAAATCTCTCTCTCTTTTTTCCTTTTCACACTTTATACATGTGATTTTTGCCATTCTATCACCTCATTAAAAATAACCACTAGAAACTCTACATTCCTAGTGGTTAAAAGGGGGAGATTGTTTAGCTCTACTTGAGAGCTAAGTAAAATTTATGATGCTGTTAAATTTAACTTAAACCTCAAAAAATAATAAAGGAGAAGAATTTTATCTTCTCATAGCTATAAATTATAAAAATCTATTAATTAAATAAAATCCATGTTTTATCTCATATTTTTGTGCATTTTATCGACAAATCTTATGATTTTTGCACCTTCATATCCATACTCTTTTGAGAATATAAGCATCTTTTGACTAGGTTGCTATATAGCCTTAAATCAACCGCATATTGGTTCCCACCCATAAGGCTCCCACACTGTTCTATTAGTGTCTTACCATCTGAATCGGCTAATGCGCTATGTCTATGTCCAAGACATATTAAATCAGGTACAAAGCCTAATAGTTGAGCATATCTACTCGACACAACATTTTTATTATCTTTATCTCCATGTGATAAAATAATTTTCTCCCCACATATGTCCAGTAATGATAAACTCTCATCTAAGTCATTGTTCATTACTTCAAAATTCTCAATACCCCTTGTTCTTAACTTAATCATTTCCTTCATTAACAAATGAAAAGTATCAGAGTTCGTATTCTCTTTTTTATCTTGAAAAATTCTCTCATGATTAGAACTTGTCATTGATAAAGATATTGCCGGAAACTCTTTCGCAAATCTATATACCATCTCAGAAATCAACTCAGCTGCTAATGCAATTTGTTCTGTTATATCTAATCGATTCTCTAATCTTATAGTTGTTTTAATCAACCCATTACATAAATCACCTATAGCTCCAATATGTAATTTTTCTATTGACTCCATTTTTCCTATAGCTATGGTTCTATCAATTAATTCATTCACACGATTCTTCAAGATCGCAACATCGAATTGATTTGTCATATTGTCAAATTCAGCACCTATATGCCAATCTGAGCATAATAAAAGACCTTGCTTTCCTGTAGGAACAAGATCTACATTTTCTTTACTTAATATGAATTTCTCTGTTGAATGTTTTTTAATTGAATCCTCTAATAATTCAACAATGTGCTCTGCTCTGCTTAAAGCTCTTATTTTTCTGTTAGCTAAGTTCTTCTCGTCAGATGCCTTTATTCTTTCTATTTTTATCTCTAATAACTTCTCATTTAACTCATCTTTCATTTCATCAGATAGGCCTTCTGATATCTTTTCCATCCAATAGTTATACTCTTCTTCTATACCGTAGGATACTTTTCTTGTGTGATCAGCAGATTGCTCCAATCCAACTAGTTCATTTATCTCAGACCAATCTAAATCTATCTCTCTATTAAGTTTTGCTAAGCATAATTTTCTTTTATATTCGTAATCTGTTTCATTTGGTTTTCTTTTGGTAATTTCATTCATTTTATCCCCCTATTAATTCCTACTCGGAACTATGTAATCATAAAAAAAGAGAGCCAGACGCATCCGACTCCCTCAAGTGCAGTCCGCAGACATACACCGCAATTCATTTATAAAGGCCTATAAGTGTGCTTCTTTGAGAGGCCTACAGGGTCTGTTTTATATTTTGGTGGACAGTGTTGGATTCGAACCAACGTAGACCGAAGCCAACAGATTTACAGTCTGCCCTTTTTGACCAACTCAAGCAACTATCCATATTAATTCCTTTTTACTTAGGAGAGAGTCGTTGGACGTCTCCTATCCCCCCTAAGAAGGTACCTGTCCGTTTGAGCATTATTAAGAGGCTTGACGAGCTACCTATGTGTCTCCTTGTTTCGCATTGCTAAGAGGCGTTGGAGTCCTATTCATATAATCCTTTCCTCCCAGGTGTCCTTAAAGATTTTACACCCTGCCCAGTATACTGAACGAACCTATTAGTGTCATACGCTAGGGGATTCTCACCCATCTTAACATCATTCTAGAATTGACAGCGTTATGAGGTTGCTATTTATACACGATACAACCATTCTGCGTGTTTTGAAAATAGGGTAGGACTTTAACCTACATGACTTGGAATTTCCCCAAGTCGTGGACTTACACCTCCGTATTAACTTCACTATTCACATGCTGGTAACCCATGCAGGACTTGAACCTACAACCTTCGCATCTATGGTCGACGCATTACGAAACTCTATCCAGTTGAGCCAATGGGTTATAATTTATAAGGCAACCTCAGGAGCAAAGGAATTCTAAGTTTAAACACCTACTCCCATTCGGGAACCCAGCTATATCCTTCATAAGTTGCCCTTATGCTCGAACCAGAGATCAATATGACCTCTAGCTCTACTAAGTATTTATCACCTATGCCATAGGCTAGGAATAACCCCAAGCTCGTTTTGAAATGAGTAGACACTATGGACTTACTTAAGTTTGATTAGTTTAATAAATTTTTATATGAACCAATTGGTTTTATAACGAGTTTCTTATATGCTGGTTTTGACCAAGGAATTTTAGTTCCATCTTCTTGTTCTATTTCGCCTGAACTTTCAGGCATATTTTTGTAAGAGTAAGCAACATCTAGTAATTTTACAGGTACTTTTTCATCAACATCTTTAAGCGCTTCATCTCTTACCTCTCCAGCTTTTTTTAATACTCTTTTAACTTCTTCTTGTGATAACCCTAATCCCTCAGCTATTAATTTTATTATTGTTTTTTCGTTCATTTTTCAATTTCCCCTTTTTAAAATATAAATTTGACTTTACTTAATATAAGTAATATAATATTATTGGAATAATATAAGCATAATTGTATATCGACAAAAATATACTTATTTATCCCCTCATATATATGTAGCTTTAACTAAGGAAAAATATAACCACTTTATACCCACTAGCTACAATCTTTGCATCTCGATCTTAGCCTATTTCCACCATTTTTGTTGAAATCTCTTGCTAATTTAATTTTTTTGCATTTAGAACATGTTTTGTATTCCCCTTTGCATATATTCAAATAGTACCAATCTTCATAGTCTCTTACGTATTGCTCTATTATTTTATCAACTATTTTATCAATATTCTTATTTACAGCAGGTTGCGTAATATTTAATAGTTTTGCTATGTCATCTTGTGTTTTATCTCTTCTCCACAACTCCAGAACCTCAGCTTGAATATCTGTAAATTGAATTCTTTTAATTAAATTTTCTAAATCCATAATGATACATGATAAATCATCTGATAAGTCGTTCCCTCTCTGTACTCTTAGTAATTCACGCACATGAGATTTGTCCATCATATCTAACTCGTCCCAATCTGTTTTACCCATATCTGGTAACGGGGCTTTCCAATTTACTGTTCTTAACTTAGATTTTAAACAATCTTTCATATCTATCTTAATTAATGCGATCTGTCTTTCTAAAGATTTCTTCAATCTAGCTTCGTCTTCATCTAATATTCTAAAACTATTTTTCACTCTCTCATCTTC
The DNA here is from genome assembly GCF_000498755.1 of Clostridioides mangenotii TR. Taxonomy (GTDB): domain Bacteria; phylum Bacillota; class Clostridia; order Peptostreptococcales; family Peptostreptococcaceae; genus Metaclostridioides; species Metaclostridioides mangenotii_A. The sequence continues at coordinate 2,567 of NZ_AXUS01000042.1, read as the reverse complement.
TGGAAGATGCAATAATTCTTCTTCTGGTATTCTAGTTAACTTATATTTCTTATTAACTAAATGCTCTAAAAGGTTATTATAGTCATTAATTTCAGTATATATATTCTTATATTTATGTATTTCAGTATCAGTGATACTATTACTATTCTCTTTTTTCTTATAATTTTTTGGTGGAACAAACATTGCAAATTCAGCATATTTACTTTTTAAATAATTCCCCCAAAGTGTTCAGCCCACTCTCTAAATCTTATTTCATCTTTAATTGCCTTCTTAAATAATTCTTCATCATCATAAATCTTTATCTTACTCAATGTTCTCACCTCTCAATTTATCATCTTTACTTAAGAGATATTTCTCAAGGCTATTAAGAATATTATTTTTCTTTGCTATTGGAGTAAAGGTATCTTTTTCACTTAATACTACTTTTCTTTTCATGTCTATTTGTATTATAAAATTCTTCATTCTCATATATTAATTCATCTTTTTTTTGTTTTCTTGTTTGTATATCTATAAGTCCTTATGTTGTTTTCATTACAATAGCTTATAAACTCATTGTAACTTAAATTCTTTTTAATTTTCTTTATGTAAAAAGTACAATCTTTATTGAAATATGAGTCCATCAAATCTACTTGTTGCTCGTATACTCCTATCCAATAATCTGTTGTAAATTCTATTCCGTCTACTAAATATCCCCCTAATAAAGTTTTAGAAAACTTCATTCTTTCTTCTACTGTCTGTATCCTTCTGTTAAAGTTTAGAGTGTGATACCCTACTTTAATTCCATTTGCCTTTTCTATATTAATTAATCCCCCTATTTTCTTCTAACTCCCCTTCTTTATTTAATTTAAAATTCTCTTCTCATCATTAATTATGACTCTCAATCAGACCTAATAGCGTTACCTTAAATACCATCCCATTTTTGTGTTGTAGTCATTTTTTTCGCAAAAACATCATATTATAGTCATTTTTTTCGCAGCTAAAATTACATTTTTCATTGATTCTTCAACCTAAAATTGCTTTTTTTGATGTTTATTACCTATTATATATACTTGTTTTAACTGGGTTTGAACTCACTCTTAATTATTCCAAAAACATATTTTCATTGCCTCTTTAGCCAATTCAATATTATGTCCTTTCCATATTACACTTGGATTTACCACAAAGTAATCTGTAGTATTTTCATCTCCTTCAACTTTTACGTATTTAAGAAGATTGTATTTTTCTTCATTCATGATCAAATTAAACCTTAAGAGATCTTTCTTTGTTCTACTTCTATTTGTTATGTTTATCTTTAGTAATTCACATATTTCAGTTAAACTTAATTTTTCTAACTTATTTAAATCTATTTCGTTAGGATTTTTAACTAATATGTTCGTTTCATAGTGTATAAATGGTATTAGTTGATATATATAACTCAATTGCTTATGCTTACTTACAGTGGTATTTTCATATAACAATCTAGTAGTATTTATGTAAATTCTTGTGTACTCTTTAGTGTTGAATTCTACTTCACCTTTAGTAAAATATTCTGGATCTAAATAAAATTTATTATCCTCTTCATATAGCAAGTTATTATCTTTAACATCATTTAGAAAATTATAAAAAGTACGATCCTCTAGTCTTAATATTTTCTTCATTAGTATCTTATCCAAAGGAACAATTTTTTTATATTGCGTATGCTTTATAAGTAAATTTTTATTATCAGTATTATAATGTAAATATGTTGATAGATATATAAGTCTTGTTACATTAGCTCTGTCTATATTTAATTCATTAAACAATAGCTTATTTTTCACATAACATAAAAATATAAACCCGCCTAAGTTTGAACTATGTGTTGCAACACTATTTATGTTATTTAATAATTTCTTCTGCTTTGAGGTGATGATGTTTTTATACTCTACAATACCTAACATCTCACCTATCTTCATTCCTCTATGCTCTATTAATTCATTTGTTTTTTATCTACTACATATACATCTTTAGTAAAATTATTCAAATTTGGTACTCTTAATTTTGCTATAATCTATTCCCCTTTCTTATTTTCTATCTAATTTTATTATATCATGTTGTTACTATAATGTCAACTATGGTTATAATTTACTCTACAATAAAAAAATCCATTTAAAGCTCTTCTAGAGTCTCTCTTTCCCTATGCAATAAATTTGTATTACATGAGTTTCGAAACACTTTAGACAAGCTATAAATGGATATTTTATATATATTATTAGTCAGGCATATCTTCATAAAAACTTTGAAATATACTCGGCTCTTTCTCTTCTGGTTTCTGAGTTTCCTCACGATTAGAACTAATTGTAACGCCACCTTGTACTAATCTTTCAAGCAATTCAACTTTCTCAATTAAACTTCTTCTTTCTAAAAGCATTCTTTCTAAAGCTAAAGACATGTTGTTGAATCCGTATTTTCTATCATATTTTTGAATCTCATTATCTATATCTTCTTCTATTGTAAAACTACGTTTTTTCTTCATATTAAGCCTCTTGGAACATATCTGAAGCAACTATATATAAGCCTTTAGCTGTTGCCATTTGTGCATTTTCTATTAC
>NZ_AXUS01000041.1 GCF_000498755.1 Clostridioides mangenotii TR | reverse complement strand
TACGCTTTTAATGAAAACCGTAAACAACAATTAGTCCACAAAACGGCTTTATTTCAACGTTTTATCGGAAAAGCTGAAAAGTAATATTCTAAAAACGTAAATAGATATAGCTAAAACCGTAAATTAAAGCTATAATATAAATGAGGTGATATTATGGCCACAAGACCTTTAGAGCTCGATGAATATAAAACAATAATCGAGTTATTAAACACAGGTTTTACATATATAGAAAATGGCAAAGAAAAAGTAATCAATCCCAATCTTCAAACTTCAATGGCACTTATGCTTGAAGCAAATTTAGGGTTGCGTATATCAGATGTACTCAGATTAAAAGTTGGTAGCTTTAAAAGAGATAAGTTAGAAATTAGAGAAAAGAAAACTGGAAAGCTTCAGTATAGAAGTATTGACCCAAATATTTCATACATGATAAGCGAATATGCTTTAAATAAGGGGCTACGGGTAGATGATAATCTTATTTCAATTTCAGATTATACAATAAGACATTATTTAAGAATAATATGTAGGTATTTGAGTCTAGAAAATATAAGCACACATAGTTTTAGAAAAATGTATGCAACTATGCAATATGAACGTAGCAATAATAACTTAGAGCTTGTAAAAGAATTGCTTAATCATAGTTCTATAGCGACTACTCAGAGATATATAAGAGTTAGTCAGAAAGAAATAAATAAAGCATCGGGTAGCTTCTTTATAGGTTAAAATACAAGGTATAAATATTCAAAGAACTTTTTAAAATAGCTTAGAATCGATTCTATGAGGTCGCTTTTTAAATAATTTTTTAAAAACTTAGGGGAGTTAATAAATAATTATAAATATAGATTTATATTATTTAAAGTTTCTAAAAGAAGCAGTAACATTGCCTATAACAAGAATATCTTTATCTATATACTCATTAGCGTTTTTATGTATTACTTCTAATTTACTATTTTTATAAACTAAAAGAAATTTTCTTTGCGAATAGTCTTCATTTTGGCTAATGGTTAAAAAATCTCCTACAATTGTACTACTTAATAAATCTTTATCATATTCTAGTCTTTCATCAACTTTAATTACAAAATCTATATTTTGTTCTAAAACTAWTTTGATAKGAAKSGTWRWWAYAKCMASRGGATTWKTWAATTSWWWSCWWYRTRSTTCRWRWMYWTCMTWARMARWKRKRACARWTWCMARKKCAWWAARWCWWWYWAAWRGTKSTWKWMTYMAMMRTKAATRMTATMCYTMAWTYSWMATWTARWKAWTWRWKGWYRMRAMWRWATCTATGTTAATCTRAAAAATTGAASGGATTAGTAAATTCAAAGAACGTACTTTCGTGTCCTTTTATAAGAAAGAGTATAACAAATTTAAATGMAAAAGTCAAACATATRTTTGAMKAAATWMWSAKYKYYAKWAKAATMMTTTTMTMATCCTGAGTGTCTRAAKGWWTGGGCAWTAAAAGGAAKAWMTWTATCTTYTMWYKYKYATWKKWWAWYAYGAAWYTSTWRTTGACATATCACTGTGGTTGGCCAATAATTGCAATTCCTTAAGTTCAAATTTCTTTCCAAGTATTTTGCAATAATAATGATCGCCAGTAGAATAATTTTCTAATCCTGAGTGTCTAAATGAATGGGCATTAAAAGGAATATATTTATCTTCTATTGCGCATAGGATATCACAAAATTCTAAGATCCAATTATATAGTGTCTCATAAGATGCAGCCCTTTTAGGATTATTCTGAGTTACCCAAAGTGAAGATATATCATCTTCGCCTCTTTGGTTTAGCCATAGTTTCAATGCCTCTTGTGTCCTAGTAAAATAAAGTAAACAAAATTCTTTACCTCTTTTACCTATTACTTTATTAGTTTTATTAGAATCAAGTAAATTATGTTTCTCCACTTGGAATATTTCGTTTCTTCTAGCTATACTATCATATAACATGGCAATATAACAAGCTTTCTGATATTCTTGTTTCTCAATTAAATAATTATATATTTTTTCTACTTGTTCATCTGAGAGAAATACTATATCACGGACTTCTTCTTTAGGTAGTCCTTTTACTTTAGATGCGTGATTTATTGCGATATCGTCCTCATAGTCTTCCTCATTAGATGCAAACTCTAACATTGATCTTAGAGCACTCATTAATCTGTTAACTCTAGCATTAGACATGTTGCATTCTTCAGATAGCCAAAGCGAGTAATTCCTAAAATCTTTTTTCTTAAGATCACAAATCCTTTTATTATTTAATTTTTTAAATATATATATAAACAATATTCTCAAATCATTTCTATACTGATCAATTGTAGTCTTCTTTTTCTTTTGCGCTCTCATTTCCATTAAGTAGTCATCCATCAAAATTTTATTATATTGATTAACTTCATTCCATATGTTTTCATTATATATTCTATTATAAACTCTACCTCTTTTTGCCATTAAATCCTCTCCTTTTTAGCAAAAATAAAAAGGGCTGCATTTAGCAACCCTTCATTATTTGTCATTTTATTGTCTTTTAGATTTAGCAAAAGCCATAGCTAGATCAATTGTTTCAAATCTATCCACTCCATTGAACGCTGTGTATTTGTCTGGTAAGTTTTTCTCTTTTAATTTCTTTACAGTTACTCCGCCGATGGCATATAAATTATTTGCAGTATAAGATTTAAAATCATCAACTTTAACTACAACACAATCTTCTAAGTACCAAGAGAATAAGTTAGCTATATGCCAATCTATAGTTCCATCGTATAAAACACAATTCTTACGCATCGTATTACCTCCTTGAGATTCTGATATTGTTTTATTCAATATGCCTTCAGCTATTAATTTAGCCACATATTCATATCCTGTATTTTTTGCAATGTTATAGTCGGAAGCATTATCACAGAAAAAAGTTTCTAATAAAATAGTTGGACAGTCTGTCCCATTCAATATGTATAAATCTTTTCTAAGCTTAGCCCCACGATTAGTAAATTTTGTAGCTAACTTTTTCATAACTCTTTCAGCATATACCTTACCTGCATTTGAGACATATAAAACCTCTGCCCCTTTTGCAGTTTTATTAAAACTGTTTAAGTGTAATTCAAGGCAAAGGTCATATTTTTTCCCATTAATTTTTGGAAGTTTATAAGATTTTTCTTGTGTAGAGGCTGTAAATTGTTTCTCGGGACATATTATCACATCTACTATATGCCCTTCTTTTTTTAATATATTTGCCAATACTGGGGCAAGAGCCTTACAATATTGATATTCATTAACCACCCCACTGGCACTTGTACAATTCCCATTCTTTAGTATACTATGTCCTACTATTATACATATTTTCATAAATTATTCCTCCTTGTTGTTTATAATATTATCAAGTTTTTGTTCTATTCTGTCAGTACCTTTTTCTACATTTTCAACTCTAGCACTAAGACCCTGTATGCTGTCTGCAAACTGCCTAGAAACTTCTGTAAAGGTGTCCACACTTTGTCTATATAAATCTCTATCTTCTTTTTTTTCAGATAAAACGTTATTAATTAGAAGGTAGGCTATTACCCCTGCGATTCCTAAATTTATAAGCTCTGATCCTATTTGTTCCATTTTTGAATTCCTCCTAATTTTAATAGTATTATATTTTAATTATCTTTATTTTTTAATGGTTTATATGCATCATATAATCCCATAGATGCTCCTGCACATAATATGCCTTGTAGCATTGCCCCAGGAGAAATACCCTGCATCGATATACTAAATACAATCCCTAGTGTAAATAAAATAGGTGGTATAAAATCATTTTTTACTTTAGGGTAATTATTACATGCGAATCCAATTACATTGAGTGCAGCTACTAAAATTAATAACTGCTCTGGTATAAAACTAATTATATCCATATTAAAACCTCCGTTTTTATTTTTTGTATATAAAAAAAGCTAGGTATTTACCTAACTCTTGAAAAGATAGTATTTTATTTATTGATTGATCATCTTACGTCTCCATATTTGAAGTTTCTTTGATTCATATTTATTTTCATAATTAACCTCTTTTCTTCGCTAAACAAGTGAGCTCTTTGTCTGCTAAATCTGTGTAAGAATAACCGCCAGTGCCTCTGACACCCATTGTCATCGAACCATTTGACGATAAACCAAAGAAATCAGTAGGAGCTTTTGGTTTTGTTATATGAAACTTATCACCGTTGTGATCGAATTTGTAAAAATAAGTGTTAAGCATAACGAGACAATAAGATCCAAAGTAAGAAATTAAAGTGCCACTAACACCGCTTTGAACGGTTTTTGATGTTTTATTCACCAAATCAATAAGCAGAACGTAGTTGGTAAAACGAATGTACACGTGATCAAAACCAAACAAGGAAATAGACTTATTATAATTATTACCACTAGTTGTTACACCAGTGGGAATATCGATGACAAAAGTTAACTCTTTTGTATAAACGAAGCATTTTGTCCTGATAGTAAGACCAAAGCATAATACGTAGTTTGCAGTGATCTCGATAATTTCCATATTAGTATCAATAAGCTTAATGCTATCGACATATGTGCCATCAGCATTATATTTATCAAGATAACGATCAGCACCGCTATCATGTCGGCTTATACTATAAAAATGTTCGCCATTGAATGCAAAGCCATGATAAAAATAGTATTTAGTTTTAAAGTATACGGTTTTAACTAAATCGCCTTGGCTATTGTAACATTCAACACGATATTTAGAACCAGTAGAATTGTACTCCGCACCTATCATATATAAATCTTCATAACCATTGTCATAACCATGTAACATAAAAGTATGACTTGGCGAATAAGGCAAAGTTAGACGCTTAAATTCAACACCATCAGGAGTAGAAAAAACGAATTTATTATCATTTCTTTGTATTGTAACTGAGTCATTGAACATCTCAATATTAGTCCAGTTTTCAGATAATTGAACATTCCCGTTATATTGAAAAAATTCTTCCTGAGCCGGTGGGTAAACTTGTTTTTTGTATATATGCGTAATATCATATTCGTTCTTACTTGTATCAACCGCATACCCGACAAACCCAGGAGCGACCTCGGGTTTAGGAGTTGGATAATTATCAATAAAATCAGACACGCCACTCAACGGCATATTTACCACCGTATTATCAACGTGCTTTACAGACGCTTCGATTGCCAAGATAGTTTGCCTAACATCGTCACTTGTATCCTTCGCTTCCAGTGCTATGTCCACCATTGGACTATTTTCGTTAACCAAAACGATCACCTACCTTCTTTTTAAATCCATTTCAATTATTTTTGAATAATTGTCGAAACGCTTATAAACACCATAGTTAGAAGAAGCAAAATATAAAAACTGATTAGTGTCGACTACCATACTAAGAATACTCATATTAACACCATTAACTTCCCAAACCAAATCACCATCAGGAGAGACTTTTCTGATCTTATTATCAACGCCCAAGCAACCACCGTAAACAAAACCGTATTTATCAATAGAAATGGTACCAAAGTTACTATATGCTGAACCTAAATGACTCCAAACCAAATCACCATCAGGAGATATTTTTTTTATTGTTTTATCGCTTGAACAAGTATAAACAAAACCATCATCATCAACTTGTAGATCAGAAACAATATCAGTATGATATGGCTTTGACCAAATTAAGGCACCATCAGAGGAAATCTTTTTAAGTTTTCGCTCAGTACCGATACTATACACATTACTGTCTTTATCAACTGCAACGCACGTCATTGAACTAGCGTTATCAGAAAAAGACCATATTTCAGAATTATCAGAAGATATTTTTCTAACAGTTTTGTCGTTACTACAACTATATATATAATCGTCTAGACCAACAACTACGTCACGAACCGAATCTGTGTGACCAGTAAACGACCAAACGTTTTTACCTTCAGGTGTTATTTTGTTAATATGTTTAGATTTACCACAAGTGTATATAAATTCGCTATTATTATCAATAGCAATTGCAAACAACGCCAATGCGTCACGTGGAATAAACTTCCATTGAGTAGAGCCATCTGAATTTAGTTTTACAACATTTTTATCATCACCACAACTATATACGTTACTATATTTATCAACCGCAACACCACGAACCCAGTCAGAGTGTGGAAAATAATTCCACGTATTGATTAAGGGGTTGGGCGAATCAGGATAATTTAAAGTAGTATTAATCTTCGTTACGTCATATTCTCGATCTTTCGTATCTATCATCGCACCAACATTAGGCGGATTAATCGTAAGATCACCACTAAGTGTAGGGAGTTTAGCTATCTGTTCCGGAACGCCGCTAAGTTTTGTATCAGAAGAAGTTATTATTCCTTTTGCGTTTAACGAACTAGCAATATTAATTCGATTAAGTTCCAACGCTTCAGATACGATTTATATTCGTTTATAATATCACCAAGCTTTGTATTAGAAGGTAATGGAGTGTTTTCATATAGAGCGTTAGTAACGAAATTAACCTCTTCAAGAATCTTTTCATACTTATTTATATTTGATACAATGTCATTTTTAACGCCAGTTAAACGAGCCTGTTCGTCAATATCGCTTTTAGACGATTCAAGTAACGCATTCGTTTCTGTTAAAGATTCACGAAGGAGCGTGAGCTCTCTTTCGCAAACCAGCCTTGCTTTGTCAATATCTTTCTTTTTCACTATAACACCGCCTTTATTGCGTTAATCGAATCAATTAAGGAAGTCTTATTAGTCTTAAATTCTTGATTGAGATCTATACCATCAACGGTGATAGTTTCAGCAACTATACTTTTCGGAGTGATATCTTTACCATCAACTTTGGTAACCACATCAAAACTTTCAATATTCAATTCAATTTCATTAATAGCCCCTATTACCGTTTTGTGCGTTGTATTAAGTTCATCAAACTCTACTGTTGGATCAAATGCCCCATCCTCCCCCTTTAGTGAGTTTAACCATTCAGACTCAGTTCCTATATAACCCTTATCTTTAGCTATCTGATATGCTGATTTACCATCAGCTCCAACTACTCCATTTCCTCCTCCAATTATTCCATGATAAAATAATAGACCATTCATAGTTAACGAAGATAATTTTCCATTTTCATAAATTAAATCATATGTTTTTGCAGAATGTAATTCACCATTGTCTTCAAAGTATTCAACTGATTGAGTTAGGTAATTATTATTTTCATCAATATTTGATAACGTTGACTTCTTTATCAATAATTCATTGTCATAAACTTTTATTATTGTACAAATATCAGATTCGTCTTTGCCTTCTCTTATAATTTTTAGTCCTGATCCAATCTCTTTCTCTAAATTATCTAGCACTAGATTGGTATTATTAGGAGTATTATTAACTTTTTTATTTAATACTGTAATATCCAAATATTTCACCTCTTTATATTTAATAAAAAAGAGCTTGGAATTTAATCCTAACTCTAAATTAAAAACATATTCTATTTATATCTACTCATAAAAAAAGACTACTTAATATAGTCCACGTTTGTTATTTCCTTATACTCTTCTAGTGTTATGTTGTTTAACTCTACCGCATCTTTTACTCTTTCTATATCCCAATTCTTTGGATAAAACAACTTTATTAATTTATACCAATCCATTACTTAGCCCCCTTTAACATCATTAATTCATACGCTAAATCTGCAGTTATATTGTCTGCTGTCTCTTGTTGTATTTTTAATTTTATTATTTCATCTTTTAGCATATCCTCTTTTGTCGGTGGGATTTCCTCATATTCATAGTATGGTTCTTTTGTATCTATATTCACATATAATGCAGCTATCTTACCATCTTGTTGCATTGGATCTAGTAACTTTTCTACTAATATACCATTACTTGTATCTTGTAGTAGTTCTGGTTTATAGTGTATCAAACCAACTCTACATTTATTATCTTTTATTTGTTCTAAATTT
>NZ_AXUS01000040.1:0-7500 GCF_000498755.1 Clostridioides mangenotii TR | reverse complement strand
GATGTGATCCAGAGTACCACGGGACACGTGAAACCCTGTGGGAAGCAGGAGGGACCACCCTCCAAGGCTAAATACTACCTAGTGACCGATAGCGTATAGTACCGTGAGGGAAAGGTGAAAAGAACCCCGGGAGGGGAGTGAAATAGAACCTGAAACCCTACACTTACAAGCTGTGGAAGCACATTTTTAGTGTGACCGCGTACTTTTTGTAGAACGGGCCAACGAGTTACGTTAAGTAGCAAGGTTAAGCACTTATGGTGTGAAGCCGTAGCGAAAGCGAGTTTTAACTGAGCGTTTAGTTATTTGACGTAGACCCGAAACCGGGCGACCTACCCATGAGCAGGATGAAACGAAAGTAAAATTTCGCGGAGGTCCGAACCCACGAGCGTTGAAAAGCTCGGGGATGACTTGTGGGTAGCGGTGAAATTCCAATCGAGCCCGGAGATAGCTGGTTCTCCCCGAAATAGCTTTAGGGCTAGCCTTGAGCTTAGAGATACGGAGGTAGAGCACTGAATGTCCTAGGGGGTATTGTACTTACCGAAGACTATCAAACTCCGAATGCCGTTATCTTTTACTCAGGAGTCAGACTGTGGGTGATAAGATTCATAGTCGAGAGGGTAACAACCCAGATCGTCAGCTAAGGTCCCTAAATGTAAGTTAAGTGGTAAAGGATGTGGGATTGCACAGACAACCAGGATGTTGGCTTAGAAGCAGCCACTCATTTAAAGAGTGCGTAATAGCTCACTGGTCGAGTGATCCTGCGCCGAAAATTTCCGGGGCTAAAACTTACTACCGAAGCTACGACATCATTTATGATGGGTAGGGGAGCTTCCCATACGGGTCGAAGCATGACCGTAAGGACATGTGGACTGTATGGGAGTGAGAATGTTGGCATGAGTAGCGAGATGTGGGTGAGAATCCCACAGGCCGTAAACCCAAGGTTTCCAGGGGAAGGTTCGTCCGCCCTGGGTCAGTCGGGACCTAAGCTGAGGCCGAAAGGCGTAGGTGATGGATAACAGGTTGATATTCCTGTACCACCAATAACCGTTTGAGAAATGGGATGACACAGTAGGATAGGCTATGCACACTGTTGGTTATGTGTGCCTAAGTACTGAGGCAGTCTGGACAGGCAAATCCGTCCGGATATTAATGCTGGGGTACGATGGGGAGCGAAATTTAGTAGCGAAGTAGCTGATTTCACACTGTCGAGAAAAGTCTCTATCGAGGTTAAAGGTGCCCGTACCGCAAACCGACACAGGTGGGTGAGGAGAATATCCTAAGGCCAGCGAGAGAACTGTTGTTAAGGAACTCGGCAAAATGACCCCGTAACTTAGGATAAGGGGTGCCACCTTCGGGTGGCCGCAGAGAATAGGCCCAAGCGACTGTTTACCAAAACATAGGTTTCTGCTAAGTCGTAAGAGATGTATAGGAGCTGACGCCTGCCCGGTGCTGGAAGGTCAAGGGGATCTGTTAGGATTTATCCGAAGCAGTGAACTTAAGCCCCAGTAAACGGCGGCCGTAACTATAACGGTCCTAAGGTAGCGAAATTCCTTGTCGGGTAAGTTCCGACCCGCACGAAAGGCGTAACGATTTGGCACTGTCTCAACAACAGACTCGGTGAAATTGTAATACCGGTGAAGATGCCGGTTACCTGCGACAGGACGGAAAGACCCCATGGAGCTTTACTGTAGCTTGACATTGGGTCTTGGTACTACATGTACAGGATAGGTGGGAGGCTATGAAACCAGGACGCCAGTCTTGGCGGAGCCATCCTTTGGATACCACCCTTGTAGTACTGGGACTCTAACCATAGGCCATGAATCTGGTCTTGGGACACTGTCTGGTGGGCAGTTTGACTGGGGCGGTCGCCTCCCAAAAGGTAACGGAGGCGCTCAAAGGTTCTCTCAGTACGGTCGGAAATCGTACATAGAGTGTAAAGGCAAAAGAGAGCTTGATTGCGAGACATACAGGTCGAGCAAGGATGAAAATCGGACTTAGTGATCCGGTGGTTCCGCGTGGAAGGGCCATCGCTCAACGGATAAAAGCTACCCTGGGGATAACAGGCTTATCTCCCCAAGAGTCCACATCGACGGGGAGGTTTGGCACCTCGATGTCGGCTCATCACATCCTGGGGCTGTAGTAGGTCCCAAGGGTTGGGCTGTTCGCCCATTAAAGTGGTACGCGAGCTGGGTTCAGAACGTCGTGAGACAGTTCGGTCCCTATCCGTCGCAGGCGTAGGAAATTTGAGGAGATCTGTCCTTAGTACGAGAGGACCGGGATGGACACACCTCTGGTGTACCAGTTGTTCTGCCAAGGGCATGGCTGGGTAGCTATGTGTGGAATGGATAAGCGCTGAAAGCATCTAAGCGCGAAGCCGACTTCAAGATAAGATTTCCCACCGCAAGGTTAAGATCCCAGGAAGACTACCTGGTTGATAGGTCGAAGGTGGAAGTGCAGCAATGTATGGAGCTTATCGATACTAATAGATCGAGGACTTGACCTGATTTTAGATGATTTACTAAATTATATATGTAGTTTTTAGAGTACTAACTCTAATTTAAAGATTATGTGGTTACTATAGCAGAGAGGATACACCTGTTCCCATTCCGAACACAGAAGTTAAGCTCTCTTGCGCTGATGGTACTTGGTGGGAAACTGCCTGGGAGAGTAAGACGTAGCCACGTAGTCTTTTTTTAGTTTTTGATTAAATATTATGAGGRGTTAATGGTTAAATTCCGAACGTATATGATGACGATGTTGTGAGCTTGTAGGCTGGCTAAGAAAYCAAGCCAGACATCTACAAGMTCACAACAWCATCMTCATATCYATTCGAAATTCAACYATTAACCCTCTATTTTATTTAAATCTAAAACCKTAAAAGTTTCCTACGCTAGGGCTATGTCGCCGGGAATATCAAAATCAAAGTCAAGATTATGATCAAAATCAGCCTGCTAATAAATTATGGTACATGATTTTATTTTTTAAGTTCTATATATATTTTGTTGTGTAACCATTAGCAGAGTATGGAAATTTATTATAAAATAGTGTACAATATAACTTAGGTAATGGTAATAGTTATCTACAAAAAAATTAATATAAGATATTACTGGTTCTTGCTAGATTAATAGGGAAAAAGGTTAAATTCCTTTACAGCCCCCGCTACTGTGATGTTGACGAGACTTTTATATGCCACTGTAATGTAATTTCATTATGGGAAGGTGAAAGTTGAGATTGAGACTAAGTCAGGAGACCTGCCTGTGATATTAAGAGATTTCTTCGGGGAGGGAGAACGTTTTTAATATAGATGCAATAGTGTTTGCTTTTTTAATTGTTTATATTATGTAAACCCAACTCGAGTTGGGTTTTTTGTGTTTAACTTTTATTAAGTTTAAATAAAATTATAAATAGGAGGTAATTATGAAACGTTTTTTAAATTTATCTATATTCACCGCATTGATGTTGATTGTATTAAACCCTTTACCAGCTAATGCGATGCATATAATGGAAGGGTATTTACCAGTGGGATGGTCTATTTTCTGGACTGTTGTATTTATACCGTTCTTAGTTATTGGTTTGAGATCTGTAAATAAGGTAATTAAAGATCAGCCTAAGAAAAAGGTATTATTGGCATTATGTGGTGCGTTTGTATTTGTATTGTCTGCTTTAAAAATTCCTTCAGTTACAGGAAGTTGTTCTCATCCAACAGGGGTTGGTTTTGGAGCAATTGTTTTTGGCCCAAGCGTAATGGCTGTTCTAGGAACAATAGTGCTTTTGTTCCAAGCTTTATTATTAGCTCATGGAGGCCTGACTACTTTAGGAGCAAACGCTTTTTCTATGGCTGTTATTGGTCCTATAGTTTCATTTGCTATATTTAAATTACTTAAAAAGAGCAATGTAAAGACTTCTACATGTGTGTTTTTTGCTGCAGCTTTAGGGGACTTGGCAACTTATACTGTAACTTCACTTCAACTTGGATTGGCATTCCCTGATCCAACGGGTGGTTTTGTAGCATCTGCTGTTAAGTTTTTAGGAGTATTCTTTATTACTCAAGTTCCTATTGCAATAGCTGAGGGACTACTTACAGTTATAATATATAACCTTGTAATAGAAAATGAAGAGCAAGGAGTTGAGTTAATTGAGCACTAAGTCTAAGAGTAAGAAAAAAACTAATTTGATATTATTAGTGTTAGTAGTTTTGATAGCAGTCGTGCCGCTTTTATTTAATTCTGGAGCAGAATTTGGCGGGGCTGATGGAGAGGCTGAGGGGTTAATCACAGAAATTAATCCAGATTATGAACCATGGTTCGGAAGTCTATATGAGCCAGCTAGCGGTGAGATTGAAAGTTTATTATTCAGTGTACAAGCAGCACTTGGAGCTGGTGTTATAGGTTATTTCTTAGGTAAAAGAAAGAGAGACTAAGTATGCTTATTATAGATAAATATGCTTATACAAATGCACTTAGAGATATGAATCCAAATAAAAAAGTTTTGATTAGTGTATTTTTCTTGATTGTATCGATGATTATTCAAAATGTGTATGTACTAGCTTCTATAATAGTATTCATGAGCTTAGTAATTGTTTTTGTAGCGAAGATTGAGTTTAAAAAGTACTTGAAATTGCTTAGTATACCATCGGGATTTTTGATTTTAAGTATTCTTGTGACGCTTATTAATATAACTTCTAATAAAGAAAGCCTTCTGTATAGTGTAAATATTTTTAATATGTATTTCGGAGTATCTGAAATATCAATAAGTGTGTCTATTCATATACTATTCAGATCTATGTCATGCCTAACTTGTGTGTACTTTAGTATGTTGACAACTCCGTTTAATCAATTGATATATATTATGAAGAAACTACATATACCAGATAATTTTGTAGAGTTAGCGATGTTGACTTATAGGTTTATATTTATTTTTCTAGAAGAGTTTATGGAAATATATAAATCTCAAGAGCTTAGATTTGGGTATATAAATATAAAAAATTCGTATAGATCGTTGGGTCTTCTGGCTAATTTGCTGTATAATAGACTTATTAAGAGATATGAAGATATGTGTATTTCTCTAGATATGAAATTATATGATGGTGAATTTCACATAGTTGAGGTAAGAAATGTATAAAATAAAAAACTTAAGTTATAGATACGAAAAAGCAGATTATGCGCTTAATAACATTGACATGGATTTTGATAAGGGGGATGTCATTGGAATTGTTGGCTCTAATGGCTCGGGAAAATCTACTCTTTTTATGAATATGATGGGTATTTTAAAGCCGTCATCGGGTGAAATTTTATTTGATGGTGAATCTATTAAATACGATAAAAAATGCTTATATAAACTTAGAATGAATGTGGGTATAGTTTTTCAAGATCCAGAAAAACAGATATTCTATTCTAGGGTTTACGATGATATTGCATTTGCTCTTAGAAATATAGGTATTGATGAGAATAAAATAAAGTTTAGAGTAAGGAAGTCTTTAGAAGAAGTTCACTGCTTAGATTTAATTGATAAGCCAATTCATTTTTTAAGCTACGGTCAGAAAAAGAGAATAGCTATAGCTTCTGTTATAGCTATGGAGAATAAGGTTATCTTGTTGGATGAACCAACATCAGGTCTTGATCCATCGAGCACTAAGGCGGTAGTAAATATAATTAATAGAATGAAAGAAAATGGCGTGAAAGTTGTTATAACTAGTCATGATATGGACTTGATTTACAATATATGTGATTATATATATGTATTAAATAGAGGAAGTTTAGTTAGTGAAGGAAAGTCTATAGAAGTTTTTGAAGATCAAGGGAAAATCTTAGATTCTGATTTGGATTTACCATGGCTAGTAAGGGTACATAAAAATATGGATTTACCACTGTTTAAGTACGAGGAAGAGCTATTTTCTTATTATAAGAACAATTTGAATAAATAAGTTGTCTATATAAAACGTTACAAAAGCAATGATAAAAATTAAAAGTGAGAAGTAATTAGAATATAGTTAGATCGTCTCAAAAATGAGGCGGTCTTTTTTATGTGGTTTTATAAAAAACTCTGAAATTCTTCATTTTATATTTATAAAGTAAGAATATGAAGGATTTTGGTGTCAAAATATAGAATATATTACATGAATACAGTAAAATTTATTTTAAGAGTAGTATAATTAAAGTATTCAGATTTAGTAATTCTACTAAGTTGTACATTCGATATAGTGTTCCAAAATAGTGAAGGTTATTCTGCGGAAGGGGATTATTATGAGATTGAGTTTGAAATTAGGTAAAAAAATATTAACATTGGCTTTGTCGGTACTGTTGACAGCTTCAGTTTTTACAGTAAGCTCTAGTGCTCTTAGCTCTATTGGCAAAATTCAAGGTAAGGATAAGTATGAAACTTCAGCATTGATAGCTGATAAGCAATCTTACACTACAGCAATACTTATTAATGGCGATAAACTTGCCGATGGTCTTTCAGCAAGTGGCCTTGCAGGTGTTAAAGAGGCACCTATACTTCTTACAAGACAGAATTCCATACCTGCATCAGTTCAAAATAGGCTTAATAAAGCTAAGGAGATTTACATAGTAGGAGGAACTGCATCTGTAAGCTCTAGTATTGAATCCTCTCTTAAATCAAAAGGGAAGAGTGTTATTATAATTGATGGTACAGATAGAGTTGAGACTAGTCTTTTAACTTATTTTGAATGCGATATGGATACGTATTCAAATGATATATTCTTTGTTGCACCTTACAAAGGTGAGGCTGATGCTGTAAGTATAGCTTCTGCAGCTTATAAAGCAGGAACACCTGTTGTTTTGGCCGATGATTTTGTAGCTGAACTCTTTGAATCATATTGGGAATATTATGATTTGTATGCTATAGGCGGTAAAAATACTTTACCTGATCGCATAGTAGATAGATTGGGCGCTGAAAGAATAGCAGGCGCTGATAGATATGAGACAAATAAAAAAGTTATCCAGACATTTTATGATAATCCTAAGGAACTTCATATATCTGACTATATAACTTGGTTTATCCACTGATTGGAAGTTCTATTTCAAAATACGAACCTACAGTATTAGTTGGGAATAATAGCGATAAAACTGTTCTAAAAGGAGCAGAAAAGATTACTGCTATCGGCGAATTAAATTCAAATGTTCTGACTCAATGTTTAAACGCAGCTAATCTTCAAGGTGATGGATATATTACCATAGCTGCGGCTGAGAGGGCAGCCTTAGAAAATTGCTCTAGAAGAGCTAATGTAAGGATAAATGATTTGGTTATAGATTACTCTGAGCTAGATGTTCTTACTTGGGATGTTCCAATCTATAGGGTTAGAATTGATTCTAGATACGATGCTGGAACTTATGGACATTTCTTTGTAGATGCAAGAACTGGTGCAGTTTATAAAGATGTAAACGAAGGAACTATATGGTAAGATAATAAAATATAAAAATCTATCAAATAAATAATAATAAGTAGTTTATTAATAATAATTATTTAATTTGAAAAAAATAA
>NZ_AXUS01000039.1 GCF_000498755.1 Clostridioides mangenotii TR | reverse complement strand
ATTATATAATATATATACATAATATTTAATTCGGAGGTGATAAAATGATTTTAGAATTAGACTTTAATAGCGATACTTCCATATACTTACAAATTAAGAATAAAATTATTAAAAGTATTGCTTCTGGTAATCTAAAAGTTAATGAATCTCTGCCGTCTGTAAGGGTAATGGCAGAAAATATTGGGGTTAACCTTCATACTGTGAATAAATCGTATAACGAACTTAAGAGTGAGGGATATTTAAATATAGACCGTAGAAAGGGAGCAATCGTTGCAGATCTACCATTAAAGAAAGACAATCCTACTATGAATAATAACAAACAAGATTTAGAGCTCTTGATAGCGAAATCTTATTTATCTGGTATAAGCAAAGAGGAATTTTTGTCTTTATCTGAAAAATTTTACGATAACTGTGAGGTGAAAAGATATGAATAATGGATTTAATATAGGTATTCTATTATTTACTATTACTTTAATGTACTTGATGTTTTTATTTATGACAAAACTTACATCAAAGAAACATTTCTATGGAATTTTGATCGACCAAAAGTACAAAGATTTAGATGAATTAAAATCTTTAGACCAAAATTTCAAAAAGTTACTTACTCTAAGTTATTTCTTTACAATAGCCCTTTCCTATGTTCTTATTTTAAGAATTAGTAGTGACAGTATAGTTCTAGCTGCTCCAATCCTTTTATTTTTAGTATCTGAAACAGCTATATATATAAAAACTCATACTTCCGCTAAGAACCTAAAAAATAAATTAAAAGATAATTTAGAACCTTCTAAAACAGTTGCAATGGTTGATACAAGCGTACTTTCTGAAAGAGATAAAATAATAAACAAATTTAAGATATACTTTGCTATTAACTTTACTGTAATTGTACTCTTTACTATCTACTCAATTGCAAACTATAACAGTACTCTCGAATTAATCCCTATTCATTGGAATTTTAACGGTGTAGCAGATGAATTTATAGAAAATACTTTTATAAACTTTTTATTGCAAATTGGGCTATTATTATTTATTGTACTAATTTTAACTGTAATGGCTATTTCAACTATGAAGTCAAGAATTAAGATAGACACTGAAGATATAGATTCAAGCAAAAAAGTAACTTTAAAGTTTTTAAATTACCTTGGCTATTCATTCTTGGGGCTTATCATCTCTTTAAGTATAATATATATAAATTCAGTATATTCAATCATAAATGGTACTGATATAAATTTCTATTTTTATATTATTAGTACTATTTTAATGATGTTATCTGCTATATTATTGATAGTACAATTTGTTAAATCGTCAAATCTTAAATCTAGTTCATCTTATACTCCTGATGACAAAGAAGATAATTGGTTATTTGGTCTTGTTTACTACAATAAAAACGATCCATCATTAATGATTCCAAAAAGATTCGGAATTGGTTGGACTATCAACGTAGCAAATCCTATAGGTAAGATCATATATATAGGGATAGCATTATTGTTGATATACATTGTTTTCGATATTATCATAGGTATCATATCTTAATCGTATATCTAATACTTTTATTATATAACAATTAAATGGTTTAAATAAAAATCAGGTTAATAGCTAAAAGTTACAACCTGATTTTTTAAATTATTTAATTAATCGATTATATTACTTTACTTATAAGCATCTCGCCTTCTACAAAAATGTACTCTACTCTATTGTTTTCATATAAATAGGTAATATACGATCTTATAGTACTTCCAAGCAATACATATTGATTTGCATCAAGCTTTATAGAATAAAGCTTACAGACACTTGCAAGTACTCCGTCAATTGTAAGTGGATTAGAACATATATCTTCTATATTATTTATTATTTCATTCATTTTAGCTCTGTTTACGTTTATAAGATCTTTTATATCTTCCATGTGTACATAATGACTCGGTACGTAATATGAAGCTTCTAGATCGACAAGTTTATTTAATGTCTTAAACTGAGATTCTATATCCAATAAATAAAATAAGTGGTATTTTTCGATTATATTTTGTGGCATCAAACTATCGCCAATAAATACCACATCGTCTGGAGTTCTTACACCTATCATTTCAAAATAGTGACCAGGCAGTGATATAGCTTCTAAATCTGTATCTAGTATTTTTCCATCCGCCTCTATAATATGATCTACTTTACTCTCTTTAGCAAGTAGGAACTTATTTCTTAGAGCCTTGCTTGGATTCCCTCCGTATAAAAATGATGATTCAAGTATAGGATCTTCTGTAAAATAAGATTCTAATTTAGTCGTTGCGATTTCACAATTTGTTTGATTTTTAAAATAAGCATTTCCGCCTATATGATCGGCATTAGAATGAGTGTTTATAATTAATTTTACTTTAAGATTATTCTCTTCTAAAAGCCTAAGTATTTTTCTCGAAGTATCTTTATTGTTACCACTGTCTACTAAAATAGCATTGCCATTATCTACATACACTCCTACAATCGTAGGAAGTGGAATATAATATGTATTTCCCTTTATATGTTCTAAAGTCAAACTAGCCATATTCATCACCTCTGATATTGTATATTTAATACTGAATCTCTCTATTATAACTCATTTAATATGCAAATTCCACTAATTTTCAGAAAATTTGTATAAAAGTAAATTATATTAAATAGCTACACAAATATTTATTCCGTCATTTTTACACATTGATCTATTTCTATCTTATATCAAAGTATTATGTTATTTATTTGTTATTTTATGTATTTTGTATTCAAGGATTATAAATAAGTTAAATAATGTAAAGTATACTATAATATAAACAAAGGAGTGATGTTATGAAAAAAGATAGAATAACTATTTCAGAAGTTTTAATTTTAGTAGTCGGGTGTTTTTTGATGGCTGCATCACTTAATTTATTTTTTAATCCTCATTCAATAGCACCCGGTGGGCTTACTGGTCTAGCTGTAGTAATAAATACTATTTCTCCAATTCCTCTGTGGGTAGTAAACCTCGTATTAAACATACCATTATTTGTACTCGCTTATAAAATACTAAACAGAAAAGACTGTATTAAAACTGTGCTCGGCATTTTGCTTCTTACACTTGCCCTAAAACTTACAGATAACCTAGCTATGTTAGATGTAACAAATGATATAATACTCGCTATAATATCTGGTTCTATTCTTATGGGATTTGGACATGGTCTTATCTTTAGAATAAACGGTACTACTGGTGGAACAGACCTTATTGGTTTACTTCTAAATAAATATATCCCAAGCCTTAGTGTGCCAGTATTGATGGGTGTTGTCGACTCTGTAGTTGTCGCTTTATCTGGTATTGTTACAGGAAAGATAGAAATAGCCCTTTACTCAACTCTTGCTCTTTATATTATCGTTAAAATGAGCGACCTTATGATCGAAGGATTTGATTATTCAAAATCATTTATGATAATATCCGATAAATACAAAGACATAAATCAAATTATTATGGAAGACCTTGAAAGAGGAGCTACTATTTTAAACGGCGAAGGTGCGTACACAGGTTCAGATAAGAAAGTTATACTTGTTGTAGTAGCAAAAAAAGAAGTAGTAAAACTGAAAAAACTGGTTAAGGAAATAGACCCAAATTCATTTATTATAATTACTGATATTCATGAAGCTGTTGGTAATGGATTTAAAATGAATTACAAATGACATATAACATATAAATTAACGAAAAATGGTCTCAGTTAAATGACTCATATTGAATTAACAAATCTTAAATCTTTTCAATATGATTATTTATCTGAAACCATTTTATTAGAATATTACGTTTTATTCATATACTTCTTTATTTTAAGCTATACTTTATAGAAATATTCGTTATACTACTCTTTTAAATTTACTGTAATACTGTTGTCTATGCCGTCTACAAGTATTGTACATCCATTATATAATTCGCCTGCTATTAGCTTTTTAGCTATAGTAGTCTCTAATACATTTCCTATATATCTTTTTAACGGTCTTGCACCGTACACTGGATCGTAACCTTCTTCTACCATAATATCTTTTGCAGATTCTGAAACTTCTATATTTATATTTTTTTCGTTAAGTCTGTTTTTTAAGTCTTTCATAAATATATCTATAATTTTTTTGATATTTTCTCTGTTGAGCGGTTTAAACATAATTATGTCATCGACCCTATTTAAAAACTCTGGTTTAAATCTAATTTTCATCTCTCTCATAACCATGCTGTTTACTTCTTCTGTGATATTTCCATCAGCTTCCAATAGATAGTTACTACCTATATTTGAAGTCATAATTATTAGAGTATTTTTGAAATCTACTGTTTTACCTTTGTTATCTGTAAGTCTACCGTCATCAAGTATTTGTAAGAACATATTAAATACATCCTCATGTGCTTTTTCTATTTCATCAAATAGAATTACTGAATACGGTGCTCTTCTTACTGCTTCAGTAAGTTGTCCACCCTCTTCATATCCGACATATCCTGGAGGTGGCCCTACAAGTCTAGAAACTGCTTGTTTTTCCATATACTCAGACATATCAATTCTTATTATATTGTCTTCATCGTCAAATAGGTTTCTAGCTAAAGTTTTAGCTAACTCCGTCTTACCAACACCAGTTGGCCCTAAGAATATAAATGATCCAATAGGTTTTTTCTCATCTTTAAGACCAGCACGCGCACGAATTACTGCATTTGATACTGCTGTTACAGCTTCGTCCTGACCTATAACTCTCTTATGAAGTTCGTCTTCAAGTTTTAATAATTTTTGTCTTTCAGTTTCTACTAGTCTTGTGACAGGTATACCAGTCCATTTAGATACTATATCTGATATCTCTTCCTCTGTAACTTCTTCTTTAAGAAGTGCATTTTCAGAGCTATCCTGCATTTTTTCTTCGTAGTCTTTTATCTTTTGTTCTATAGTAGGTATTTCACCGTACTTAACCTCTGCTGCTTTGTTGAAATCGTACTCTCTTTCGTATCTTTCAACTTTTCCTTTAGCATCGTCAAGTTGTGATTTTAGGTTTTTAATCTCTAGTATATTTCCTTTTTCTTTTTCATATTTTGCAGTCATTTCATCGTTTTTAGATTTAAGTTCTGCTATTTCTCTTTGAATATCGTCTAGCCTTTGTTTACTGTTTTCATCTTTTTCTTTAAGAAGAGCTTCTCTCTCTGTCTCTAGAGTAAATAACTTTCTTCTAACTACATCTAGCTCTGTAGGGAGAGAATCTATTTCGCTACGTATCATTGCACCAGCTTCATCTATCAAGTCTATAGCTTTATCTGGTAAAAATCTATCTTGGATATATCTGTCGGATAATTTTGCTGCCGCTACTATTGCACTGTCGTGAATTCTTACACCGTGGTGTATCTCAAATCTCTCTTTAAGCCCTCTAAGAATTGAAATTGTATCCTCTACTGTTGGTTCAGAAACTACAACAGGTTGGAAACGTCTTTCTAGTGCTTTGTCTTTCTCAATATATTTTCTGTACTCATCAAAAGTTGTAGCACCGATACAGTTTAGTTCACCTCTGGCAAGCATTGGTTTAATTAGGTTACCTGCATCCATCGAACCTTCTGTTTTACCAGCACCTACAATTGTATGAATCTCATCAATAAATAGAATTATTCTACCTTCAGAACTTTGTACTTCTTTTAGGACTGCTTTTAATCTCTCTTCAAATTCACCCCTGTACTTAGCACCAGCTATAAGCGAACCCATATCAAGTGAAAATACAATTTTATCCTTTAATCCTTCAGGTATATCCCCTCTTACAATTCTCTCAGCTAACCCTTCTACTATAGCTGTTTTACCGACACCTGGTTCACCGATTAATACTGGGTTGTTTTTAGTCTTTCTTGAAAGTATTCTTACTACCCTTCTTATCTCTTCGTCTCTTCCTATAACGGGATCAAGTTTGTGTTTTTTAGCTAAGTCAACTAGGTTGATACCGTATCTAGCAAGTGCATCGTAAGTTCCCTCAGGATCTGAGGAATCAACTCTCTGGTTTCCTCTAACTTGATGAAGAACTTTTAAAAATTCACTTTTAGTTATATTGTACTGTTTCAATATTTTACCCACTGTATTTTTTGATTCAAGATCAATAATTGCAAGCATTACATGTTCAACACTTATATACTGATCTTTAAATTCTTTTGATATACTCTCGGCTTTTATAAGAACTTCATTAATACGTCTTGTAGCAGTTACACCTTGAGAATCTGCACCTTCTCCGTATACTTTTGGAAGCTTATCAATCTCAAAGTCAATGGAGTTTTTAAGTGCATCGATAGATACATTCATTTTTTCGATTATATTTGGAATAAGTCCATCTTCTTGATTTACAAGCGCTGAAAAAAGATGGATTACATCTACTTGTTGGTTGTGATTTTTAACTGCTTCATTAAATGCCTCATTTAAACTTTTTTGAACTCTCACTGTCATTTTTTCTACGTCCATCTAAATCACTCCTTTTTCTTTTTAGTTATTATATTTAGATAATAGTTCATATTTTTTGTTGATTATTTTAAATTGCTTTAACTTTTTTCGTTTATTATAATTGATTTTCTAAGATCCAAAAGACTATCTAGTAAATCTTCGTTATTGTCTGGATCAAATTGAAGTGTAAGTATAAAACTTTTATCACTATTAAAGAAGTTTATACTGTCTTTTTTATCGGCATTTATATATAAATCATTGTTTAACAATCTGTTTTCTCCAACCATTAAACTCTTGCATATTTCTAAAAATCTCTCACTGTAATCTATTACGTATATATTTTCGATGTAGTCGTACTCGTAATCAGATACATTCTCAAACACTCTAAGTATATTTGTATTAATAAAGTTGTAAATTTGGCTATTGTTGTATATTGAAATTTGTTCGTATATATATTCTCTAAACAGAGGGTGAACATTTTGTCTTAGTTTGATTATATAATCATTTGGAAGTTCAAAATAGAGTTTCCAGTAGTTAGAATTGCTTTTTTCAAGAGTAAACGCTGCGTTGTTATTATAAACGTTATTTTGGCTAAGGTTACTAAGGAAATTATGCTGTCTAAGTGTAGTAGATTCTTCTTCAAAAAATCGATCAAACCACTGTAATATATTTCTATCAACTTTTAAACTCATCTAATTACCTTCTTCCCTTATCAGCTTCTTTGTTACTTGAATTATTTCCTTTTTTAACCTTTAAACCATTGTATTGATCTAACAGCCTATCTCTATCTATTTTGCTTCCTCTATACGAAATGGATGGATTTATCATATATACACCATTTTTTACTCTCTGCAAAAAATCTCTTTTTTTTAGTTCTGTAAAATTTGTTGAAAGAGTTGTCTTTGGATAATCAAATTCTTTTGAAAGTTCATCTAGTGTCATATAAATCTTGTTGTTTTTATCCATAAGACTCAAAAGCATAAGTGGAATCAAATCCTTCTTTGTATATGATTTTTCTACAACTTTTAAATAGTTTTTAATTGATATGTTTGAGTATTTATTTTTTTCAAAAAGTACATTACTACTCTCCGTATAATGATCTTCAAAATCTTTTTTAGCCGTTTTATTCGAATTAAAAATTATCCTCACCTTCTTTCACTTTTTATCTATAAAGTAAATATATTACAAAAAAATTAGCTTGTCAAAAGAAAAAATGACAAAAGTTAAGCAATAAGATAAACTTCTATTAGTCTTTATACTAAACAATTGTCATTATAATATTTGTGTAATTTCAATTCTTTTAGTCCTAATTTATAATATTTTATATACTTTTTTAAAAAAAATTTATTATTATTCCTACTAGGCATTTAATAATTGCATTAATTAACAATGACCGCTATTTTTTTCATTAATAATGTTTTAAAATTTATTATCCAAATTTGCACAAGCGATAGTAGAAACCATAATAGCCTTGATCGTGTGCATTCTATTCTCCGCTCCTTCAAAAACTTTTGAGTGTTTTGAATTAAATACTTCATCTGTTACTTCGAGCTCTTTAAGTCCAAAATTATCGTATATTTTCTTCCCTACTTCTGTTTCTAAGTCGTGAAATGCTGGTAAACAGTGTAAGAAAATCACATTATTATTCTCTGTCTTATTTAACATATCCATATTTACTTGATAATCTTTCAAATAATTTATTCTCGACTCGTACATATTTTCTTCACCCATCGAAACCCAAACATCTGTATATATTACATCCGCACCTTTTACATCATTTACATCTTCAGTCAATGTTATCTTACCATGTGACTTTCTAGATACCTCACTCATTTCCTCAATCAATTCATTAACTGGCCAGAGTTTTTTTGGAGCTAGAGCTACAAAGTGAATTCCCATCTTTGAGCAGCCTATCATGAGAGAATTAGCCATATTATTTCTTGCATCTCCAACATAAACTAGTTTTATATTATTGAGGTCTTTACAGTTATTGTAAGGAAGTCTGCTAGTATTTGCGTCGGATGGTATTGATCGGTTAGCCCGTTCCATACAGGTACCCCTGCATGCTCAGATAAAGTCTCTACTGTCTCTTGCTTAAAGCCTCTAAATTGTATTCCATCGTAGTATCTCCCCTATACTTTCGCTGTGTCTTTAACAGATTCTTTTTTGCCCATATTGCAATCAGCAGGCGAAAGATATGTGGTAAAGGCGCCTTCATCGTGAGCTGAAACTTCAAATGAACATCTAGTTCTAGTAGATGTCTTCTCAAATAGTAAAGCTATATTTTTTCCCTCAAGCAAATCTCCTTTTATACTGACTTTTTTCTTTGTTTTTAAATAACTCGCTAAAGTCAACAGATACTTTATTTCCTCACTAGTATAATCTCTCAGTGTTAAAAAACTTCTACCCTTTAAGCTAATATTGTTCATACTTTTCATAATTATTTCACTCTCCCTTAATTTTTTTAAAATTTTGTATTAAAAAAGCCCCTCAGCAATTAATGCTAAGAGGCGACATTGCGCGGTACCACTCTTCTTAGTAAAATATTCTAATAATAGCGCTAACTCAATTATATATTGTTTTGCATAGTATATTTAGATATATAAGATACAACTAAAAAAATCCCTCAGTCAAAGACCAAGAGACGAATATACATCCGCGTTACCACACTTATTGATAAGAATATCTTACCCACTCGATCTCTTAAGGCGAGAACACCTATTGCAATACTAATTTCCTGCAATATCCTCCAAAGCTCTATTCGCAAAAACAGTACTGCCAAATTTCCACCATTCTCGGCTCTCTATAAATCAGCTTACTGCTACTTCTCTTCTTCTCAGGATTTAATTTTTTATTATTTCTATCTATATTAATTTATTTTGTATCCCATGTCAATAAATTTCTAGAATTTTTTAGAATTTATAAAATGTTTTTTATCAATCAAACAGATAAGGTATTGAATTGTATTAAAAAAACTAGCCAAATACTAAATTCAGCTAGTTTTGTTTTCTTGTTTTAATTTATAATATTAAATAAAATATTTTA
>NZ_AXUS01000038.1 GCF_000498755.1 Clostridioides mangenotii TR | reverse complement strand
AAACAGTTGTGTTTATCTAAAAGATATACTAATTTAGGGAAAGCTTCTCCTATTTCTTGACCTTTTTCATTTTTCATTCCTACTATTCTCTGTTTGATCATTTCTTCGCAGATCATAGCCATTTCTTTTTCAAATTCATGACCTTCTTCTATTTCTAAGTAAATAGTTGCAAAAGGAGCTTGTCCATTAGTAGTCTGTAATGTACTCAGCTGGTACCTTATCGTTTGAATACCCGATTTTAATTCTTCTTCAATTCTATCATGGGCTAACTCACTCGCTATATCTTCATTAAACTTTTCTCTATAATTACTAAAATATTTTTCATAAGATACTCTCAGAAAAGGTGCTAGATGTTTTATCGTAATTGATTGTCCACCATATTGGTTACTTGCTATTTGTGCCATAATTTGTGTCGTGATAGTACAAGCAGTACTAAACGACTTTGGAGATTCTACAAGTTTACCATTAATTACGGTTCCATTCTGTAGCATATCTTCTAGATTTATTAAGCAGCAATTGAACATCGGTTGTATTGTGTAGTCAAGATCATGGAAATGTAAAACCCCTTCATCATGTGCCTGTACTAAATATGTAGGAATTAGCTTTCTTCTAGCTATATCTTTTGAAACTTCTCCAGCAATTAAATCTCTTTGAGTAGATATTAATATTGAATCCTTATTAGAATTCTCATTTAATACATCTTCATTTGATTTATCGATTATGCCTAATATTCCCTCATCGGTTATACTTACTTTTCTTTGAAATTCTCTGACAGCGCGATAACCTTCATACATTCTCGCTGTTAGAGATTGACCATGTGCATTTAATCTATCAAAACAAATCCTTCAATTTGTGAGATACTTACGCTTTCCATCTTCGAAAAATTGTCTTCTGCTTCTTGAGCAATCGCTTTAGCAATTTGTGGCATATGAATCCCACTTCCATTCTTCATTGCTAATATTATTGCATTCTCTATTTTATTTTTATTAAAAGGGATACTAGAGCCATCTCTTTTTATTACTTTACTTATCAAAATACCACTCCTTATTTGTTGTTTAGTTTTTCGTCCTAGTACAATTTTATACCCTTTTTGTTATACATCTAGACATTTTATATATGTTAAATACTTCCTGTTGTACCGAATCCACCTCTATTTGAGTTTTCTAATTTATCTACTTCTTCAAATATTATTTCAGGCATGGATTTTTGAATTCGAAACTGGGCAATTTTGTCACCTTTTCTTATCGTTGTT
Source organism: Clostridioides mangenotii TR (assembly GCF_000498755.1). Lineage (GTDB taxonomy): Bacteria > Bacillota > Clostridia > Peptostreptococcales > Peptostreptococcaceae > Metaclostridioides > Metaclostridioides mangenotii_A. The sequence goes on along the minus strand of NZ_AXUS01000038.1, from coordinate 9,600 downwards.
CCTGGTACCTTGTCTTGTGTAGTCCATGTTCCTGGTGTTGTATTTGGTATATCCTTTGGTTGAAGACAATATAACATTCCATGCCACTCATCATTATCTCCTATGTACGTGTCATCTATAACACCAATCGAGTTTGGTTGAATACATCCCCAAGTTTTAAAAGTTGAAGATCTAGGGGCTATTATTCCTTCGTATCCTTTTGGTAGCTCTAATGCAAAACCCAATGGTATTAGTTTATATTCCCCTAATGGTATAAAAACTTCCTGTCTTGCATACACATCTATCCAATTACCTTTTTCTATCTTTTTTAACTTAGTTGCTCCATCAAAATATTTTATTTTTAAATTCATATTATACCTCTTTTCTTAAAATGTTAATATACGCTACCCCTAAAGCTATAGCATCATATATATCACTGGTTTTTTGCTTACCAGAATCACTATAGTCGCCTATATCAATTACTTCTTTTTTTATATATAAAGCTACATCTTTTTTATCAATTCGAACTTTAGTAATTTTATCATTTCCATGTTTGTCTATCGTAACTTTAGTTCTTTGTTCTATATTCAAATTTTTTCTTACACTAGTTGCTTGAAGATATATAGTGTCGCAGCTATTGTATTCAGCAGTACGCATCGAAGCTCCTAATAATTTTCTTAAAAGGAGCCCTATCTGCTTATTGATTGATATATATTGTTCTTCCATCAATACTGTGCTAATCTCATTGTTTTTTATAATCTTTTCTATTTCATTGCAAATAAAATTCAACCTCTCATCTTCAGTGTGAAAGTCATCTGCAGCCGTAACTATTTTTCCATAAGATATTATATCATAATTATACTTCTTAGATTTTTGTATTTCAAAAATACACCAACCTGTTGATGTCACAGATAAATCAAGAGCTAACAACTTTTGCAATAAAATTCTTCTTTTATTTCACTATTTATTATTTTTAGAGCTTCATAAATCATGACATCAGGTGATTTATTGTTGCAAACTGTATAATAACTTTCTTTTTCTAAAAATGGTGCGAATCTTTCTTTATCGTCAGCTAATCTTCTATCAATTTCTTCTTTGTCATCCCCTCTTGCTATCAAGCGTGTTTCAAGTATATCTTTATCCACCTGTACAAATATAGGTATGATTTTAACCGAGCTATTTTTAAAATAATTTTCTAACGCAGAGTACCCATATGGGTCTACAACAACCACGGAACATGTTTTTCCCTCTAGTTCTGATTTATGAATTCCATAATTCCAAATATCCCCTGTTGCTACATGATATTCTCTATGTTCTATAAAATCATCTTCATTTTCCTTGAAGAATGTATCACTTACAAAATGATAAGACTGAGTTCTTACTTCTTCCACACATCTTGGTGGTCTAGACGTATGACTAATCAACCTTGGTATATTCATACTGTCAGATATATATTCTTCTAATGTTGATTTCCCTGATCCTGAATATCCTAAAAACACAAAAATCTTTTTTAATGTTTCCCCTTTTTTATTCAGATTTTCCATTAAATCCCCCTCTATATTTCTTCTTTAATTAAAAGATGCAGTTCACATAATTTATATATAATTTGTTTCAATGCTATATAATTTTTACTATTCTCAATTGTTTCAATATCAGAATCACTAAGAGATAAAAAATATCTCTCAGCATCATTTAATCTTTTCAACAAATATCGATATTCTTGTATATTACTATACATTATACTATCTTTTCTAACAGTACCATTTCACAACTGAAATCTAAAGTTGTTAGAGAATAATAATTTCCTTTTTTACAAAATGATGTTGCAGATGATTTTATAACTTTGTCAATAAATACTAATGCTACATCAATTTGATTGGATAAATTGCATCCGTTTACATTATTCATTAAGAACATTTGGCCTTTTAATTTTTCATATTCTTTATTTTTATCTGGTAGATAATCAAATGTTCTGAGATCAATTACTTTATATCTATACATCTATTCCCCCTACTCCATTTCGTCAAGCATATCCTCTGTTTCACACTCAATGGTTTCTATTAAAGTTTCACTTATCCATTCTAAATCTTTAGGTGTTTGAGCAATGGATAAAATATCTGTCACAGATATACTTAAATTCAAATTATTACAATATAATTTTCCTTCATTGTTATAATAAAATATTTTATCGTTCAAATTTATTCCTCTCTCTCTTAATTTCTACTAGGTAATGCTAAGGTATATTAGCCTACGAATCTATAATAAAATATCTATTTTAATCTATATTGAACATCATCACTGACAAATCCCAATAAAGTCCCTTTGATATCATTCTCGTCAAAATATTTATTTATCATTTTAAAATGACCTCCTTGAGCACCCCATAAATCTACTAAAGCATACATGCGATTCTCATTATCTGCGAATTTATTGAACTCGTTTCTTCTGTATTTAGTGTCATTAGAATATTCTTCGTTATGCATAAAAAACACTTTATTTTCTGGCACATGTAACTCATTTACAAACAATTTCTTTTGCATCCTACTTGTTGTTATAATCGGTATATCATATTCTTTGCTTAGATTTGCTATAAAACTACTTTTCCCTATACCTCTATGCCATTTTCCATATAAATACATTAATTTATTATTCTCAACTGATTCAATTAGAGAAGATATAAACGTCTCTCTACCTTCCCAAAGTACAAAAGAATTATTGTCTATTGAATACAGTTTAGGCATAATAGACTCATTACATATTTGTTCAATTGATTTCTTTTTCTTATCTTTCTCTCTTATTATCTTCAAATATTTTCTCCTATTCTCTATAAATTATTTTTATCAATACCGCAGCTCCTACACATAAAAGAACTGTAGATAATAAATTTTGTTCGAACATTTAAAACCTCTTTCTGTCATTAACTTGAAATTGTTATTTGAATAAAATCTACCTTTTATTTCTTTTTGTTTCCTGTATTTTTCTTTTCAATTTTTGAATAATCTATTCATTACTCCTAACACTAATAAAATTGCAATCAATTTAGAATATGGAAGTAAAGTAATTTCTATCTCTTTTAATAAATCCATTTAAAAACCCTTTTCTGTATATCTTTTATCTTTTTTCGATTGTATATATTCATAATCGCCATATAGGATCGTTCGTTTCTTTTTGTTTTTAGATATGTATTCTCCTATCCATCCTATCGCAATCCCAAGACATGTAAAATATATCGCTGTAATTACTATTGAATTCATATCAGCACCTCTATTATTTTTTTAAAACATTAAACTTAATGTAATCATCTTTTTTATTTTTAAAACACTCTAAAACGTAGTCAAATTCGGTTACTTTTGCGGCACTTAAGTTCAAGATAGTGTTTACTTTATCAATATTAACAAACACACACTCCTCAGCTTTAAAACTCATTGGGATTGAAAGGCCTTGATCATTTTTCCCATTAAATATTCCTCTTAATTTTAATTTCTGAGAATTGCTTTTTTCGGATATTGAAAAAGAGAATATATTATCATCCTTTTCAAAGTCACTCCTATCTGTTTCTTCATTGAACTTGCAGTTTAATAAATCTAACATAATAATATCGAATTTTAAAAATATAAAAACTCTTTTACTTCCATCATTATCATCGAAATACTCTCTTATAGCCATATTGTTACAATCTTTTGTAGTAAAAATCTTTTCTCCATTTTCTTTATAGAAAGTTAAATCTGGTATATCATAAATTGCTAATCTCATATAATCTACTCCTCCACTAATATATAACCCGTAACTGTTTTTCTACCCATGTTATTAACCCTCTTGTAATAGACGCTGTCACCCTCTCCGTTATTTCTCGGGACATAAACATCAAATCTATTGACAGTGTTAAAATGTCTGCTACTCCCTCTATCATGGACTATCTTATGACCATAACCATCTATGTATAAATCCGTTCCGAAACTAAGGAAATTATTAGCGACTGTTTTGTCATTCATCATTGTTCCTGATGCTGTCTTAAATCCATACTTTCCATTCTCACAAGCCAAGCTAGAATAGTATGTTATATTACATGTAATTGCTTGTAATTCTTTTATCTTAATTCCTGTTTCATTTTCTATATTTGCTTTTAGTTTATACATTTTGTATTCATCGCTATTGTAATATTCTTTTATAGCACTGTTTAAGGCAATTGCAGATTCTTTAACTAAAGTACTTGCATCATATTTAAAATTTGCTGCTGGCAATTCCTCGTCCGTTTTTGCATGTACTTTTATAAAAATTCCTATTAAAATTAAAATAACAAGCACCGCAAATATAATTTTTTTCCTAATGTACATCTCCTCCTTTCTTTATAAATGAACTATTCATTTTATTTAAATTCCTTATTAAATTTAAATATTATTTGTAAATCTTTGAAAGATGGGCTTCCATTACCCATATAAAATTTAAGCATTCTCTCTAATAATTCTTTCTCATCTTCTTCTTTAAACACTATTGCATCACAATCTTTTTCTCGTTCTCTTATAGAATCTTTATATCTTAGTATCAATTCTTTAACATAATCACAACTAAATTGTTTCGTTGTATCATCAGACATTTGTCTACAAACACATCTATGACCATAGAGTAAAACTTCTTCTACTACATATTCTTCATTAATAAATAAAAAGCATTTTCCTATTAATTCTTCCATAATTTAACCTCCATAATAATGAAAATATTATCTTATTTAATTTTTTCTTTTATATCATCCCAACACTCTTCACAGACAGTGTCAAATTCTAACCATCTATTTTGATACTTATAGCTATCTTCTTTACATATTGAAATTCCACATTTTTGACAACTAAAATCATCTTTATATATAATTTCATTGCATATTTCGCATTGTGTTATATAATCTAGATAGCATTCTCTACATATATAGTTAACTTCATTTTCTATACTGATTTCTGTTATATTATTTTTTACTTCCGTACAATAATCACATTTCTTCTGAGCCATATATTCCTGGATTATTTTTCATATATTGTTCCAATTCTCCGTGCATGCTCTGTCTCATCTTGTCATCTAAAATTTGTATATTGTCTTGAATTGTACAAAAGTAAGATGCCATATCAAGACAGTCACTTGCCTCTTTGTTTGTCTTCCTTGAGAGATTAATAAAACTATTAAATTTATCTTCAATAACACTCCACATGTCCTCAAGCGACATTTCTAAATTTAGTTCCATTCGTTACCCCCTTTTTGTTGTTACTATAATATCTTTATCTAAAATCAGTATACTATGTTGTTACTATAATGTCAACTAATTATATAGAAATCTTATAAAATTTATCTATCCAATCTTCATTAGTGTCTAATGGTTCATATTTCGGATCTCCTGTCTTTTCATCAATACCAATATATTTTTGCTTAGGCTTATTCTTAAATTTACTTATTATTACGGTATCATCAATTTTTAATCGATCTTTTTTATATGATTTGGCTATTCTAATTTGACCTGTTTTAATATTGTATAATTCAAAATTAGGGCTATAACTCTCATTTTCTTGTAAATTATTTATTATAACGTAACAGTCTTTATTCGTTTCTGAATTCTTAAATTCTGAGTACTCGTATCTTCTAAAATCTGTTATGATTTGTTCACTATCAGAAATTGTTTTATCTATATTATTAAGTTGATCTAGTATATATTGCTTTGTGTCAATCTCTCTTATCTGTTTCTCAGTTTTTATAGCTGCGTATGGCATTAAAAATTGATAATAAACAGAACTGCTATTCACTAGTTTCGTATCGTAATGTTGTCTAAATAAGTAATATGCAGTTTTTATATAGTTGATATTCCCATAATCTTCAAAGTATCCTAAATTTATTAATACATCCATCTTACCTTTATCAATTCCGAACTCTTTAATCTTTACAAATAAATCAACAACTGAATTATATTCGTATTTTGATAACTCATATAAAACATTAGCTGTATCTTGGTTAACTTGTTTAAAAGACTTGATTGATTGACTTATTATCTTATTTTCAATATCAGCCTTGAATCCTCTGTTGTCTTGTCCAAATTTAATTTCTCCTATTTTTAAATCGAAATATTTCATTTCTTCTTTTAATGCTTTTACTTTATCTTTCTCACCTTTTTCAGTATAGTTTTCTAACATTACTTCATAAAAAATTTCTGTATGATAAGCTTTCAAGTATGCCTGAGTTACGCTGTCAATAGCCATACAATACGCATGGGAAGCATTAAATCCATAACCTGCAAAAGCTAATATAATACTCCATACCTCTTTAACTACTTTATCATCATCTATATTTATTTTTCTTTTAAATCCTTTTGTAAACTCTTCTTCTATTTTTTCAACATATGGAGCGATGTGTCTACTCCCACATCTAGGACATATTTTCATTCCATCATTTCCTGTATTCTCACAATCTCTACAGTAAGTTTTCTTCTTACTTATTGATTTAATAATGTCATATGTCTCTTTAACATTAATCCCAGCAAATTCAAGTATCTGCATTAATTGCTCTTGGTAGAATATGTACGAGTATGGCATTTCTGGAGTTTGCAAAAGGTCATCTAATGCTTCTATATTATATTTGAAATTATCTCTAGCTAAAAATTGATCGATTAAATCTTTAAAGGATGGTCTAACTCCAGCAATTAGTGAAGATAACTCTACTATATTTTGAGGTTTGTATTTTATAGTCTTCTTTCTAGTGCTACTTTTTTCTAATTGGTTGACACATAAAGTCAGCCCTTTACCGTATATGTCCCAAACTTTTTCATTGTTTTCTATTCTTTTTAATAATTCATCTATGGATAAAGGCTTCATTCCTAAACGTTTATATATTTGATCTGTTGTTCTAACCACATCTACAAATAGAAAATCATTTTTTAACCAACCAAAAGCATCTATAGTTCCACTTTCAATACAGGCCACCAATACTTCTTTTTTCGTAGTTGGAGATTTACACAATATTACTCCGATTTCTTCTTCAACATTTAATGGGCTAACAACTGAAGCACAAGGATGCGGTTTTCTAGTAGTGATAATTCCTAAGTACTTCTTACATCCTTCAATTAAGTCTTTGTATTTTTCGTCTATAAAATCATATATACTAATATCTTCAATAAGTTCTCCTAGTTCATCTTTTTCTGCATACTTCAACTTACTCTCATACTTATCAATTTGCTTTGATACAATGTCTGCATCAGAAGGGGTTATGTCATATGCTCGAGCATACATCTTCCATGCTGATTTAAACTTCAAAGTTCCAAAAGCGATTAAATCATAAACATTTTTATCTCCTAATAGTTCCCTTTGAGCTTGTAAGAAAGGTTCTCTTGATGCAACATTGAAGTCGATATCCGGCATTGCATGAGATTCTAATATTCTTTCCTTAGTTAAGAAACGTTCCGGATACATGGTTACCTTTGCTGCTATTCTATCTACTTCAGTAAATCCAAGCAATTTATTCGTGTACATACTAACAGCAGATCCTCTTCCAGAATGGGTAAGTACTCCACTATATTTGTTGATCCCAAGATCAATACTTTCCTTATTATATGTAAAATAATCACTCGTTTTACAACCAATAATCTCATTTACTTCGTATCTAATTTGCTCAAGATATTTTTTATGTAATTCTTTTGGTATATTTAATCTTTCTTTTTTCCATGCTTCATTGATAAGATCCTTTAGCTTATTATCTCTTTCTGCTTGAGATAACTCAGGATATAAAGTAGGCATTTTTATATCTTTGTTTAATACAATTTCTTCGAATTTTAGTGTCTGATTTGTGTTCTCTAAAGCTTTTTTTATCTCTCTGTCTGATAGTATATCCTGGTCTTGGAATCTTTCAAATAATGTATCATAATCAGGGAAATCTAGAAACCAACCTTCTTCTTCATCGTAGATTACATTCTCGCTTTTTAAATAATCATCTCTTTCTTTTAATTGATCATTATATATAACGTGGGAATCTACCCCAGCTATGATTGGTATATCATACTCTTTGCTAAGATTGATAATATGTTTATTTATTTCTTTTTGCTTTTCTGTATGGTGTGCTTGTACCTCAAGATAGAAGTGTTTGAATTTGTTATGTAGCTTTAGAATAATATCATCTATATCATCATATTTCCAGAATGCTAAGCAGGCTGTGGTTATAAACACATCCTCACTTGGTAAAGACATAATAAGATCTAAGTCTATCCTAGGTCTATAATAATAACCATCTTTGTTGCATTGACTCATTATTCTATTTATATTTTTTCTTCCGTTTTCATTTCTGGCCAATATAACAATGTGAGAATTTGTTCTATCTTTATCAAATCTATTTTTGACCCAATAGAACTCCCCTCCAAAGATCCATTTAAGAGGGGATTCACCTTTATCTATTAACTTCTTATTGAACTTTTCTATTTTTAAATATGAATCAAAGTATCTACCAACCATCCATGTTCTACTGTACTAATTGTTTTATGACCTAACTCATATGTTCTTTTTAGATAGTCTTCAATAAACATTGGGCTATCTGGAGTATATATGTTACTCTCATGGCTGTGTCTATGATAATTTTCATATGTCTTAATCTTTATCCCCCTCCTAAAATGGCATCACTAGGTAAAGGTAGAAATTCACTACTACCTTTTTTATAAACTATTTAAATAACTTGAAAACTCATCCGATATATACAATAAGTAGTCCTTTTTAGCCAGACTTTCAATCCATGATATAGGGATATTATCATATCCATAATATATCCCTGAAAGACCACCCGTTAAAGCTCCTATAGTATCTGTGTCTCCTCCTAAGTTAATAGCTGCTAATACACTATCTTTATATCCCTTATTGTTTAAAAATGAATAAATTACAGATTCTAAAGTATGTACCACATATCCAGTGGATCGGATATCCTCTAAACTTAAACATTTTATATTCCCAGTTAGGATTCTTTCATATTCTTTAATCGTACCTTGCGAAAATAGACTTTCATAATGACTTGTTCTCAACATATCATATGCAGTATCTGGCTCTATACCCATCATCAAAAATATCGCATATCTAACATAAATGACACACCCTAATACACTTATCTCATGAGCGTGTGTGATGGATGACACGTTGTTAATCGTAGGCATTATGTTTTTATCATATTTATGCAGATAGTATGCCAAAGGTAAAATTCTCATTAAAGACCCATTTCCATTTTCATAAAAATTTGTAGCTCCGCATTCAATTGCTGGTTTTAAACTATTCGAATATCTCATTAAAGAATCCCATGTTGTTGTACCAATATCAAATACCTGTCCTGTAGCTGTATACTTATTTCTTTCCGCCCAATCACAAAACCTAAGAGCCATATCATTATAGCTTATTCCTTTAGATTTTATTATTGAATCCATTGTTGCAATCATCATTGAAGTATCATCTGACCAAGAACCTTTGGGAACGTGATGTGTCCCAAATCCTATCATCTCTGTAATTGGATTATCCTTGAGGTGTACTCTACTTTTAAACTCTCCAGGAACACCTAAAGCATCTCCAACAGCAAAACCTATAATTCCATCTCGTACCATATAACCTCCTTTGATATAAAATCATG
>NZ_AXUS01000037.1 GCF_000498755.1 Clostridioides mangenotii TR | reverse complement strand
AAGTTTCTTAATTGCTAGAGAAAAAATGCTTGATTTTAAGTACGAAGATCTCAAAGGTAAAGAGGTATTAGGTGGTAGAAAAGGTGGAATGCCACTTATGACTTTTGAATATGTATTAAAACAAAAAGGGCTTACTCTTGGTGAAAACACTGATGCTGACAACGTAAATGTAAGAACTGATATACAATTCGGCGTTTATTTATAACACGTTTTTTCCTAATATCAAACCCAAAACTCCAAAGAAATGTTCTGAAAAAATTAATATTATAAAAGTAAAGAATATTGGAAGTTCATTTTCTTACTCATTAACTTTGGATATAAAATATATGATTCCAGCATATGTATTATGCAAATTATAATCAAAACATAAACTACAGTTTTTATACCTCCTGTTGAATATCCAATAAGAGTTGGTACAATAGATATATTTCCTCTGCTACCAGAATTAACCCTAAAAAACTATTCCATAATATTTTCATTCCTTTATTGTTCTATATTTATCAACTAAACTAAAAATAACTATAATGTTATGTAAATTATACATAAAAATACAAAAGTAACAAGTAAATACTCTTTTAATATATATAAAAACATATATTTTTGTTATATTATGTAGAATTTACAAAAATCGTGTAACAAATATATTTAATTTTAATACAATACTATAAGAATATTAATATTCTAATAATCTCTAAGGGATGTGTATAAATGGATAGATTATTTTTTATTTTAAGTAAAAGATGTGTACGATGTAGCAGATGTAGAAGAAGATTTTCAAGATCTCGTATATGTAGCAGATGTAATTGCTGTTCATCATGTTGCCGTTGTAATAATAAATGTAGAGATTAAACTATAAAATGAACGAACATATAAATTACCAAAGTAAAAGAGTATCGTTTATGTACTGAGACCCAAATGTTAAACTTTTAGGTTTCACTTCATTTAAGTTACTCTTTTACTTTCTTCTTTAATATACTGTATAAACTATCTATTTATAAAATACCAATAAGTCTACAATATAAAAAGTCCTCTATTTAAATTTTCAAAAAATGTCCAAAAAATTGAACTCAATTCGAATTTCGCTACCAACTCTTACTTTATTTTAATCTATTTCACAAGATTGTAAAGATATACGTTTTAAGCGCTCAATTTTCAATTTCTTCACATCATCAAGTATATATTGTATCTCCATTTGAGTCATTTTTCTTTTTAATATGCGCTCCGGTGAAACAATATGAACTATTGTCTTTCCAGAGTTGTACTTATATTTTACATCATATTCCATTCTCACCCACCCCCTACTTGATTGTATGACTATATAAAATTGTCCTATTACTTTGTTTCAGATAATCCTGTTTCATCAATTGAACATCATATCTTTTTAATATAAAGCTAGTACTTTTTTTATACATATTGACTTTTGTCCTATGTTTTCTCTATAGTGATAATAATTTTCTCTCAACCATATAATTACTATAGACATGTTTAAGGGGGGTATACAAATGAATGTGGCAATATACTTGCGAAAGTCACGTGCAGACATAGAGGCTGAAAAGAATGGTGAATTTGAAACTCTTGACAGACATAAATCTACTCTTTTAAATATTGCTAGAGATAAAAATTTAAATATAGTTGAAATTAAAGAAGAACTTGTGAGTGGCGAAAGTCTCGTTAACAGACCTAAAATGATGGAATTGTTAAATGAGGTTAAGAACGGCTTATTTGATGCCGTTTTAGTTATGGATATAGATCGCTTGGGGCGTGGAAATATGCAGGACCAAGGACTTATCTTAGATACATTTAAAGAAAGTAATACTAAAATAATAACTCCTAGAAAAATCTATGATCTGAGTAATGAGTTTGATGAAGAATATTCTGAGTTTGAAGCATTTATGGCTCGTAAAGAACTAAAATTGATTACTAGAAGGATGCAAAGAGGTAGAATAAAGTCTATTGAAGAAGGTAAGTTTGTAGCTACAAACCCGCCCTATGGGTATAAAATTAAATATCAAAACAAAGATAGGTATCTTGTTGTAGATGATGAAAAATCTGAAATTGTAAAAATTATATACAATTTGTATAGCGATGGTAATGGCGCTAATAAAATTGCTAGTTATCTAAATTCACTAGGCTATAAAACTACAACAGGAAGAACTTTTTATGATAAATTAATAAGAGATATTATTAAAAATAAAGTCTATTGTGGCTATATTTCTTGGAATACTACTAAAAGAAAAGGTTCCAAGAGTTCTAAAACTGAAAAGGATAGCTGGATTATAGCAAAAGGAATTCATGAACCTATTGTATCTGAAGATCTTTGGAATAAATGCAATAGTATAAGGTCTAAAAGGAGTATTTCATCTACTCCAAATAATGTTCTTACTAACCCTTTAGCTGGTATTGTTAAATGCAGTTTATGTGGTTATACATTGATTGCAAAGAGTTCTACTTCTAAGCAGAAAGATGGAACCAATATATATACAAAATATATGGTCTGCTCAAATTGTTTAAATAGAAGTACTAAATTAGATATTCTGGAAAAAACTATTATTGAGTCTTTAGAACGATGGCTTGTTGGATATAAAATTGATATTTCTGAGAATGATATAAAAAATAACAATTCGACAGCCATAAAAGATTATAATAAAATATTATCTAATCTAGAAAAAGAACTCGATGAACTCGCTAAACAAAAAGATGGTTTACATGATTTTCTAGAAAAACGTATCTACGATATTGATACTTATTTAAATAGGTCAAAAAATATAAGTAATAGGATTGATACTATAAATGATTCTATTAAGCATATAAAGAATGAAATTAATAAAGAAACAGAAAAAAATCAAGCAAAAATTAAATTTTTACCTTCTCTTGAATACCTTCTTGATAATTACGCCATATCTACTATTGAAGAAAAAAATAAATTACTAAAAACAGTCTTAGATAGAGTTACTTATACCAAAAACCATAAAAAACGTGATGAGTATGACTTTGATATAGTACTTTATCCAAAACTACCCTATCAGTAAAATAAAAAAATCCAAACATTAGTATAAATAAAAGTACACATAAAAAAGCAGTGGAATTGAATGTTTCAAAACCACTGCCAGATTAATTTCTTCAGGTCGTCAAATAATGCTGCTATAATAAGTCTTATTCACAAAGCTTTTAACTAATTCTCTTCTACTGCATCTTTTAATGTATGCCATGCCAGTACTGCACATTTAACTCTTGCAGGCATGATTGAAATGTTTTTAAGTGCCATAGCGTCTTCTAGCTCTTCTAATTGATCTTCCTCTGTTATTTCTCTTTTTATCATTTTTAGAAAAGTATCTACTAGATTTAATGCTTCTTGTTTTGATTTTCCTTTTATTAGATCTATCATCATGGATGTAGATGCTTGTGAAATTGCACATCCGCTACCTGTGTATGATACATCCTTAATTGTATCCCCCTCTAAAGCAATCTCTAAGATAATATCGTCACCACAACTTGGATTGTGACCTCTTTTCCACACATCCGCATGCTCTAAACTTCTTTTATTTTCTTTATTGGCATTGTGCTCCATAATAAGTTCTGTGTATATTTCATTAAGATTCATATCCTAAACACCTTCTTACCCCTTGTAGTTTATCAACAAAATAATCAATTTCTTCTGTCGTATTGTATATATAAAAGGATGCTCTGCATACAGCTCTATACCCCATATGATTTAAAAGTGGCTGTGCACAGTGACTTCCAGCTCTGATACAAATACCGTCCTGATCAAGAATCGATGCCACATCATGAGGATGTACATCTAAAACTTCAAAAGGTATTACACCAATTCGCTTCTCATTTTCACTGCCTACAATTTTAATATAAGGTAGCTTCTGCAACTGTTTAATAGCATAAGTTGTGAGTTTTTGTTCGTGAGATCGTACTTCTTCCATTCCAATTCTTTCTAAATAGTCAATTGCAGCTCCAAGTCCAATGATCGCTTCTACATTTTGTGTCCCAGCTTCGAATTTAGATGGTATAGCTGCAAACTCTGTGCTCTGCTCTTCTACATATTCAATCATATCTCCGCCATAAAGAAATGGTGGCATTTTGTTTAAATGTTCTCTTCTTCCATATAAGACTCCTACACCCATTGGAGCTAATAGTTTATGTCCAGAAAATACGTAGAAATCTGGGTCTAGTTTACTTAAGTCAACACTCATATGTGGAACTGCCTGTGTTCCATCTACAACAGTAATTGCACCGTATTCTTTACTTATTTTTAGGACTTCTTCTATAGGATTTATGAATCCTAAAACATTAGAAACTTGTGTAATAGCAACTACCTTTGTTTTTTCTGATATCTTGTTGAGAAAATCCTTTATATCTATAGTGCCGTCTTCATTTAGATAAATATATTTTAATGTTGCACCTTTTTCTTTTGCAACTTGTTGCCATGTAACTAAATTAGAGTGATGCTCTTGTATAGAAATAAGAATTTCATCGCCTTTTTCTACAAAACTTCTTCCATAGCTTTGAGAAACTAAATTTAAAGCCTCTGTTGCATTTTTAGTAAAAATAACTTCTCCCGTTTTATCTTCTATTTTCAGAAAAGATTTAACCTTACTTCTCACATTTTCCATGGCTTCTGTAGCCTTAACAGATATACTGTATGATCCTCTATGTGGATTTGCATTATAGCCATTGTAATAGTCTAAGATAGCATCAGTTACATATGTTGGCTTTTGTGTAGTTGCGGCATTGTCTAAATATACGAGTTTTGTCTGATTTTCTGATTCCATTAGGATAGGAAAATCTTTTTTATAATTTCTCATTTACAACACTCTCCTTTGTATAACAGATTTTATTTCATCTACTAATGATTGGTCTTCTATTTTATCTAAAATAGGGTTGAAATTACCCTCTATCATCATTTTCTTACTTTCTTCTAAAGAAAGCCCTCTACTCATTAAGTAAAATAGTTTATCTTCATCGATCCTTCCACATGAAGCCGAATGCTCTCCATATACATCATCTTCTGTACATAGAATCAAAGGAATAGCCCTATTTCTAACTTTATCAGATAAAAGCATTACTTCTTCATGCTCTCGACCACTGGCTTTTTTAGCACCTTTTTTAAAGTCGATAGTTCCTCTAAATATTTTTTGAGCTTCTCCATCTAAAACTCCTTTGACATCTATATCGCCGCTGCTATTTTTACCTACGTGCTCTAGATAATAGTTCATGTCCAATTGGTCCTTATTTCCAGCTAAATACATACCTGTTATACTACCTTCAGCTTCTTCCTCTAAATGCATATTCAGATTATCAACAGTAACATCTGATCCCAAATTAATATGAATAATCTCTATTTTAGAGCCCTTCTCCGCTTTTACAATTGTTTCAAATACATCAAGAGAATCTTTTCCCAAGAAATTGACCTTAATTATCTTTCCTGTTGACCCTTGTTTTGCATGAATCTCTCTAATTCCTAAGTGAGTTCCTACACCTTTTTGAACAAATACGAAGGTTCCATTAACCCCTTCTTCTAAAATAAATTTCTCTCGTTCAATATAAGTTTCCTTATCTAAGTTGTATTCAAATACCATTGGCTCTTTAGTATCTTCTTTTACATTAATAACTTGTACATTATTAGTTTTTTCATCGATATAACTTCTAAAAGATTCACCCATTGGAATCTGAGAAGGTAGAATTTGAGTTTCAACTCCTAGAAGTTCCTCTGAAAATACAACATTGCCTTTATTTTTTATACTTCTATTTATTTGACTCTTCTTTTCATAGAAGTCTCTATTTTCAATATTACATTCGTTTACTCCCAGCCATCTGTAAGTGGATACTGGGGATTCATTTATTTTTTTTAATGTATTCGCCATTTCTTATCCTCCTATCCGATAGCACCTTTTAGCTCTAGCTGGATTAATTGATTCATTTCTACTGCATATTCCAAAGGTAGTTCTTTTGCAACTGGTTCTGCAAATCCTCTTACTATCATTGCTCTAGCTTCGTCTTCACTAAGTCCTCTAGTCATCAAGTAGAAAATAGATTCGTCACTTATTTTTCCTATCTTAGCCTCATGACCAATATCTACTTTATCATTCATTATATCTATTACTGGGATAGTATCTGATCTAGATTCATCATCTAACATTAAGGATTCGCAAGATACATTTGCTTTAGCATTCTTAGCCTTTGGACCGATTTTAACCACACCTCTGTAATTGGCAACCCCTCCATCTTTACAGATAGATTTTGAGTTGACATTAGAAGAAGTGTTTTTACCTATATGTACTACTTTTGCCCCTGTATCAAGTACCTGTCCTTTTCCCGCAAAAGTAATACCTGTAAATTCTGATGTAGAATTATCTCCTTTTAAAACACTCATCGGATAGAGCATAGATACCTTAGATCCAAAAGATCCCGACACCCACTCTATTTTTCCGTCTTTCTCAACAATAGCTCTTTTAGTATTTAAATTGAGCATATTTCTTGACCAGTTTTCTATAGTTGAATATCTAAGGCTGGCCCCTTCTTTTACAAATAGCTCAACACATCCTGCATGAAGGTTGGTTACATTGTATTTTGGCGCAGAACATCCTTCTATAAAATGTAGAGATGCACCTTTTTCTACGATGATAAGAGTATGCTCAAACTGTCCAGCTCCTGGTGAATTCAATCTAAAATACGATTGTAAAGGAATATCAACATGAACACCTTCTGGAACATAGACGAATGATCCTCCTGACCACACTGCTCCATGTAATGCAGCAAACTTGTGATCATTTGGAGGTACTGCTTTCATAAAGTATTTCTTTACTATATCTTCATGTTCTCTTACGGCTGTTTCCATATCTGTATAGATAACGCCTTGTTCTACTAATTCACTCTTAATAGAGTGATATACGACTTCTGAATCGTACTGTGCACCGACTCCAGAAAGAGAAGCTTTCTCTGCTTCCGGAATTCCTAACAAATCAAATGTCTGTTTAATATCTTCAGGAACTTCATTCCAATCTTCTTTCATATCTACCTTTGGTCTTACGTATGTAACAATTTGACTCATATCTAATTCACTTAGATCTGGACCCCATGGAGGTAAGTCTAATTCTTCATAAGTTTTTAATGATTTAAGTCTAAACTCTCTCATCCAGTCCACTTCATTCTTACCTTCTGAAATTTCTACAATGATTTTTTCATCTAGACCTTTATCAGCTTTAAAAGAGTATGTATCTTCGTTTTTAATATCATAGATACCGCGATCAATATCTTCGACATATGTTTTATCTTCGGCCATGATCGTCTCCTCCTTCTTTACTTTCATCAGATGATTCTAAAAACTTTTCATATCCATTAGTTTCAATGTCATCTGCTAAATATCTAGGTCCTGTAGCGACTATTTTACCTGCTTTCAATACATGAACATAGTCGACTTTAATATTTTCTAGTATTCTCTTGTTATGTGTTATAATAATGACGCCATTATCTGAGTTAGCATATAAGTTCACTCCGTTTGATACAACTTTCAAAGCATCTACATCAAGCCCAGAATCCGTCTCATCTAGAATTGCCAGTTTAGGTTGCAAAGTTAAAAGCTGAAGAATTTCATTTTTCTTTTTCTCTCCGCCTGAAAATCCAACATTTAAGTATCGTTTAGATAATTCTTGATTCATCTTTAATTCTTCCATTTGCTTTTTAAGATCTTTATTAAATGCTAAAATTTTTGGTGCCTTACCCTTTTGAGATGTTACCGCTGTACGGAGAAAATTCTCTACAGTTACTCCATTTACTTCTTCTGGATTCTGAAATGATAGGAATATTCCTTTTTTAGCTCTTTCATCTACCTTTAATTCATCAATTAATTCTCCATCAAACAGTATACATCCACTATCTAACTTGTATTTCGGATGCCCCATTAATACATTAGCTAGAGTTGATTTTCCAGCTCCATTAGGACCCATTATAACGTGTATTTCACCTTTGTTAACTTGA
This sequence comes from Clostridioides mangenotii TR, assembly GCF_000498755.1. Lineage (GTDB taxonomy): Bacteria > Bacillota > Clostridia > Peptostreptococcales > Peptostreptococcaceae > Metaclostridioides > Metaclostridioides mangenotii_A. The sequence continues at coordinate 5,703 of NZ_AXUS01000037.1, read as the reverse complement.
ATATTTAAACCATTTAAGATACTCTTTCCCTCTATACTGGCATAAACATTATCTATATTTAATAATCTACGATTCATATATATACTCCTCCTTTTTTAATTCCTACTAAAACACTCGGATTTAACTTTAGAATACTCTTTTTGATAATAGTTGTCAATAAGATTTTTTATAAATTTTTTTATCTGAAAATATTTTTTAGCGGATATTAATAACCTCTATAAAATAAGTTAAGTAAAATAAAAAACACAAATACAACTTTAAGACTTTAAAATAAAGTCTATATTATAAAAATGACCTCCTATAGTTATTTATATTTAACTATAGGAGGTCATTTTTTATATTTGAATCTAATTCCTTAATGTTACAAACAAACTGATAATCAATTCGGTGTAATGGCTGGTGCATTTGTAGGTGGTGAAGCTGACTATACAACAGCATTTGAACCTACTGCTACTACTATGGAAAAAGAAGGTAGTGGATATATAGTTGCATCTATAGGTAAAGATTCCGGAGAAATACCTTTTAGTACTTCGCTTAGTATGAAACACCGAAATGATACTTTATATTGAATATAGAAATATAAACTATTATTTAATACCAAAATACATAAATTTGTAATATTGATCTTTATTAATAGATAACTTTTTCTTAAGAAAATCTTAATACATTGATGTCTTATATCACTTACAATAATATATAAGGTAGGTGATTTTATGATATTTTCAATTTTAAGTCATATTAAAGATTCGTTAATTTTATTTCTATTTGGCTTAATTTTCCTCATTCCATTTCAAATATTAATAAGACATAAAGCTTTAAAGGAGTATATACAGATTAACAGGCTACACATTATATCGGTATCATTATTTTTGTATATTATAATTTTAATGTTTGGATTTACAGGCATTCCATCTGTACAAGTTGTATTGAAATACGGAGTTTTAACTTCTAATGGCTTAAATTTCCAACAAGATCAAATTAATATTATTCCATTGCGTTGGATAGGAAGTGGAGTTTTAACATATATCGAAAATATAATACTTTTTATGCCTCTTGGATTTTTATTGCCTTTTATATGGAAAAAATATGAGTCTATATGGAAAACTAGTTTATTTGGTCTATTTTTATCATTTTCAATAGAGTTTAGCCAATTGTTTAATTGGAAGGTATCCGATATAGATGATCTAATGATGAACACAATAGGGACTGTTTTTGGCTACTTAATATTTAAGTTATTTTGTACTAGATATTCTGCTTTGAATGATAAAATTCCTGGCATAGTTTATAATAAAAAATTCTCTATAATCTTAAATCAAGAAGCCTATTTATATGTAATTATAGCATTTTGCACAAAAATTCTATAATGTAGTCCTGCTGAGAATATATGAAGTACTTTAATTGATAGCATTTATACTTGAGATAAGCCACAGTACATTCTAGGCTTATCTTCTGTTTCTGAATAGAATTTATTACTTTAAGATATTTTTACTTTATATTAATTTATTTTTAATACTTCTTCATCTTCTCTTGAGATCCTGTCTGAAATACTAAACCTCTTTCCTTCTTCTTCACCCATCAAAGCTACTTCTGCATGACCAGAGAATTTAAGTACAGCCTTTACTTTTCCATCAAATTTTATGTTTTCAAAAGCATTAACTACTTCTTCATCTTTAACCAAAGCTAATCCCCACTCTTGGTTATTCTCTTTTTGTTCATCAAATTGTTTAGTTAAGCCTTTAATAAAACCTAGTGCATAATCATTTTCTAATCCTTTTACACTTAAACCATCTTTTTTATATTTATTTTGTATTCTTTTTACACTCGAAGAAATACAATCTAAAGCATAGTCAAATACTAAATTACACACTATTATGTCCTCTTCTCTACCAAAGAAAACTATTGTATTTGTCCTGCATGATGAAAAATACATATAGCAACCAAAGTTTTCAGCTATTATTGATGATAATTTTCCTTTCCACTTTGCTTTAGTAAAGGTAGTACTGCTTTTATGATATTTTATTTTACTATTATTAACTTCGATATCTTTTACTTCTTGAATGGATAATTTATGCTTTGCTAATAACTCTTGAGCCTTTAGCATCGCTACTCTTGCTTCATTCTCATTGCTGCTTTCACTTAGACTTAATAGCTTTTGTATTTTTTCAATTATTTTTTTATTCATTTTAATTTCTACCTCTATTATTTTTTATGCTGATAAACTAGTTTTATTATTTATAGACTTATATTTTGTTATATATTATAACTCCATAAACCATATTATCATACTTTTTATTAAACTTAATCCTTTCATAAAATTCTTTCTATCCTATCTATAGTTAAGCAAAAATAAAAGGTAGAGAAACTAATCTCTACCTTTTAGAAATTCACATATTAAATTAAGATATTGCTTAATAAATTACTGTACTTCAGTATTAAATTAAGGCTACCCTCGGAGCCCAATTCATATCCCATAGTTTGAATGATATATCTGAAATTACTATTTCTTGACTTTGTTCCACCTTTGTTTGTTACAAATTATATCTGTATCTGCATAAACTTGTTCTGGTGTTGCAAGATTCATTGAAAGAAGTACTTCCCCTAAAACACAGATTATAACTTTTTTATTTCCCTAACTTTTTCATATATTCTATTACAACAGCAGCTACATAATATAACCACTATTCTTTTGTTTTAAAGTACGTTACAATTAATTATATTACTAATTTTACTTACTTTAATCACTTTTTAAAATTTTAAAGTGTTAATTATATTTTCATTCGTTGTATAGTTAGCAACACAATTAAATAATATCGGAGGGATAATTATAAAAAGTTTGAAATTTAATACCAAATCATGTAAGTATCTTTCAATGCTATTTTTAACAATAAGCATAATATCACTATTATTTCTGCCAATAACAATTTTACTAAGCAAATTAATCTATGTATTAGAAAATCCAGATACCGTTTTTGTATCACTTGGCAATAGTTGGATAGAAACTTTACCATCGATATCAAAATTTGCAACGTTTTTTCCAGGTGTTTTAAGTGCAATACTCTTATTTCTATCAATTTACTTATTTATAATGGATAATATCACTCCTAAAAATGAAGATTAGACTAGTTCATCACAAGTCTAATCTTCATTTTCTCTAGCAGCAATACCCCTTAATATATCTATATGCACCTGTTTAATATCCTCAAGTACTTTATCATTTTCCTCTTTAGAGTTTCTTGCATAGTTTATATAGATTTTACTATTTCCAACTTTGTACAGTCTATCCCACCTTGTACCATCCTGTGCTTCTACATTGCGTCCGATTAGTTCTGCTGCCATGTGAATCACCCCCTACTATGGTTTATGTTTATTGAAATTTGTCCTATTACTTAAAAATAATTCAACTACCTCAATTTCAATAAATTTTGATAATTTCTACATCTCCTTAAATAAAAAACATTAAGTTATTAAGTATTTTTTTAGTGTAAATGTCAAGAATAAAAGAATCGGAGATTTTAAATAAACCGGTAAATAGGTAATAAAATAATTCAAATAAATATAAAGGAGGATTTAATATGAACGCTAAAGTCGATAAAGATTTGTGTATTGGTTGTGGATTATGTCCATCTATTTGTCCAGAAATTTTTTCTATGGATGATTCCTCAGATAAAGCAGTGGCAAGCGATAAGGAAATCGGAAAGGATTTAGTTGATACAGCTAAAGAAGCTGAGAATAGTTGTCCCGTAAATGCAATAGTAGTTGAATAAATTGTTAAATGAGTTAGTGTTTATAGATAATTTTATGCTATGAATGCAATCTCGCATGTTATTCCTAAAACAAAACTAAACGGTTGCTTTGATTTCAAAGCTGCCGTTTAGTTATTATATTCTAAATTACATCTAGTAATAATAACAAATACATATCAGTATAATTAATATAGAGAACATTTAGGAGTGATACTGATGAATGTAGCATTATACTTGCGTAAGTCTCGGGCTGACTTAGAAGCCGAAAAAACAGGTGAATTCGAAACACTTAATAAACACAAATCTACTCTACTAGATTTATCAAGAGAAATGAAATTAAATGTAGTTGAAATAAAAGAAGAACTAGTATCTGGTGAATCGATAATACATAGGCCAAAAATGATTGAACTTTTAAAAGAGGTTGAATCCAATAAATACGATGCTGTACTTGTAATGGATATCGATCGTTTGGGACGTGGAGATATGAAAGACCAAGGAATTATACTTGAAACCTTCAAAGAAAGCGATACGAAGATTATAACTCCAAGAAAGACCTATGATTTATTGGATGAGTTTGACGAAGAATATTCTGAGTTTGAAGCTTTTATGGCGCGTAAGGAATTGAAGTTGATAACAAGACGTATGCAACGTGGATTAATTAAAAGCATTGAAGATGGAAACTACCTTTACAGACTTCCACCCTATGGTTACGATATTTTTTATACGGATAAAAGAGAACGTATATTAGTTCCAAATGATCAAGCCGATATAGTTAGATTAGTATTTGATTTGTATATAAATGAAAATATGGGAAGTACAAAAATATCTGATTACCTTAATAACAGAGGCATAAAAACATATACAGGTTGTGATTGGTATGGATCTGCTGTAAGAAACATTATAAATAACAAGATTTACTGTGGCTATATTGAGAGAAAAAAGAAAACTTATAGTAAAATAAAGGACACAACAGGCAAGCGAACAGTTAAAAACAACGATAGTAAAAATAGGATACTTGTAAAAGGTAAACATGAACCTATAATATCAGAAGAAGCCTGGAACCAGGCACAAAAAATAATAAAAACTAAAGGTCATGTAGGTCATAAAAACGAACTTAAAAACCCATTCTCTGGTATTATCAAGTGTAAATTATGCGGTAAATACCTTTCCTACCGTCCTAATAAAGACAGAGCGACACAATTGATATGTTCAAGCAAATGTGGAAATAAGGGTTCAAAGTTTGTATATATTGAAGAATCCTTCTTCGACTCTCTACGATCTTCATTAAATTTGTATAAAATAAAAACTGAAAAGGAAGATATTAGTAGTTACAACGTTAATTATGAAAAGGAGTTAAATAAAAAGGCACTGCTCGACCTCGAAAATGAACTAAAAGAATTATCTAAACAGAGAAATAAATTATTTAAGTTTTTTGAAAGAGGTATCTACGATGAAGATACTTTTTTAGTAAGGTCACAATACATAAAAAATGAAATAATTCAAAATAATAAAAATATAGAAATCGTAAAATCAAGATTAAAAAATATGGATAAAGACAACAATGTAATTGCAATAGGGAATAGAGAAATATTAGAATTGTACCCTGTCACTGAATCAATAGTAGAAAAAAACAAATTATTAAAATCAGTTGTAAAATATGCTACATACCAAAAGAGTAAAGATCAAAGGCTTGATGATTTTGAATTACATATAGAATTAAAAATATCTGAAGAGTAGTATTTTCAATAGTTTCTATCTAGGCGAAATACCTTTTAGTACTTCGCTTAGTATGAAACACCGAAATGATACTTTATATTGAATATAGAAATATAAACTATTATTTAATACCAAAATACATAAATTTGTAATATTGATCTTTATTAATAGATAACTTTTTCTTAAGAAAATCTTAATACATTGATGTCTTATATCACTTACAATAATATATAAGGTAGGTGAT
>NZ_AXUS01000036.1 GCF_000498755.1 Clostridioides mangenotii TR | reverse complement strand
ATATGTATAATATTAATTTCTAAATCTAATTCATATTTTGTATATGTCTTACATAATAGAAAAAAGGAATGATAAAATGGATAGAAATATAAATCAGAGCCTTATGAGGCAAGAGAGTGTTTTGTACGATTTTAATATAACATTTTTTCCAAATTTTTTTAATGAGTATGAGGAGGCTGGATATCAGTATGAATTTATCAGGCTCAGCGACAACTATGGTGTCTTGCGCCTTAATAGTGCAAATTTTATTAGAGGATTAGAAAATATACTGGGAATGAGATCAGTATCTGATGTCAAAAAGACGGTTAGAATGGCTCCACTGTCTAAAGTATCTCAAGGTACATCTAATGGGGTGATTTCAACAGAAGATATAGGTGTTAACTATTTTAAAAATAATCCTAATTTGTCTATAACCGGAAGGGGAGTTATAATTGCAGTTGCAGATAGTGGAATAGACTATTTACATAGAGACTTCATATATCCTGATGGAACTTCTAAAATACTTTATTTATGGGATCAAACTAAGGATGGAAATCCTCCGGAAGGATTTTATTTTGGAGCAGAATATACAAGAGAGGATATTAATAGAGCTATTCAGGACAATGATCCAAGTTTATCACAAGACGAAGAGGGAAGAGGTACGATGCTAAGCGGTATATGTGCGGGTATGGGCAATGTTAATCCAGAATACGCTGGGGTAGCTGAGGATGCTGAGTTAATTATTATAAAGCTTGCAAATATAGATGGACATTACAATGATGCAATGCTACATGCATCATCACAATACGCCTATTTGAGAGCAAGCCAGTTAAGAAGGCCTCTTGTTATTAATATATCTTTGGGTAGCAATAATCTTCTGGGGCTTACAAATATAGATACGACAAGATATTATGATAAAGGATTTTGTGAAGTTGTAGGGGCAGGAGATGAGGGCGATACACAGACACATACATCAGGAAGGATGCAATCTGAAGGAGAAGTAGTAAATGTAGAGTTTGAGCTTACCGAAGATGAAGACGAGTTAACTATAGATCTATGGGTTGAGAATCCAGACCAAATGGATGTTAGAGTATATTCTCCTTCAGGGGAATATACAAGAAATATAGGTGCGTATGCCAGTTATTTGCAAGTTAGTGGCTTATTCGATTTAGAAGGTACTTCGTATACTTTAATATCTTCATATCCCACACCTTTGTCGGGACAACAATATACGCAGATATATTTGAAAAGTGTTAAACGTGGAGTATGGTCGATTAGACTTACTGGTATAACTATAATTAATGGAGGGTATAATTTATACTTGCCAAATAGAGTGTTTATAAAAAGCGGAACGAGGTTTAGAAATTCAAATCCCGATTATACAATTAATTATCCGGGAATCAGAGAAGAAATTATAACTATAGGAGCATATAATTCTTTAAATCGAAGTTTGTGGAATGGATCGTCTAGAGGGCCAACAATTCAAAACTGGTTAAAGCCTGACATTATTGCCCCCGGTGTAAATATAATTGCGCCATATCCTAATAATACTTATGGAACTATAACAGGAACGGGAGCAGCAGCAGCCAACGTATCAGGTGGGGCTGCAATGTACTTTCAATATACTCTTGTTGATGGATTGTATTTAAAACAAGCATATTCATCTAATTTAAAAACATTTTTAAAATTAGGAGCTAGTCAAAATCAAAATATAGAATACCCAAATAATAGTTATGGATACGGTGTATTAGATATAAGAAAGATGTTTGATGTTTTTAGATAGGAGGTAAATATGGAAAAATCTTATTATATAGTATATCAAGATGATCTAGATTCTGCTCTTAGGGCGAGAGGCTTAAATAATTTTATTATATTAAATGAAAGATTAGCTGTTTTATATACACCAGTAGACTTTAAATCACAAACCTTAAACGATATATATGAAGTATCTTGGTATAGTGAGACGATACCAATGAGTTCGATGATAGAAATATCAGATAATCACACTTTGGGAGATAGCGCTAGAGAAGTTTCACAGGTAGATTATATTTATAATAATGTCTACAATGACATAACAGGCGACGGTGTACTAATTGCAATTATAGACTCAGGTGTAGACTATTTGCATCCAGATCTAATAAGAAATGATGGATCTAGCAAGATAATAAGTTTATGGGATCAGGAGGGTATCATAAATCCTCCGCCTGAAGGATATCTATTTGGAAGCGAGTTTACAAGAGATGAATTAAATGCAGCTATTGCGAGAAATGATGGAAGTTTAAGTAGAGATAATGTGGGAACAGGTACAATGGCTGCTGGTATTACTGTGGGAGAAGGAAGGGTAAATACTAATATTAAAGGAATATCAGAAGGGGCTGATTTGATTGTAGTTAAATTAAGAACATATCCTGGAAAGTATTATGTAGAAAAGCAAAACTACACCGCAACAGATTTTCTAGCTGCATTTTCATATGTTATAAACGTTGCAATTAAAGAAGAGAAATCATTAATAATAAATTTAACACTTGGTTTAAGATCTTCATTTGGACTTATGTCACTACTCAATACATTTAAAGAATTACAATATCCAGGAATTGTTGTAGTAAGTGGAGCAGGAGATCAAAGAAATACATATATACATTATTCTGGTAAATTTACAAATCAATCAGATGTAAATGATATTACTATAAAATTTGGAGAGGGAGAAAATTTAGATATCTATCTAGAGGGAGAAGATTTAGATAGGGTAAATGCAACTGTTATTTCTCCATCTGGAGAAGTTAGCTATACTGCATACTATGCACCGGATTACTATGAATACATTGGAAGTTTTAATTTAGAAAACACAACATATGTAGTTAGATACTTTTACCCGTGGATATCAACAGGATCCGAGCTTCTCGAAATAAATCTAACGAATATGAAACCGGGAGCATGGACTCTAAGGGTTAGACCAGATATATATGTAAATGGAGAGTACCATGTTTATCTTCCTAATAAGAATCTTTTAGATATAGAGGATGGATTTATTGATTCAGATTCATTTTCTACCACAACTATTTATGGTAGTGGGATTAAGACAATTACTGTAGGAGCCTATGATAGTAGGTATGATGGAATATGGATAGGATCATCAAAAGGCCCAGTAAAAATAGCAGGAGTGAAACCAGATATAGTGGCACCTGGTGTAAATATTACTTCAACTTATGGTAATGATAGTTATAGAGTAGGTACTGGAACAGGTGTAAGTAGCTCGGTTGTTTCAGGAATGTTAACATTAATTATGGAATATATTAAAAAACAGAGCAGTATGCCAAAAATGTTACTATTACCTGAAACATTAAATACATATTTAAGGCTGGGAGCGACAAGAAAGAATGATCTCTACAAATATCCAAATAGTTCTCTAGGTTATGGAGTAGTCAATTTTAAAACAACAATTCAAAAAATTTCAGATAATTTATAAGGAAAAAAGTTTATTATATACGTCCACTTGATCTGTAGAATTATTGAATCAAGGAATTGCTAACAAAAAATATAAAATGTGTGCCTTTTTGTACTATTATATATAAAAAGACACACATTTTTTTATTTGCATTAAATTTTTAGTTATGTTTGTTTACGCTGCTGGATAAGTTTTTTTCCCAAGCGATAATAACGAGATCTTTTCCTGTTTCATCTTTTATTAGTTTCTCAGCTTTTTTTATTGCACTTTCTTCTGGATTTCCTAGCTTTGCTATTTCATATAAATTATTTTGCATGATAAGCCTCCTAAATTTATGCCTTATTTTTATTATTCGTTTGTTTTGGGATATATATATCTAGAAAAAAATAGAAATATAGTAAGTTTGGATTATTTTTAATAAAATATATTTAGAGCAGTTAGTTTGGGTATCAATATAAATAAGTGACTTTAATGATAGCAAACCGATCATATGATATATTATTATCATATACTGTTTATAGGTGTTTTATTTAATGAAGTAAGAATAGTTTTATAAGTTGATATTTAGAACGTTTGAGATGATTTATTTAGTTAAAAATTATTTTAAGTTTAAATGTAAATTTTAAAAAAATTTTAAAAAGGATGAGGTATTTAAAATGAAAAAAATAACTATAGAGTTTTTCCACGATGTTATTTGTAGCTATTGCTTTCCAATGTCATATAAAATGAGAAGACTAGCTAAAGAGAATCCCGATATAGAGATTATCCATAGATCGTTTGCTCTAGTAAACAGTATGGAAGATTTTAAATTGATGTTTGGATCAAGAGAGGCAGCTAAAGGAGAGATAGTACCTCATTGGGAACACGCCAATCAAGTAGATGAGTTACATCGTTTTAATATTGAAGGTATGCTAAAGCAAGATTTTCCTTTTCCAATTTCAATGCCAGCATTGTACGCTGTAAAAGCTGCTGGGATTCTCGGTGGTCAGCTAGCATATTGGGATATGTTTGATAATCTACAACATGCCTTCTTTGTTGAAAGTAAAAATGTTGAAGAAAATGAAGTAATATATGAATGTGTTAAAAAAGCAGGATTGAATTTCGATGAATGGAAAAACTCATACGACTCTGATCAGGTTAAAGGTGATGTGGAAGAAGATTTTAAACTTGTTCATAAATATGGAATAGATGTTGTTCCTACTCTTATTATAAATGGTAAATACAAGATATCGGGTGCACAACCTTACGACGATCTTTTAAAAGCGATTAATAAAATAACGGATGAAGGAAAGAGTATGAATTAAAAATATAAATTAACGGATTAAATAAGCAAAGATTAAGAACATAAATTAACAAGTGAAGCAAAAATATAAATTAAAAATATAAATTATCAGATGAAACAAATAGTGCTAATTAATAGTTTGATTCAGGAGATTTCAAACGTTTAGAAATCTCCTTTTTAAAGTTTTATTGAGAACCTTGGATGGCGGCAGTTATAAGCTCGCGGACATTAAGGTGATTGGACAGATAGAGAAAGTTTAAAACCTATTATTGATATGGCGAAATAGAATTCATTATACTACAATATCGATAAACTTACTTTTCAGTGCATGAAATGAGAGGTATGTCGATTTACAGCATGATATAATAATTAAAATAGATATATTAAACTAAATTAATTGGAGGAATATTATAGTGCATTTAGTATATTGTGATGATAAAGAAAAGGTATTGGAAAAAATATTGGCTGGAGAAAAAACAATGGTAGTAAGAGGAGCAGCTGGCAGAAAGATACCACATAGCAGAGTATTTGAAGGAGAGACACTTTATTTTATGAAGAAAGGTACAGCAAAGATATCTGCTAGTGCAACTGTGTCAAATGTACAAAACTATGTAAAATTAACAGGCGAAGAAATAGTTAAAACTCTTGAAGATAATCTGGACAAGCTAAACTTATCTGAAAAGCAAAAGACTCGTTGGCATAAAAAATGCTTGTGTCTTGTTGAATTTGAGGGACTAAATGAAATTGATCCACTAGATTTTGATCATCAAGGCAATATGGATGATTGGTTGATAGTAGAAAAAATTGAAAATGTAGTAGTAGGTACAAGTATACCGTTTAATTATGAAAAATCAAAATTAAAAAAGTAAATAGAATAAATACAGCCCTAGCGTTAAATACTGAATTACTAGGGCTTTTTTGAGTTGAATTATTTTATAAATTACTAAAAATGTATAAAAACTATTGAATTGATTGAAAATTCTTGAGTTAAGCAACTATTTATGTTAATGTTTATAAAGGGAAAAATAAAATATAAATTTAGGAGGTATTTTTTTATGAGTGTTCACTCGACAGAGAATTCACAGAATGTGACAGTGAGTGTAGCAGATCCTTCAGCAATAGGGCTTTTTGGATTAGCAATGGTGACTTTAGTAGCTTCAAGTCAAAAATTAGGTATTACATCAGATCTTTCTTATGTTTTACCAGTAGCAATCTTTTTAGGTGGTTTAGCGCAGATATACGCATCTATAAATGATGCGAAATTAAATAATACATTTGGTAGTACAGCATTTGGAGCGTACGGATTTTTCTGGTTGGTAGTTGCATCTTGTTGGTTAATAAACTACGGCGTATTCGGTGCGATTTTACAACAAGCAGTTGATGTAAATCAATTAGGATTTATTTATTTTGGGTATCTTATATTTACTTTATTTATGACATATGGAGCGGCTGGAACTCACAAAGTGCTATTTTCAATATTTGTTTTGATTGACTTTCTTTTCTTAGGGCTTTCAATGAGTACTTTTGGAATAGCTCCAGAATTTGGTCACAGTCTTGCAGCTTACTCGGAATTATTAATAGCCCTTTTATCTTTCTATGGATCGGGTGCTTCAGTTTTAAATACACACTACAAGAGAGTAGTTCTTCCAGTTGGGAAAGCTCTTATTAAGTAGGACTAGCAATTATAACTTTATTATATTAAGCCAGTACATATTGAGTGTACTGGCTTTTTAGTTTGAAAAATCCAATATCTCGGAAATTTGTTAAAAGTCTAATACAATGATATAATTAATTTAGTTAGAATAAAGTGATAAGATATTGCTAAAACTAGGATTAAAGCATTTAAAAACAAGTGACATAAGGAAGGGAGAATGGCTATGTTATCGATCAGAGAGATGGAGCTAAGTGACAAAAAAGAAGTTATGGATATGGTAGATGAATTTTACAACAGTGATGCAGTTCTTAACAAGGTAGACATGAGTATACTTGAGCGTTCTTTTATGGATGCAGCTGGAGATGAGCCTTCAGTATGTGGGGCTGTTTTATGTGAAGGTGATGATGTTGTAGGATTTGCATATATGGCTATAACTTATTCATGTGAAGCGGGTGGAAAAACTATCATATTGGAGGAACTTTACCTAAAAGATCAATGTAGGGGAAAAGGCTATGGAAAGAAATTCTTCAACTGGATGTTTGAATCATTCCCTGAAGTTGTACGTTTCCGTTTAGAAGTTACAGGTGAAAATGAAGGTGCAAGTGCTCTTTATAGGGGACTTGGATTTGAGGACTTGGATTATAATCAAATGATATTTGATAGAAATATGTAGATAGAAGAATGATTATTTTTAACATATTTAATATAAAAATGATGAATTCTGCGTGTAGATAGTTTTTATGTCTATACATAGGGTTCTTTTTTATTAATAGCATGGTGGAGAGAAAATCAGCTGTATAGATGCTACTTTCGATTTTTGGCAGGAGACTTTTAAATTTTTTAAGAAGTGGGCGTTTATATAAATTACATATAAAAGGCATGCTATTAGTAATATATATATATGTGAAATTTCATTAATAAGGAAATTTATTGATGATATTCGTGAAACAGGGTTGATTAATGGTATAAAGTAGGGGAAAGTGACGTAAGTTTTTAGACTATTGACTCTTAATAAATGAAGTGCAGTAAAGGAACGATTTTTCATCTATAGATCTAGAATTAGCAGAATTAGCTTAATCTATAGTTATGGAAAAACCGTTCCTTTTAATGTTTAAATAAGTATGAAATTTTACTAATATAATCTTGTGGATTACATTGCTTTCTGTGAAAACTGGCTATTGTATATATCTGCATATTCACCACCAAGATCGATCAATGTATCATGGCTTCCGGTCTCTACAATATCTCCTTTATTCATAACAAGAATTCTGTCAGCATCGTAAATAGTAGAAAGGCGATGGGCTACTACAAAGCTTGTTCTGCCGCTCATCAACTTACGCATAGCTTTTTGAATTATTAATTCAGTACGGCTGTCTACATTTGATGTCGCTTCATCCAAAATCAATATATCTGGATTGGACACAAAAGCTCTGGCAATAGTAACAAGCTGTTTTTGACCTTGAGAAATATTGCTTGCTTCTTCAACTAAAACAGTTTGATAGCCATTTGGAAGCTTCTGAATAAAATCATCTGCATAAGCAGCTTTTGAGGCTGCATAAATTTCTTCTTTTGTAGCATTTTCATTTCCATATAGGATATTGTCATAGATTGTACCAGAGAACAGCCATGTATCTTGTAAAACCATCCCAAGTTTACTTCTAAGTTCTTTTGAACTTAAATTTCTGATATCCATACCGTCTATTCTGATATTTCCATCCTTTATATCGTAGAAGCGTTCAAGCAAATTAATTAATGTTGATTTACCAGCACCAGTATGACCTACGATAGCTATCATTTCACCTGAGTCTATTGACATATTGAAATCCTTAATAAGTGGCGTATCGTTGTATCTAAACTCGACATTGTCAAATGCAATTTTAGCTTCTTCATGAGGTTTATTCTCAAAAGACACATTGTATTCAGTAGACTCATCTTCATCTAGTACTTTAAATACACGCTCTGCTGATGCAACAGCTGAAAGCAGATTGTTCCAGATATGCGAGAAGTGTGATAGAGGATCAGCAAACTGCTTTGAATATTGAAGGAATGCCTGCATATCCCCAATTAAAATTGATCCAGACACTACACTTAAACAAGAAAATACAGCTAAAAGTACGTATACACTATTTTCGACAAGGATCATACTCGGCATCATACTTCCACCTAAGAATTTAGCTTTCCATCCTGAGTTATACATTTTGTCGTTAGTTTCATCGAATTTTTTTAATAACTTATCCTGTTGATTGAAGCTCTTCACTACCGAGAAGCCTTGATAAGTTTCTTCGATCTGATCATTTAATTGTCCCTGTAGATTGAAATATTCTTTATTGTTTTTCTGTGTTGCAGGTGTAAAAATTTTTACAACAATTAAACTGCCTGGAATCATTATGCACGCAAGTAAAGTTAATTTCCAACTAATTATCAACATAAAACTTATTACACCTACAGCTAATATAATATTTGAAATAAGTGATGATAATCCTGACTGTAAAGTATTTACAATATTTTCAAGGTCGTTAATGGCAATTGATAGTAAATTTCCATTTGAATGTTTATCAAAGTAATTTATAGGAAGTTTATTCATTTTTGCTTTTAACTCTTTACGCAAGTTGTAGGTTATGCGTTGTGATACTACAAGCATCATCCTCTCTTGTAAAAAAGTAGTAAAAAATACACCTACATATAAACATCCGATTATAAACATAAGTCTTCCTAGATGGGAAAAGTCAATTCCACTTTTACTAGTGGATCCATTAAAAATAAGTGTAGTAGCATTACCCAATATTTTAGGGCTAATGACCTGCATCAAAGTACCGATAATTGCACACAGTATTGTAAGTACAACCAGTATACGACTCTGCTTTACATAACCCAACAACCTTTTAATAATAACCCAGTTAGAAGAGTTAGTGTTTTCTAAATTCTTCATATGGCAACCTCCTCATCATACACCTGCGAAGCTAAAATTTCTTGGTAAACAGGATTAGATTTTTTTAATGACTTATGTGTACCAATTCCTGTTACTTTACCTTTATCCAAGACTACAATAATATCGGCATCTACAATTGTATTGACTCTCTGAGCCACAATAATTTTGATTTTATCAGCTAAGAATGTATTAAGTGATTTTCTAATAAAAGCATCAGTTTTGAAGTCGAGTGCGGAGAATGAATCGTCGAAAATATAGAATTCTGAATTTTTTAAGATGGTTCTAGCTATACATAAACGTTGCTTTTGTCCACCGGAGAAATTTCCTCCAGATTTTTCAACAGGACTATCCAATCCATTTTCTAGATTCTTTACAAATTCACTTGCACATGCAATATCTAGTGCATTCCAGATTTCATCATCAGTAGCATCAGATTTTGCTAAAAGCATATTTGAACGTATAGTGCCAAAAAACAGAGTTGATTTCTGTGGCGAAAAACTTATCGCCTCGTTTAATTCATGTTTTGATATTGAACGAACATCTTTTTTATTTATACAAATGTTTCCATTGTCGACATCGTATAAACGGGTTACTAGATTTAATAAAGTTGATTTACCATCACCAGTGCCTCCAACGATAGCAAGTGTTTGGCCAGGTTTAACTCTAAAGCTAATGTCAGAAAGAGTATATTTAGTAGAATCAGGGTAGTGGAAATCTACATTTTCAAATGTTAGATCCCCTTTTAGATTTATATTTTTCTCAAAAACTTTGATTTCTTCAATAGATAACTTGGTATCTAAGACTTCGTTAATTCTTTTAGCAGAAGCTAGACCACGAGGTATTGCGACTATTACTTGTGTTAGAATCATAAATCCTAATAAAATTTCCGCCGAATATGAGATTACAGCAATAAGAGTTCCTATTTCAATTGAGCCAGAACTTATATCGTGACCTCCTATCCAAATGATAGCTATCATAGTAAAATTCATAGCGATAGTTATTAGAGGTATGAATACGCTCATAATTGTTCCTGCTTTAATAGAAGTTTTTGTATAATCTGCATTAACATTTTGGTATTTATCAAATTCCCATTTTTCCTTATTAAATGCACGTATTATCTTTACACCAGATAAACCTTCTTTAAAAATTAGGTTAAGATGATCTAAGTTTTTCTGCATTTTCATGTAGAGTGGACTAGCAAATTTATTGATAATTACAGCGGCGATAAACATTAAAGGAATAACTGCTACAAATGCTAATGACAATTTTGGGCTCAATGAGTAAGTCATTGCAATTCCTCCAATTAAATATAGAGGTGACATTATTAGAAATTTCAAGCTCATTTCCACAAGGTTCTGAACTTGGTTGACATCGTTAGTGTTTCTAGTAATTAATGATGAAGATCCAAATTTATCAAACTCAACTTTTGAAAATGACAATACTTTTCGGTAAATATCATTACGCAATTCATTTCCTAACTTATATGAAATTTTTGCAGAAAAAAGAGTATTACCTAATGCAGAAACTAAGCTGATAAGTGTAATTCCAAACATAAAAGCTCCTTGTTTATATATATAGCTAATATTTCCAACGATAACTCCTTTGTCTACTATACTTGCAATTACATACGGTAGATATAAATTGCAAAAAATCTGTAACAGCAAGAAAATAACTGACAGCATAACTGCTATTACAGGTAATCGTTTTAAAATCCTATTCATAAAATTCAACCCTTTCAAAATTAATAAGGTACCTTTAATAATATAATCATAAAGGTACCTTATTAAAAAGTCAAGGAGTTTTTTTATAGTTTAATTTTTCGTGGTTTAATATAATAAAGAAGGTTAAAATTCGGAAAAATACTTATAAACATGTGAATTACCAATGATTTAAGTATTGATGAAATCTGTTTATAGAATTTTACTTAAAATATCTTTATTATAAAAATATTACAAATATCTTTATTGACATTTTGTAAAGGTGCCTTTATACTTAAAGTTAACAAGGTACCTTTATAAAATAGGTATACGAGATAGTGATTAAACTATAATTTAATTAGATAGTATTTTATAACTATAAAACTAAATTAAAATAAAAGAATATATGGAGGTTAAAACTATGTACGAAGATGAAACTAATAACTTTGAAGAACAGAATTTAATCGAGAAAATTTTACGTTTAGAATATTTACTACATAGGCATTTTGATAAAAAGCGTCGCAATTTTGGGCCTTTTGGGAATCCTCATCGAGGACAGGGAAGAGTTCTAGGTTTACTTAAAATTCAACCGGTAATTACTCAAAAAGAGCTATCTTTCTTATTGGATATGAGACCACAGTCATTAGGAGAGTTGTTATCTAAACTAGAGAAAAATGGTTATATTACTAGAGAGCCATCAGATAAAGATCGTCGTATAATGGAGATCAAATTAACAGAGGCAGGCTTAATTGCTGCAAATGCTATTGAAAATAGTGAAAAACACGATACAATATTTGATTCATTAACTGAAGAAGAAACAAATCAGTTTGATTTTATTATAACTAAGTTATTAACTGAACTTGAAAAGGAAATGACAGATGGTGCTGATTTCCCACACCATAATCCATTTGATGCAAGCCATGTTCACCATCATGAACACAATGATCGAGATCACCATGCGAGAGGTCCAGAGTTTGGAGGGTTTCATGGACATGATGATAGACATATGCAAGGCGATTTTGCTGGAAGAGGACCATTCCCAGGAGGTTACCATGGGAAAGAGGGTGATTTCTTTAAAGGGTTTGGTAGAAAGGAACCTAAAGTATCGAAAGAATCTAAAGAGCCCACAGAATCTAAGGCAGAGAAATAGGGTAAAATTAAGGAAATTTAAAACTGTATTAAAGAGCACAAGTTTTATTAAACTTGTGCTCTTTTTATAATTTTAGAGTTGTTTTTATAAGTAGTTCCCCAATCAGACATTACATCTAAGATAGGTTTAAGACTGTATCCGACTTCTGTAAGAGTGTATTCAACTCTTGGTGGGACTTCTGCATATACTTTACGTGTTAAAAGTGAGTTTTCTTCCATTGCTCTTAAGTTAGAAGTAAGTACCTTCTGTGTTATGCTGCCTACAGATTTTTTTAGTTCTCCGAATCTTTTAGTTCCGTCCATCAAATCTCTTAATATTATGACCTTCCATCTATCTCCAATTAGCTGAAGTGTAACCTCAACAGGACATGCGGGCAAATTATTTTCTACCATATCGACACCTCCTAAAATTTTATTATATATATTCGTAATTTATCTACATTATATTTACTTTATTAATTTTGCTTATCTAGTTTGTAAATTCAATTAGCCTTTACAGATTGATTATAATACTTTTATCATTAATTTACAAATAAAATTGAATATACCATAAAAATATTAGTTATAAATAATTGAAAATACATAATAGTATCCAAAAAGATACTATAGCACTTTAAAGTGCTTACTTTACTAAAGATACTAAAACTTTTAAACTTAGATTAAGCAATTAAAATAATAACAAAATATTAGGATATAAAACTATAAACTAAATTTCGGGAGGAAAAGATTATGAAGATAGCAGTTATAGGAGCAACAGGAAAACAAGGGAGTTTACTATTAGAAGAATCAATAAAGAGGGGCCATGACACAACTGCGATAGTAAGAAAAGACAACGGAAATATAAATAATAAAGCGGAGGTAATTGTAAAAGATATATTGGATATAAACTACAGCGATCTTAAAGAGTTCGATGCAATTGTAGATGCACTAGGATTTTGGACTGAGGAAACACTACCACTTCACTATACATCATTAAAGCACTTTGCAGATGTACTTAGTGGAAATGAAAATCGTCTATTAGTTGTAGGTGGAGCAGGAAGTCTGTATGTCGATAAAGAACTTAAAACTAGACTGATGGATACTCCGGATTTCCCGGATGACTATATGCCAATCGCGGTAAATATGGGGAAAGCATTTGACGAAATAAAAACTAGAAATGATGTAAAATGGACATATTTAAGTCCAGCAGCTAATTTTGTTGTAGATGGAATTCGTACTGGAAGCTACAAAATTGGAGGAAATACTCTTACATTAAATAGCAATGGTAAAAGCGAAATAAGCTATGCTGATTTTGCTGTAGCGATGATTGATGAGGCAGAAAACGCAAAACATATACAAGAGCGTTTCTCAGTAGTTTCTAAGTAAGTTGAATATTGTACATTCAACTTAAGGGTTGATTATATAGTAAATTATTTAGACCAACTATAAACAGAGAAGATAAATAGCAACAAAACATAAAACAACAAAACAACAAAACAACAAAACAACAAAACAACAAAACAACAAAACAACAAAACAACAAAACAACAAAACAACAAAACAACAAAACAACTAAACAACTAAATATATACAAATATAAGGGAGTATTCACAATATGACTAAAGTCGTTGTGAACTCCCTCTATTTTATTGTTATAAATTATTGTTTAAAATTTAATTTATATTATTATCAAAATTATACTTAAAGATACCGAGAATTTATTAAAAATACTAAAGATTTGATTAATTTTTGATCAGTATATGTCTAAATATGATATTATGTAAAATAAATAAAAACAAAAAATATAATAACTATATAAAAAAAGCATATTTTGGAATATTAATAATTAGAAAGTAATTTAGGTAGAAGGGAAGACTAAAACATGAATCAAAATATCAATGGATTGACAAGCGCTGAAGTTGAAGAAAGAATTAAGCGTGGAGAAAGCAATCTACCTATAAAGCCATTAACTAGAAGCTATAAAAGAATATTTACAGAAAATATATGTACATTATTTAATCTTATAAATATAGTAATAGCTGCTTTTATTATATATACAGGAAGTTATAAGAATCTATTGTTTCTAGGAGTAATAGTATCGAATATATCTTTAGGTATAATCCAAGAAATAAGGGCGAAAAAAAGCGTAGATAAATTATCCTTATTAAACCAAGCAAAAGCTAGTGTAGTAAGAAGTGGTGATGAAATAAAAATAAATCAACAAGATTTGGTTAAAGATGATGTAATACTGGTTCGTAGAGGAGATCAACTTTGTGTTGATGGAACCGTTATCGAAACAAATGGACTTGAAGTAGATGAGTCTCAATTGACAGGAGAATCGGGTCCTGTTTATAGATATGTAGATTCTGATGTTATGTCGGGAAGTTTTGTCATAAGCGGGTCTGCTTATATAAAAGTAACTAATGTTGGAAAGCAGAGCTATGCTTCAAAGATTGCGATGGAAGCTAAAAAATCAAAGGATATAAATAGTGAGCTTATAAGAACTCTGAAAAAAATAATAAAAATGCTTACATTTGCCATAATTCCAATCGGAATACTGCTTTTTGTATCAAAACTTTCAACTGGTATAGATAAAACCCAGGCAATATTGGGAACTGCTGCGGCAGTAATAGGTATGATTCCAGAGGGATTGATTCTTATTACCTCTATTGCTTTAGCGGTAGGTGTAATTAACCTAACGAGAAAAAAAGTCCTTGTCAAAACAATGGGATCGATAGAAAATTTGGCTCGTGTTGACATGTTATGCCTAGATAAAACTGGGACTATCACTGATGGTAAAATAAAAGTATTAGATATTGTTTCATTTTCTGATAACGATGATGAAGATCTTGAAAAAGCTATATCAACTTTAGTTTTTACCCTTGATGATGATAATGCCACTAGTCTCGCTTTAAAATCAGTTTTAGCAAAACCTAATGACTGGACGACTATATATAAAGTTCCGTTTTCTTCTGAGAGAAAGTGGAGTGGGGTTACTTTTGAATCTCAAGGGAGTTATGTAATGGGAGCTCCTGAATATATCTTTAGAAGTATACCAAAGGAAATACAGGATAGAATTGACAGGTCAACTGGTAGAGGTGAGAGAGTTTTAGCATTTGCTTATTCAGAAAATTATATTAGCGATAATGAACTCCCTGAAGATTTAAAATTATTAGGAATAGCGATGATGGAGGATACAATTAGACCTGAAGCAAAAGCGACTCTTAACTATTTTAAAGATCAAGGAGTATCAGTGAGAATTATTTCAGGTGATAATGCAAAAACTGTATCACAAATTGCCAGTAGAGCAGGTGTTGATGGTGCACAACAGTATATAGATATGAGTAATGTTTCGGACGATGAGGATTTAATTAAATTCACTGAGATGTATAAGGTTTTTGGACGAGTAAGTCCAGAGCAAAAGAAAAGGTTAATAAAAGCATTTAAAGATCAAGGATATACAGTAGGAATGACTGGAGATGGAGTAAATGATATTCTAGCATTAAAAGAAGCAAATTGTAGTATTGCTATGGCAGAAGGTAGTGATGCGGCAAAGGGAGTATCTGATTTCGTATTACTAGATTCAAACTTCGATTCTATGGTAGGCGTAGTGATGGAGGGAAGAAGAGTTGTAAACAATATACAGCAAGTTGCATCGCAGTATTTAATGAAAACTGTGTATTCAACGATACTAGCGACTTTATTTATATTTATAAACTCAGCGTATCCATTTCATCCTATACAACTTATGCCAATTACAGCACTCGGTGTAGGGATCCCCTCATTTTTCTTAGCTTTACGACCAAACTACTCACAAATAAAGGATGGTTTTTTAGTGAACGTACTGACTCCTGCATTTTCATCTGGAATATCAGTGGTTGTATATATACTCACGATAATGATTCTAGGGAGTATTTTGGGTCTCAGTTTCGGAATGAAATCAACCCTATGTGTTGTACTGACAGGTGCTGTGTGCTTTACATCTCTAGTTAGAGTTTCTAAACCTATTAATAAAAAAATTGCTACTATGTTAGTGATTTTGATAAGTACTTTTATTGTATTAATTGTATTTTTTAGAGGTATATTTTCTCTTGAAAATGTATTAAGTATGAGGATGTTGATGATATCTATTCCTTTATTACTATCGGTTATCCCGGTGTATAACTTTATTAGAATGTTGATTACATTTGTAACTAAGAGATACATCGCTATCAAGTATAAACTTAAATATAAAGTGAATATGTAAATGAATATATTATAGATGCTTATTTTTTCATCAATATGTTATAAAAATGAACACTTTATAATCGGGTTTGTTGCTCCATATTTAAACTCCAATTTCTTTTGAGGGGGAGGAAGTCTATGGAGGATTTTATTTTAATGTAACTAGCGTACAATGCTAGTTATCTTTTCACTATAAATATATTATTAAGTCTTTTAAATAAGGTACTTGATAATTGTATAGCTAGAAAAGATAAAGTACATAAAATAAAGATGCAACGAACTGTATAATTCTTTACCTTATTTTCTCTATCACAAACGCCATTCAATTTATAATATTGTCTATTTTATTTCAAATATTATAACGAAAAATCTGCCTAATAATTTTTAACAAAAAATGTAAATTTATGCTAAACTATAGATGTATTACAATGATATGGTTTATATTGGATAAAAAGTTAAAGTGCAAGGGGGTTTGGCATGATATCTATTGTAATTTGTGAAGATGATGAAATTCATAGGAAGATTTTGTGTACATATATAAGTAAGACTTTAGACAAAAATTCATATAGATTGATTGAATTTTCAAGTGGGGAAGAATTGTTAATGAATTATCCACTTAGTATAAGTATTTTATTATTAGATGTTCAGATGTCAGGGGTAAATGGCCTTGACACAGCAAGAGAAATAAGAAAATTTGATACAAATGTAAACATAATATTTACAACGGGCATTATAGACTTTATACAGCAAGGATATGAAGTAAAAGCTTTTAGATATTTACTAAAGCCAATAAAATATCAAGAATTTTCAAGACATCTTTTAGAATGTATAGAAGAAATTAAGGAGAATAATAGTAATTATTTAGCTTTTAAAGATACTGATTTATGTGAAATTATTAGAATACCAATTAATATTATATTATATATAGAAACTGAATCAAGGTTTATATTGATACACACAGATAATAAGATATATAGAAGTACTAATAGTCTTAATAAGTTAGAAAAACAGTTAATCGAGAGTAAGTTTTACAGATGTCATAGATCATATCTAATTAATCTTAGTAAAGTAAGACGGATAAAAACGAATACAGTCACCATTAGAGATAAAGAGGTACTTGTTAGTAGATATAAAATGAAAAATTTAAAATTAAAACTAACAAAGGAATTAGGAGACATGTTATGTTAGATAGCATTACTATATTTTGGAGTATATTTAATTTTTTAGATATGTTCATATATTTTGTATTGCTTAAAAAATTAATAGACTATTATAATGAAAGAACTACTTCAAAAAAATAAATTACTTAATCTTTTTTATGATAACGGCTGCTAGTCTTATTATTGGATATAAGAACATTTTTATATATATAGTTTTTTTTATCATTTTTTATAAGGTAAATTACAATGCAAATATCTTGAAAATTATTCTTTATGTAGTAGGATATTGGAATTTAATATATAAGTTTATTGAATATATTAGTCTGGAATTAGTTTGTATGGCTAATTATTTAAATATGTATAATAAGGTAAAAGTTATGGATGCAAGTATTGTTTTAATTGAAACTTTCATATTTAAGATTATAATAATTATAGTATTATATTTAATCAATATATACA
>NZ_AXUS01000035.1 GCF_000498755.1 Clostridioides mangenotii TR | reverse complement strand
TGTACCCCAACTCTGTTGATACACTATTAAAAATTCTAATTCCTACCGTTTCATGTTTAAGTCGTACCTTTGCCTTTAGCATAGCTTTTATAAAATTCAACATTTCTACTTTCTCCTTTTCTACATTAAAACATCATTTAATCAATTAGTGGAAATCCATTTGGAATGCTTGATAGCATTTACATAGATTATAAAGTCAGTTCCTGTTACATCAGGTAACTTACTTTTTGCTTTAAGTTCTTTAATTTCATCTGCTAAGTCATGCATCCATATAGCTTTAGTTTTATACTCGCCAGATGAATAAAATTTGCCATTCTGTTTGAAATAATCTAAGTAAACATCATATTCCTTATCTTCTTCATAACCAATAACCTCTAAATATCGCTCTCTCTCAATGTTATAGTTGGTATCCATTATCATTTCCCTCCTTTTAATACAATTCGATTACATCTTTGTATAAACATCTAGTCCTTAAATCCAAAATATTATAATTAATGTGCATATGTCCGAAAAACCAATATGTAAAATCTACAGTCTGTTTAATCTCATTTAAGAAATCTGCAACTTTATCAATTCTTGTATCTCCTCCAACATAATCTAATGCAACTGGATAGGAAGTATGAGTTAATATATAATCCACTTTGTTATTATGTTTTTTAAGATTCTCCCTAGCGTACTCCATTTCTTCTGCTGACGGACACTCTTCCTTCCACCATGATTTACTTTCTACTCTCCATTCTTTGTCTGTAGAATTAGCTCCACCAAATGCAAAGAATTTTTTATTATTTATGGTGTAAACTTTACCCCTCATTAGATGTATAATATTGTTTCTAATCTTGTGAACCTTTCCCCCGAACATTGTAGACACTGGAAGACTATTTAAGATTTCATGATTATCATGGTTCCCATCAATGAAATAAATATTAATACTAATCTTACTCATATAATTTATTTGTTTCTGTTCTTTCAAACTTCCATCCCATATATAACCAAAGTCTCCACAGATAAATAAATCTGTGATACCTTCCTTTCTAGCTTTATATATTTGTTGAAAGTTTAAATCCCCATGTGTATCTCCTGTAATTCCTATTCTCATTTTATTAATCCTCGCCTATATATTGATTCCCAATTTCTTCATTTAATTCAGGCTTTAGAATTCTACACACCTTAAATAAAGCGCTACAGTAATCTGATGAATCATCAAAATAAATAGCATTATTAGCTTCAGCAAATGCTTCATCTATCTTATTCATATTGTCATAACTAGAACCCATATTTATCACCTCTTATTTAATCTCTCCTTGAATTATATCTAAATCAAAAGCTTCTTCGAAATTTAACCACCAGTCTTCTTTTCTATGTTCTTCAAGTAGTTTTTGTGTTATTTTTGTTTTTTCTAAAATAATTTTATCAAGTCTTTCTTGTACTTGATTTTGATAAGAAGCGTAGTCTAAACATTCTTTTAATTTTCCATAATAACCATAACTCATTGTATGGTATAAAAAGTTAGTATTTTTACCAGCATATCGTTCATCTCCTGCTAACATTAACCAAAAACCACCTGAAGCACATAACCCAAAACCTCTTGTAATAACCTTACATTTTAATTTTGATAAGGCATCATATATCGCATTTACACCATATACCAATCCACCTACTGATGTTATATTTATTGTTAGATCTTCTAATTCTTTATAATCTTTCTTATCCGCTAGCTTTTCATTTGCTTCAATAATTTTTTTATCTTCTTGCTCTATTTTAAATACTTCTTCTAAAATAGTTTTTGTAAGTCCATCATTTATTTCACCTATTAAATTAATAACTCTCATAAATCCCCCTGTTAATTTATTTCAAATAAAAAGATTATTTCATTCTTTATATTTATTATACTTTGTTGTTACTATAATGTCAACTTAAAACATAATTATTCCTTATTTTAATATGATAAAGCCTCTAAACCTTTCATATTATATTCCCTAGTATCTATCTATTTTTATCACTTCATTAACCCTTTTTATATGTGTTATATTGTGTTCGTATATATATTCATTATCTTCTAAGTATTCTATTACCTCGTGTTTTGTTCTTGCTGTTATATAAAACTTGTATTCTTCTTCTCTCGCCTCTGCGTGAATATCCCACAAGTAATACATATTTTTTCCCCCCTTTATCTATTGATGTACTCTCTAAATTCTTTTGTATCTTGTATAATACCAGTGATAAAATTTAACGCAATACACAATCTTTTTAAATCTGTTTTTAGGTACTAATTCCCACCAATTCCACCAGAGCTTTATACCTTCTAACCCTATAAAATCATCCTTTGTTTTGTTGATTTGTTTGACTTCATTTACTTTAAAAGGACATCTTTTGAATATCTTTTTATTGTAAGTTACTTTATCCTGTTTCTTGTAATTATATTTAAAACTATAATCATACAAATCTTTCATAATACCTCCACCATAATAAATTCTGTCATTTATTTAATATTTCTAATAATTATTTTGAACATAAAAATCATTTATTAATTTTAAAGACCTAATTATTCCTACAGATTTTCTTTTATTATAATAATATTCATCATCAAGTTCGACACATGTTCTTCCATTACTTAATTTACGAGGCGGTGCTAATTTTAAATTTATGTCTAATTGTTCTAAGATTCCACTGTCTCTTAAATTAAGTATAGATTTATGTCTATCTAAAGGCGGTTCATAACCTACTACTATTAATTCATTTTTATCTAAAATCTTCTCTAATTCAGTCGCTAGTGAAATACCTATTCCCACCTTGCTGATTATTATCTTGTCATACTTAACTAAATCAATAAATTTTTTGAGCTCTTCAGCCCATATTTCATATGACATATCAACATCTAATTGTATAAGCTCTTTTATATACAATCCGTCAGCACCTATTAATGTGATGATATCTTGATTCTTTGTCCCTGAACCTAAAGCAATATCTACTGCCAATACTTTCATATTCTACCCCCTTTATTTCTTATTACCTTCCCCTTACTCCTAAACATTTTGAAAGACTATGTATTAAAATAGAATTTGCTAACTTTAATATTTGTTCTTCATTTAAACATATTGCTCCAGTTATATCCCAATCGCTTTCATCTATCTCTATATAGAACTTTTCATCAATTACATCTATTGTTATTCTTTCAGTTTTTTGCTCATTTTCAAATTGAAAAATAGTCTCTGGTTTCATATATTTTCTCCTTCTTTATTAAATCCATTATTTTAATTAATCTTCATGTAAATCTATGTAAGTAAATTTATGACTATCTAAATCATCTAAATTGTCTTCACTCAATTTCTTACCACATATGAAACAATACATAATAGGGATACTATTTGAAAAAACTTCAATATTTAAATTATTTACCTTGTGCATATAGTTAAGAATAAAATATTTACTATCATTATTTACATATCCCTCTATCCAAAAGGATTCTAAACATTGTCCTCCGCACTCAATTCCATTACCATTTTGTGCAATAGTAGCATAAGGGCAATACTCATAACAAATATTATCTAGTCTTCCTCGGCTTCTAGGCTCAACTGAAATTGAATTAATCTTACTGTTAAATAAAGCATCACAAAATCTACACATACTTTAATTTCCTCCATTTATCCAGCTGTTACATTGCCCATAGCATCAATTTTACCTGTGTGTTTTCCATTAATAGTGACATTACCCATTGCATCTATACTAGCTTCCATATCACCATATACAGTTACATTCCCACTAGCATCTATACTTTGTTTAACAGTTCCATTTACTTCTACATTTGTAGCACTTACATTTTGTGGGTTCCCATTAACTATCAAATTAACAACTTGCTTATCTTTTAATTCTTCATTCTCATATTTTTTTCCATCAATGTATACTGTACCATTTTGAATCGAAACACTTGAACCATTCGGGATATCTATTTCAACCCCATTTACATTTACTCTATTATTTCTCCCACTCATTGTTACTTTATTTTTAATATAATTTCCCATATCTTCTCCTCTTTAGCTACTAAATGAAATCCACATTTTATTTAACTTAATTAAAGATATTTAATAAATCATCTTTTCTCTTATTTTTAACAACTCCTGTAATATTCCCTTTTGATTTACCTTTTGTTATATGCACATATTTGTTCGACAATATATTACACTCTGACACATATATGGGAATATCCTTATTAATTAAGTTTACAGCTTCTATAGCATCTAAGTCGGTATTATATCCTGTTGTCCCAATATAGGGAGGATCTATATAAACTATAGAATTATTATCTATCTGTACATTTTTTAAAAACTCAATTACATCTTGATTGAAACATTTTACCTTACCACTACAATATTTTATTATATTTTTTACTCTCTCTAACATCACTTCTGGATCTGGTCGAGTTGGGTTACAAGGACTTCTTCTTACAGATGTTTCTGTTGGCATCCAATAATCTCTAAACCCATGATGTTTCCATTTATTATTTTCTGACCACAATGCTTTACCCCCAAAGCTACCACTTTGTAATAGTAAATGATGATAATCCCTTTTTTCACTTTTAAAGTCTTGAGAAAGTTGTTTTAGATAATTTTTTCTAAGTGGTTTATCTGGTACTTGGCTAATTACATTTTCAAATTCTTCTATGTTAAATTCATCATTACCTACACTTAACCAAAAGTGTCCATAATCTGATTTATCAACCATAGTGATATTGTTTGGGTCAATTCCTCTGTTTATTAATTCAAGAGTGATTGCTCCACTCCCACAACATAAGTCATAGAATTGTGTATCTTTATTAATTCCATTTTGTTCAAATATTGTATCAACTATTTTTTTCGCTAATTTTTGTTTGCCTCCTTGATAACTACAAGGAGGTGTTAATTTTATTTTTTCTTCTATCTTCATTTCTCCTTTCATTATAGATCAAAGTCAGTCAAATAATATTTTATAATTCTGTATAAGATTTTATTATTTTATTAGCCAATGTTAATGATTGTTTCTTATCTAATGTAACATCGCCCCAATTAACTTTATTACTATCAATCAATGTTACTTGTCTCTTATTTCCATCTTTATGTACATATAAAGTCATTCTATTTTTACCTTTACTTTCTTTATGTTCATATAGTTTTTCTTTATCTATTTTTCTCATCCCCCACCTACTTGTTTTTATATCTATATATAATTATCTAGAACACTCAATTCACTTTCAATATGAATAATAGGCTCACCCTTCCATGACTTAACATTAAAATAATGTTCAACTTCTTGGCTGCGCGGCATTACATTTAGACTACTAAACCTTAAAAAGTCATTTTTATCATTTTGTATAAAATAAATATTGTTTACTTCTCTTGACAACGAATCCCCATGTATTACAATCGCATTCATTCCACGTATACATAGGTTAAACAGTAAAAATGGTAGAGCTCTATCAGATAGTTCTTCACATTGATAAAAATAATTACTTGGGTAGTATTCAAATGGAGACACATGTATCATATCCTGATACCATTTTTGTATTACAATACCACCTGTTCCAGCACAAACATCTAATGTGGAATTTGTATTCCCTACTAATTGCTCAATCAATTTCGTTACTTGCCCAGGTGTAAAATCCTGTTTTTTAGTTTTTCTATCCGCATGTTCTTCTTCAAAACATTGAGCGAACCAATCAAAATCAATTCTTTTTTCTTCCTTTAAGAATTTTTTAAAAAGTATTTCTCTTTTTTCTTTATCAAAGATTATTTCAAATAGTTTAATTGGGGCATAATAAAATTCGTCAATCTCAAGCAAACTATTTATTTTATTTGTTGTTATTCCCAATATGTATTTTTACCTTTCCTTTATATTAATCTGCGATAGAAACAAAGTTCGTTCGCAAAAACCAAAACCCTTTATTATCAATACTTATAGCTATCTTAAAATAAAAATGTTATTTTATGATATTTTATTTAATACTCCTAATCTATCTTTAACACGTTGATTTGCCAGATCATAATATCTTTTTTCTAATTCAAAACCAATATAACTTCTATTAGTATTAATACATGCTATTGCTGTAGTTCCACTCCCTATGCAATTGTCTAGGACAACATCTCCCTCATATGTGTAAGTTTTTATTAAATACTCAAACAATAATATAGGTTTTTGTGTGGGATGTATTTTTTCTTTATCATGAGAAAATTCTAATAATTGAGTAGGATAATTTGTATACTTTTGTATATATTGATTAGATTTCAACTCTCCCCAATTATTACCCATAGAAGCTCTTTTATTTAATTTTTCATATAACTTTAAACCTTGTGGGTTAAATACAGGTTGTTTTTTGTAAAAAACACTAATATTCTCATGTTTTTTTAAAGGTCTTTTATTTGCTAATTGGAAGCCCGTTGAATTATTTTTTATCCATATCCATTCATATTTAAATAACTTTAAATTACTATTATTTAATATTGTTGTGAAAGGCTGGCTACATGTTAAAATTATTGCCCCGTTATCCTTTATTATTCTTTCATACTGCTCCCATAAATCATGTAGTGGGATTATAGTATCCCATTTATTTTTAGTGGTTCCATAGGGTAAATCACATAGAATCATATCAATTGACTTATTTTTTATTAATTTCATACCTTCTATACAATCCATATTGTAAATCTTATTTATATCTATCAAACATCTACTCCTTTTAAATAAAAATACTATTTTATCTCTTCCCATATATACTTATATTTTTTTAATACTTTTCTCTTTAAAAAATCCCCTGATTTATATTTCTATCCTAATAAATCCACATTTTTAATTCCCCTCTATTTCAAATTTATAATCAATTTTCTCTAATAATCTTTTTAATGTTAATCCTACATACGGATGATAGTCATCATAAACCCCCTTAGAAATATCTTCTGCCATTATAATATAGGTTAACGGATTATTATCTTCATAAAATTCATCTTCTTTGTCTAATACTATATTCTCAAAACTAATAAAATCCCATCCACAAGGATGATAGTCACAAGGGATATAAATGCCATCTGCGAAACTCCTAGATCCATTTACTAAATATTCAAGCCCACCTTCACTATTCAAAAAATCACTATCTTTTCTCTCAAAATACATACATTAATCCTCCCAGATCACTTCAGGATAAATTTCTTTTACGGTACCATTTTTAAATATATATCTCCAGTTTGCATTATCTTCTCCGACATATTCTATATACCATCTTCTATATATGGGGCTATCACTGAGAATATTTCCAAATCATTACCTAATTTCTCTCCCCCAAAGAAATCAATATAGCTAACTCCTTCATTTGTGTAAACTGGATATCTTATAGCATCCATAACTTCTTCAATATTGTCCGCATCTAAAATATCATCGGGATATATCCACATTGTATCGGACTTTGCCTTCACCCAATGTTTTAAACTATCTGTAATAACCTTATAATTTTCTTCTTTTATTCTTATTGTAGATTTTTTCATCTCTATACAGTAACCCATAATTATCCTCCTAAATTAACCTATGACCCCAGTGTTTTTTGCTTCTTGACACCATGTTGGGTATTCAAATAATATTTTTTCATATAATTTCTCATCGGATAAACTATTTATATCATTTACTGAGAAAAAATTAGCATTATCTATTTTTCTACCTGACATAGTATCTAATTTTTCTAAATATTTGAACTCACTATTCCCTAAACCTAAAAATTGCCAGAATATTGGTTCATGAGATGCATCTTTCATTATCTGATCTGTCTCAGGCTTATCAAAATTGTCACCATCTGTAATAAATAAAACATAGTTAGGTAATTCGCTTTTTTCCTCTTTAGTGTATTTCTTTACGACATCTCGCATTACTGGAGCATATTCTGTGCCACCCATTCCATATCTCTCAAGTATTCTTTCATTCTTTATGTAATTATTAAAATTATTTAAATTAATAGATTTAATTCTTTTAAAGTTATTTTCAAACAACCATACATCTAATTCTCCATCGTCATCAAATTGTATGGCCAAAGGTAATATTTTTTCTATAACTGACTGAACTGTGCCATTGTTATATAAACGTCTCATAGATCCAGAGTAATCTAATACTAATGCGACTCTCGCTTTATCTGGGACTGGGTTCTTTTGTAAAGATATAGTTTTCTTTACTAGGTCAACCCTTTTTTCTATTTCTACATCTCTCATATCTCTTACCTTAATACCGCTTAAATCTAAACCTTCGCTTTTCCCTAGCATTTTATTGAAAATTCCCATAATTTCTCCTCCAATTTATTTAAACATATATCCACGCTTACCAATTGTGTGTATGAATTTAACATCTAATTTTTTATCTATTTTATTTCTTAAATAACTAACATAAACTGATACGACATTAGTGTTAGAGTAGTATTCACTCCCCCAAACATTGGCACTAATTTCTTCTATAGTTAAAATTCTATTTTCGTTTTGCATAAAAAACTTTAATAAATTAAATTCTGTTTCAGTTAATTTAATTTCATATTTTTTAAACTTCGTTTCCTGCTTTGAAATATCTATTGTTAACCCTCTTTTACTAAAAGTTGTAGAGTTTACACTTTCTACATAATTCAGAATCGATTTCAATAATTTAGGTCGATCTTTATTACTATTAATAGCAGTTATTAAATTATTATAAACATCATTTCCACTAACTAATTCCAATTTAATCCCCCTTAAATTAAGATTCTTTACTCACATAATGGTTGCAAATCTTTTTTCTATAAAACACCTCTTTTATTCCTTTTTTATTCAAATAGATCCATAGAAATCATATCTAAAGCTTGAATGCTTACTGTGCTTGCTTTGAATTTATCACTGCCGTCTAATCTGATTCCAAACTCATCGGCGTCTATAATTTTACCGACATATTCTATCCTGTTTTTTTTGTATGATGAATATCCTTCATACTCTTCAGAAACAATTTTTACAATGTCTCCAGTCCAAAATACATCTCCATTTTTTAATTCAATTCTTTGTTTTATCTCACTTATCATAATTTCCCCCTATAATTTTATTTCACTTATTTCCCCTATTCTAAAATAAATTCACAATTTTATTTACTCTTCAAATGAAATATAAAATTCTCTATTAGGGAAACGTCCCTTTACTATCATTAAATCTTTGTAAGCAAGCTCTTTATCTTCATAATTACGATAAACTTGATGATATCTATTGTTTATGACTTCAAATATTACGTACATCTTTTTCTCCCCTTTCTTACTATGCCTGAAGATTATTAATACAAATTCTATCTTTTAACAATTCTTCAAATATTTTTTTACCATTATCTATAGGACTATCTTTATAGTCTAACAGCCCTTTCGTATCCCATATTAATGTTACTTTTACTAAACCCTTAATATCTTGTATCATCCTTACTATTTTTTCATCCATTCTATCGACTCTAAATCTCCGTGCTGCTTAAACTGTTTATCATAAGCAATTATAATTTCTTCGACTCCCGCATCAAGTAATATTTTCTTTTGCATTCTGCTGAAGTTACTACCACATCCGGCCACAGAACAATTATTGTTTCTATAGATACTATCCATCTGTAACACAGACTTCTCACCTTCAAATAAAATGGCTTTTTTATCTCTAATAATTGCATTTTTGGTAAAATTAAACCCATATAAATTCGCTCCTGTTTTATGGTTATAACAAACTCCCTTATACCATAAAGGATTATACTTTCCATAGTGCTCAATTTTATATGGGTCTAAATTACGTACTCTAATTCCTATAGTTCTTTCATCACTATCCCAAGAAAAATGTGGGATAATTATTTGCCTATTATTTGAATCAAAATGTATATTAAATTTCTTCATTGTATTAAATTTTATATTTTCTGTATTCCATTCAGGTATATCAACTTGAGAGAATAAAGTATGCAAATATGGTTTATCAACTGTTTCAAGATGTTCTATTTCAACTTCTGTTACATCTGTGTGTTGTATCTTTTTAATTGCAGATCCGAAACCTTTTTTGGGTTCAAATTCACAGCCATATCCAAGTATTTTTTGAATATACTTTTTAGATTCAGTAAAATCAAAATTTCTTGATTTCATTACTAAATCATATAAAGACATTGACCCACATTTTGAATAACAGAAGAATTTCTTATTTGATTTGTAGTAATATAATTTGTTACTATCTCCAGTTGTTGGATGACATGCAATAGTATTAAAAATCATCTTCTCTTCATCTTCCTCGAATAAAGGGCTCCCCAATTCACCCAATATTCTGATAATATCGGTTTCTTTTATTTTCTCTATTAAATCCATATCAATAACTCAACTGACCCTTATATACGCTTTCTAATTGTCCAATTTCTTTAAAATATCCTGATTTATTATCAAACTCATATAATAATGACAGACTATCATCACCTTCTCTATTCTTATCTAGCTGCATATATCTATATTTTTTATTTGGATCTAAATCTTTTAAGTACTCTTTTGACCATTTGTTTGTTGGTTTATCCTTAATCAGTTTATATGGCCTCATATACATTTTATCTTTTGGATCTAATTCCTCTGGTAGTACTTTTCTCATTAATACAATAGAGTTTGCAACTTCTTTTATTTGTTTACTCGCACTTAAACAAGCACTTGTGAGATATGAGACTTTTCCTTCCATATATGTTGCCAACTGTACTGGACATATGATCTTCATATTCATCTTTGTTCCAAACTTATCAAGTTTTCTACTATCTCTTACTAACTCTCCTGTTACTGTTCCCGATGTAGGGTCATCAACTTTCATAGTCTCATATATCAAGGTGTCATAACCTTCAGCTAGACATAATTGTTTACCTAGTTTCATTACCTTGTCAACATCTGGCTCATCTATATTTGCAAAGTTTAATTTATTATAAATATGATCTTTTAGAAATTCATTCGCTTTCTCTACAACTATAGTTTCATCTTTGCTGAAACTCCATTTTTTATCTTATTTCTATCAATAGTTAAACAGTTAAACACTTCTCTACAAATGAATGACAATAAGATTGCTTTATAATACTTACTTGTTTGTTCATTACTAACTATTATCACTTTACTACCATTAGTTACTAAGGCTAGTGCATATGATACTAATGAAAATGTTGTTTTACCTGTTCCAGAAAATCCCCCTACGAAATGAACCCCATTCTTTGAATTTAAACCTGTCATTGCTGCATTCAGTATTTTCGACCCTAGTATATATCTTTCTCTTCCCTCTTCATCAACCCAACTTAGTATTTTTGCAAAATCAGTACCAAG
The DNA here is from genome assembly GCF_000498755.1 of Clostridioides mangenotii TR. Taxonomy (GTDB): domain Bacteria; phylum Bacillota; class Clostridia; order Peptostreptococcales; family Peptostreptococcaceae; genus Metaclostridioides; species Metaclostridioides mangenotii_A. The sequence goes on along the minus strand of NZ_AXUS01000035.1, from coordinate 8,205 downwards.
ATTTTCTCCCTTATCTATTTCTTGCTTGTCCTCTTCTGTGTAATACAATTGCTCAATCTTCACATCTTCCCCAACCATATTTAAAGCTGAATCAGAAAGTAACATTTGATAAAAGTCATATACTTCATTAGCAGTCATTTCTTTAAAGATCTCTATGGGGGTTAGGGTATTTCCTTTAAATTCTATTTCTCTCGTAGGATCTATCCCTAAATTATAATATTTATATAAAAGATTAGCCTTGGCCAAGTCGCCATAATACTTATTAAAATTTTCTAAACTTACATTTTCCTTTGCTTTTCGTACTGATTCATATCCACCAAATTCCTCATATTTTTCCATCAGTAAATGATGTTTTTCTAAGAAGTTAGAGATAGATACTTCATCGAATATTCTATATCCAATACTCATCTTATTTGCTATTGAATAATAAAAAGCACTTTTCTTATCCTTGAAATCATCCTCTTTAAGATTTGTATCTGCAAATAAAGATAAATCTTTCATTAAGCAGCTAACTACCAATCTTTCAGTTGATGTCCTGCCTTTTGTTATTTCGACTATTCCCATTAAAGAATCCCCTTAAGCTTACTCATTAAACCTTTTCTTTCAACTTTATTTACAATTATTTCTTCATCTCTATCTTCTTCCATATAACTATTTTCTATTTGCTCTATTTTTTTATTATTATTTCTTATCATATATAGCTGTTTCGAAGTATCTCTTATACTATTTTTCAAAATTCCAAAAATATATCTTAATTGTGAAGTCTCATTCTCCCCAACTAACTTAGTAGACAATGCCCATTCTATATCCTTTTCCTTGACCAATAAGCAATTATAAATTTCTTCATTTGAATAACCACTTATCTGATTATATAAAATCCATTTATAATTGTTTATAATTGGATCTCCTCCAAATATATCATCGAGTTTCAAACTGAACTTATTCCTGTATTCTATTTGACTGCGAAAATCTTCATATTCTTTTTGGCTACAGTAATATTCATTTTTATTAGAGTTGTTCACTACTTTATAGGCAATATCTGTAGTTAGGGAGGCCTTACATATTCTACATTTACATTTTCTTGCCATATAAAAACCTCCCTTTATATCAAATTAATTATAAACTTCCTATTCCTTTTTTAACTTTTGTTGGCTTTTTTGCTTCTAGTTTTTCAACGACACTTGTTGCTTCATCCCCATCATCATCCTTTGCAAAAGCCAAACCAAATAAACTATTTAATCCATATCTGCATAAATAAGTACTTAATGATCCATACTCTTGAATATTTCTTCTCTCAGGTTCTGCGGGAAAAATATTCGACTCAATATATTGTCCAGAAATATGCATTAGCATTGTTTTTACATATATTTTTCCATTACCTGCATCGGGTATAGATTGAGTCACTGTTAAATTATGCTTATGAAGTATTGGTCTTAATGCAGTACGGATATCATCTAAATTGGCATAATCACTTTTAAAGAACGGATTTTTGCTATTTTTTTCTATACTTTCTATCTCTCCATTAGCAGCAACTAAAGCTTTGATAATCTCAACGTTCTCTTCACTCATCACCATACCTGGTAATGTCCCAGTATTCGATTCTTCTATGTACTTGCTTAATTTTTCTAAAACATTATTATGTTCATTTATAGTTTTTGTTAATTGCTTTATTTCCCTTTTTATTGAATCTAATCCGTCTTTTCTATCTATATCTTTTTTTAGATTTTCAAGTTCGCTATTTAAATCTATTTTTAATTCTTTTTCGCTCATATACTATACTCCCCCTAGTTATTAAAATGGTAGTTCTTCATCTTCTTGATCTGCAACCACTCCATTTTTTTCAATATCACTTAACTTAGACTTCTCTAGATCTTTATTAAGTTTATCTATCATTTCCTTTATCTTATATTTTGTAAAAGGTGTCCCATCTGTGCTATCTAATGCTTCATATCCCCCAGTTATGTTGTAATATTTAACAACCCTATTTAATCCATTCTCACGAATATACTTCCTTTTTTCATTTTCCTTTATAATAGCATCTCTTGCAGATCCAATCCCTTTAACTTCTAAAGAATCTAAATCCATGCTTGAAATATCTACTTCTACAACTTCTTGATTAACATTACCCTCCATTGGAATAATATCCCCAATATTAAAAGTATCTAAAAAAGCCTTTTGTAACTCCTCATCTATGATAAACAGATCAACATTATATCCTAATATTGATTTTTGAGTCATATAATCATTTACAAGGCCTTTAACTATAACCTTATCTTCTGTTTCAATAATATCTTTTATATATACATGTGATTTCCAGTTAGCCCCAATGTTCTTTTGCTTACTTACACCATCCCAACTTAGTTTGAGTCTTACTGAGTTATGTAACTTACCATTTGAATAATATTCATTACTTCCCATTTTGCATATACATGTTATTATTGTCCCAACCTTATTCTCAGCCCTTGTTTCATATGTCTTGTATCTTTTTATTGCCTTTTTAACATGCGGCCTTACATCACCTTCCATGTCTAAAGTGCTATTAAAAAAGTCAACTGTTACTATTTCATTATTTTCTGGATTTTCTTTATCCTCTTTCACAAGTATGTCGTATTTAAATGTTAACATTTCATTTTCCTTGCCTTCATTTATAACTTTCCAATCATACTTATTAAGCAACTCCCCAGTTATCCAAACACTGTTATAATCTACTCTTTTCTCTTTATCCATTCTATCCCTTTCTGTACTAATGTTTTATTCTCTCTATGTTCCCTAAATTCCATACTGCTTCCAATATAGTTCCAGCAGCTTCAACTAGCAGACCTTTGTTGTAATCACTAATTTTAATACTTGAATCAAGCTTGATATATAACGAGGCTCACCTTGTTCATCTTCCCCCAAAATTACCTTACCAATTTCAAAATCCCCCATGACCACCTCGTATGTTTAATATCTTAATCTCTAAATTCATTATACTAAGTTGTTACTATAATGTCAACCTATATTATAAAAATTGTTGCTATAATATTAACTCGAGTAATTTATAAATAAATTACTTTTTTTATTTACTTCTTACAATCTACTGCCAATTACTGTAATCTTCTATATCTTTATCATCCAATACGCATATATAGCTAATAGGAGCTATGTTTTTTAAAAACTCTTCTTGCTCCTCCACCATTAAATGATATGTTTCTAAAAACCTTTTTTCATCATCAGATAATTTTGAAGCATCGTATCCAAGAAATCTAGTATCTCTATCAACTCGATCTAATTTATCCATTTATCTCTCCTTTATTTAATTAAAACAATATACTAGTGTGCAATAATTTGTGAGCATCTCCCATTTTTAAATATCTTAGTGCTATGTTTTTGACCACAATGAGGACAAGTTGTAATACGCTTTTTGAAACTCTCTAATAAATAAAAAGGCTGCCCACACTTAAAACACTTCCATTTTGGATAATATTTAAAATCTTCCCCAGTTTCTTTATATCTAAGAACTTGATCCTTATCTTCTACAACTATGTTTTTCTCAATTAATGATATGTAATCCATGATTTCTCCTTATATTTTAATAATTCTTCATTACATAGTCCTATTGTATAAGTCTACTATATAACACTCTAAACTTTGCAATCCATACACCCAATCATCAGTTTCTTTCTTCTCCATAGGAAATATTGTTTCACTAAGACAACTTGATAAATGTTTACATGTAATTAATATCTTATCATTCTCAAGCAAACTAACTAAAAATATTGGTTTACATTCATCGTTTTGATATTTTTCTTGAACGAGATTGTCTACTTGCATTTGTATAGTTTCAATTATATCCAATTCTTTTCCCCCTTTATAATAAAACAATTCTTTTATCTTAACAGCTAGTCCTCTTCTGCTTTTTCAAACCCAAGTTCAAATATATTCTTATTCTGAACGATCTTATTCCCATTTTCAGCATAAATTATTACATCATCTTCAGTTATAAATGAATGCCCTGATTCAGTTTTTACATATGGAGAACCATTCTCACAGATAGAACATTCCCTATATTCTTTTGTACAATTTACATCACAGATATATCCATCTTCCATTCCCTTACCCTTAACGTAGGGATCAGCTTCTACAGTCATTCTTTTTCTAATATATAGCCCCATTTTTTTCACTCCTTTTTTAATTTATTCTCCTAATTTTGCCAACTTTTTAGCAACTTCTTTATTTTTTATATCGTCTTCTATTATTTTCACTGCTCTAATAGTTTGTTCAACTATTTTTTCTATCTCTCTCATTGCTTCCCTTGGATTCTTATAATTTCCATAGTCTTCCAAATTATAAGGATAATGCTTATTGTTAAGCACTTCAGATACACAATAATATAACTTTCCATGTCTATCTATAAAAATATCTATCATAAAATAACGATTAGCAATAAATATACTTTTCCAATTCCCTAAACATTGCAACACTTCTATCTTTTCTTGATATTTTTTCATTTTATTTTACCTACCTATAATATTTCTTCTAGCTTATCAAATAATTCGTCAAACTTATCATCCCAACTTGAGATATAATCCCATTGTTCATCTGTAGCATTATCTGTTAATTCTTTTAATCTTTCGTTATATTTTGGTAAAATGCTTCCTTCTTTTACTATTATTTTTAATGTTTGAACCATATTGGCTAATATTACCTTTACTTCCTCAAACTCTTTCTCATTCATTTTATAGACTCCTCCTTATAAATATTATTGATTTTTTATCTGATTCTTTATAATTCCATAACTATCTACTCCTAAACAGAAAAAGAACACTACAAGCATTATTATGAATACACTTAATAAATATTCTTTAATAGCTAAAAGGTGTATTATCTCTGAGAATCCTGCTATACACACTAAACAGCTTACTATAAGGCATAATAAATTCCAAAACCCCTTTATATTCTCTTTCATTTTTATCTCCCTAAATGAAATATTTATTTTATTGAATATTCTTTAATTCAAAATATTTTAATCTATCTACGCCTAAACACATCAACTTTTCCACAACAGGTACACTTCCAAACTTCTTCTAAAAACATGCCCTCTTCTTTGTTTATATTTGTTCTAAAACCTAAAAATTCATGTTCTTCAAACCCCTCGCAATGAGGACAACCAAACTGAACTACCATAGTTGTTTCTGTTGGATACTCTCTATTTTCATCACCATATTTTAACTTCTTAATAAAGTCCTCTTGGCTTACTTCTACCATAATCAACCTCCGTATTATCCTATCTTATAGAATAAAAATATTATTTTATTTTACAACTTCCCAATCACTATATAGTTTTGATAATTGTATTGGACAAGTGTTATAATTTTTATTGACTATTGTTCCTGTCCTACCTAACATAATATAGTCCCCCTTATCCCAAACCTTTCTTCTTATCTTATTACCTTTTTGTAAATACTTAATTGCTTCCCATGTATTCATATTACCGCTCCTTGACATAAGTCTATTCCAAGCATTATTTCTTTCGCATTACTCTCTAAACATACAATAGCGTCTTTTATTTCTTTATCATAGCTTATATATGGTTGTGACCACCATTCAAAAGAATCTCTTGCTTCAATTAAACTTAATATCTCTTGCACATCTTTTAATTTTACATACTTTTCTTTTTTCATAGTGAGATCTCCTTATTCTTTTTCAGCAACTTCTAATATTGTACCGTTCACTCCACCGTAATCATTAATTAAACTATCTTTTTGGGTTTTATCGAAAAAGAAATACTCTATTCCTATATCATTATTTGAAATAAACTCCTCAATTAAATCAACAAATTTCATATTATTTTTAAAATTATCATCCTCAAGTATTATCCACCATACTTCTGTATTATCTGGTTCAGGGAAACACACCATAATAGAATTACAGATAGTGTCCAATAAAAGTTCATCAATAAATTTTAATAATTTAAGCTCTCTCATTTCTACCTCACCTCTTTTTCTGCAAAACTCCAATCACCATCTTCATCAAATTGAAGAACTCCACCTCGGTTAATCATATTTTGGAAATAACCTCTTATAGAAGCTACTTCACAGCTACGTTCTCTATTTCTTTTGCACATAAGAGAATCTATATCTTCTCCATTTTCTATAAGCGTTTCTACTAGTTCATCAAAGTCTCTTTCCTTATTTTTCAACTCTCTTATTACAAACTCCATAGTAGGTTTGTCTAATTCAAGAGTTTCAACAATATCAATTTCTTTATTTCTTATTTCTTTTGTACAATATCCTCTACATTCAAGTTCATTTAATAAATCTTGAATATCCACTTCCGACAAATTAACCTTTCCAAATCCCCATTCTTCTTTTGCACATTTTGGACAGAATATTTCTTCTTCGTCAAAGACACCTTCAAGACCATGAAATATTTTTCCGCAATTAGTACATTCTGCACTCCAATCTCCATAGTCGTCTTCTTTTTTATCTTCTATGTCATTGGTTTTATTGAATCCAAAAGCTTCATTTAATTCTTCAATTGGTGCTGTTTTTAACCATTCCATTGCTTCTTCAAACATCTTATTTCACCCTAAACATTTCTCTTAAAGTTATAATATCTTTTCCAACTATTTCTTCTTTAGGTTGATTTCTTAACCATCCATAGAATAAATTGGTTTCAGGATTGTTTAAAGCCCCTGTATAAGATATATGATTATATTTCATAAAAGTCTGAGACACACCTCTTAATAATTTCCATTGTTTATAATAATGCAATTTAGACTTAGTCATAAAACTATTTTTACCTTCATAAACATATCCCTCTATGTGTTCTAATCCATTATGCTTATAGTTTTCTTCATTAGTTGTATTTATTCTCTCATACAGCTCTGACCAATTATTTATTGTGCAAGTTCTCTCTTTTACTTTAAGATTAGTTTCCTTTCCTATTTTAATTAAATCATCATAAGATAATTGATTAAATTCTACTTCATTCTTTACAACAGCTATTAGAACTACAAATGGTTTATCATATTTGATTATATGTGGATCATTAATAGGGTCAATAACTTCATATATAAAAGTGCTTTTGTGTTCTTTTATTAAATTTTTAATATACCCTCTTTGTTCATCTGTAGTAGAGTCTTCAAATATTTGTTTGAACCACTTTGCATGTTCACTCTCTAATGAAGATTTGGAAGCATATATTAACTCATCTTCAAAAACACTCTGTAAACCTAAGAATCCATTGTATTTTAAGTATTCATTCACAGGGAACTCCATAGAACGTTTTAAATTATGTAATTTAGTATTCTCTCTTTCCTTTATATTGAAGAATTTATCATAACTTCTCATTATTATTTCTTTGGTTTCATTATTAAAAAATAACCCTCTAGCTTTAATTGTCTGGCTATCCCATAGTCTTCCTTTAAATACTGCATTTTTAAAATTAAAAGCCGATATTGGATATTTTTTTGATTTCTTCTCTGCTACTAAAGAGTTGTCTTGCATTAGATTAAACATCATTTCTTGTGTTACAACCTCTAAGTTATTTGCATCTATTGCCTCTCCTGCTGAAAATACATCATTTTGTATTTCAATTGTTTCAAAACCTTTTTTGTCTAGAGTTACAATTCTTAGATGACCACCCATCTCAACTCCACCTTCTAGATTAAAACATCTATTTGTGCATCTTACAGGCAAATCTTCTATGTTTCTATGACCATGTATTTGATAATAATTGCTTGGCATATTTGTTTCAAAAGCTAAATCAACAGCTAAAGAATCTTCATATTTACCAACACCCCTTATCATATCTACAGTAGGCATAAACAAGGTATTTTCTATTATCTTAGGAACTCCACCATGGGTAACCATAGTCACTTTATCTCCATAGTTATAGTAAGCAAATTGTCTTAATTTCCTACAAAACTTTCTTGCTTCTTTTTTAGATACTTGTCCACCTTCTATCTCTGGTAAAGTAGCCTTAAAAGTTGCTGGTAACTCACTATATATATCATTAGCCCAATTTCTTAAATGTATTTCATGGTTACCCTCTAAAAATATAATGTTACTTTTAGAAGATAAATCAAACAAATAATTTAAAGTCTCTTTATTTTCTATTCCTCTATCTGTATAATCTCCAGTAAATATGTATAAGTCTTCTTCATTGTTAACTTTCGTCATATATTTTTTTAAAACTGTATAACAACCATGAACATCACCA
>NZ_AXUS01000034.1 GCF_000498755.1 Clostridioides mangenotii TR | reverse complement strand
AAACATCATATTATAGTCATTTTTTTCGCAGCTAAAATTACATTTTTCATTGATTCTTCAACCTAAAATTGCTTTTTTTGATGTTTATTACCTATTATATATACTTGTTTTAACTGGGTTTGAACTCACTCTTAATTATTCCAAAAACATATTTTCATTGCCTCTTTAGCCAATTCAATATTATGTCCTTTCCATATTACACTTGGATTTACCACAAAGTAATCTGTAGTATTTTCATCTCCTTCAACTTTTACGTATTTAAGAAGATTGTATTTTTCTTCATTCATGATCAAATTAAACCTTAAGAGATCTTTCTTTGTTCTACTTCTATTTGTTATGTTTATCTTTAGTAATTCACATATTTCAGTTAAACTTAATTTTTCTAACTTATTTAAATCTATTTCGTTAGGATTTTTAACTAATATGTTCGTTTCATAGTGTATAAATGGTATTAGTTGATATATATAACTCAATTGCTTATGCTTACTTACAGTGGTATTTTCATATAACAATCTAGTAGTATTTATGTAAATTCTTGTGTACTCTTTAGTGTTGAATTCTACTTCACCTTTAGTAAAATATTCTGGATCTAAATAAAATTTATTATCCTCTTCATATAGCAAGTTATTATCTTTAACATCATTTAGAAAATTATAAAAAGTACGATCCTCTAGTCTTAATATTTTCTTCATTAGTATCTTATCCAAAGGAACAATTTTTTTATATTGCGTATGCTTTATAAGTAAATTTTTATTATCAGTATTATAATGTAAATATGTTGATAGATATATAAGTCTTGTTACATTAGCTCTGTCTATATTTAATTCATTAAACAATAGCTTATTTTTCACATAACATAAAAATATAAACCCGCCTAAGTTTGAACTATGTGTTGCAACATATTTATGTTATTTAATAATTTCTTCTGCTTTGAGGTGATGATGTTTTTATACTCTACAATACCTAACATCTCACCTATCTTCATTCCTCTATGCTCTATTAATTCATTTGTTTTTTTATCTACTACATATACATCTTTAGTAAAATTATTCAAATTTGGTACTCTTAATTTTGCTATAATCTATTCCCCTTTCTTATTTTCTATCTAATTTTATTATATCATGTTGTTACTATAATGTCAACTATGGTTATAATTTACTCTACAATAAAAAAATCCATTTAAAGCTCTTCTAGAGTCTCTCTTTCCCTATGCAATAAATTTGTATTACATGAGTTTCGAAACACTTTAGACAAGCTATAAATGGATATTTTATATATATTATTAGTCAGGCATATCTTCATAAAAACTTTGAAATATACTCGGCTCTTTCTCTTCTGGTTTCTGAGTTTCCTCACGATTAGAACTAATTGTAACGCCACCTTGTACTAATCTTTCAAGCAATTCAACTTTCTCAATTAAACTTCTTCTTTCTAAAAGCATTCTTTCTAAAGCTAAAGACATGTTGTTGAATCCGTATTTTCTATCATATTTTTGAATCTCATTATCTATATCTTCTTCTATTGTAAAACTACGTTTTTTCTTCATATTAAGCCTCTTGGAACATATCTGAAGCAACTATATATAAGCCTTTAGCTGTTGCCATTTGTGCATTTTCTATTACTTTAAACCTTTCATCAAAATTCATATATAAAGCTGTACCACCACTTATATACACTGTTAGTTCATTAAGATTTTTCCATAAGTTTGAGATATATTGCTGTATTTTTTCTGATGAACTTTCATAAGCAAATTTTTTCATATCATCATATTTATCTGAGGTATCTATTTCATAAGTTTCTTTACTAATACCTCTTTCTTCTAATTGTTTTTGAATTATAGAAAGTGTATCTTGATTCCCGAATTCATAAGTCTTAGAGAATTTGTCTACAAATTTTAGTCCTGGATCAAAATATGTAAGTTCTGTTGTTCTATACCCTATAGCTGCTAAAGCTACAGGTTCATCATTTTTCTTTCCATCAAGAGTGCATATTAATGCTGCATCTCCCTCTCTAAGAATACTAATATCAGAAATTGTAACTTTCTTTATTGTATTTTCAATATTATCTTTAATCTCATATGTTTTACCTTTATATTCTTTTCTAACTTCAGACATAACACGTTTATTAAAGCTTATATATGGAACCCCTAGCATTATTTTTACTTCATCGGCCATAGCTAATTTATTTAGTGCTGCAGCTATAAGCACTCTCATTGTTAAAGAAGTTTTTCTATTATCAGAATTTCTAATTGGATTTAAACTTTCTTTTTCAGCTAATAGTCCAGCAAAAAAGTTTTGTCCTTCATAATTAATAAATATAGGATCTTCATGAGTATCAAATTCTAAATCTCTTCCATCTCCAATAACAGATTTAAATAAACACTCTCTTTTTTCTTCTTGTATTCAGTATACCCTTTTACATATCCTCTTCCGATATCCAATCCTATTATTTGGACATCTTTAGTCATATTCTCTTTCTCAACTTCAGCCATTTGAAATATCCTCCATTTCTTACATTATTATCTTTCTTTATAATATCATATTCTATACTACTTTAGCAATTCCTTTTATGATATTTATCATACTATAGTCGGACAATCATCTCACTATACATCTTTATCGGATATAAGTCTTACTACAACAAGACAATAATCTCCTTCTAATCTTGTGTTTATCCTACTTTTTCATCCAAACACTCAATCATCTTACTATAGTCGGATAATCGTCCCACTATATTATTTTTTAATTATTCTAATTAGCAGACGAAAAAATGGAATTCATAATCAAAATAGCTTGATTATTCCTATATAAATCTTATTTTTTAGCTCAGTTTATTTTCTTTTGAATTTTGTCAGACGTTTTTATATTGATTCTACCTATCTATTTCTTAATTTAAGAGTCTAAAACTAGACAAATCATGAATACTAAAATATCAATTTAAATTGTCAATGTTGGGTATTTTTGTTTGCCATGTGGTGTGTCGAGATAGATAATTTTGAAAAATTGGATCGGAGAATTAAATTTGTGATGTGGAAAAAGAAGTACTATACGGTTTTTTTCTCATTTAGTCAATCCCTTTCTACGAAAATACCCCCTCTTAATAAGATTAACCAAATGATGTATATAATAAAGTATTGCTTTAATTTCAAAACTATATATACATTTTATCTTTAAAATCGTTGGTTTAGCTAAACTTTATTTAATTAATAGAGAATAGTATAAAAATGAATAAATAAATATAATCAGTTTGTACATTAGCTATATCAACGGTTACATGAATTGTGTCAAAAAGCTAAACTATTCCCTAAATAAGTATTTACGGCATACTTCATAAAATGATATAGATTTATATATGATGATAATGTTCTAATATTATTGTTAAATTGAGGTTAAATTGGAGAGGTGTATTTTAAAGATTTAAGATAGTGTCTTAGGAAACTATTTTTTAAATTTCTTTATAGAAAGAGAACTCTTATTTATTTTTATTTCCTTCTTTCCTTTCTTCTTATCTTCTTATCCTCTTATCCATTCAACACAATACAAACACTCAAAGCCAACATTAGAACGTCTCTAACAGGCTTGTATAGCTTCATAGACTAGTATGATGTATATGCTTGTGTATCTTCTTACTACTAACTAACAACCATTAATTAATGTAAGACTTAGATTAGATATAATAAATAAATTAAAATAAATATAGCTTTATACTTGACACGTTAATACAGTGACTGTATAATTAGAATTAGGTTACAAGATAAGTAATCAAATTAAATATGGAAGGGGGCGAATCTATTGTGAATATTAGAAGTAGGAGAAGGACTACAACTCTAAACAAGAATAGATATAAAGGTAGAGACAAAACAAAACATATTAGGAATAGACGACAAAAAAGCGATAAGCTTAATACTACTGCATTAGTAATAAGCATTATCGCATCTGTTATAACTACACTTTATACACTATTACAATTACTTGTAGAGTTAAAGTATAAGCTAAAATAATTACATAGAAGGGAGATATTATTATCTCTCTTCCTTCTCTTACTGTTTAGTATAACACAATAAGAACATTATGAATAATAAAAAAATGAATATGTTAATTTATATTTCGCTTTTATTTAATGCTGTAAATTTAATAATTATATTACTTTTATTCTATGTAAAAAAATAAAGGATGTGAAAGTATGAAAGATAATGAGAATGTTAAGAAGAATAAAGTTCTGTTTGTAAAAGGGCATAGAGATAGTTACTCTACACGTGTGAGTATTCCAATAACTTGGTTGCGTGAGGATCTAGGTATTGAAAAAGATGTACACGAGCATGTAAGAGTAATTAGGGATAAAGAGAATAATAGAATAATACTTGAACCAATACCAATAGAAGAGAATGAACTGGATAGCTTATAGCAGCACTAAATTAGACGCTGTGCTTTGCTGTTTAATAATCTTTAAGATTGCTAGGTTTGAATATGCAAGACAGAAGAAGTATAGAATAGGAAGTAAATCCATTATGTTATTCTTAAAATAAAAAAGCTATTTTATATACTAATTTATTTTAATATATGGAATAGCTTTTATTTATTTTAAAACTAAAAGATTTACTAAAAGATATATCTATTCTATAATTAGTAAGAGAATAAATATAATATTCTTTAAATAAGTTCTCTCCGTTGTTGGGAGGAGAAAAAGAACACTTGAATTGCCGTTCGGGTGTTTTTTTATTTAATGTATAATTGACTTATTATTAAAGTATAATGTATAATAGATATAAATATAAGAGTTACAACTGTTTGGGTCAGGTGTTACTCTTAGAAAATAGTAAAAATATTAGAAATTTTCTTCTGGAACATCTGAGCTGTCACTCGGGTGTTCTTTTATTTTTCCTATTTTCTCTCTTAAGTCTATGTAATTATCTAAAAGCTTATTAACATTTCTTAAAGCCCTATTTAATGCGATAATTAAACCATTTATAAATAGTAAAAATATGATAATCTTCTCCAATTTTTCCACCTCCCTTCAAAAGTCGGGAGGAAAAAATTATATATATTGGAGTAACACCCTTATTCAGTTGTAACTCTTATATTTATATCCATTACACATCTAAAACGCTTTAAAATAGCTTTATTCGTCTTTATTTTCTAATTCCATGTCTAACATTCTATTTATATTCCTTTGTCCTCTATCATCCAATTGTTTATACTTATTTAACAAATCTATTTCTTTAAAGCTTAACTCACTGCGTCCGACCAAGTAATCTATAGATACACCAAAAAATCGGCTAGAGAAAGCAATGTTGATAGTTTCATGTTTTGCGTTCCATTTCTCCACCATGCTACTATAGTCGAATAGGGGATTCCACTTCCACGTTCGATATCTGGCTTATTTATATCCATTTTAGCCATAAGAAATTCTATTCTACTTAACAGCATATCATCTTTGATCATTTAAACACTCCTTTCGCTTTTAACTTTATATTTATAAAATATCATATATTACACATTTTGTAAATATTTTTATCATGTATCAAATATTTTTTATTAAAAAGTATTGACAATCTATCATGCATGATATATTATAGACTTAACAACAACGACACAACACAGTTAGTTGAAATAACAGGAGGTAAAAAGATGAAAAAAATATTTACAACAATAATAATAATAGGGATAGTAGCAGTTGGTGTGATAGCAACTCAAATAAAAGATATAAATAGCAATGAGTACGGAACACAAATAACATTCAAAGACAATTCAGGGATATGGTTAGAAAAATAGGAGGGAACAACATGAAAATATTTACTAACTACAAAAAGAGACAACAAGAAAAAAGAAATAAAGAGATCCAACAATCGCAAGAAAAATGGATGCTAAAAAGTGCAGCGTTGTTTGGCAACGAACAAATGAAAGAATTAGCTTTAAATATAAAATAATTAAAATCAGGAGGTAACAAAAATGGAATATCTAGGGATAAAAAAGGCAGTAGAAAAATTCAACAATAATAATAGAATGGTAATATTTTATGTAGGGATTGACGATATAGTTGAATGTTGGACATATGAAGCGTATACAAATTATTTATCACCTGAAAGATTTATGATCTTACATAATGTAGGAGAAGAAAATAAAAACAATAAAACAACAATTGAAGAATTAAAACAATTAATAAATAAAAGAATGGAATTTCCATTTGAATAAGAGGGGTGTTAGGTTATGAAGAGGTTACTAGATGCAATGAAAAACAAGAATAATAACGATACAAATCTTACAAGAATAAACGAATTAAAAGATATAAATAAAATCACTTTATACGAAGCTTACGGGTGGCATACTGCTAATTGGTCATTTATAAATAATAAAGGTAAAGTGAAAATAATATTAAACTAAAAAGAGACTCAATAAATTATAAAATTTAAAGAATCTCTAAGGATGGTATAAAACCAAACTGTGACAAGTTAATTATACCATCCTTCAATATAAAAATCAAAACGGAGGGTTAACAATGAAATTAACAAATAAAGATAAAGAAATATTAAGAGGTTTTGGATATCCTAATGAAGATTTTAAACAAATTGAAAGGGCGACATTTAAAAAATATACTACTTATGAATTAAACGGTGAAAATATATCATTAGAAAAAGTATTAGAAATAATGGACAGAGAAGAATATTTAAGTGGTATAGCAAGAAGTGCTTTCCATTGGAGTGCTGTGAGACAAACCCTAAATGAAAAAGAAGTATATTTTAATTCATCAAAATTATTTAAATAAAAAGTAAATTTCATTCAATAAAAATAAAAATTAAGGAGAATGTAAAAATGAAAAAAGTTACGAAAAATACAATAAAAGCAATAATAAGAATAAATGGATTCGCAGAATTTTATATGGTACCTTGCAAGTCAAATAAGGACGACATTATTTGGTTTGGCAATCACATGAAGTATAAAATAAGGAGTTTAGAAGAACTAGAAAAAATTGTGAATGAGTTTATTGATTATAATTGTAACCACGAACGAGGATATTATCCAAACTACTACACTGAGCAGGAAATGTAATAATGACTAAATTAGATAAAATAAAATTGAATAAGCTATCTGTTATATAGGAGACGGTGAAAAAATGAAAAAAACATATAGAACAAAACAAGAAACAATTAAATACTTTAGGCAATTAGCTTTTGAATACGAGAAGGAAGCCCACAGAAACGGTGATAAAATAGCAAAAAAAGTAGCAAGGGGGAAAGCTGAAGCCTACGAGTTAGCAGCGTTTCAGATAGAAAAAAATATGGAATAAAGTATAATTCTAATTTAATGGAGTTAAAACAGATTTATATTTTATAGTAAATGATTTATATAATGATTTAAGCGAATAGCACAAGATTGGCAATTGGTTTAATGTGGTTAGAATAGATCATTTAGATATTAAATAAAAGTATAATTTCATTCCATGAAAAATAAATATAGGAGATATTAAAATGTTTTTACATGAATTATTAAATATAAATAGAAACATGAAAATTAGGAAAGGTTATTGGAATAATGGGCTATATATACAAAAAAGTGATTGTGGAAATTACTTTATAGAACAAGATAACGATGACGATATATACGATATGTTTATAGACGATATACTATCAAATAATTGGGTTCAATATACTGAGTAAGTATAATAAAATAAAGAATTTATATTACAAACTAGACAAGTAGAGTACTTGTCTTTTTTATGCCACAGGAGGGCTGGAAATGAAAAAACCTAATAATATATTAAATAAAGAACTAGCAATCGATATCAAATGTCAGCAATTAGAAAATAACTTACCTAATTTTATGTTTGACTATTTTATACATTTAAAAAGCACTATTAAAGAATCCTCCCGTTATATTTATTTAAAAGATATAACATTTTTTTGTGAATATTTAATTGAATACAAAATAACAAATATAAGTAAAATAAAGGATTTAAACACTTCTCATTTCAATTCCATAACATCACAGGATATAAATTACTATATTGGTGAGTACTGCAGCCATTACGCTAAAAATGAAAATGGTAAAACTACTATGTATACCAATAGTAGTAAATCTTTAGCTCGTAAGCGATCCGCAATTTCAAACCTATTTAAATACCTATACCGTAATGATCAAATAGATTTAAATATAACTGATAAGTTAAATCCTATTAAACTCACTAAACCTCAGCAAGATGCTATAAAACGATTGGATATTAATGAAGTTGATAGAATGATTGATATCGTCATAACAGGGGAGGGCTTAAATGATAGAGAATTAGTATATTGGAATAAAACTAAATTAAGAGACAAAGCTATATTAACATTGTTTGTTACATATGGTTTGAGACTTGATGAACTAGTTCAGTTAAATGTATCATCATTTAATTTTAATAGAGGCGAATATACAATATACAGGAAAAGAGATAAGGAGGTGATAATGCCTATTAATAACTCATGTGAGATTGTTGTAAAAGATTATATCAATAATGAACGTAAAGATGATAAATCAAAAGATGATGCATTATTCTTATCGCTGCAAGGTAAGAGAATGACAGAAAGGGCGATAAGAGACCTTGTAAAGAAATATACATCTTTAGCTATGGGAGTAACTAAAAAGAATGGCTACAGTCCACACAAGTTACGTGCAACTACAGCTACAACATTAATTCAAAATGGTTTTTCAATATATGATGTTCAGAATTTGCTTGATCACGATAGTGTTAATACAACACAATTATATGCAGCACATAAAAAAAATGTAAAACGTAACATCATAAATAACTATGAATTAATAAATAATTAAAATACTGCAGTATAATAATGCTATTGTTTAGACATCTTAAATTTAAAGATGTCTTTTTTATACATTTACATAAAAATTTGTTAAATCATAATTCAATTTGCTAAAAAATGATGACGACATCTATATATTACGAATATAATGATGTGCAAAATGGTATATATAGTATTGCAGTCCTTGATAGTTGAGATATTTGGAAAAAAACGATATAATATAGTATTGTAATTATTAATCTATAAAGCGATTAATTATCTAAATACATGGGATAATACTGAGTTTTAGTTTCAAGCATAATTGAATACAATAGTATTAAAAGCGATAAAATGATGTGCAAAATGGATATAGCAAAAAAATGATGGTCACAAAATACTATATGATAAAGAGGAGATTACAATTATGTATAACTTAAAAAATAAAATTGAAATAGATAATATAATAAAAACTTGGGAGCAGAGTGAAAGATCTAAAATAACAATTGTATATAATGATCTTATTAATTATTTAAAGGATAAAAATGATATCAAAATAGAAGATGGATACTATTTTGCTGACTTAAATGAGAACACTGCAGCGGATTTTATAATGAATAAATATTGTAACGATACAGCTGGTACTATAAGAGTCAAGATGAGCATATTTAGAAAACTTATGAAAGAATTAGATATAGATGTAGAATTCAATTCAATTAAATCTGGGGATGTTGTTGCTAAATTATATGAATATCCTAACAGAAATGAATTATTAGAAATATGCGATCTTTTAATTAATTATCAAGATAGGTTCATTTTATACGCTGTATTCTGTGGTTTTACAGATATAGACATGAAAAATTTAATTGAATTAAAAATAACCGATATAGATTTTGATAATAAAACAGTAAAAGTAAATGATGAGAATATTATTGTAGATGATATATTCCTTGATCTTGCCGAAAAAACAATTAATCAAGTTGTTTATTATAAAAATGTTCAAGAAGATAATCCAGGTACTAACGAATATTATGAATTCAATATGGATTCAAAGTTTGTATTAAAACCAAAGCCAACTAATCAAAATGATGGTGGATTTAATTCAATGTCATTACCAACGTTAAGACAAAGATTTAATATATTAAATGATCAGCTAACAGAATGGTATTTAACACCTCGCAATTTAAGGATTTCTGGATTTATGCAAAAGATGAATGATGAAAAGGATGATTGGACAGTTAGAGCCATAGAAGCGAAGAAAAAGGAATTAAGCTATAAGTTTAATGCATATACAGTATTTAACATATACAATCAGAAATACAACTCTTAGGAGTTGTATTTTTTTATAATTATTTAGAATACTATTGAATTCTATGTCCAATAAATGTATAATTAATATAGAACATGTGTGCGATTTGAATAAGAAAAAGCAATCATAATAAATTATTTCATTAATTAGCATAGCTTAAATAGCACAATGTAGATAATAATTACTTATATTTTATATTTATTGTGTATTATTATTTATCAATTTGTTTAATGTGTATACAATATATACAACTACTTATAGGGGGTTTGTATCATGGGCATTAAGAAAGAAGAGTATTACAATAATATTAATAATATTGAAGAAAAAGAAATGAACGAGTTAATAAGTTTAATAGTTAACATTAAAGATGTTACTGTAATAAGAAGATTAAAGTTTATAGTTTTGGGGATAATTAAATTTACGCAATAAAATAAAGACTAGGATTGGTCTAGTCTTTATGAGAGGACTTCGCAAATAAATTATTTAAAAATAACCAATCTTCTTTATCTACATCGGACAATAATTTAAATATATTGTCTTCACTCGAAAACTTATCAATTAAATCCTCTATCTTTTCCCAATCTTCTTTATTTAAGCTTAATAAATTAATAAGTACTCTCTTTTTAAATCTATTATTTTCATATAGCAAAGCTCCAACTTTTGTGTAAAAATTCTCTTCTTCATTTAGGTCTAAAAATATATCACCTATTCCATTTGTTATCCATTCGGGATTGATGTGATATAAAAATGATATTAAATCTATATTTTTTTTAGTTAATCGGTTTTCTCCTCTTTCTATGTTACTTATATTATTTTGTTTTAAACCCAATGCATTTGCGAACTCATGTTGTTTAAGTTTTAAAATATCTTTTCTTAAATATTTAATTCTATCAGCTATTTCCTTAATTTCTTTATCCATATAGTAATCACCTCTAGCTTATCATATCATAATTAAACTCCATTTACAAATATTTTGTTTATTAATTTTATCATTCAATGATTTTATTTCATTGACAATGATATTTTTAATTGATAATATATCATTAAGTGATTATTTAATTTTTATAGGAGGAATTATGCTTATACAGACAATAGAAGGTATTCCAGGTGAAGACATATTAGAGAGAAATAAAACAAGAATACATTATATAGAATTACTACAAAATGATTCAGTAAAGTTAGATTCCTATTTTATGTGTATCGGTAATAATTTACTGGAACATGATATTGATATTTTAGATCTGAAACAAATATGTAAAGAGAAATTGTTTTATGAAAATATAAGCAGCACTATTGATCCAATTATCACTTCATTTGTGGAAATTATAACTATACATAACGTAAAGAATATAACAAATATATTGAAAGATGCTTATTTGAAAAATGGACAAGATGGGTTTATCATGTGTTTTATAAATGAAATGGTTAAAATAGTAAAACAGAAAGAGCTATATCTATAATTATTAAAAGATATTATAATATTATGAGGAGGTGGTTATATGAGTAAAGATACTAATGAAAAGCAAATTGATTTTAGTAAAGTTGATTTAATTATTTATGCTATCTATGACTCAGAAAAATTTAAAGCAATAACTAAGAATTTTTTTGAAGTTTTTAAACTAAAAAATAAACTAACAACTGAAGAGATACAACCTCTATTTGAGGACTTTTTATACAATATAATATTTAGTAAGATAGACAACCTAGATACCCCTAAAAAGGTACAAAGACTTAGAACAAAACATACTAATAATGCTTGGGATTTAAAACAAAGATGGGTTAAAATGTCCCTTGATACATTAGAAAAAAAACAAAATAAATTGTTGAAAAAAGAGTATGAAGAATCTAAAAAAACTTATATAAAAAATGGATTTATTACTTCAACTATAAATACTCCAGAAGAACTTTTAAATCATAGAAAAGACTTTTTAGAAAAATGGGCTTCAAAGAGAGAATATAATGTCTCAGATTATATCTATTTATCAGAGTTAAGTGATAGTAAAATACAATCTGCATTTACACATGATTTAATACTTTGCATAAGCGATGTGTTAAAAGACGATTATGACTATAATATTGATAGAGTTAAAATCGAAAGTCCGTCTGGGCTCGCACCAGGGCTTTTCATTCCACGCAAGAGAGGCCGTAAGCCTAACTCATCCAACATTATTAAACAAGACAATAATTCATATAAATCTGATTTATATGATGTAAAAAGTGACAGTGGAGATCAAATGGATTTGTTTTATGAATTTAATTTTGATAATAAAACTATAAAAAGCAAAACTAAAGATCTTGATGGGATAATATTAGAACTTAACTCTATTGATGATGGTAGGAGATCAATATCAACACTCTCATTAGATAAGTTAGATTTAGACATTGCTAGATTTACATACTCCTATAGTCCTCTTATCAATTATACTTTTTATTTATCTGATTTGCTTAAAGATTTAGGTTTGAGTGACTCTAAGGATAATTACGAGAACGTTGAAGATAAGCTTACGAAACTTACTTTTTTATACATTTTATACTGAAACGTATCATGAAGATGGCACTATAAAATCAAAAACGAGTTTTAATTTATTTTCTAGAATTCATAGTGAAGAGATAAATGGGAGAAAAGCTGTTAAAGTAACAAAAGCAATTGTTGAAGAAGTAGAAAGAGAAACAACAAGAATTATGTACAAAAATCAATTAAAAAAGTTAAAAATTCCTCAATCTACAGATTTGGCCTATATGCTAGAAGGTATTAGAATATCAGAGGTAAATCGTGGTATAGATATTAAAGATAAAAAATATATTTTTGATTTAGATCAATTAAAATTTGATATTCACTTTGAAACAGATACAACTGAAAAAGAAAGAATGGCTATGGTAGAAAACATGTTAAATGAAATTGTTGAAAATCAATTCATAATAAAAAGATTTGTAGTAGGGCATGGTTATTTTGATATATATTTTTATGAAGATGTTGAGAAAAGAAAGTCTTTGATAAATAATACTGTATTATCATTACCGACTTATATTATCGAATAAAAATAATGGTAAAACCTCCGGGGTATTTTTTTATTATTTCATATTTTGTTTTATGTAGTAACTTTTATAATAATAAAATGTTAAAAATAATGGTAAAACCTCCGGGGTATTTAATTATATATATATTTAAAAATCGTAAATAATGGTAATATCTCCGGGGTATTTTAAAAAACCCCTATTTTTATCCTTATTTCGTATGTTTTATTTGTCGAAAAATTTTCTTTATAAATAAAAATACTGCTATAAGTGTTGTAGTATCTATTTTACATAAAAATAATGGTAAAACCTCCGGGGTATTTTATAAACATTGATATCACATTGTTCTGATAGAAATAATGGTAAAACCTCCGGGGTATTAGAGTATAGACAGTATTATCTATTTTTTGTAATATTATCATATATTTTAGAAGATTTTTAGGGTTGTATTCCATTGACATTATAGGAACAACAGCTTATACTATTTTTAGACTATAAAAGAAGAGGGGGAGGGATAAATATGCAAGAATTAAAACCGTTAGCTAGAATATCTAAATCAAAATTAAAAAGTATACTAGGTTTATTTAAGAAGTCTGCTAAAGAAGTGAAAACAAGTAATAACTATGCTTGTGAATCTTGCATGTTTAAAAATGATCCTTCTTTAAATAAAAACTCTTTAGAATTATTTTGTGCAAATAAGTGTACTAATAATAACTATGATACTGAACTAACTTTTTATGAGACTAAAGAAACTGAATTAGGTATATTCGAGATAATAAGTAATAATAGTAAATGTATTACTTTAAGTAAATCAGCTATAAAGCAATATATCCTATATCATTTCATTCCAACAAATAAAAATTTAGTAAGAAAAGCTGTTTCTTTTAAAGATATCGCTTCTTTATGTAGTGTATCTATACCTACAGCTAGAACAAATCACAAAACTCTAGAAGAGGTTGGGCTAGTGTATTCAACAAAGAATTCATATGGAAAATTAGATATAGTCGTAGATGACGAATATAAAAACCATTTCAAAAAAGATAAAAACGGAAATGGTTATTTTACTATGTCTTTAGATATACTAGAACATTTACTATCATTCGAAAACGTAAATGAAATGAAATTAGAAATTAAAAAAATAATCTGGGCTGATGCTAAAACAAGTAAATTAGGTAAAAGAATTAGCTTTAAGAAAGATAATTTAATAAAAGTATTACCAGATTATGTTCGAAAATCTAATAAGGTAACAGAGGCAGTTTTAAATAATTCTGAAACACTGCTAGATATAAAATATAATACGATTAATACATATAATTACAAGACTAAGTTAGATACAATAAAAGAAATAAAAGAAAGTTACAGAGCAACAATAAAAGAGTTCTTTGATAGTACAGGGTACTCAATTAGCGAAAACTATTCTAAAGTAATGAAGGACTTGAATTATGAAAAGTACATATTTAGAAAAGAAGAAATGTTACAAAAACTAGAAATAGAAAAAGCACTAACCATAGAAGATATTACAAATCTAGCCCTACAATATGGTATACATAGAATATTAGAAGTTTTACATTACATATTTAAAGAACATAGTATAACAGAAGATGAAGTAAATTGTACGGATATAAAAAACCCAGGTGCATTTATAAGACAAGTTATAGTTAATAACATAAATGAATATGGAAGTTTAAATATTAAGGTTGCAGTTGCATAGGGATAGCTTTTTGGCTATTCCTATTAAACGTGTTTTTAATTGAATATATGAAATAAAAAAGACTTTTTAGATATATTTATCTCATCAAAGTCTTTTTTTATGCCTAAAAGTTATTAACAGTAGAAAGTTTTTTGTATTCATTAGAAAGATAATTATATTCATAAAAAAATTATTTATATTAACTATAAATAAAATCATACATAAGGTTAAATAAATTACTTTTCAATTTTCTTAGAGTTATTTCGATTAGTCTATTAGATCAATTCTGCTTCATCTCTAATTAGTGTATTTAAATATTGTATTTAATTCTTGTTTTAACTTATGAGTATTTATCTTTCTTTATTTAATTATACTATATTTTTCATTAATAACTATATATTTTGTGATTATAGTTGACATTATAGTAACAACATGATAATCTTAAACAAAGGGAGGGATATCGTGGAAAATATTAAATTTTTAAATCTTAAGATTAAAGGTAATAAATACAATTTTCAAACAAGATATATAAATAAGCGAGATTTTATAGAGTTTGATAAATTGATCCAGCTGATAACTGAAGATCACAAAGAAGACGAATCAGAGATTAAAAAAATATATCTAACACTTATTTTAGATATATAGAATCTCAGGGAGTAAACAAATTATTTATTGATATGTGTGCATTACCATATATTACACGCAAAATAGATGATTATGATTTTCATAAGAGTGTTTCTAACTATTTACTTGGTGGAGATAAAAAGTACACTTTAGAAATGTTCTGCGAGACATCAAGACTAATGCTGCTAAAAGGCAATGAGCTGCCAAATATAGAAAGTAAAATATCTCTTTATGACCGCTTAGAAGAAGACTATATACATGATATAGAAAATGAGAAAAATTATAGCGTTGAAGAAAAGGTAAAAATATTTGATGAATTACAAATAGCTAGAAGAGAAAGAAGAAAACTTAAACATAGAAGGCAGATATGTGACAAGATAAATAGGCTTGTTACGTCCATGAATATAAAAAAGGCTCATCTTGATAATCTTTTAAATGAAAATAATAAATTAAAAGAAATAGCAGAAAAGAAACCATACAACAAAAGAACAGATGATTTTGAAAGAGATGAATGGCAAAAACAATTAAAGAAATTTAACTTAGGAGGATAAAATGAAAGATTATATTGTATTGGATTTAGAGACAACAGGTCTAAAGCCTAAAAGTGGAAGTGAAATAATTGAAATAGGAATTACAGAGATAACAAAAGGAGAAATATCCAACAACTTTTCTAAACTAATAAAACCTAAAGAGTGTATCCCAAAGTTTATTACAAATTTAACTCATATAACGAATTACATGGTAAAAGATTCTGATTCGATAGAAAGTACGTTACCTAAGTTTAGAAACTACATAGGAGATAAAACAGTCATAGCTCATAATGCTAAATTTGATATAGGTTTTATAAATCATTATTTAGAAAAGAATAATCTTGATCCTATTACGGACTATATATGCACTTTGGATATATTGCGTAAAGATAAAGATTATAGGGGCATAGACAGAAAATTAGCCACAGCATGTGATTACTATGGTATACCATTAGAAAATGCTCATAGAGCTGATTGTGACACTCTGGCTACTGCTAAATTATTTTTAAAAATAACAAATGGAACAAAACAGTAAGGGAGTAAAGAGATGTTAGTTAGAGAAGAGAACTTATGCTTTGAAATATCACAAGCTATAAATGAAAGTATTTACTCGTATGGGTACGTAAATAAAAATGATTTGAAAGGTTATGTAAATTTTATTTTCGAGATCGAGGGAATAAAATCTAAGAATAGAGATAAAATGAAAGATTTTGTTTATGAGAGAGTTTTGAAAAGTAGTGAGTATTTTTTTGAAAATATAAAGACTAATGAAGTGAAGAAGTATATATATTTGAAAGAGGCATGTGCTGAGTTAAATATTAAAGAGGGTTGCATTCGCAAATGTATAAATAAAGATGTTGTTTATAAGAAGACTTATAGAATAACAAAATTACCAAGGTATCAAAGATTTGAAGGAGTGCAAAAGTATGATCAGTGAAAATTTTAGAGCTATGCAAATATCTAAATTAACAGAGGTTAAGAATAAAACGGAACAATTAGATTACATTCTGAACAAAGAAGGTCTTGATTGTAAGGATGTTATAGAGTTCGTAAATATACATGGTAAAGCAATATCAGAATTGCAAAGTATTGCCAAAGAGTTATTGTACGTAACTATGCAATGAAATAGTTATTTTATTTTGGAAAGGGGGTTATGAGTAGTGAATTTAACTAATGTTAAAACTGTAGACCTATTAAGAGAGTTAAAGAAAAGAAAACAAGAAGTATCTTGGGATCAATTTATAGACGGTGATGAAGAGACATATCATTTTGATTCAGACACACATGTTTTTATTATAGAAGAAAAAGATCTGGAGGGTTAAAATATGAAAGTTAAAGAGTTTATAGAAGTTGGTAAAAATAATTTCATTCATTATCTCATACATGGTGAAGGTTGCTTAACTACAAATATAGCTTTAAAGCGTTTTGGGGATGAAGAAATTAAAGAGATCGACTTTGTCGTTGATATGCAAAATGAGAGATTAGCAGATTCGGATAGGTTGTTTAAACCGACATTGAGTATAGTTCCTAAAATATATCTTACGGATTCGGAGGATTAGAGTATGGCTAAAGTAGTATTGCATAGAGATGATTTATTACCTATAGATGATAATCATAAGGGTTATTTTGCTAAACATAGAAATCTTGTAAATTTAGAAACTTATGAGGAGAGGTCAGTATATTCTCCAGTTGTTTATTATAAGAGAAGATATTTATATATAAATGAAGGAGATTCTAATATACCTGAGTTTAAAACGCTAGAAGAGGCTTTGAAATATGCAAAAGATGGATATGAGAAGTTGATGAGGGATTAAAGTATGGTCATAGGAAAATGCGATGCAATGGATGTAGCAGAATTTGTTATCGTTTATTGTGAAAAGAAAGAGAATCCAATAACAAATCTCCAATTACAAAAAATACTATATTATATACAATGCGAATATCTAAAAGAGACAAATAAATGGTTATTTGAAAATTGTATAGAGGCATGGGATTATGGAGCTGCAGTTCCAGACGTTTATTTTACATATAGTAAATTTATAAGTTATAAAATAACAGGAGTAATTCCAAAATACAATAATATATTTTCGGATTTGGATAAAGAAATAATGACAAAAGTAATAGTCAGAATAAGCAAACAAAATGTATGGACTGTTATAGAAAAAATGAAAAATGAAAATCCATATAAATTAAACTATTCCAGTGTTAATAGAAGAAATGAGATCCCTTATTATGATATAGAGGAATGGGTAAAAAAGGAGAGGATAATATAAATGGCTATAAATATGATGTGTGTAAATAGCGAATGTAGGCATTATTACGAGGATTTATGTGATAAAAATTTAAATGAAGAATTCCATAGCATCGATAAAAATGGTAAATGCTTGAGTTTTGAACGTGGTAAGAATCCATGCTATGCTTTAGCAGATAAAGAGGAGTATAAACGTCTTTTAGAAGCAGAAGAAAAGCTTAAATTATTAGAGAATTATAATGAAAATGAGGGCAAAGAGAGGTGTAAAACATGGTCTATTTAAAAATAAACATGCTTGATGGCAAAAGCTTTATTGTAGAAAGTGAAGAAAGTAATATTATAAATATTTTGGAATCAATCTTTAATGAAAAAGCAAAAGTGACTAATTCAATTATGAAATTAAGAGAAGGTATTAACGATTTATCAAATAACTTTATAAGTGATAATGTCTGATAAAATTTCTAGTATTGAATATCAAGGCTACGAAGAACAGAAATATGAATAAAAATAGTTTTTTATTGTAGGAGGTGACAATTTATGAAATGTGATAGATGTAATGAAGATGTAGAGATATTAGATGATGGAAATATTATCTCTGATGAATCAATCTGCAAAACATGTGCTTTAAAGTTAACTGATTTAACAAAAATGGCTATAAGACAATATGAGAATGAATTACAAAAAAGTGAAGACTTTTTAAGAAAATGCACAGATACATATAATAAATATAAGCACTTTGTAGAAAGTGGAGAGAAGTCCATTAACAAAGATAAGGAACTTCTTGATTATTATAGAAAAAGATTAGAAATGATAAATAATTTTGGAGGGTAGAGAGTGAATTTAAAAGAATTAAAAGATGCAATAGATACAATAGCTGAAAATATGTTAAATAATACAAATTTAGAAGATATAGACGTTAGAATTAATCTATCGGAACCTTCAATATGTTGTCGAGCTTCGGTTGGCGTTGAGAATATAATGATGGGATTTGATTGGGAGCAAAATCAATTAAGAATAGAACCAAAGGAGTCAATTATAAAAGGTAGAATAAAAAGATATTATTGACTGACTTTGACTAATAGAATAAAAAATAAAAAGGAGAATTTAATGAAAGTAAAATTAATAAATTATACACCAGAACCAGAAAAGACAATAGCTATGGCTGCTAAGTTATGCTATTCGCCTGTTGGTATTGATGAAATAGAAAAGAATTTAACTAAAGAATCAATTGATAAGTTCTTAAAGATGTTAACTGATTTAGGTCATGGGAGTGTATTTGAACATGTGTCATTTACATTCGCTATAGAAGGGATATCTAGAGCATGTGCTAATCAAATTGTAAGACATCGTATAGCATCTTACAGTCAGCAAAGTTTAAGATATGTAAATATGAAAAATAACTTCAATTATATAATGCCAACTGAAATAAATATGGACGTAGATTTGACTCATTTATATGATGATTTAATGGAAGATTTATATGATGGATATATGAAAATTGCAGATAAATTATTAGAAAATAAAATGAAACTATTCTTAGCTTCTAATACTCTTACGACTAAGTGGGATTTTTATTCTTTGGAACAATTAAAAGATACTATGTTAGGGCAAGGGTACAAAAAAGAATACAATGCATTTGAAAAAGAATCAATTGAAGATGCTAGAAGCATTTTACCATTATCGACTGAAACTAAAATAGTAGCTACAATGAACGCAAGAAGTTTATTTAATTTCTTTGAACATAGATGCTGTAATAGAGCTCAGGAAGAAATCAGAGATCTCGCAACTGAAATGTTGAGAGAGGTTAAGAAAGTAGCCCCTATATTGTTTGACAAAGCTGGCGCAAGCTGTGTTAATGGTGTTTGTCCTGAAAAAGCTATGGGTTGCGGGAAAGCAAAAGAAGTTAGAGAGAAGTTTAGTAGCTTATAGGAGGATAACCAATGGATGTAGCAGACCAAATAATTAGGGTAATAGATAAAATTGCAGAAAAGTTTGGAGTGGTTGTAGACACTTCTAAACCTGTATTAGAGCAGTTATCACATAATATTGTGCAATATTGTTTTTATAGAAGTACGATATTATCAATTATACTAGGGTTAATAATTATAGGGATAATGATCGGAATAATTTTATTAATAAAAAAAGCTATAAAAAAAGATGATGAAGATTATATTCTGTATGGTATTGTGCCATTAATACTTTTAGGTATTGTACCTACAATATTTTTCTGCCGAAATGTCGATACTGTAATTTCATCAAAGGTATTCCCAGAAAAAGTGGTCATTGAATATGTTTCAGACCAATATAAGAAATTAAAATAAGAGGAGTTGAATTAACATAGAAAAGAACGATATAGAGTTAGAATTGGGTACAGGTAAAACAAGACTATATGGAGAGCCAATGGGAATTTCAACTTATTCAAACATAAAGGGAAATATAAATTATTCAAAATACAATATTATTAATTTTGCTGACAATATTGAAGATATATCCATATCTTTTGTTAAAGGTTTTACCAAAGAAATATTTAAGAAGATAAAAATAGATGAATTTAATACATACTTCAAAATAGAAGGAAGACCAAGAGTAAGGGATAAATTTTATAAGTCGATTTATTATTAAAAATAGGAGTGGGAAAGTAATATGAGTAAACATAATGAATTATTTATACCATTAAAAGATGGTTTCATTTTAGGTATGACAGACAATTATGACATCCTAACAGATGAGGATGAAGTTAATGAGTGCTTTACTGAGATATATATTAACATTTTTAACAATGGAACAAAGGAGATAGAAACTTTTAAAATGTCATTTGCTGACTATTATGGTTTTAATGTAACAGGCTTAGATACTTTAAAACTAATACTTAACAATACTCAATCAAATCTTGTTAGGAATGAAAAATATGGGTTATATGCTAATGAAGATATGACAATTGATGAGTTTAAAGAATGGATTGAAAATATGTTATATGATTCAATGTGGAATCAAGATGAAGTAGAATAAAAAGTAGATTTTATATAGAAGGAGGATATCTCTAATGATTAAGAAGTTATTAGCAACACTAATAATATCGAGTGTGCTATCGGTAACACTTGTAGCATGTACAACGACCACAAATGCTACAGAAGAACCAGAGCCATACACAATGAAATGTGTAGATAAGCAATTAGGCAAAGATATTTATGTTCTTACCGACAATGAAACGAACTTAGAGTATCTTGTAATAGAGCGTTATGAGAGTAATAACGGAACAACAACATTATCAATTACACCTAGATATGAAACAACACCAACAGGACATATACAGATAAAAGGTTGGGATAGATAGGGGAAACTTTAGATGAATAAATTAAATGAACATGTCTCGTATTATGATATTGTGAAAATGAACCATTATAGTACCGATGAGTTAGAGATAATGAATAATAGAACTATTAAAACATTTTCTCATATATGTAGGATAGTTGGTTATGGAGATATAACAGAACAAAATTTAAAATATCATCAATTAAAAAAGATGTTAACAGCTGACTTACTTGAGAGAGGAGAAATTATAAATAAGATAAATTTTAAAGAATTAGTTGAAAAACAAGAACGATTAAATAAATTAAAAAGTAAGAATAAAATATTCAAAAAATATGGAAGGAAGAAGTAAGTAATGAAGTGGATAAAATCTTTAGGTGATGGAATATTGCATTTTAGAAATTATAGTATAATTTGTGCAATATCTACACATAAATGGAAGAATCGAAGTGACCAACTAAAATTGTTCAACATATCTTCAGGTTGTTTATATAACGGAGAAGAGTTCAATATTTCTAAAGTAGATGAAAAATACAAATGTATGAAATATCTTCTAGTACACACATATCAAAATGGTTGGGATAGTTGGGGAGATGAGTATGTAGGAACTGTAGACGACTTAAAAGAGTTAGTAAAGTACAACTTTCTCAATTTACCACAACAATTTATAGATTTAATTAAAGAATATATTGGATAATGAAAATTAAATAAAACAACAATTTTAATAAAGTAAGTAAGGGGAGGGATAAGTACAAGATATGAGAGCAATGTTATTATTTAGAGGTTCACCAGCGTGTGGGAAATCTACAATGATAGATAAATTAAATCTAAAAGATTATACTCTATCAGCAGATGAAATAAGACTGTTATTACAATCACCAACTATGACAGTTGAAGGTGACTATTCAATATCTCAAGACAATGAGAAGACTGTTTGGAGAATATTAATGGATGCTTTAGAAGCAAGAATGAAAAGAGGGGAATTTGTAGTTATAGACGCTACTAATTCTAAAACATCAGATATGCAGAAGTACAAGGCTTTATCTGATACATACAGATATAGAATTTATTTAATAGATATGACCAATATACCTATAGATATAGTAAAAGAGAGAAACATCAATAGACTACCAAAGTATAAGGTAGTTCCTGAATATGCTATAGATAATATGTATGCTCGTTTCAGTTCTCAAAATATACCTAGTGGAATTAAGGTATTAGATAATGATAATGAAGATTACATAAAACAAATGTCTTTTAACACTATAGATTTTTCTCATTACAATAAGATACACCACATTGGTGATGTTCATGGTTGTTATACAGTTTTAAAAAAATATATGGACGAAAGTTACAATGAAGAAGACTTATACATATTTACTGGAGATTATACAGATAGAGGAATAGAAAATAAAGAGACTTTAAATTATTTGTTTGATTTATCTTCTAAAAGTAACATTATATTTTTAGAGGGTAACCATGAAATACATTTAAGAAATTGGGCTAATGATATATATAGTGAGTTACCAGCAACTTTTAAGGCTACTTTACCAGAGATAGAAGGTGGACAAGTATCTAAAAAAGAAGCAAGAAAGTTTTGTAGGAAATTAAGACAATTTGCTTACTATAACTATGGAGATAAAGTGACTATGGTTACCCATGGTGGAGTTCCTAAGATAATAGAAAATACCTTGTTTATGCCTACTGTAGATATGATAAGGGGTGTTGGTAAATATGAAGATTCTTTAGCTGTTGATTTAGCTTTTGAAACAAATATGCCAAGCAATTATTATCAAATACATGGTCATAGAAACATAGAAGATTTGCCTGTAAGATGCACAAATAGATGTTTTAATCTAGAAGGTGGAGTTGAGATGGGTGGTCATCTAAGAATTGTAACTCTAGACAAAAAAGGTTTTGAAACAATTGAAATACAAAATGATGTATTTTCAGCAGGAGAGGCAATAGATGCAAATAACTTAGAGGTTGTAACACAAGAAATGATGTTTAATCTAATGCAAGACAACTCTTTAGTAGCAGAGAAGAAATCAAAAAAATATCCAATATCGGCTTTTAATTTTAAAAATGCAGTATTTAAAGGAAGACTATGGGATAGCCAGACAATTAAAGCTAGAGGGTTATTTTTTAATAATGAAACCAAAGAAATAATAATGAGAAGTTATGATAAATTCTTCAATATAAAGGAAAGAGAGAATACTAAATTACATAATTTAAAACGTTCTATGGAGTTCCCTGTGAATGAATACTTAAAATACAATGGATTCTTAGGTTTACAGAGTGTTTTTGAAGATGAGTTAATATATGCTTCCAAATCTTCATTAGAGAGTGAACATGCAAAGTGGTTCAAACAAATATTTGAAGACTCTACTACAGATGAACAAAGAGGGTATATTAAAAATTTAATAAAAGAACACAAAAGCACTTTTATATATGAAGTTATTGACCCTATTAATGATCCACATATAATCAAATATGATAAACCATTTGTAGTTCTAATAGCTGTTGTAAAGAATGAAGTAGAATTTAATCAATTATCTTATGATGATTTAATTAAAATAGGAAAGGAAACTAATCTTAAAGTAAAAGAGAGAACTTGCACAATAAATAATTGGTCAGAGCTGTATGAGAGAATAAATACAACTAATGAAGAAAACTATAAGCATAATGGATTAGAACACATAGAGGGATATGTTTATGAAGGTAAAAATAGTTTTATGACTAAGTCTAAATTGCATTATTATAAACAATGGAAATTATTAAGAGGTGTGTCTCAGACTTTTATGAAATATAATCATATATCTTATACAGGGGCTTTAAACAATCCTGAAACCAATTTATTCTATGGATGGTTAAGAAATCAACCTAAAGAAGAAATAGTTGGAAAAGATATTATAACTTTAAGAGAAATGTTTAGGGTGAAATAAGATGTTTGAAGAAGCAATGGAATGGTTAAAAACAGCACCAATTGAAGAATTAAATGAAGCTTTTGGATTCAATAAAACCAATGACATAGAAGATAAAAAAGAAGACGACTATGGAGATTGGAGTGCAGAATGTACTAATTGCGGAAAAATATTTCATGGTCTTGAAGGTGTCTTTGACGAAGAAGAAATATTCTGTCCAAAATGTGCAAAAGAAGAATGGGGATTTGGAAAGGTTAATTTGTCGGAAGTGGATATTCAAGATTTATTAAATGAACTTGAATGTAGAGGATATTGTACAAAAGAAATAAGAAATAAAGAAATTGATATTGTTGAAACTCTTGAATTAGACAAACCTACTATGGAGTTTGTAATAAGAGAGTTGAAAAATAAGGAAAGAGACTTTGATGAACTAGTAGAAACGCTTATAGAAAATGGAGAAGATATAGATTCTCTTATGTGCAAAAGAAATAGAGAACGTAGCTGTGAAGTAGCTTCTATAAGAGGTTATTTCCAAAATATGATTAACCGAGGTGGAGTTCTTCAATTTGATGAAGATGGTGATTGGAGTTTTGCAGAAAAAGAGGTGAGGTAGAAATGAGAGAGCTTAAATTATTAAAATTTATTGATGAACTTTTATTGGACACTATCTGTAATTCTATTATGGTGTGTTTCCCTGAACCAGATAATACAGAAGTATGGTGGATAATACTTGAGGATGATAATTTTAAAAATAATATGAAATTTGTTGATTTAATTGAGGAGTTTATTTCAAATAATGATATAGGAAT
>NZ_AXUS01000033.1 GCF_000498755.1 Clostridioides mangenotii TR | reverse complement strand
ATCTAAGCGCGAAGCCGACTTCAAGATAAGATTTCCCACCGCAAGGTTAAGATCCCAGGAAGACTACCTGTTGATAGGTCGAAGGTGGAAGTGCAGCAATGTATGGAGCTTATCGATACTAATAGATCGAGGACTTGACCTGATTTTAGATGATTTACTAAATTATATATGTAGTTTTTAGAGTACTAACTCTAATTTAAAGATTATGTGGTTACTATAGCAGAGAGGATACACCTGTTCCCATTCCGAACACAGAAGTTAAGCTCTCTTGCGCTGATGGTACTTGGTGGGAAACTGCCTGGGAGAGTAAGACGTAGCCACGTAGTCTTTTTTTAGTTTTTGATTAAATATTATGAGGRGTTAATGGTTAAATTCCGAACGTATATGATGACGATGTTGTGAGCTTGTAGGCTGGCTAAGAAATCAAGCCAGACATCTACAAGCTCACATCATCATCATATCCATTCGAAATTTAACCACTAGTCCTTTATTTCATTTAGAGCTAAAAGTTTAAAAGCTTTCTACATTAGGGCTGTGTGTTAACTAACTATAGTTGAAATATTAAATAATTAAAAAAAGTGTCAGTATAGAGGCAAATGTCTCTTAGCTGACACTTTTTTTATTTGTTCTTATTTATATTAAACTCCAATGATTTTATTTTATTATTGTCAATTAGCTGACCATTAGATTTATAAATGGATTTAAAAAAGTAATGCGAGTAAAATTTTAATTAATTTTATAATTTAAATTCGAATTTTGCCATAATTATTACAGTTTTTTTTCTGTAATGTCAAATATGGAGACAATGTCAAAAAGTGGGCGTAAGTGATAAAAATATATCTATTTTGTGTGGGAAAATTTATTATCTTTAAATTGTTGTCAATTAATTGACCTATATGGATATAAAAAATAATTGGTATTTTTATATTAAATATATGTAAGTCAGTGTTTTCAGGCTTTTACGGTAATAAATAGAATATGGCATATAAATTGCTATTATGTTAAATATAAATAAAAAATTAACATTAGATTTATTTATATAAAAATATTAAACATAAGGAGGTAGATCATTTGAATAAACTATATCCTATTAAGTTAAAACAACATATCGGTTCAGTAAATACTCCTGTTGTAAGTGTAGGAGAGAGAGTGCAAAAGGGGAGCTTAATTGCAGTACCAAATGGTTTGGGGGCTAATATTCATTCAAGCGTACATGGAAAAATCAAAGAAATTAGCGATGAGTCAATAGTAGTTGAGGCGGATATTTTTCAAAGTGAAGAGTATAAGAAAATTCCAGAAGGTTTAAGTATTTTAGAATCTATAAAGGAGGCTGGAATAGTTGGTATGGGTGGTGCTGGTTTCCCGACTCATATTAAATTGAATGTTGATCTAAAGGGTGGAATAGTGATAATTAATGGTGCAGAATGTGAACCTCTTTTAGAACATAATATTGAACAATTATCTACAGTTCCAGATTTGGTCTACAGAGGTCTTAAGTATGTAATGGAGATAACTAACGCAAAGAAAGGCGTTTTAACCGTTAAATCGAAAAATACTGAAGCTATTAGAGCATTTAAAAAAGTTATAAATGAAGAAAATATATATGTAGTTGAATTACAAGATATGTATCCTGTTGGAGAAGAAAGAGCAGTTATTAAAGCAGTTTTAGATATTCTACTAGAGCCAACGCAATTACCATCGGCAGCAGACGCTGTAGTTATTAATGTTGAAACACTAACTAGAATTACAGAAGCTATTGAGCTTAGAAAACCTGTTATATCAAAAAATATAACAGTTGTAGGTAATTTTAATAATGAAGCTATATCAAGAGTATATAAAGATGTACCCATAGGAACAAGTCTTGATGAACTTATAAATAGAACTGGCACGATTGCGAGCGAATATGGAGAGATTATTCTTGGTGGGCCATTTACAGGTGTAAGTGCTAAAATAAATGATCCTATAACAAAGACTAGTGGTGGAATAATAGTTACTATGCCTTTTATGCGAGATCAGAGAAAAATGGGCTTACTTATATGCGCTTGTAGTGCTGATGAAAAACGTATGAGAGAGATAGCAGATCATATGGGATCAGAGATTGTATCGGTTCAAAAATGTAAACAATCTGTAGAAGTTAAGGGTGCTTTAAAATGTGAAGACCCTGGGAACTGTCCAGGACAAGCTGAAAAGGTACTTAATTTTAAAAAGTCGGGTGCAGAAGTTATTTTAATGGGTAACTGTAGCGACTGTAGTAATACAGTAATGTGCTCTGCACCTAAATTGAAATTACCAGTTTATCATGTGACAGATCATGTTATGAGAACAGTAGGCCACCCATTAGTTAGAAGACTAAAATAAGATTTATTCGGGTTTTCCCGTTAATAATATACTAAACCTAAGGAGGAATATTATGTCTATTACAAAGGAAGCTGCAAAACAACATCTGAATGATCCAGCTGTTGTTTGTTGTAGAACAACAAAGGGAACAATATTAGGTCCTGGTGAACTTGAGGATCCATTAGTTATACCAGATCTTGAAGATTCTGGATTAGTTGAGTTACCCAAAAATGTATTGAAGATTGGTCAAGTATTAGGTGCGAAACTTCTTAAAGATGTAGATGGCTTGACACCGCTTACATCAGAATTATTTGAGGAGCTAGTAGAATTTGAAGATGTGATACAAGATAAAGAAAACAATAAAGATAATGGGGGTAATAAAGTGGAGAAAGTTGTAGCTAATAAAGAAAATATAGCTGGTGGAGCATTTATTCGTTTAAGTGTCGATCATATGGATGGTGTTAACTTAGAATTCCAAGCTGGTTCTTTAAATTTTGGTGGTTCAGATATTAATCAAGTTCCAATAAAAGCTACCGAAAAGATTGAAGATGAAGTAGTTAGTACACTAGTAAGAAGGGAATTTGCTGTAAATGAAGTTAAAATCGGAAATGAAACAAGCTATAAAAATGGAGTGTTGACTATAAGAGAAAGCCTTTGCGAAGACGCTTTAAAAGCAGATCCTCTTGCAAAGAAATTAGAAATAGATATAGTAAATCCAGATGATAGACATAAATACTCAAATACAATAATGGATATTATCCCTATAGCAACTAAAGTAGAAGGAGAATTAGGTACTGGTATAACAAATATAATGAATGACGTAGTATTTGTACTTACTGGCATAGATGAAAATGGACTACAAGTTCATGAATTTGGTTCTTGTGAAGGGTATTTAGATGAAAAAATATCTTATGGTAAACCAGGTTGCCCAGATGCTGGAGATATCATGGTTAGAGTACATGTTATTATTGAAGCTAATACTGGTATGGAAAGAAGAGGGCCATACGCTGCTCATAAAGCTTGTGATGTAATAATCCAAGAAATAAGAGAAGAATTAAAAAAAGCTGATAAAAACAGTGCAATAAAAGAAGAAAAACTTGAAGAAGTTGTAAGACATGGTAGACCTAGAGTTGTCCTAATTAAAGAAATAATGGGTCAAGGGGCTATGCATGATAATGTAATGCTTCCTACAGAACCAGCTGGTGTACCGGGAGGAAGACAAAATGTAGACCTTGGGAATGTTCCAGTAGTATTATCACCTAATGAAGTTAGAGATGGTGGTATTCACGCGTTAACTTGTATAGGACCAGCTTCAAAAGAAGATACTCGCCATTATTTCAGAGAACCAATACTAGAACAATTAGCTGAAGATGAAGAATTAGATCTTGTAGGTGTAGTATTTATAGGTAGCCCTCAAGTAAATGATGAAAAAATGTTCGTAGCTAAGAGACTAGGGGCTATGGCAAGATCTTTAAATGTTGATGGCGCAATAATTACAACAGAAGGATTTGGAAATAACCATATAGATTTTGCAGAAAATATCAAGCAAGTCGGGCAAAGGGGAGTTAATGTGGTAGGAGTAACTTATGCTGCATATCAAGGACAACTTGTTGTTGGTAATGAATACATGGATACTATGATTGAAGTGAATAAGGATAAGGGTGGATTTGAGTCAGAAATACTAGGAGAAAACACTATAACTACTGATGATGCTGCTCGTGCAATTCTTATGATGAAAAACAAAATTGCTGGGGTTAAAGTAGAGGAAGCTGATAGAAAATGGAGTCAAGAAGTTATAGACAATAACCAAAAATTAGTCAAATAATCAGGAGGTAGCAATGGATATTCAGATAAAGCCAAAACTCTTACCTGGTAGGATAATAGATGTGACAGACATAGGAGTGAAAATAGAGCTAAACGGAAGAATGGGTATAATAATATTACCATTAAGATCAGTTTTTACAGAAAAAAAGCTGACTGTCGGTGATGAGATTGAAATATATTTAAGCTACGCAAAAGTTATTAAATAAATGATTTATGAGAGGAGAATGTAAAATGAAGTTAACAACTGCAATAGGAATGAAATCTGAGGTTTACGCACCAGTAACACCTCCACCAGTTTGGGCGCCTTTAACTAAACCACTAAATAAATGCAAAGTTGCATTTCTTACAGCAGGAGGAATACATATAAAATCACAAACTCCATTTAATTTAGCTGGAGATTATACTTTTAGAGAGATACCATCAGATACTCCAGCATCTGAATTAATGTGTAGCCATGGAGGTTTTGATAATAGTGATATAAATAAAGATGTAAATGCTATGTTGCCAATAGATAGATTACATGAACTTGTAAAAGAAGGGTTCATAGGAAGTTTAGCGACTAACTTTATAGGATTCATGGGAGGCGGCGGAAACGTAGACAAATTCAGAAATGAATCTGGCCCAGCTATAGCAGAAATCCTAAAAAAAGACAAAGTTGATGTAGCACTTCTTACAGGAGGATGTGGTACTTGCCATCGTTCGGCTACTATAGTTCAAAGGGCTGTAGAAGAAGCAGGAATATCTACAATAATAATAGCAGCTCTACCACCAATAGCAAAACAACAAGGTGCACCTCGTATAGCGGCAGCACATGTGCCAATTGGTTCAAATGCCGGTGAGCCAAATAATGTTGAAATGCAAACAGCTATACTAAAAGATTCATTAGAACTTATTGTATCAATGGATCATTTTGGTCAAATGCAAATGTTACCTTATGAGTACAGACATAATGTATAAAAATATATAATTTAATAAAAAACTAAATATATAGCGAGAGGGGTTGTCAAAAAAATAACTTGTTTATTTTAGACAACCCCTTTATAAGTATAGAATAAAGGAGTGTTTATAGTGGGAATAGGACCCTCGTCAAAGGAAACTACATTACATCACTTTAGAGATCCACTGGTTGATATAGCGTATAATGATGACAATATAGATTTGTTAGGAATCATTATAGCGGGTACACCAGAAGTATACGATGACAAGGTTTTTATAGCAGATAGAATTGCAGACATGGCGAGCTCTCTTAGGGCCGATGGCGCAATTATATCTATAGACAGTTGGGGAAACAGTCATATAGACTTTTTAACAACTATTGATAAAATAAGAAAAAAAGGCATAGAGACAGTAAGTATGAGCTTTTTAGGTAATCAAGCTTCATTTGTTTTAGATTTAAAAGATAAAGGTACAGTAATAGATTTTAATAAGAATGAGTCAGGTATTGAGACATGTGTTGTAGGAGAAAATAATGCGGTAGATTTAGATGCTATTAAAGCAGTAGAAATATTAAAGATGAAAATTAATAAAAGGAATGAGCCTTTAAAATATACCACTTTAAACAAAGATAGTAGTTCTGATAAAATCTATAAAGAGCTTACTATAAGGAGTTTTAATATATCGGAAGTCAAAATCGGTGAAGAAACAAAAATAATTAAAAATGTATTGTTTATAAATAAAAAAGTTAAAGAAATTTATATTAATGATAATAAATATATTAAAGATTTTGATGTCAATATAATACATAAAGGTAAACATAATAGACCTAATAACTCGATAATGGATATTATACCAGTAGCAACGAAGGTCAGTGGGAACTTAGGATATGGTGTAACAAATTTAATAGAAGGAGTCACAGTTATATTGACCGGAGTTGAAGAAAATGGATTTCAACCATCTAATATTGGATCATCAGAAGGGATCCTTAAAGATAGTATTAAATTAGGAAGAAGTGGAACACCATCGAAAGAGGATATAATAATTAATATCGATGTGATACTTAAAAATGGGCATGGTCGAACTAGGGAAGGTATCATAGCATCAAATAGATTATGCGATATTATTACCCAAGAAATAAGGGAGAGTTTAAAATCTATAAGTGAAGAGTGGAGCATTAAAGAAGAAGTGTTTTCGATTAAAAATAATTTAAATAAAAATAAGGTGATAATAGTTAAGTTAGTTCCTGGCTTAGGTTGTATGTATGATACCGGAGTATCACCTAAAGAGCCATGTGGTTTTATAGGTTGTAAATCAGTAATTGATTTAGGAAATATGCCAATTATTATAAGTGCAAATCAGTATAAAGACGGATTCATTAAGTGCATGAGTTAATATTTAATATTTAAAAAAAATCGAACTTTTAAAGTAAAATAGATAGAACAAATAATATTACATATATGATATAGATAAAATGTAAACTAGATAAATGACGTAGTGTGTTAATATATATACTAACTAAAGATTTAAATAGATGTTATGTTAGCTGGTAATATTATAATAAAAAATTAATCTTAGCATAAGCGTATTTAAAAAATATAAGTATAATTATAAAGTTAACGTTATCAGGCTATACAAAGGGAGGAAAGGCAATGTTTTCTATACCTAAAGTCAAGTTAGTAGAAGAAGTAATGGATACTGGATACATAACAATACTAGAAGATTTGAAAGCTGAAGATGCACTAGTTGAAATAATTAAAGGCAAGGTTAAGACACTATTAGTAATTGATGCAAAAGGGAAGTTGACAGGAGTAATATCTATAACAGATTTGAACAGATTGTTTGATAAAGGGACAAACAATAAAAATTTAAAAATTAAAGATGTAATGAGAACTGAAATAATTTCGGTAGAAAAAGGATTAACAATAGATGATTGTAGAGATATATCACTAGACAACGATATAGAATTATTTCCGGTTTTTAAAAAAGAAAATATCATTGGAATCCTAAGTAAGGAGCATATAAGGGAGCATCATCAAATGTTATTAGAAGATTATGAAATGACTCTAAATTACATTATGAGCCATATAAAGGAAGGCATATATGCAACTAATAAAGATGGTGTAGTAATACTGTGGAATAAATTTATGGAAGATAGGTATGACATAAAAGCAAAAGATATAGTTGGAAAACCTATGAATCTATTTTTAAAGAATACAATAAGTGAAAAAGTAGTACATAGCAAAAAAGAAATGAGCGATCTATACTTCAATGACAAGAAAGAAAATTTATACGCTCTAGTTCACGTCAATCCAGTATTTTATAATAATGAATTTATAGGTGTTGTCGGTACAGAGGTGGATATTATAGATGCGAAAAACATATCAATGCAGCTTGAAAAAGTAAATGATACGTTAAACTACTTAAAAGATGAAGTAAAGAGTTTATCGAAAGGAAGTTTTGATAATATTTTAGGCAATAGTTTCAAACTAGAAAAGTCAAAGACTATTGCAAAACAGGTGTCAAAAACTAATAGTAGTATTCTTATACTTGGTGAAAGTGGTACCGGAAAAGAAGTATTTGCAAGAGCAATACATAGTTACAGTGAAAAAAAAGGCCAGTTTATACCTGTCAATTGTAGCGCAATACCTAAAGAACTTTTTGAGAGCGAGTTTTTTGGTTATGAAGCAGGAGCATTTACTGGAGCTAGAGATAAAGGTAAAATGGGTCTATTTGAACTAGCCCACGATGGAACTTTATTTTTAGATGAAATAGCTGATTTACCTCGTACAATGCAGGCTAAACTATTAAGGGTTCTTCAAGAAAAAGAGATAAGAAGGGTAGGGGGTAGCAAGACGATTAAAATTAACCCTAGAATTATTTCCGCTACTAATAAGGATTTAGAAGATATGGTCAGAGAAGAGAAATTTAGAGAAGATTTATACTACAGATTAAACGTTATAGAAATAAATATACCACCACTACGCGAAAGAAAAGAAGATATCGGCATTCTTACGCATAGCATTTTAGAAGAAATCTGTAATAACAACAATAAAAAAATTTTAAAATTAGACAATGGAGTAATAAGAGCTTTCCAAAGTTACAAATGGAAAGGTAACATAAGGGAATTAAGGAACACCATAGAAAATATAGTAGTTTTATCGGAAAAACAATCTATTACAACAGATGATATTCCAAGTTATATTCTAGAGTCATCAAACTTAGATCTAGACGATACTGATTACCCTCTAGATCTAAGTAGGGCAAGGAGAGATATTGAAATTAAACATATACTTAAAGCATTAAAAGTTAGTGATGGAAATAAATCAACTGCAGCTAAGTTATTAAACATACCAAGGTCGACACTTTACTATAAGATGGATCTTTACGACATAGAGGACAAATAATATAAATGACAAGTAGAAATAGAAGTTGAATAAAAATCCCTGTACAGTTACAGCATTTTTCTCAAGCTGTGGTACAGGGATTTTTCCTTTCACAATTCTATATCTATTTTGTCATATATCCTCAAAAAATTACATAATTGAAGATATAAACTGATCCATCCTATTAAGTCCTTCTAAGAAGTCCTTCTCGTTACACGCGTAAGAGATTCTAACATAGTTATCAAGTCCAAATGCCTTGCCAGGAACTACAGCAACTCTACATTTTTCTAAAAACTCAGCACAAAACTCTATTGAAAAACTGTCTTTAAAATCGTACTTTTCAGCGACTTTGCTTAAGTCTATAAAAGCATAAAATGCTCCATCTGGATTTACATAACCGACATTGTTCATTAAGTCTAATTTTTCTACAATTAGATTTCTTCTATATTTGTATGTGTCTACCATCTCGTCTATATCTTTAGAACATTCTTTTAAGGCTCCATAAGCTATGTACTGAGATGTTATGCTAGGGTGTGATACCAAATGTCCTTGTATAGAACTCATCGCTTTAGAGATCTCTTTGTTTGCTGCAGTATAACCAACTCTAAGTCCAGTCATAGCTGCTGATTTTGAAAATCCATTTATAGTAATAGTTATATTCTTTGCTTCTTCACTTATTGATGCTACTGATGTGAATTCTTCTATATAACATATTCTTTCGTATATTTCGTCTGCTATTATATAGATGTTGTTTTTAATACATACATCAACTATATCTTCTAATTCTTTCTTCGTATAAACACTACCTGTTGGGTTTGATGGATTTGTGATTACGATAGCTTTACTTTTAGATGTTATTGCTTTTTCTAATTCTTCTTTAGAAACTTTAAATCCATTTTCTTTTTTTGTATCTAAAAATGCTGGGACTGCGCCTAACAGCTTAATTGTTTCAGGATAACTAACCCAATATGGTTTTGGAAGTATAACTTCGTCACCGCTGTTTGTAATCGCTAAAATAGCGTTAGTTATAGATGTCTTGGCACCACTAGTTACTACTATTTCGTCAGGCGTATAGTTGCATTTATTTTCTTTTTCTAACTTATTGCAGATTTCTTCTCTTAATACTGCAAGGCCTGGTACTAAATCGTATTTTGTGTAATTCATATTTAAAGAATCAATTCCATATGATTTCGCTTTTTCGGGAACGTTGAAATCTGGTTCACCAATACTAAGGTTTATTACATCAATTCCGTTTTTCTTCATTTCTTTTACTTTAGAACTAATACCTACTGTATAGGATGGAGTTAAAAAGTTTAATTTATCTGATAACATAAGATCCCTCCTTAAAAATAACTATTTATATTATACGATAAAAATTGAATTTAACATATATGATTTATTCAATTATTACTAAAATTATGCTCAAAAATACAAAAATATTTATTTTGGTTATAAGTATTACAATTGCTGGTGTTCAAAATATACAGATAGCAATTTCAATAAGTTGATCAATATTGACTATCTCAATTAAATTTGGTAATCTTTAAATAGCTTAAGAATAGAAAGTCCCTTTAACTTAGTTGAAGGGGATTTTTTCGACATTTAACACTACATATAGTGGTTAGCAAAAAATGAAACACTATATATAGTGAGAGTGTATTATGTAAATAATAAGCGACATTAATCTGAAATAATAAATGATATTATATAAAAAATTATACAAAAAATATTAAATTTATAACAAAAGATGATATAAATTGGTGAATGGGG
The DNA here is from genome assembly GCF_000498755.1 of Clostridioides mangenotii TR. GTDB lineage: Bacteria > Bacillota > Clostridia > Peptostreptococcales > Peptostreptococcaceae > Metaclostridioides > Metaclostridioides mangenotii_A. Next base: position 18,707 of record NZ_AXUS01000033.1, on the reverse strand, counting down.
GATTTTCAAAGTGGTTAAGTCTGTAAAAAAGAGAGATGGTAGAACAATACCTTTTAATCAAGATAGAGTTACGAGAGCTATATTTTTAGCTGCTACAAGTGTAGCTGAAAAAGAGGGTACTGTTCCTGACTATAAAGTTTCTGAGGAATTGACAAATGAGGTTATAAGACATTTAAATAAAAAGTTCGCAGAAGAGACTCCAGGGGTGGAAGATGTACAAGATGCTGTAGTAAAAGTCCTTATAGAATCTGGACATGCTAGAACTAGTGAAGAGTACATAATCTACAGAACCGAGAGAAGTAGAGTAAGAAACTCAAAGACTAGACTTATGAAGTCTATTGAAGAGATTACTTTCGAAGATGCAGACAACGCAGATATAAAGAGAGAAAATGCTAATATAAATGGAAACACTGCTATGGGTACTATGTTACAGTACGGTAGTACAGTGTCTAAAGAGTTTTGTAAGACGTATTCATTGAAACCAGAACATGCTTTTGCTCATGATAATGGTGATATACATATACACGATATGGACTTTTTTAATATGGGAACTCTTACATGTTGTCAAATAGATGTAAGAAAACTATTTAAAGGTGGATTTTCAACTGGTCATGGATTTTTAAGAGAGCCAAATGATATTATAAGTTACGGTGCTTTGGCTGCAATAGCTATACAAAGCGACCAGAATGATCAACATGGCGGACAAAGCATACCTTTCTTTGACTATGGACTAGCTGAAGGAGTTTATAAGACATTTAAAAAGTTTTATATTGGAAATATATCTAAATCTTTAAAATTGTTTAAAGGATTGGATGATGAATCTAAAATAAAAGATATAGTAAATAAAACTGAAGAAGAGACATCTAGAAAAGTCGGACTAAGCAGAGATGAAGTTTATCTAAAATCAGAGTATAAAAATCTTATAAAAGAGTTAGATATAGATACAGAGCTTGCGAAGAGAACACAAGAATTTGCATATGAAGAATCTATAAAGGAAACTGATAAGAGAACTTACCAGTCTATGGAAGCTTTTATACACAATTTAAATACAATGCACTCTAGAGCAGGTGCACAAGTTCCATTTTCTAGTGTGAATTTCGGTACAGATGTATCAGAAGAAGGTAGAATGGTAACTAAAAACCTTCTACTATCTTTAGAAAAAGGCCTTGGTAATGGAGAAACTCCTATATTCCCAATACTTATTTTCAAAGTTAAAGAAGGAGTAAGTTTAAATCCTGAAGATCCAAATTACGATCTATTCAAACTTGCTTGTAGAGTTTCTGCAAAAAGATTGTTTCCTAATTTCAGTTTCTTAGACGCTCCATATAATGCGAAGTACTATAAAGAGGGCGATCCTGATACTGAAGCAACTTATATGGGATGTAGAACTAGAGTTGTATCTAATGTCTGCGGACCAGAGACTGTGAGCGGTAGAGGAAATCTATCTTTCTCAACTATAAACCTTCCAAGACTTGGTATTAAGCACGGAGTAGCTAAAGGTGAAAGCACAGATATCGATGGATTTTTTAAAGATCTTGATAAAAAAATAGATCTGTTGATAGATCAATTGTTGGAAAGAATGCAGGTTCAAGGTAATAAGAGAATGAAAAACTTCCCATTCTTGATGGGACAAGGTGTATGGCTAGATTCTGAAAAATTAGATCCAGAGGATAAGTTAAATGAAATTATAAAACAAGGTACGCTTACAATAGGATTTATTGGGCTAGCTGAGTGTCTTGTAGGACTTATAGGTCAGCATCACGGAGAGAGTAAAGAAGCTCAAGATTTGGGTATAAAAATAATATCTCATATGAGAAAAAGAATGGACGATGCAGCAGAACAGTACAAATTGAACTTCTCTTTGATAGCTACACCAGCTGAAGGGCTTTCTGGTAGATTTACTAGAATAGACAAGAAGGCTTACGGTGAAATCAAGGGAATAACTGATAGAGATTATTATACTAATTCATTCCATGTTCCTGTTTACTATAATATGAGTGCATTTGATAAAATAGCAAAGGAAGCTCCATACCATGAACTTACTAATGCTGGGCATATAACTTATGTAGAACTAGATGGAGACACTTCAAACAACTTAGAAGCTTTTGAAACTATAATAAGAGCTATGAGAGATATGGGAATAGGATACGGAAGTATAAACCATCCTGTTGATAGAGACCCAGTATGTGGATTCTCTGGAGTTATACCTGGAAACATATGTCCAGTGTGCGGAAGAGATGAAAACGACAGTCCAGTAAAATTTGATAGAATAAGAAGAATTACTGGATACTTAGTTGGGACAGTGGATAGATTTAATAATGCTAAAAAAGCAGAAGTAATGGACAGAGTTAAACATAGATAAGATATTTAACTTTAAAATATAGAAAGTTAAAGTATAAAGCTTTATATATACAGATATAAACTTATGATAAAATAATAGATTTAGGGGGATTAATTAATGAAATTAAGATTATCATCATCGATTATCTCTGACAGTATTGTAGATGGACCGGGGCTTAGAATGGTAATATGGACTCAAGGTTGTATCCATAATTGCAAGGATTGCCACAATCCGCAAACACACGATCTGTGCGGTGGATTTGAAATAGAAACTAACGAAATAATTGATAAACTAAAGACTCTAAAATTGCAAAAGGGAATTACACTTTCTGGTGGAGAGCCATTTTGCAACCCGAAGCTTTAGAAGAAATAGCATGTGAAGCAAAAAAATACAATCTAGATGTATGGGCATACACTGGATTTAATTATGAAAAACTTTTGGATAAATCAAATGACGCTTACTTCAAAAATTTGAAATTACTTAAAAACATAGATATTTTAGTAGATGGAAAATTCGTAGAAGAGAAAAAAGATATAAGTTTGACATTTAGAGGATCATCTAATCAGAGGATAATTGATGTTCAGAAGAGCTTAAAAAATAAACAAGTTTGCTTAAGTAGCGTTTATGTAGATAGAGATTTATCTATTGCAGAGTAGAAAAATATATTTTAAAAATTTTAAATCCTCTTGGGATATATATGTAGACCTACGAAATTTTAAAAAATATGTTAAAATTATAGTATAAATAAAAAAATTGGGTAAACTATTCTCAGGAATTATTATAAAATAAAAATTTTAATTTCTTGAGGAGTGATTATTTAATGAGAAAATGTGCATTAATACTAGCAATAATAGGAGCCTTAACTGGGGAGCTATTGGAATATTAGGTATCGACTTAATAGGAAGTATATTTGGAGGAACTTACTCGATGGTAAGTAGAATTATATTCTTTATAGTTGGTCTTGCTGGACTATACTTAATACCAAGTTTAATGTCAGATGATAGAAAATATTAATCTGTAAGTTTAAGCCGTTGATAATAAATCAGCGGCTTAAATATTTTTTAGGGGGATATATGAAAAACTTTATTATTAATAGATTGATCGAAAATAAAAATAAAAACATAATATCGTTTCACACTCCTGGTCATAAAAATGGTAGGATATTTAAAAAACTAGGGTACAGTGAAATTTTAGATGAAATATATAAAATAGATACAACTGAGATAATAGGAACTGACAACCTGCACTCTCCAGAGGAAATTATCAAAAGATCGCAGGAGAGGGCAGCCAAAGTGTTTAACGCGAAACATACATATTATTTAGTTAATGGAAGTACCTGTGGAATTCAGGCAGCAATTTTATCTGTTTGTAATGACAACGATAGTAAAATTATTGTAAACAGGGATTGTCACCAATCGGTTGTTAATACATGTGTAATGGGAAATATTGATCCAGTTTATATTCCGTTTAATATTTGTGAGAAAACAAGTATACTTAAAGGTGTAAATATAGAATCTGTAAAAAAAGTTATTGATTCAAACTTAGATGCAAAAGCTGTTGTACTTACATATCCGACTTACTATGGTATGACATATAATTTAGGAAAAATATGTGAATATGCACATAGTAAAGGTATTTTAGTGATAGTTGATGAAGCGCATGGAGCACATTTAGAGCTTAGCGATAAGCTTCCGACTAGTTCCTTGAAATTAGATGCAGATATTGTAATTCAAAGTTGTCACAAGACGCTCCCTTCATTTACCCAATCATCATTATTACATTTGAATAGCACTAGAGTTGATGCCAATAAGATATCGAGTTTTCTGAGAATACTAGAATCTTCAAGCCCATCGTATTTGCTATTAACATCACTGGAGATTGCAGTTGATATATACGAAAGATACGGAAAGAAGCTAATGGAAGAGCTTTTACTGAATATTACTGAATTTAATAGCAATTTTGATGTAGAATACATAGATAGCGATATCAATTTATATAAAACTGGACCTGTTAAAAATACTTACCTAAAGAACGCTGCAGATTTTAAAATATTCCAACCTACAGATAAAACGAAGATATTTATTTCTTCAACTGAGTTGGGTATAGATGGATATAAATTTGAAGAGATTTTAAGATACAAATACAATATACAAGTGGAACTTTCTAATTATTATGGGGTACTTTTATTGTGTAGTATAGCAAATGAAATAGATGATTTCGATATGCTTAAAATTGCGCTGATGGATATAAAGAAGAATATAAAGGGTAAAAAAATTTTAGATCAGATAGAATTTCCAAAAATAACACCTAAAAAAGCATTAACTCCTTTACAAGCATTTTATAAACACACGAAAAGTGTTAAAATAGATAAAAGCATAGGACAAATATGTGCAGAAAGTCTAACACCCTATCCGCCGGGTGTGAATCTTATTTCACCGGGAGAAATTGTGGATAGAGAAGTATTAGAGTACATACTTTACTGCAAAGAAAAAGGGATGTATATTAGTGGATCTAGGGATAAAGATTTAAAATTTATAGAAGTAATAGATAATAGTGTTGATATATAAAAGAAATTATTAGACTGCAGTAATTAGTTATTCATAAATCAGATATGTTATATATAAAGATGTAGGAATTATACAACTTTAGATATTAAGATTGTAGTTATTTTTATTTATAGAGACTGTAGTCATTGTATGGAGGTATCGAATTGAGCGGTAAATTGATAATTATAGAAAGTGGTTCTGATGCGAGTGGAAAGGCAACTCAAACATCGAAATTATTTGATAGATTGATAAGTGAGGGTCATAATATTAAAAAGGTAGAATATCCAAATTATAAATCAGAGTCTTCTGCTCTTGTAAAAATGTATCTGAAGGGTGATTTTGGAAAAAGTGCTTCTGACGTAGATCCTTATGTAGCATCTACATTTTTTACAGTTGATAGATACGCGTCTTTTAAGACAGAATGGGAAGAGTTTTATACAGCTGGTGGTATAGTTATCGCTGACAGATACACTACATCAAATATGGTACACCAAGCCTCTAAAATGGATATATCTGAAAGGGATAAGTATTTAGATTGGTTGACAGAATACGAATTTGAGATGTTTAAAATCCCTAAACCAGACTGTGTAATATTTTTGGATGTACCAATTGAATACAGTACAAAGCTTATGAAAAATAGAAAAAATAAAATAACTGGAGAAGCGGAAAAGGATATACACGAAGTAGATGTGGAGTATCTATCTAAGTGTTATAATAATTCCATAGATATAGCCGATAAATATAATTGGAATAAGATAAATTGTGTTGAAGACGGCAAGCTAAAGAGTATTGATAGCATACATGAAGAGGTTTATAAGTATGCTCTTGATTCAATAAATAATGTGGAGAGATAGATTATGTATTTTGATAATATAATAGGTCAAAGTTTTGCAAAGAAGTACTTAAAGAGTTCGATTAATAACGACAAACTAAATAGTGCGTATATGTTTGATGGCATCGATGGAATAGGAAAGAAGAAAATGGCTTATGAATTAGCAAAGATACTTCTTGAAATAGAGCATCCTGAGAATAGCCCAGACTATATAGATGTATTTCCTAATGGCAACAGTGTAAAAGTAGATCAAATTAGAAAGCTACAGTCTGATATAATAATCAAACCACACAATAAATACAAAATATATATATTAAACAATGCTGAGAAAATGACTGTAGAAGCGCAAAATGCACTTCTTAAAACATTGGAGGAACCACCTCAGTATGCAATAATAATATTAGTTACAAACAACAAAGAAGCGTTGCTTAATACAATTAAATCTAGATGTGATATAGTAAAATTTAATTCAATTCCACATAATGAGATGATTGGATATCTAGTTCAAAATGGGATTGAAGAAAAAAAATCAACTCTCCTAACTTCATTTTCAAGAGGCAGTTTAGAGAGGGCATTGGATTTAGCAAATTCAACAGAGTTTACTGATATGAGAGACGATGTTCAGAAATATATTAAAGTATTATTTGATAAAAATACAGTTGATATTTTAGAATTACCAAATGATATAGATAAATACAAATCAAAAATAATAGATTTATTGGATATAATAATAGATTATTTTAGAGATATAGTATTGCTTAAAGAGCGTGTTGACAGGGATATGCTTATAAATATTGACAAAATAAATTTTCTTGAAAGCATAAGTATAAAAATTACCTATTCTCAAGTCTCTAGAATTATTGGTATAATAGAAGAGGCAAAGAAAAAATCAAGGAGTAATTGTAACTTTAATATAAACATGCAGGTTATGTTTTTAAATATATATGAGGTGATTAAATGATAAAGATAGTAGGTGTAAGATTTAAGAATGCTGGTAAAGTGTACTATTTTGACCCAGTCGATTTTGATATAGAAAAAAATATGGATGTTGTTGTTGAAACAGCTAGGGGATTAGAGTTTGGTAAGGTAGTTGTGGGCCCAAGAGAGATGGATGAGGCCGAACTCGCGACTGCTTTAAAACCTATTATAAGAATAGCTACTGAAGACGATAAAAATATCTACCGTGAAAACAAAGAAAAAGCTAAAGAAACTTTTGAAGTGTGCCAGAAAAAGATTAAAGAACATAACTTAGATATGTATTTAATCGATTGCGAATACACTTTTGATAGAAATAAATTAATATTCTATTTTACGGCAGAGGGAAGAATAGATTTTAGAGAGCTTGTAAAAGACTTAGCCGTTATATTTAAAACTAGAATAGAGCTTAGACAAATAGGGGTAAGAGATGAAGCAAAATCGATAGGAGGGCTTGGTCCTTGCGGTAGAAAGCTTTGCTGTTCATCTTGGCTAGGAGATTTCCAACCAGTATCAATAAAAATGGCAAAGGATCAAAGTTTATCGTTAAACCCAACAAAAATATCTGGTATATGTGCTAGATTATTCTGTTGTCTTAAATATGAGCACGAAGTGTATGCTGAAGCTCTTGATATAATGCCTGCTATAGGTTCATTGGTTCAAACAGACGACGGAAAAGGTAGAGTGTGTGAGATAAATCCACTTCTTGAACAAATAAAGGTTGAATATCAGGACAAGACTATTAAGCTGTATTTGAGAGAAGAGGTAAAGATACTAAAAGAAGCGAAGAGATGTGATAACTGTAAATGCCAAAATAAACATGACGATGGTTTGGATGCAGCGACTCTTAAAGAACTTAAAAAATTAGAAGATTAATATAGAACTAAAAAATGGTGGGATTGATTCCACCTTTTTTTAATCTTAACGATGGAAAGGAGAATTTATGGAGGTTGAGTTAAAGCCTACTGAAAGAATAGATGACTTACAATTTAAAGGGTTGAAATTAATACAAGATACAGAGGGATTCTGTTTTGGAGTAGATGCAGTATTGCTTGCAAACTTTGCAAAAGTAAAAAAAGGATCAACTGTAGTTGATTTAGGTACAGGAACTGGGATAGTGCCTATTCTGATCTCTGGAAAAAGTGAGGCAAAAAAATAATTGGAGTAGAGATCCAAGAAGATGTACATGAAATGGCTACTAGGTCTGTAAGATTAAATGATCTAGAGGATAGAGTTGAAATTATAAATGGGGATATCAAAGATATTGAGAAAACCCTTGGGAAGAATATGTGCAATGTAGTAACTTCAAATCCGCCTTATATGCATACTGATGGAATAAAAAACCCAAATAATAAGAAAGCTATATCTAGACATGAGGTTAAATGTAATTTAGATGATGTAATAAAAGCTGCCTCTATGCTTTTAACTAATCAAGGAAAGTTTTATATGATTCACAGACCTACAAGGCTTGTAGATATAATTACTATAGGAAGGAAATATAAAATGGAGCCAAAGGTTATTAGATTTATACATCCTAAACCAAACAAGGCGCCTAACTTATTATTAGTTGAGTATGCAAAATGTGGAGGCCCGGATTTGAAGATTTTGGATCCACTTTATGTATACGATAATGATGGGAATTATACTGAGGAAATTAATAGCATATATGAAAATGAAGATATAGGAGAGGTTTAAATGAGTGGTAAATTATACATATGTCCTACACCAATTGGAAATCTAGAGGACATAACTTATAGAACATTGCGAGTATTAAATGAAGTAGATTTAATAGCTGCAGAAGATACAAGACATAGTATTAAACTGTTAAATCATTTTGATATATCAAAACCTTTGACTAGTTATCATGAGCATAACGAAAGTTCAAAAGGGGACTACCTTATAAATAAATTACTCGATGGAGAAAATATAGCGGTAATAAGTGATGCAGGAATGCCAGGTATTTCTGATCCAGGAGAAGGAATAATAAAAAAAGCAATAGCCAATAATATAGAAGTCGAGGTTTTACCAGGAGCTACAGCATTTGTAACTGCATTAGTTGGATCCGGAATGGACACAGGGAAGTTTGTATTTGAAGGTTTTTTGGATAGAGATAAGAAGATTAGACGTAGAAGACTAGAAGAGATCAAAGAAGAGGATAGAACGATCATTTTATATGAATCACCTCATAGACTTAAAGAAACTTTAAAAGATATCTTGAAAATACTCGGAAATAGAAATATATGTGTAAATAGAGAGATATCCAAAAAATATCAAGAGATACTAAGAAATGATGTAGGGACGACTTTGGATATTTTTAATGACAGAGATGAGGTTAAAGGTGAATTCGTATTGATATTAGAGGGGTTTACTGGAGAGAAAACTAAGACAAATGATTATAGCTCTTTGAATGACAGAGAATATGTTATAAAACTTATAGAAGATGGTATAGATAAAAAAGAAGCTATAAAAATAGTTTGCAAGGACAGAAAGCTTAAGAAAGATATAGTGTATAAACAGGTATTAGATATATAAAGTAGGTGCATTTTATGGTATATGCTAGAGAGTTTATTGATAGTTTTAGCAAATTTAATACAAGTGAAATATTGATAAAGCTTGATAGAGAAGGTATTTTAGAGAAAATTATCCCCCAAGTAGTAGAAATGAAGCAAGTGGGAGAGTGCAAATACCACAAGGTAAATTGTTATGAGCACTCAATTAACGCATTAAAAGAGTATGAAAGTATTATGTCTGCAGGTACAATGAGTTTCTTTTCAAGTCATTTGGCTGATTTTGTTAAGAACTACTTGGATACAGAAATCTGCGATAATGTTACTAAAAAAGATGCTTTAAAAATTGGAATATTTTTACACGATATTGGAAAGCCAGCAAGTAGGACTGTAGATAGTGAAGGAAGAACTCGCTTTAGAGGTCATGAGATAACTGGTTCGGATATATCTAAAGATTTACTTTCTGGGATAGGTGAAGATATAAGTTTAATTGATTTAGTGTATAAATATGTAAGGCATCATATGACATTACTTCAGCTTTTCAAAACTAATGATTTGAGCAAGACGAAATTATTTGAGATTTTTGAAGAATTACAGGACGATACCATCGGAATGATGATTCTAGGGTATGTCGATATAATATCTACAAGAAGGCTGTTAGATCCCAAAGAAGATCCGAGCATATTAAAAATATTTGCTGAGTATGTAATAACCAACTATATTTATTTCTATCGCTAATACAGAGATTTATTGAATTAAAAATTATTTCGTATCGGTAAAAATATCTCAGAAATTTTCTCAATCAGGTAAAAAATGATTAACCAAAGCATAATCTTAATGAAATAGAAAACCTAGAAAAAGAATTTAGAGAGTTATTTGAGCTAGCAAAAGGCAATTTTTCAATTGAATTACTGTAAAAATGATAAAAATAGGAGACACAATGTATTGGGTCTCCTATTTTATTTATAAAATTGATTTAGCCTGGATTGGTGTCGACAGGATAACCGAAGTTTTAGTCGATCCGATTGATTTAATACTGTCGATAACGTTTTCTAGCTCGTACATATCTTTAACAAGAACCTTTAGTAGAGAACAGTCATCTCCAGTTATATGATGACATTCAACGATACGAGTATCTTTTCTTGCTGCTTCAATAAATTCTTCATATTGGTTGCTTGGTAAAGCAATATGAATAAATGCTTTTATGACCCTACCTAGCTTGTCAGGATTTACAATTGCCTTGTATCCTTGAATTATTCCGGCCTCTTCTAATCTCTTAACTCTTTCTGATACAGCAGGAGAAGTTAAACCAACTATCTTGCCTAAATCCTTCATGGAAACCCTTCCATCTTCTTGCAAAATTTCTATGATTCTGTAATCTGTAACATCCATCAACAATTCCTCCCTTAATAAAAAATGATAATACTATAGAGATTTCTTAGAATCTATCATCTTTGTTTTTAAATCCCATAATTCTTTTGATAGGTCGACCTTATATATGTGCGGATTGGAAAGTCTTTTATACTGATTCCAAATTGTACTTAATTCATATTGTACATGATTTTTTATTTCAGTAACAGTCTTTTTATTATATTTTGATATTCCGTTTATATACAGTGGCTGAAGTAAATCTTTTATCTTATATTTCTTAAAAGTTTTAGTTTTCCATGTATAAGTAGGATGGAAAATCTCTAGAGGTTTTGATTCATCTATTTTTTCATCGTGCAATGTAATTAGATCAGCCTCTGCTTTGCCATTTTCGCTGTAAATTCTGACTACTTTTTTATAGCCGGGATTATTGATTTTTTCTGGATTAGCAGAAATTTTTATTTTTGGGGTAAGTACGCCGTCTTCATAAGAAGCTGCAAGTTTGTAAACTCCACCGAGTGCAGGAGAATCCGCAGATGTTATAAGTTTTGTTCCTACTCCCCATGAATTTATCTTTGAACCTTCAGCTTTTAACGCAGTAATAGTGTACTCATCTAAGTCGTTAGATGCTGTTATGGTCACATTAGGGAAACCAGCATCATCGAGCATTTGTTTAGCTTCTTTAGATAAATAAGTAAGATCTCCCGAATCAAGCCTAATTCCAATTGGCTTATATCCTTTTTCAGATACATCTTTAAAAACTTTTATAGCGTTTGGTACTCCGCTTTCAAGAACATTGTAAGTATCTACTAGCAACATACATTTGTCTGGATAAACTCTAGCATATGCTTCAAATGCCTCTAATTCATCGTCAAACTTTTGAACCCAGCTATGCGCATGTGTTCCAGCTACTGGTAGATCAAATTTTTTACCAGCTAGTAAATTAGACGTCGCTACACATCCACCTATTACTGCTGCTCTGGCCCCATATATGCCAGCGTCAGGTCCTTGAGCTCTGCGTAGACCAAACTCTAGCACAGGATCTCCTTGAGCTGCAAAACATACTCTAGAGGCTTTTGTAGCTATTAGCGATTGGAAGTTCACCATAGTAAGCATAGCCGTTTCTATAATCTGGGCTTGATACAAAGGTGCTTTTACTGTTATAACTGGCTCATTAGGGAACATAATCGTACCCTCTTCAACAGCATATATGTCTCCAGTGAATTTAAAATTTTTCATAAAATCTAAGAACTTATCAGAAAATAAATTTAAACTTTTCATGTACTCCATATCGGAATCAGAGAAGTGTAAATTATCTATATATTCAACAAGTTGATCTATTCCACAAATTATTGTATACCCGCCATTACAGGCGTTTTTTCTAAAAAACATGTCAAAAACCACGATATCTTCATGAACATTGTTTTCAAAATAACCATTCAACATAGTTAGCTGATACAAGTCAGTAAGAAGTGTTAAATTTCTCATATGAAATCTCCTTGTAATAATAATTAATTAAAACTCTACACAATAATACTAAAACACAATATAGTCCAATTTTCAAGTATAAAGTATGCCCCTAGACTCATAAAATTATTCAAGAGGGAGGTGGTTTCAAATAGGAAAGATATGGTTCTATATGATTACAATAGGAATAATTGGAAGTATAGCTTTTAATAATTTAGGTGAATTAAACAAAGTTATTCTTTCGGAAACATCCTCTGGAATTGATTTTGCTATAAGTCTTGCTGGAATTATGGCTCTTTGGATGGGGATTATGAATATTGCAAAAGAGTCTGGGCTTATAGAAAAAATAGGAGAAAAGCTAAGCGGTGTTATGAAGCTTTTATTTCCAACAGTACCTAAAGGTCATAAAGCTATGTCGTTTATAGTTATGAATATAGCGTTGAATATGCTTGGAGCTGGAAATGGAGCTACAGCATTCGGTCTAAAAGCTATGGATGAACTTCAGACACTAAACAGTAAAAAAGACACAGCGACTAACGATATGATTATGTTCTTGGTGATAAATATTTCATCTGTTCAAATTATACCTTTTACTATAATCAAGTTGAGAATGGACATGGGATCACGAAATCCAAGTGAAATAATAATTACGACTTTGTTTGCAACTATGGTTTCAACTATAGTGGCGATACTTAGTTGTAGATTTTTTCAAAAGAGACGAAGAGAAAAAATATAGATGGGGGGTATAGATTATGGAGCTGTTTTCAAATTTCCTCATACCTATAATAATCTTGTACATAGTTGGTTATGGTAAATATAAGAAGGTAGATGTATTTGATAGTTTTGTAAGGGGGGCTGTGGATGGACTAAAGGCTGCTTGGGGGATTCTTCCGTACATAATTGGTATATTCTTAGCTATAGGTATATTTAAGTCAGGAAAAGGCATAGAAATGCTAGAATGGATATTTTCACCGATTGCAAGAGCTATGAGTATCCCAAAAGAGTTAATCGGACTAATCACGATCAAGCCTCTTTCTGGAAGTGGAGCTCTAGGAGTTTACAGCGAGCTGGCACAGAGGGTAGGTATAGATACTATTGTAGAGAGAATGGGCTCGACAATTGTGGGAGCATCAGAGACTGTTTTTTATACAATGGCAATTTACTATGGAAGATTAAAAATTAAAAACACTGGGCACACACTTACTTGCGCATTGATAAGCCATGTAGCAGGAGTAATTGCTTCAGTATTTATATGCTATGTAGTTTTCGTTTAATTTTTTAATTAAATTTTATGTATGTATTTACAGTTTTCAGGAATGATAGAATATATAAATAAAATTTCTATCATAAATAATAGTAAGAAAATTCTGTTTAAATATTCTTGTAGTGAGAAAACTCATTGACAAAAACAGATAATTTTAATAAGATTAGGTTATATATAAAAAATGCTAAGAAGAGAAGAGTAAATAGATTATTTTTGCACAGAGAGTTAGAGTTTGGTGAGATCTAATAAAAAATGTTTATTGAATATGGTCTCGGAGCTTTTTGCCTAAGGAGCGATTTGCTTTTAGGGTAAAACGTTTGGACGCGTTATAGTCTTCTAAGGTATCTGTTTATTTTTACAGACAGATAATTAGGGTGGTACCGTGATTAATCTCGCCCCTATATTTATAGGAGCGAGTTTTTTATTTTCAAAAAATTAAATAGAAGCCACAATTTAGTGAGTAAAACCCCAATAAACGCTAAATTGATAAGGAGAATTTAGGAGGTAAGCAATGACTAAAAAGAATTTTTATGTAACAACGCCTATATACTACCCAAGTGGGAGATTACATATAGGCCATACTTATACTACAGTTGCAGCAGATGCAATAGCTAGATATAAGCGTTTCTGTGGGTACGATGTAAAGTTTTTAACAGGTACTGATGAACACGGCGAAAAAATCCAAAAGACAGCGATTAAAGAGGGAAAGACAGAAATAGAATTCTTAGACGAAATAATAGCTAGTATAAAAGATCTATGGAAAAACTTAGATATATCTTACGATGATTTTATAAGAACTACCGAATCAAGACATACTGAAATTATACAAAAAATATTTACTAAACTATATGAGCAAGGCGACATATATAAGGGAGAATATGAAGGTAGATATTGTACTCCATGTGAGAGTTTCTGGACAGAATCACAACTTCTAGAAGGGGATAAATGCCCTGACTGTGGAAGAGAGACTTATCTAGTTAAAGAAGAATCGTATTTCTTCAAACTATCAAAGTATGAAGATAGATTAAAAGAATTATTTAAGAGAGATAATTTCTGTGTTCCAGCTGCGAGAAGAAATGAAATGGTTTCAAACTTCTTAGATAAGGGGCTTGAAGACCTTAGTGTAACTAGAACTACATTTGACTGGGGGATAAAAGTGCCATTCGATGAAAAACATGTAATTTATGTTTGGGTGGATGCTCTTTGCAACTATATCACAGCTTTAGGATATATGACTGATCACGATGAAGAGATGAAAAAATTCTGGCCAGCAAACGTACAACTAGTTGGTAAAGAGATAGTGAGATTCCATACTATTATATGGCCTGCAATACTTATGGCTTTAGATCTAGAAGTTCCTCAACAAGTATACGGGACAGGTTGGATACTATTTGCCGATGACAAGATGAGTAAGTCAAAAGGAAACGTAGTGTATCCAGAGCCATTAATAGAAAGATACGGAGTAGATGCTCTTAAATACTTCTTACTTAGAGAATTTGCATTTGGAAACGATGGAAGTTATACAAATAGAAACTTTATTTCAAGAATCAATTCTGATTTAGCAAATGACTTAGGTAACCTTGTAAGCAGAACAGTATCGATGGTTGAAAAGTACAATGATGGAATAATACCAACTGCAAAAGTAGAGACTGAATTTGATTCTGAACTAAAGAAACAAGCGAAAGAATCAGTAGAAAACTTTAATAAAGAAATGGATAATCTACAGTTCCATGAAGCTTTAGAAAATTGTTGGAAATTAGTTAGAAGAACTAATAAGTATATAGATGAAACAATGCCTTGGGCTTTAGCAAAAGACGAGAGCAATAAAGACACATTAGATACAGTTCTATACAATCTTTGTGAATCTATAAGAGTTATAGCAACTCTGATCAATCCAATAATGAATTTGACTGCAAACAAAATATACGATCAATTAGGAATAGCGGGTCAAGAAGATTTAACTAATTGGGAGAGTAGTAAGACTTTTGGACTTATAAAAGAAGGGGTAAAAGTATCTAAAGGAGAGTCTTTATTCCCAAGATTAGATATTGATAAAGAAGTTGAAGAGCTTGAAAGCATATTCTCAGATAAACCAAAAGAAGAGCCTCTAACTCATAAAGATGAAATAACAATAGATGATTTTGATAAAGTTGAGCTTAGAGTGGGTAAAATTATAAAATGTGAAAAGCATCCTAAAGCAGATAAGCTTTTAGTTTCACAAGTTAAGATTGGACCTGAAACAAGACAAATTGTTTCTGGAATAGCTAAATGGTACAAGCCAGAAGACTTAGTAGGAAAAGAAGTTTCAGTAGTATGTAATTTGAAGCCAGTTAAACTTAGAGGCGTAGAATCACAAGGAATGATACTAGCCGCTGGGGATGATGGAGACGATTTAGTTCTTCCACACACTACTGGAGCTAAGGATGGATGCGAAGTCCGTTAGCAATATAAGAAGGAAGTGAATAAATGTTATTTGACTCACATGCACATTTAAATGATGAGAGATTTGATGAAGATAGAGATGAACTGATTAAATCGCTTAGAGAAAACAACGTGGATTTAGTGGTAAATCCAGGTGCGGATATAGAGACTTCTAAATCTGCAGTAGAATTATCTAATAAATACGATTTTATATACGCAGCTGTGGGTGTACATCCACATGATGTATCGGAACTTGACGATTCAGCAATAGAGACACTTAGAGAGATGGTGACTAAAAATAATAAGGTCGTTGCAATAGGAGAGATAGGGCTTGATTATTATTACGATCATTCACCTAGAGAAGTCCAAAAAGAGTGGTTTAAGAAACAAATTTTGCTTGCTAATGAGCTAAAATTACCTATAATAATCCACGACAGAGATGCACATGCAGATACTTTTGACATAATCAAAGAGTATAAAAGCGATGAAATCGGTTGTGTTCTTCACTGCTACAGTGGAAGTGTAGAGTTGGCAAGAGAATATATAAAGATGGGATGCTATATATCGATACCAGGAACAGTAACTTTTAAAAACAGTAGAAAAGTTAGGGAAGTAGCTAGAGAAATAACTCTAGATAAATTGTTTATAGAGACTGATTCACCGTATATGGCACCAGAACCTCATAGAGGAAAGAGAAATGATCCTTCATTAGTAGCATTTGTTGCTGATAAAATTGCCCAGGAAAAGGGAATTTCATATGAAGAGGTTTGTGAGAGAACTAAGGAAAATGCCAAGATATTTTTCGGAATAGAATAGTAATTTAAAGAGTCGACTGCGATTTTGCAGTCGCTTTTTATGGTTATTTTATTGATTATTAATAATGTGTAGATATAATAAATGAAAAATAAAATTTCGATGGCAAAGTGCAAAGATTTTATATTTTATAACAAAAAACGACATTTCACACCATATTAATTTCATTGGAAGATGAATTATATTTATCCATTCATCCAGTGGAATTGCTCCCATCTTTTTATAGAACTCTATAGAAGATTTATTCCAATCAAGACACCACCAATCTAATCTACCACAGCCTATATCTGTAGCTATTTTTCCCAAAGCTGAAAGTAATGACTTTCCAGCTCCAATATTTCTCATTCTTGGTCTTACATATAAAACATAAAATCAATTAGTTTTTAATAAGATATTACAGATAGAAAATGACCTCTAGAACTTTACGTCGATGCAACCTCGTTAAATATAAAGCAACTAAGTGCTATCCAGCTCATTCACATAAAGACGTAAAGAAGAGGAGTAACTCCTTTTAAGGAAGATTTTGCTTCAAGGAGAAAAACTACGACCTCTATCTGTTACAAATATTATCTCATAAAGAATATGAAATAGAAAAGGATTAAGTAGTTTTTAACTACAACTATATTATACGAGGGGGGTATAACATTGGGAACTGATTCATTAAGAGAGAAAGAGCATAGAAAAAAGCTTTCTCTAACATCATTTAGTATATTATATATACTACAAATTTTATTAGTATTAAGTTCTTTATTATTTGCAGGATCTCCAATAGCAGAGGAGATTATGATGTCTAAAGACAGCATAGCTCAAGTAGTTCCAGCAAAATTTTCAGTGTTCTATATGGCTACATTTAATGGCTTTAAAAATGCAATGGATATAGCAATATTTATATTTATGTTATCAGGCTTTATAAATGTGGTTAACGAAACAAAAGCATTATCATCATCATTAAATTCAGCATTAAATAAACTTAAAGGTAGAGAGTTATCTCTATTGCCTATACTTATTATATTTTTTGCAATAGGAGGAACTACTTTTGGTTTTGGGGAAGAAACTATTCCTCTATATGGTATTCTAACTGCTGCATTACTAGCTGCTGGATTTGATACAATGGTTGTATTGGGTGTGGTTTTACTTGGAAGTGGGGTAGGAATTGTAGGATCTACAATAAATCCTTTTTCTACAGGTGTTGCAATGGATTCACTAAAGGGAATAGGAATAGACACTAATGCGGGGATTATATTTGGATTAGGTGGTATAGTATTATTACTTACTACAATTGTTACTATTATTTATGTTATGAGATATGCGAAGAAAGTAAAGAGTAATATGAAGTTTAGTATTTTATCTGAATCAGAATATTGTCATATGAATGAAAATATTAAAATAGGTAATGAAGAAATAAAGCCTTTAACTAAAAATCAAAAGATAACAATGTATATATTTGGGTTTTCATTTCTTGTCATGTTTATATCATTAATTCCATGGCAAAAATTTAATATTAATATATTTGATAATTGGTCAAATATATTAACTGGAGAACCTTGGGGACAATGGTATTTTGGAGATTTAGCTATGTGGTTTCTCTCTATAGCAATATTAATTGGGATTATATGTAAACTCGGCGAAAAAAAACTAATAGAAGCATTTATGCAAGGCGCTAAAGATGTTGTTCCAGTAGTAATGATTATTGTAGTATCAAGAGGAACTTCAGTACTTATGTCTGAAACAAATCTAGATATGTTTATACTCGATAGAGCTAGTCATCTATTACAAGGAGTATCGCCAGTTATTTTTGTATTAGGCTCATATATTATATTTTTCTTTTTGAGTATATTGATTCCATCATCATCAGGGTTAGCATATGTTTCAATGCCTATTATGGGAGGATTAGCTTGTAATGTTGGAATTTCACCAGAACTAATGGTTATTATATATGTAACAGCACATGGTATAGCACATTTAACTTGCCCTACTTCAGGAGTTCTTATGGCATCTATAGAAATAAATAAAATAAGTTATGGTACATGGCTTAAATTTGTTAAAAAACCAGTAATACTACTTATATCAATTAGTTTAATAGTTTTACTTTCAGCGAACTTCATATTATAATAAATTAAAATTTATTTTTAATTTTCATATAATGGTAAAACAAATTCTAGAGTGATAATAT
>NZ_AXUS01000032.1 GCF_000498755.1 Clostridioides mangenotii TR | reverse complement strand
AGTGGGAATATCGATGACAAAAGTTAACTCTTTTGTATAAACGAAGCATTTTGTCCTGATAGTAAGACCAAAGCATAATACGTAGTTTGCAGTGATCTCGATAATTTCCATATTAGTATCAATAAGCTTAATGCTATCGACATATGTGCCATCAGCATTATATTTATCAAGATAACGATCAGCACCGCTATCATGTCGGCTTATACTATAAAAATGTTCGCCATTGAATGCAAAGCATGATAAAAATAGTATTTAGTTTTAAAGTATACGGTTTTAACTAAATCGCCTTGGCTATTGTAACATTCAACACGATATTTAGAACCAGTAGAATTGTACTCCGCACCTATCATATATAAATCTTCATAACCATTGTCATAACCATGTAACATAAAAGTATGACTTGGCGAATAAGGCAAAGTTAGACGCTTAAATTCAACACCATCAGGAGTAGAAAAAACGAATTTATTATCATTTCTTTGTATTGTAACTGAGTCATTGAACATCTCAATATTAGTCCAGTTTTCAGATAATTGAACATTCCCGTTATATTGAAAAAATTCTTCCTGAGCCGGTGGGTAAACTTGTTTTTTGTATATATGCGTAATATCATATTCGTTCTTACTTGTATCAACCGCATACCCGACACCCAGGAGCGACCTCGGGTTTAGGAGTTGGATAATTATCAATAAAATCAGACACGCCACTCAACGGCATATTTACCACCGTATTATCAACGTGCTTTACAGACGCTTCGATTGCCAAGATAGTTTGCCTAACATCGTCACTTGTATCCTTCGCTTCCAGTGCTATGTCCACCATTGGACTATTTTCGTTAACCAAAACGATCACCTACCTTCTTTTTAAATCCATTTCAATTATTTTTGAATAATTGTCGAAACGCTTATAAACACCATAGTTAGAAGAAGCAAAATATAAAAACTGATTAGTGTCGACTACCATACTAAGAATACTCATATTAACACCATTAACTTCCCAAACCAAATCACCATCAGGAGAGACTTTTCTGATCTTATTATCAACGCCCAAGCAACCACCGTAAACAAAACCGTATTTATCAATAGAAATGGTACCAAAGTTACTATATGCTGAACCTAAATGACTCCAAACCAAATCACCATCAGGAGATATTTTTTTTATTGTTTTATCGCTTGAACAAGTATAAACAAAACCATCATCATCAACTTGTAGATCAGAAACAATATCAGTATGATATGGCTTTGACCAAATTAAGGCACCATCAGAGGAAATCTTTTTAAGTTTTCGCTCAGTACCGATACTATACACATTACTGTCTTTATCAACTGCAACGCACGTCATTGAACTAGCGTTATCAGAAAAAGACCATATTTCAGAATTATCAGAAGATATTTTTCTAACAGTTTTGTCGTTACTACAACTATATATATAATCGTCTAGACCAACAACTACGTCACGAACCGAATCTGTGTGACCAGTAAACGACCAAACGTTTTTACCTTCAGGTGTTATTTTGTTAATATGTTTAGATTTACCACAAGTGTATATAAATTCGCTATTATTATCAATAGCAATTGCAAACAACGCCAATGCGTCACGTGGAATAAACTTCCATTGAGTAGAGCCATCTGAATTTAGTTTTACAACATTTTTATCATCACCACAACTATATACGTTACTATATTTATCAACCGCAACACCACGAACCCAGTCAGAGTGTGGAAAATAATTCCACGTATTGATTAAGGGGTTGGGCGAATCAGGATAATTTAAAGTAGTATTAATCTTCGTTACGTCATATTCTCGATCTTTCGTATCTATCATCGCACCAACATTAGGCGGATTAATCGTAAGATCACCACTAAGTGTAGGGAGTTTAGCTATCTGTTCCGGAACGCCGCTAAGTTTTGTATCAGAAGAAGTTATTATTCCTTTTGCGTTTAACGAACTAGCAATATTAATTCGATTAAGTTCCAACGCTTCAGATACGATTTTATATTCGTTTATAATATCACCAAGCTTTGTATTAGAAGGTAATGGAGTGTTTTCATATAGAGCGTTAGTAACGAAATTAACCTCTTCAAGAATCTTTTCATACTTATTTATATTTGATACAATGTCATTTTTAACGCCAGTTAAACGAGCCTGTTCGTCAATATCGCTTTTAGACGATTCAAGTAACGCATTCGTTTCTGTTAAAGATTCACGAAGGAGCGTGAGCTCTCTTTCGCAAACCAGCCTTGCTTTGTCAATATCTTTCTTTTTCACTATAACACCGCCTTTATTGCGTTAATCGAATCAATTAAGGAAGTCTTATTAGTCTTAAATTCTTGATTGAGATCTATACCATCAACGGTGATAGTTTCAGCAACTATACTTTTCGGAGTGATATCTTTACCATCAACTTTGGTAACCACATCAAAACTTTCAATATTCAATTCAATTTCATTAATAGCCCCTATTACCGTTTTGTGCGTTGTATTAAGTTCATCAAACTCTACTGTTGGATCAAATGCCCCATCCTCCCCCTTTAGTGAGTTTAACCATTCAGACTCAGTTCCTATATAACCCTTATCTTTAGCTATCTGATATGCTGATTTACCATCAGCTCCAACTACTCCATTTCCTCCTCCAATTATTCCATGATAAAATAATAGACCATTCATAGTTAACGAAGATAATTTTCCATTTTCATAAATTAAATCATATGTTTTTGCAGAATGTAATTCACCATTGTCTTCAAAGTATTCAACTGATTGAGTTAGGTAATTATTATTTTCATCAATATTTGATAACGTTGACTTCTTTATCAATAATTCATTGTCATAAACTTTTATTATTGTACAAATATCAGATTCGTCTTTGCCTTCTCTTATAATTTTTAGTCCTGATCCAATCTCTTTCTCTAAATTATCTAGCACTAGATTGGTATTATTAGGAGTATTATTAACTTTTTTATTTAATACTGTAATATCCAAATATTTCACCTCTTTATATTTAATAAAAAAGAGCTTGGAATTTAATCCTAACTCTAAATTAAAAACATATTCTATTTATATCTACTCATAAAAAAAGACTACTTAATATAGTCCACGTTTGTTATTTCCTTATACTCTTCTAGTGTTATGTTGTTTAACTCTACCGCATCTTTTACTCTTTCTATATCCCAATTCTTTGGATAAAACAACTTTATTAATTTATACCAATCCATTACTTAGCCCCCTTTAACATCATTAATTCATACGCTAAATCTGCAGTTATATTGTCTGCTGTCTCTTGTTGTATTTTTAATTTTATTATTTCATCTTTTAGCATATCCTCTTTTGTCGGTGGGATTTCCTCATATTCATAGTATGGTTCTTTTGTATCTATATTCACATATAATGCAGCTATCTTACCATCTTGTTGCATTGGATCTAGTAACTTTTCTACTAATATACCATTACTTGTATCTTGTAGTAGTTCTGGTTTATAGTGTATCAAACCAACTCTACATTTATTATCTTTTATTTGTTCTAAATTTCCTAAAAATATCATTCTATACCACCTTTTTATTTTTTACTTTTTCTTATTATATATTAATGTCGAAATAATTTAAATAAACTTTTGTCTATTTATTTCTGCATTAAGGCATCTATACTTTTCTGTTGATCTTCAACTATTTTATTTGTTTCAGCTAGTAGTCTTTTTATTTCTAATTCTTTTTCATATATTTTTTTACTAGACCAAGTCGCTCCTGTTGAAATGGTCAAGTCATTTATTTTCGAGTTTTTATCTAAATAAATAAATTCTTTTTCGCCATTTACTATAGTCACAGATATTTCCATAGGAGATGCTAATTTCACTAATATTTTATGTTTATCAACTATTGTATATCCAACTAATACTCCATCTCTAGATTTATTATCTATGGCACATATAAATACTCTTTCTGAATTTAACTCATGATTTATTTCAAAAATATAATTTCCATCATTATCTTGAGTCCAATCACCTTCTAATATTAATTTATCAAATGCAGAATTAGTAGGTATCAACTCTATACAAGTATCAATCTGATCTTTAATCTTATTGCTAGACCAAGTCTTATCATTCCCTACATATGCGTCATCTAAGATATCTTTAAATGTACCATCTCTACCTTTTAAAGATGCTATCCACTCTAGTTCTGTCCCTGTAAATCCATTGTCCTTTGCTATATCATAAGCTGATTTTCCGTCTAGCCCAGCTAACTCGCCACAGTTCTTCCATCCATCTTTTAAATATATGTAAAGGTTAACACCTACAAGATACGCATCTCCTACATCTGGAGTATCTGGCAATTCTACTTCTGAGTTTACAGACCCTAAGACAATTAAGCCATTCCCGGTATCACCTTTTTCTCCAGTGTCACCTTTTTCACCTTGTATGCCCTGTATTCCTGGATCTCCTTTATCCCCCTTATCCCCTTTAAGTCCTCTTGATGGTAATTCAGTATCTGTGCCATCTATAAACCAATTTTCATTTTTTCCTATTTTTATGTGATAAGTATGTCCATCTAATCCTGGATCTCCTTTATCCCCCTTATCCCCTGGATCTCCTTGGTTACCTTGGATACCTTGATTTCCTTGTATCCCTTGTATTCCTTGATCACCCTTCTCACCTTGGATACCTTGTATTCCTTGGTCGCCTTTTTCTCCTTTTAAATCAACATATGTATAATCTAATTGACCTTCAATTCTTACTCCTAGTTGAGTATCTTTCCATTGAAACTCCAACCCAGTACCTGTAATATCTTCGACTATATGCCAATCTTCACCATTCCATACATATAGATCTTTCGCTATAAAATAAGCATCACTAAGAGTCGGATTTTCAGGCAAATTTTCAATCGATTCTACTACACCTTTTATTTCGATCCCTGCTCCATCTTTACCGTCTTTTACATTACTAATGGCTACTCTTACATCTTCTTCCATTTGATTCTTTGCAGTATTTACTTCAATTATTTTATCATCTACTCTATTGATTGCTGCATTCGCATTCGTATCAACTTCGCTTATTTTATTGTCCATTGTATCGATCGAAGTATTTATTTTATTATCAACTTCAGTAAATTTGTCTACGACCTTTTGATCTAATTCTGTTTTTATATCCGTAAATCTATTTTCAATATTTGTGTCTATCTCTTTGTATTTGTTATCAATACTCGTATTTAGATGATTTTCCATTTCTTCAAGTTTATTATCTACTTGAATTTGCATATTAGCTATTGATACTTCTCTAGCGGATTCCTGCTCTTGTCTAATGACTTCATTCGTTTTTCTTATATCTTCATTGTCATTTCTTATACCTTCAGATACTTCTCTAGCAGCTTCTTGTTCATTTCTAATACGCTCATTCTCTTTAAGCATTTCATCTAGTTCAATTAATTTATCATGAAATACCCTTACATCTTCAAGAAGTTTTTCAGTTCTTGCTATTAATACCATGAAGATATTATATTCATCTGATGCTTTAACATCATGTTCATTAATTATAGCTTCATCTACTCGGTAATAAAACTTAGGAGATGAAAGAGTACTGCTTGAATTCACTAAACTAATTTTAAATCTACTAAATCCTAAAGTTAATAATGATTGTTTGTTTAGTCGTATCTCTATTAATCCTTCTAATGGGTCTACGACCAAACATTTATCCATTATTTTTCTACCATCTGCAGTAGCAATTTCTATAGCAACCCAATCATAAGGATTAAGATCTATTGGCTCACTATCCATAACTAACTTAGCTTTTATTATGGCCGTTTGATTGTCGTTTTCATCAAATATGATTCCATCTACTATATCTTTGTTCATTTTATAATCTTTGAAATCAATTAACAAATCATATGACTTTGTTTTAATTTCATATTCGAACTCTTTATTTGTAGTTTTCAATGTACCACTCCTAATCTTTGTAAAATAAAAAAAGACTACTCATTGCAGTCTTCGTTATTCTCAGATTCCTTTATTCTCTTTTCTAATTCATTTACTTGTAATTCTAGCTTCTCGGTTTTTTCTTTATATGTATTTATTTGCTCATTTAATTGTGTTGCTAGTGTTTTATACATTACGGCTTTATCCGCTAACTCTCTGATCTCATCTAATGCATTTGCATAAGCTAGTTTTATATCTAATTCCATCCCTATTCTCCTTTTAAATGATTAATTTCTTCAATTAATATATTTACTGTTTCTTCTAATTCTTCTCTTTTGTGTATCTCTTTTTGTAATGCCCCTGCAATTATATTTGTATAAGAGCTAAAATTAAACACATATTCATTTATAGACTGCTCTTTTTCAATGAATACATTTCCCACTTTGGTCTCAGCCAATTCATTTGCTATAAATCCTATTTGATTAAA
Source organism: Clostridioides mangenotii TR (assembly GCF_000498755.1). Classification (GTDB taxonomy): domain Bacteria; phylum Bacillota; class Clostridia; order Peptostreptococcales; family Peptostreptococcaceae; genus Metaclostridioides; species Metaclostridioides mangenotii_A. Next base: position 23,128 of record NZ_AXUS01000032.1, on the reverse strand, counting down.
AAACACTTTGTCTTCATTTGCCCCAATATAATTGTAATGATACATTTTCATATCCTTATTTATAAAGTTGTGCATATCTTCAAGATTTATATTAATAGCAGCTTTGGCGCTACTATTAAAATTATTAACATTTAGCTTCTTTACGGTACTACTCATTACACTCATTGCTTTTAAAGTTCTAAATTTAGAAGCGTCAGGATCTTCTTGTATTTCTATAATATTTTCTTTTCGTTTAATATCACTATGTCCACCTGAATCTTGCCACCAAACCCTTTTTGCCTCTATATGGTCAAATGGTTTTCCAGAGTTCCCAATTTCTCCGGTTCCGGCTCCATTATATGGATATATATAGGCACATTTAGTAGCAGAACTATGATCATGAGATGTAGGATTATAACTTGACGGCTTCCCTGTTATACCATTCCATGCAACACCCGTAAACCCACTTGATGTGACTTTTGCTGGTGCAACTCCATTAATATAAAATGTTATTGTATCACTAGACACATATACATATGTTCCGGCATTATATTTTAATCTAACAGCTCCATTCCCATTATAATTTGTATCAATAGACATACAATCATTTTCCCCTGGTGGCTTATTTGGTTCAAGGATAATACGTCTATTCGTGCCTGGTATTAAAGCGTCTGTTTTAATAGCTCCTTCGTTAACTGTAAGTCCATTGTTATCGATGACAACTCTATATTCACCATTAGATCGTCCCCCTGCTGTTTTAAAAGCATATCCAACTGAATCATAATTTTGCTCTATAAGTGAACCGAACTTTGACCCATCAACCTTCTTTTCAACCTCAGAACTTATCTTGCCTGTCTCTATTTTTATTTGAGCTGTTAAAGACTCTTCCAGATTACCGCCTAGTGATTGCATTCTTGCATCGTCAATAGCATTTTTAAGTCCATTGATTGATACGTTATAGTCTCCAAATGATGTTGTCATAGAATCTAAATTTATCTCAGGAATATCCCCAATGAATCCTAGGATTCATTTAATATATTAATTAAGTTATCATGATTTTTATCAAATTGACTTTGGGCTGATATTAATGTATTTTTAACACCTCCTGCTAGAGTGTTTTTCTTTACATCTTCAACATATGGATCAACTTCTAATTTCTTATTATTCAATACTTCCATAGAATTTCTTATTTTGGTTTTTTCTTCATCGGATAGTTTTAAATCAGTTAAAAAATATAACGTGTTTGATAAAAGCAGTCCTAAATCTGTTGCTAATTTTATAATTTTATCAAAAGCATTATTTCTTAATTTATCATCTAATAATGTCTTAGTAGTCGATCCAACAGATGCTATAATTGCATCAGCTTTCTGATCAAATTTAGAAACTGTTTCTTTCACAGAGTTAGATGTAGTTTCAACTCTTCCTACATCTTGCCTTATACCATCTAAATCACTTACTATATTTGCAAATTTCTCTGTATTTTCATCAACTCTTTCATATAATCCCCATACTTTTTTCTCTACTATATTCATAGAATCACCATCAAAAGAAACTGCAAATTCTGGATTATTATTATTGATATATTCAGTATGAGTTCCATTGTCATTGATAACTATTAGATATCGTCCTGCTCCTAATCCTTTTTCTAATATCTTATTAGAAAACTCTAATTCACTTGGTGCTTTCGCATTCCAATAAATATATTTTTTATTTGTATAACAATCTCTTACATTGTATATTTCATCTTCTTTTTCATCTGAGTTCCCATTTGCTTTACTTAAATTATAGGTAACTATACAACCAGTAATCCTAATATAACTATTTGTATAACTATTATCATATATTGGCATTATTAATTCACCACACTTTCTGGAACATTAATACGATTATATTTTTGTCTATTTAATAAATATTTCTTTTTATTTAACGATTTTAGAGTATGTTTAGATTTAGTTAGATAGTCAGCTATAGTTCTTATATCATCTTCTTTTCTCTTTTTATTAGATAAATCTATTTTTAAAGTGTTGTCCTTAAAGTCCTGAGTATATCCAACAAAGTATATTAAATCCTCGGTATCTTCTTCTCGATCGTAAAGCATGATAACATCACCTAAACTTAAGTCACCTTTCCAATGCTTCCTAAATCCTGTATCTAATAAGCGATTTAAGAAATTAACTGAATCAATACTCCACTCAATAGTTGGTCTACATTTAAGTTCAAGTTTTCTTTTACCTGCTTCAATAAAATCCTCAACTTTTAAAAATGAATCGTCATTATATGTGTCACAATATATAAATTCCTTTAATTCTTCTAAGAGAGTATCATTAAATATTAAATCATCGTTTTTATCTGTTGCCGTTTCTCTTTTACAAAGAATTGTTAATTCCATCATTTCATCATCTAATTTAGCTATATCATTTTCTAAAGGATTAATTGACTCTTCTAAATCATCTCTTTGCTCAGAATACTCATGCATCTCTGCTACTGCTTTTGCTCTATTAATAACATCATTTTTTTCTTCATATATTTTAATTACATTCTCTAATGATTTAATCATTGAATTCGCTATCATAAAGCTATCTTTTTGTTTCTGTACTTCCTTTTGTTTAATATTTTTAGTCTCAATTTGTTCTTTCCATAACTTTTCTCTTATTTCATTCATCTCAATATACTTAAGCATGGCTTTTGTAAGATCTTTACTCATTTCTCCATTTTCTATAAAATATGAGTAATTTTCGATATATGGGTACCCTGTTACTGTAGCTCCGATTATATCCATTTCATCCTCACCAGCCATCTTTAGTCTCGTTGTAATTTCATTAGAACTGGATGTCTTTTCTAAACTTTTTATATAATTATCTCTTGATAGTATTAATTCTAAATTATCTCCAAAACTATCTATTTCGTATAAATTAACTTTTCGATTATATGTATCGAATTGAACTATACAACTAAACTGCTCTTTTATATTAGTAGTTAAAAAGTCGTGCCAGTTACTATCTTGGCTTTCTTGCCATCTAACTCTTTCTTTAGCTTCCTCTTCTCCATCATCGTTTATTATAGTTTCGTAACCTAAAGAGTCATCTACTTCACCTAATGACCATCCTGTTTCTTCTTTCATATAATCATTTAGACTTATTATTTCAGCATCTTCATCACCAGTGAATAATTGGACTCCCATATCTTCCATTTCAAAACTTATTCTACTTAGTTTTACTTCACCAGATGTGGCTTTGATAACTTTATTCCCATCATTATCTTCTTGTATATCTTTAATTACGAAATATTCCTTGTTATCTAAACATATATACCTCTCATTTTTAATTTCATCAAACAAAGAGTACCTTAGAGGTTTAAGTGTGATTCTGTTTGTAACATATTTAGGAACTGTGATTTCTAACTCATCTGAAGAATCAATCTTCCTGGATAATGTATTAACTAATGGAAGAGGGAATTGCCCAACATAATCTTTGTTTACCTTATGAAGAGTTAAAGTATATTCACTTCTAATTTGTTTTATATTCACTCTATTTTGTATAAAAATCACCTTCTTTGTAATCAAAAAAAACTCACCAGTTATTGATGAGCCTTCTTGATATTAATCTATATGAAAACGCAATTAGCGTTATTTGATATGAAATGAAATTACCATTTTATTTAATTAAACTTTCATCTGCTTTACTATATTGTTCGCAAATTCCTCTTGAGCTTTTTTCATTGCATTTGTAAGATCTGGCATAACACCTTTGTCAACATTCCCTTCTACATATACTAAAGGGGCGTTTTGTTGCACTCTCATTCCTGCCAAAGCATCTGCTAAATTTTTAGCTGAATCTATTGTTTCTTTCAAATAATCTTCAGATGTTTTCTTATGGTAGTAATCACTAGTTAAGCCTAATTTGTCCTTCATACTATCCATATCTTTCATAATATCTCTAGCGACTTCTAAGTTAGCTATGAGTTCCCCTTTTATGATATCTCCGGTAGCTCCTAACCCATCGCCCCACTTATCAGTGAAATCTAACATTGAGTCTTTAAGGTCAGATACTTTACCATCAATGTCGGTAAACATTCCTGTATTTAGAGCTTCTTGAACCCATTTTTGTATATTTTCTTTATTGTATCTTTCATCTAAGTCTTCTTTATTTTTTTCTGCCTCATCTTCTAGTCGATCTACTTCTTTATCATACATCTTATTAATGTCATCATCAATTTTGTTTTGTACCATATCTTGAAGTTTTTCTTGTTCTTCTTTTAATTTTTCTAATAAGTCTTTTACTTTTTTCTGGCCACTTAAAGATGTATCTCTTTTTGCTATGTCTAATTGCTTTTGGAGTTTATTTACTGCTTCACGCTGTTTATCGTAATCTTTTTGATAATCGGCTTCTTTTCTTGCATCGTTATAAGCTTCTTTTTGTTTATTAAGAGCATCTACTCTCGCCTTAAGTTCTTTATCAATTAATTTCTTACGCTCTTCAACTTGTTTCTCATACATTTTAGTGATTTCGTCTTCAACAGACTTAGTAATTTCTAGTTGTTGTTTATAAGCTTCTTTGATTTTATTGTTCATATCGGCCATATTTCTATTCGCTTCAGGTATCTTGTCTATAAATAAATTTAAGTATTCTTCTGCATATTTTTTAGCTTCATCAAAATCACCACTTGTTGCTTGTAAATGCGCTATTTGTTGCGTATAGTTAATAATATCGCCTTTATTATTAAATTTAAATCCAAATTCAATTAATTTAGCTTTCTGATGTTGCATTGACTCATCAAGCAATTTATTAGTGTCTTTCATTTCTTCTTTTTGTTTTTCTAGTAACTCAATTTTTCTTTTCATTAGTGCATCTTTTTCGGTACCAAAAGCATTTTTCATTAATATATCTACCATTGCTAATTCGTTGTTAAGCTCTTTCACATGCTTGTCGGCTGATACCCATTTAGCATCCCAACTTGTTTGCCATGCTTCCTCTTGAAGTTTCTTAATTTCCTTTTCAGCTTCAATTCTCTTATTATTCAAATCTTCCCATTCTTGCTCTAGTTTAGGAATCTTATCAAATTCAAGATCGAAATAAGCATCGGCCATTTTTTTCATTTCGTCATATTCTTTTTTAAGCTTTTCGTATTTATCTTTGTCTGCATCTTTAGCATTTTTCTTATTAGATTTTTCTTCTGCTTTATTTACAGCATCGGCTTTATTTCTAAGAAGTTCTTCGTAGTTGGTCATGTTGCCTGTTGCATTATCAATATTGAAGCCTTTTTTCTTAAGATTAGCTTTAAGCCAATTCTTTTGACGTTGGAGTTCACCTTCAGCTTTTATTTGCTCTTTTATTAACCTTTGCTGTTCTACGTATAGTTTATTTTGTTCCTGTAAATATTTCGCTTTATCTGAAGCTGAAGCATTTTTCATCTTAGTATCTAATAAACCAATCGCATTAGTTACTTTCTTTATAGCTGCTTCTAATTCTTTTAAAAACTCTATATCATTTTTAAAGTATTTCTCTAGCGAAGCCCCATCGTGTGCTATAGATGGTTTATATCCGTACACTGATTTAGATTTAGATAGTAAAGGACTTCTTAAAGTTCTCGCAGATGTTTTTAAAAATGTGGCTTTTGGCATACTATTTACTGGAGTTGCAAAGGTAGTAAGCCCACTTCTCATCATTGGTGCAATTGATTCTCCAGGATAATCAGCAAATGTTGAAATAGAGCTTGCTTTATTAAACATTGAAGATGCTACTGGTTGATCTAAGGTAGCAGTTTTTAAAGCAAATTCCTTGAGCGCTAGATTTTTTCTTTTTGCCTCCGCTACTTCCTCCACTACTTGGTGGAGCTCCTGAAGTAACATATGATGTTTTAACAACAAAGTTTGTTGATATTGTTCCTGTGTAACTAGCCTTAAACGAATTTATTTTACTCATTAATCCGCTTATGTTCTTAGCTGCTTGAGCAGTGTTTGCACGGAAATTAGTTGTCAATGTTTTTGGCAGTCTTTGGAATTGCTTTACTTTATTAATTAATCCGGTGATATTTTGAGCCGCTTGAGCTGTATTTGCGTTGAACACCAATGGTGCTATTTTCTTACCAGATATTTTCTCAACCTGTTGAAGTGCTTTATTTACTTTATCGACACCTTCCATAGCAACTTCTATTGATGTCTTAGCTTTTTTACCATCGGCTTTCTTTACTGTTTGTTCTGCTTTTTCTCCCTTTTCTAGCCCCGTAGTCGTTAACTCAATTTGAGCTGTTGCTGTCATTCCAGATAGTGAATCAACTTGTTGTTTAGCTTGACTAGTTTCTTCCTGTCCTTCTGTTTGAAGTTTTATATATGTAGTGGCCGTAGCACCGTTTGTTGATAGAAGTTGATTTTTTACATCTTCGGGATTATCCCCTTCTTTTTTAGTTACTATTGTTTGAACGGCTGTATTCCCTTTAGCACTGTCTACTGTATCTTTATTCTGTTTAGCTTCTTCTTTCCCTGTTGAAGTTGTTTCCACGTTCTGCTTAGCTGAATTACCTTTAGCTCCATCGACAGCTTTTTTGCCTTCTTTAGCTTCTTCAGTTCCAGTAGTTTCTGTTTTTACTTCTTGGTTAGCGGTATTATTTTTTGCTTCATCAACAACTTTTTTACCCTCTTTAGCCTCTTCTGTACCTTCTGTTTCAATCGTTAATTTAGATCTTAATTCAGGCGGAAGTAACTCGACTAAAGCATTCCAATCTTTTACTGAGTTCAAGGCATCTGGATTATTAAGTATAAAGCTTGTAACTAAGTCTTTATTCTCTGGAAATTCATCATAAAGTTGTTTTATTAATCCTAGTTTATCAGTGCCGATCACTTTGGTATTTACTAAGGTTTGAACGTCTTTAGGAAGAGTGTCATATATACCTTGTAACTTTTTTATACCTTCATCTTCTACGTTTATCTTATATTGTAGGGCTAGTTCTGGATTATCTTTGATATGTTGTTCAAGTTCTTCATAACTGTCCATACTTCTCATTAGATCAAGATTATCCACAACAAATTTCGTAGTCATCTCTTTAGTACCAGTAGGAATACTATTAATCATTGAGCTAATTTTATCAAGCTCATTAACACCAACATCACCCTCAGCAATTATAGCAGCTCTAATTTCAAGACGCTCATCCCCTTGAAATTCTTTGAACTTATCCATTGCTGCATTGAGTTGATCATCGTTTATTTCTTTAACATTTATTTGACCTTTAACATCAATATTTCCAATATCAACAGAGTGATCTTTACCTAATGTTTTGTCTATGTCTTTTTGAAGTACATCCATAGCTTGATTGCCTTCAGGTGTATCTCCCATTTCATATACAGCAACTAGTCTCATTAGGAGTTCATAATCTTCATCACTAAAATCTCCATCTTTCATTAATCCACTTACCAGATTTCTAATTTCCTCTGGAACATTTTTATCTGAAAGAACAACTTCTGGATTAAATTTTATTTTTCCATTGATCTCTTGAAAACTTGAATCAGCTGTTAATTTAGTCTTTAAATTCTCAAAAGTTTTAAAACGTGCGGCTAGATCTGAAGTTACTTGATCTTTACCTACATTTTTTGCTCTTTTGTCAAAAGTCATAAGATAAGCATCTAATGCCGAAGTTGCTGATTTTGCACTTGCTGGGAGTTCAAGCATCTCTCGCACTTGCTCTTTTGTCATGCTTGTTGATCCCATCAATGCTGGTATTAACTTTTTAACCCCATTCTCGTATTTGCCGATTTCTCCTGTTTTATTAAATTCTTCTCTTAATTTAATATAACTATTTAATGCGGGGTCTAGAGCTCCTTTATTCTTTACAAATGTATTGGTCATTCCCATTACATAATTTTGCATTCCAGCATCGTCTAATCCTTGAACATTAAACATAGAATTTAATTTATTAACATATCCGAGAGTGCCTTCTCCTAAATTCTTAAGATCGTCATTCTGTAGAAAAAGATTATTTAAACCTTTTCGTTTAACTATTAAATTTTTTTCTACTTTGGCTGTTTCTTGAGATACCTTATTGTAATTGTCTGCGATACCTTTAGTATATTCGGAATAAGCCTTATTATAGGCTTTGGCATCATCTTTCACTGATGCCCCAAGCTTCATACTACCATTTCTTGCTACAACCTCAAGATGTTGTAATTTAAGTTTTAGGTTTTGCTCTCCGTCTTCAAGTGTTAATAAAGGTATTTTATAAGCTTCTACCTTTTTACCACTTTGCAAATGATTCTTTCCGTTAAACTTAGTTTTTTTCTCTAGAGCCTCAGTTGCAGTAACCATCGCATTAATCTCTTCTTGCATCTTCATTTCTTGTTGTAGGCGTATCATATCTTTCATGCTTTCAACAATACTTTGAGCAGATCCTGACATTGCCAACAATGGGTCTCCATTTGCATCTTCACCCATTACTAACTCTGGCATTATATCTGCAATTTCTCTTTTTAATTGAGATAAACGCTCAAAATCTTTTGCCGTCTTATCTGTCTTCGCATTTAATTTATCATATTCTTTAGCAATACCAGACATCGAATCTCTTTTTGTCCCTAAGCTATTTATTTCATTCTGTATCTTAGAGATTTTATTTTTATGTCCTTCCATTGCAATCTCGTATCTGTTTATATGATTTGAGACTTTTTGAACGGCGAAAGAGATTGCTGCTGTTGCACCGGCAAACAAAAGAGCATTCCCAGCGGTAGATAATAAACCAGTACCTAATCCAGTTAATGCAGTTTTAAACTTAGATACACCTAATGAATTTTTTACTACATCTTTATTCATTTGCGATAAATTAGTTGACATTCCAGCGACTCTAAGTCCCGTAGTATATTTAGATGTGGCTTCTAAGTTTTTATTAAAACTTTTAACAGGAGGCAAAACTTGTTTGAAACTTTTACCAGATTCTTTTATCTGACTAACAAAACTTGTCATTGGAGGAATGACTTTATCAAAACCTTTAGAATAAGTATTGAGTAAATTAGTAGCATTCTTACCATATCCAAAAATAGATCCCATCATATTTGGAATCCCTTTGCCACTACCCAATCCTTTTATAGATGTAAACACAGTACCTAATGTTGCAACCATAAGAGGTATTGAAGAACCCATCTTACCGGCACCTGAAACAATCTTATTTAATACTTCAGCAAATTTTGTAGCTCCAGTTATTGCGTTTTTAAACATATCAGTGCTAATAGTATTTGTTAGGAGCTCCTTCATTGTTTCTTTTAATGTATTTAAACGACCTTGTATAGAGTCTATAAAACGTGCGTTTTCTTTTTGGGCACTACCGAAAACTTGCCCAGTATTATAATCATTCATGAAATTCTTATATTGACCCCAATTAGAAATAAGCGACTGTATTACAGCTGCTTGCTGTTTGCCGCCCAAGGCCTCTGATAAACCTTTTTTCTCTTTATCATTTAAAGAACTCCATTTTTGAGCTACTTCATCTAAAATCACAGTCATATCTTTCATCTGTGTTTTTTTCTTATCAGCAAAAACATCTATCCCAGCTACTTTTTGTAATGTTAATGCTGTTTTATTTAAACTTAATGAACCATCTTTTGCAGATGATTTTACACCAGCTAGGTTAACGGCCAAACTCTTGATCCCGTTCCCTACACGAGCAGGGTCTTGTCGAAAATTCAAATAGGTTCGTTATTCCTATCCAGTTCTCTTATGAACTTCCCTAATTTTCATTAGGATACTAGACTATATCACGAACTTACATTTGTAAGTTCCTCACCGTTTCGATTTAAAAGGCTTTACTGATCATATTACGATCAACCTTACCACTTGGCTCTACTCTACTTGCTTATTCACTCAATTACGAGTTATGCTTTCGATAGTCGTTAGGCTTTTATTACTATGAAATATAGTAATTTAGCACGGTTGGTTGTCCTTTCGGAGTTTCCCCGTTTAGATGAGTTATTCAATGTATCTCACGATACAAGGCGACTAATTTTAATCGATTCATTTGCTGCAGTTATCATAGCTACTGAGGATTCCAATGATACTCCATAATTTGCTAAAACTGATCCGGATCTAGAAAGCCCCTCAGCTACTCCTGAACTCGAAATAGCATAGTTGTTACCGGCATGATTAAGAAGATCCATTGATTTTGTTATTCTATCATAACCTTCTGGCATACCTTTTACTTTATCTTTTACCTTGTCTAAAGCTCCCGATATACCTCCGTATTGAGATAATATACCATTTAAATATTTACTTGCATCCTCTTGTTCTAAATCCCCGACATTACTAAAAATTGCTGAGTTCTTAGCTATTGCACTCGCTTCTTTCATAGTCTTAGCCCCAACTTGATAAGCTCTACTCATACCAAGGATGACATCTTCACTAGACTTGGCAACATCTTTCCCGATGGCTATAGCATCTTTCCTTATCTTAGTTAAATTGCCTTGACTCGGAGCTATTCTATCCGGCAGAACCTTTGTTACATCTACCATTGCATTATCTAAATCAAGAATAGTTTTACCTATGGCTCGGACTCCCTGTTGCAATTTCATTCCAATCATATTGCCCAATGTAAATGTACGCATACTATTATATAGATCATTAAAAAATCCGCCGGTACGTTGTGTCGTTGAATTTAATCCATTAAACGAGCTATTCATTCTAGATATTTCATTTCTAATCCTAGATAATTCATTTGTCTTTTTATCAGTAGAAGATTTGATAATTGTCTCAATTTACCTTGTAACTTATCTATTCCGGCTGTTGATTGTCCTAATTCTAAACATTTTTGCTTTAACCTTTGTAGATCCATTTGTGCTTTTGTTGTTTTAATATTAAAAGCATCTTTAGCTTTTAATTGTTTAGCTGCACTATCAACTTCTTTCACTTTATTAGTCATATTACTCAAAGCATTAGTTACAGATTGTATCTGATTAGCATTTAGTTTACTAAAGTTTATATTCTGTATAGTTTGTAATTGCTTTGCCATTGTAGACAATTGGCCTTTATCTGTATATCCACTCTTAAATAAATTTCCTATTTTATTCTGTAACGATGTAGCTTCTGTTGAAATTTTCTAATCTGTGATGTTATCTTTGAATCAATGTTCGCATTTATCTTTAGATTAGAAAACTTTCTTTGTACTTGATCTACTTCAGATACCAATTTTGACATAGAAAAAAAGCTATCTTTACCACTAGTGATATTAGATAGCTTTATATTCTTTAATTGATTTAGTTTATTTATTAGATTATTTAATTCTGTTGATTCTTTTCCATCCAGTATATTTAACTTTTGATGTTTGATAACTGAGATTGCATTTTCTCAATTTTACTTTGAACGCTTTGAAAAGTAGATGATAAAGATTTTTCCATTGTATTAGCAAAATTAGTATTAACTTTCATTCCGTCTAATTTGCCTGTTATACTAGTTATATTTGCTTTAACTCTTTCTAATTGATTATTCAATACTTGATATGACTGTGTATTGGTAGTCTTGGACATTTGTTTTTCAAGAGCTGCCCTTTCAGACATTAATTTCTTATATTGAGATATCATTTTGTTTACATCATTTGTCGTATCTGTATTTCTTGACTTATTTCCAAGTGGCAATTTCTGTGTATCTCTATTTAGCTTATTTATTTGCTTTAACGCACTTTCTATCTGCTTTAACCCAGCAATAGTTGAATTATCAATCTTCAGAGCTTTCTTCATTGCTCCTTGTACTTTATTCAACTCGCCATTAATCTTCGAAAGGTTTAACTCTACATTCATTTTAAGAGCTTTTTTCCCAACTTGATTCTTTAAGTCATCTAATTGCTTCCTTGCTTTCTTATCATCTAACTCAAAGGTACTTCTAATTTTGAATTCAGACAATTTATCAACTCCTTTTTTAGACATAAAAAAAAAGACAGCTTTATGCTGTCTTATATTCTGACTATTATCTAATTATATTTCTTTTCTTTTATTTATTATAATTATCTAGATATTCTGTAGCTTTATTAATTTTTTCTAAGCTTTTATCAATATTATCTTGTTTTAAATAACTGTTTTCTTCGCCACTATTGTTCACGATAATCTTTGTATTCATTGTAGCAATATAAATACATTTCTTTGCTTCAGATAAGTCCTGATCATCTGTCTTCAAATTTTGAATACGAGTTATTAGGTCATCACAAGAATCTAATGCCTTATCAAGTTCTTCATCGGTAGTTGATTCATTTGATATCGCCTGTAATAAAGATAACCCCTCTTCATTCATTTTTTTTAAGGATGAATATATCTCGTCTCCATTTTCATTATTCGTATCTAAGTTTTCATCAATATCTTCAGAGGATGTTGTTGCTTCACTATCTAGATTTTCTTCAGTTGCTGTATCCTCTGTATTTATTGTTTCATTATTTTCTCTAGGACTGCATCCTGTAAATATTGCTAATGTAAAACATAATATTAATAAACCTAATATTTTTTCATGTATTCCTCCTAAATGTTATATCCATATTATAACAATAGATAATCCATTATTCTACGGGAATTTTGTCGAGATTTAATTCTTTATCTAATTTGCTATCTATATCTTCATAATCTTTATACCAGATCTCTATAAAAGTAATATTATTTTTATCAGCGTAGTCTTTTTTACGTCTATCATGTTCCCTTTGATTTTTAAAACCTTCTTCAGTTTGCTGCCATGCAGTTCCATCATGAAATTCTCCTTGATATTCTATAAGAGTCTTAGACTGTGGAATATAGAAATCATAAGATAATAATCCACCATTCACACCATACAAATTAGGGAATGTTTTCTCATATATATAATCAATGTTTCTATTTTCCAGAAATGTCTTTATACTAACCTCTCCAGCACTCATAAAACATTCTGAACAATTATCTATCGTTCTATCTATTATATCATTAGTGGATATTGTATATTCTTTCCTACAATTTTGACATATAAAATTATATTTATTAGATCCATACTTTGCAACTTTAAAAGGACTTATATCATTTCTATTACTCCACGATTGAGCCAAGTTGAGATAGTTATATCCAAATGAATCATACAAATGAATCATTTTACTATGACAATATGGGCAGCCATTTTTATTATTTCTTTTAGATTTAATGTATCTATTCACTTTTGCTAAATAACTTCCATGATAATCAGTTCCCGTACATTTTATCCATACCTCATCATTACTACCTATACTTATAGTAAATGGATCTTTATAATTACGTTCATAATCCCAAATTTTTTTAATTTTTATTCCTAGTATGTTCTCTATATAATATCCAAATGAATTTTCAATATTGCCTGAACACCTGTCGCATCTTTGCTTTATATTTATAAAATTTGATGCAGAGGTTTCATATATTCTGCCACAAAAAATATGTTGAATTTGAATATATGGAGAATCTCCAACTATTATACCATTAGGTAGCTTATCATGTTTTCTAAAGCTTCTTATATATTTATAATCTTTGTTCTTTTCTACCTCAAATTTATATCTATCTTCAACATCTCGCCCTCTGCAGTCTGAGCAGATATAAGACCTCGTTTTGTTAAACATACTCCAAGTCCTAATAAAGTCATTTCCACAACTACAAATCCATTTATAGCTAGAAGAGTTACTCATAAAGCAATCATCATTAAAGATTAAATTAATATTTTCTTTCATGAGCACCCTGTTTACTTCATCTTTAGTCATTCCTTTTGATAGTATACTTCCTCTACTACATTTTTTGCATAGAATTGAGTCCTTAGATCTTATAGTAGACCATTTCCTATTGAAAACTTCTCCACATTTTTTACATTCCCATTTATGTACTTTGTTATTTCCTAAATAATTCTCATCCATGAATGTAATCCATTCAGAAACAAGACTGTTTACTGTTTTGTTATCCATATCTTTAACTAAACGTATATCTGATGCCTTTTCAGGGTTATCAGTTAAATTGTATAAGCATTTATCGCATTTTATTGCACCATTTCGTTTTATACTTCCCCAAGTCCTTTTTATAATTTCTCCACATTTGCATCTCCAGTTATGGTTATGATCTATTCTTTCATATCTATTGTCGACTAACTCAATCCAATCTCCGATAATTTTATTAACTTCATCTTTGCAAGATTTTAATTCCAATACAACGTCTCTTATATCATCATAACTTTCTTTAATACCTTTTATACATCTAGTGCATCTAATACCATTTTTATGCTTTATTGTATCCCATGATCTGTTAAAAATTTCTCCACAGTTACACTTCCATTTATGGGAACAACTATAGCCACCATAGTTATCATCAATAAACTCGATTTCGATATTATCGTTATCCATTATAACATTGATAGTGTCCCTATCCATGCCCTTCCTCAACTTAACATCCTTAATCCCCACAATCTCACCTCTTTCATAATCACATAAAAGCTGGAATTCTCCAGCTCTTAAATCACCACAAAAATAACTTAATCTTTCTTACTATGTAAACAACCTAATATTATAAATTTAATCTTTCTTAAAGCATCATCGTCTAATAAGTCAATTAAAAGTTTCACTTCTTCTTTCATTACATCAACCCCTCACTACAAGGAGCGTATTCGTCTAATATCTTATTAACAAAATAGACTTGCCCCTTACCAGTAACCACAGGAGTCTTATATAGCACATATTCACCATTCTGATCAACCTCTAAAACACCTAATCCCATAGATTTCTGTGTTGGTAAATTCCAGTCTCTCGACTTAGCTCTAATCAAATATCCGTTATCTCGCATCCACTCAAACAGTTTATTACGACCAAGATTAACGCCATGCCTACAAATCATCTTGGCTAATTGTCCTACACTTATAGTAGATTCAGAAACTTGTACCACATTAGCATATTTAACTTTAGGTTCATTATCTTTATTAATCACTTCTAATTCAATTCTTTTATCTTGTTCCTCTTTTAGCACAGTTAGTAATTCAATTAGGGTATTAGGATCTGCTAACGATTCCCTTATCTTATTTGGTGTTAAATACCCACCATGTTTTCTTATTGAAGGTAATACATCTGATGTAACCCATTTTTTAAACTTTTTAGCTGATGGTAACTTACTTCCTAAGACTAGACTAAACATGCCAGACTCATTTATTATCCAAGTTTCTTGAGTTCTCCCTAAATTATCTGTGATGGGATGTTTTGCCCTATCATCTTCATCAACGTGCTTTACTACTGCTTTGTGGGGTTCTTTGTATCCTAACCTTTCAGAAAAATCTTTAGCAACAAGCCAAGGTTCTCCATTTAAATCTAATGCTCTTATCTCACCAAATTCTGTATGACTAAAAACTTGTATTTCTTTAGTCCCTGTCTCAAAAACATTATCAGTGTTTTCACAAGGACTTAAAATGTTTACAACATTATTTGCATTTATACTCTCCATATAAATGTCCTCCTATTTGTAATTTTTGAAGGAATAAAGTATAATAGTACATACCGTACAATATACACTTAGAGATTGTTCGCCTTGACCAAAATTTGAGCAATCTCTATTTTATTCTCTTTTATGTCAACATTTGCTAATATTTTGTTGATAATTTTATTATACAAACATTTAGTTATCAAGTCAACAATTATTTTCCATTTGTTGACATTTTGTGTTATAATAAAATTAATAAAAGATGTGGAGGTTTATATGAGTATTGGAGAAAATATTCAAAATTTAAGAAAGCAAAAAGGATATACCCAAGGGCAATTAGCTGAAAAAGCAAGTATCACCAGGACTGCATTGGGCAATTACGAACGCAATGAACGAATCCCCAATATTGAAATAGCAAATAAAATAGCACATGCATTAGATGTATCAGTGGATGCTATAATGGATTACGATTCATCTAATCAACAAGTAGATAACTTAATTCAAAGGATAGATAAACTATTAATACATCCTGAAGTAATTAGAATGAGTATCGGTAAATCTCATGAAGAAAATTTACAAGGTCTCTTTATGGAAGAAGTCGAAAACTATAATATTTCTCACATATACGATAAAGATGAAAAAATAAAAGAAGATCTAAACAAACATGTATATATCAAAGAAATCACTGAAAACTTAGAATCACTAGATCTAGAATCTCTTAAAATTATAGATGCATTAATAGTAAAATTGAAAAATGACAAATAAAAAAGCCCCTAAATGGGGCTATTATTGTATCCAAAAATCTATTCAACTGTAAATTCACTATTGGTCTTTACCATATTCTCAACGGCACGATAACTAGATAAGAATTCATCTGTTCTACTGTTATTATTAGAAGAATATTGATTATAATTTCCATTTGGGTCAGTAGCTAAACTATAAAAATCCGAATATGAATTATATAACTCACCAATTTTATTTACCATTTCCTGTAGATCCTCACATCCTTCAGGGACTACCTGTAAATTACTATATAAATCTAAAAGTTCTCCATCATATGTTTTCGCTGTTGTTATCTCACTGCTTTTACTCAACATAGCAGCAAATATAGCCTCATTGATATCAGATCCATGTTTATCTTCATATATATTTTCATGCCAATATTTTTGAGTTGTATCTGCAATATCTTCAAGATTAGCGCCTGCTAGATAAATTTTATCTACAAAAGTCTCAATATTGCCTACGTATGAAGCCCTATTTTCTAGTAATAATGCTTGTTCTTCTTCTATCTTTTGTGCCTCAATTTCTGCTGCTTTTATATTTTCTTGATTTATAGTATAAAATACCGTAAAAATAGTAAGGAATACAGCTAATAATATAAGTCCTAAATCCTTTTTGTTTAAATTTTTTACAAACAATTTAATCTTATTGTTCTTAATTTGCCCTTTTAGACTTGCCCCACATTTTGAACAAAATCTCTGATCTTCCCTTGCTTCAATCCCACACGAACCACAAAATCTAGTTGAAGTATCATTAATATCATTAATAAACTCATCATCCTCAATTTTGTTTAACGAAACATCTGATGCTTCGCTACTACTCTCATCATAGTCTCTAGTCATAAAATAACCTCCATCCTCATTATCAAAAACCCCATTAATAGTATACAATAAGAAATGGTAAATTTATGTCGAACTATAGGAGGTAAATTAAAAGTATTAAATTTTAAATAAATCTGAGAATGCACCTATTAAGGTCTCCCAAAAAGTATTTGGATCTTTTGCTCTTTTTTCTATTTTTCTATTTAGTAAACTTATTTTATTTATTAGTTCTTTTTTTGTTGAAGCGTAATTTACAAATTCAGGAATATCTACACTCTTACTATACAGTTCATTAAAAAAATCGTCTGAGTTAGTAATAAAATTATATTTATGTATTCGAAAAGAGTAATTAAAACGGTTATTGCTAGATCTAAATATTACTCCATGATTATCTTCTAAATCTCTAAAATGTTCAATTATATATTCTTTGTTATATAGTTTTGAATAATTCATTTCGCTGAATGGTTTTCCAATTTTATCTCCTGCTGATTCATAATGGTTATTCTTTAGCGTTCCTCCCTCTTCTAATTTAGGGATGCTCTCAACTAACAAATCATGAAATCGCTCTTTATTGTTAGAAATTATAGAACCCCATGTTATTATATCCTCTTCTAATTTTATACTTTCATTTGCGATACTCTTATTGATATAAATAAAATCGCCGTTGTCTTCCATTTCTGTAACTTCTGGGGTATATCTGTTTTTCGATCTATTTATCTCATAATCACTCCATTTTTTTGGAACATCTTTTTTTATAGCTTCTTCTAAATTTACAAAATAAAGATACATCTTCTTGTAAATATTCTGTTTCATTGCCCTATCAGCTTGATTTTTACCTGATTTAAGTCCTAATATAAAGGTAAATAAACTTACAATAATACTAGTTGCTAAACTTATCAGTACAGTATTTATATGCAAATATTCTCCTCCTTAATGTTATTATTTAACATCAGTATAACAAGCTTTATAAAGATTTGTAAAATATAACTTCTATATTTTTAATAAAAAAAGCCCCTCAGTGGGGCGATTATTGCATCTAATATTGAAATTTATGGCAAAATATGATATAATTCCCCTAGGATTATAACCAACGGGTGATGCTCCATCTGCTATTTCTCCCCCTTTACTTTTATTGAAGGGAGGTGAAGCTTATGGACATAGATTTAGTAAATATTTTGCGAATAATTGGAATTAGCTTAGCTATTTTTGTAAATACATATAAAGCATTCCAGATAATACATAGCGAAATAAAAAATCACTCGAAGGCCAATTCGGGTGATCAGAAGAAATAAGTTTTAACTTTTATTTTTTAGGAGCACGCCCAATGCCTATTGGTTATGATCCTTTTCTTATTTTCATTATACTATCACTATTATTGAAAGTCAAGATTATTTGCCTTTAATTACCCACATTCTACGGGGTTTTGAGTCAAATAAATCATATCTTACAATAATTTATTTTTATCAATTACAACTATTTTACTATATCCATTCCCTAAATTTACTACATACGAATTATCTCTTATATCAATTGCACCTGATTTTTTCAATCTCTCATCTCTTGTCTCTAGTGAAAAAGGATTAGATAGATATTCCCTACTTATTCTTTTGTTCATAAAGTAACTCCTCCATTATAAATAAAATCAACATTTTATTTTCTTATATATCTTTAAAGTCATGCATTCTATTTCTAGATAAAATTTATTTTTAATATAATGTGATAAATGAATATTAAAGGATATAATTATATATATACCAAATATTTAATATCCAATAATTCAAAGAAGGACTCTTAAGGTAATATATGGTATAATTAAATTAAAGGATTACAATTGAATACGGGTGTTGCTCCATAACGATCTAAACCCAAAGGGGGTGTTTATAAAAATACCACTGAGGGGAGGTGTGTTATGGTAGTCGTTATAATAACTTGGATAAGCATAATCACAATGATTTTAATAGCAATTAATAAAATGCTTAAAGAAGTAGACTGTACTCTTGATAATTGTATCAAGATTAAAGATAAATGGACAAAAATAACGAAGCACCCGAACGGCAATTCGGATGCTTCTGATAAATAAACTATATTATTAAGGAGCAACATCTAATCTAGGAATCAGTTGTAGTCCTTTTTTTATTATATGTTTTTTATGTCATAATAATTCATATAATTGAATTACAAGTACACATTGTGCGTATTTCTTATCTTCATTATACAATCATTATTTGTAAAAGTCAATTTTATGAGTGTGTAAAAAATAAGAAAAAGTATTAATAAATCATATTAAATAGTTTGACTATATAATGATATTCTTACCCATTTATTAGAATTATAAACTCCTCTGGATTGACTTTAAAACAGGTTGTCTCATACTTCCATTTTCATTTGGCATATATGTCACTGTACAAATTAACTCTGGACTTATCCAAACTGCTTCCTCATTCTCATATGGTACATACCCAAAAGGTGATTCATTGATTTTTTTATATTTATATTGATTAAGTTTTCTTAAACTAACTCCAAGTGTCACATGACCTTTATACTCTAATTTATTATCTATATAATTTCCAATAACAAGACTTGTCATATTATTTTCTTTTAACACATAACCACATATTACAAAATCAGCATCCTTTAAATATTTTACCTTAATCCAATCTCTTGATCTTTTCCCAAACCAGTACTTACTCTCTTTATCTTTCGCAACTATTCCTTCTAGATTCTGTTCTTTAGCAAGTTCAAATAAGTATGTTCCGTTTTTCTCTATAAATCTAGATACTGCTATCCTCTCATTTTCTATAACAACGTCTGATAATAATTCTTTTCGCTTCATAAGAGGTTCCCAAATAACTTCTTCATCATTTAGATATATAATATCATAAGCTACATAAGTTGCTGGTACAGAATTTGCAGATATCCTTATTTTAAAAGGATCAGTTAAAATAGCTCTCCTTTGTATTTCATAAAAATCAGGAGCTCCATTTTTAAAGGCAATTAGTTCACCATCTAATATACATTTTTGCTTTACTTGTTTATGTAAATTTTCAAGTTCTGGGACTCTAGGTAACAGTTTAAAATCTCTCTTATTTCTTAAATCTGTATATTCATTGTCTGGATCTAGATATGCTATACATCTAATACCATCCCACTTTAATTCATATACATATTCATCCGAATCAAATGCTTCTTGCATCTCATAAATTAGCATAGGTTTTATACCTTTTTCTTCAAATAAATCCATGAAATCACCTCATGGGTATTATAACTAATTTGTGCAATATTTATTCTACTGGTACCCCTAGAGCGTTCATTATTTGTTTGTAGCTTTGAGGTATTTTTTCTTGTACCTTCTGCATAGAACCTTCTACTAAATGAGTTTTAGGTTTATGAATTGGATTACTCTTAGTGCTTCCATGAGACCATACTCCACCCTCTTCATGCCTTTCTATTACAAAAGCATGAGAGCCGTTTAAATCCGTATGTCCTCCATTATCCAGATATTCTGTTTCAACTGAACTATCAGTGACCCCAGTAATCTGAGCACTTTCTAATATTTGTCCAGTTCTATCATACATATTAGGAGAATAAGCATTTACTACTTGTTCAATAACTTCTTCTTTCATTATTTCTTTCTGTTCTTTAGCAACCACGGGCATTGCTTTATTATTTTGATCTTTCACATATGCAAACATCTCATCTATACTTTTAAATTCCAAATTATCACCACTTTATTTAGATATTTCAATTCCCAATTTCTCATTTTCTTCTAGAACCTTATCTAACTCTTTTGCTTTTTCAACTGTTCCCTTTGCGGCTTCCACCATTAATAGTTCTGATATTTTAAGCTGCTTATCGAGTTCTTCCATATAGATCTTGTAATTATTCTCTATCGCTGTTCTTCTCTCAACTACTTCATTGCTTCTATTGTCTAATTCCTCTTGCATTTCTTGAATTCTACTAGCAGCAGATAATGTACTCTCAATCATCTTCCACATCTCAGTTTGCAATAATTGCGAGTATATATTTAACTGATATTGACACTGCAGTTCTGTCACCATTTCTTCAAGAACCTTATTTAACTCCATCATTTCAAGAGTTGGATTCGCTAGTGCCTCTGTTATGCTTCCATCTAAATCCAATCCTTCTACACATCTTTCAAATAATAGTTCATAATAGCCCTCAATGCCTTCTGGAGTTTCATTTCCTTCTTCGCTATACTCAGCTATAGTTTGAATAAATTCTTCACGGTCTTCATTTAACACATTAAATACGTGTATCTGTTTTGTCTCCACATCTCTATCAACATCAATTGTCGCTCTTAATCCCTCTAACTTTAAATCATTGATACTTACATTTTCCAAAATAAAATCCCCCTTTTATGTTATCCCTTTATTGGAAACTTAACACTTATCGTGATATTAAAGTTTCCAGTCAATTTTAAAATATTATTTCCTTTTTTCAACTTAATCCAATTTCTATTACAACAATCAAATCTATTTATTCCTTCATCAGTCTGTACGACATAAAGTAAATTATCTACATATATTTTTTCATTAAGATCTAATCCTGTTATTACCAAAGGTTCACTATCTAAACTTGTGTTTTCAATTACTATATCTTCATTACTCAAATTCTCAATCTCAAATACCGGAAAACAATATTCATCTTCGATATTTGATTTATTATTAATCTTTATCTCAATCGGCCTACTAACTTTGATTGGCTTATTAAAATCTACATAAGCATAGTTCGTATAAGGCTGGAATACTATTTCTAAATATCCCTTCATATCTTTAGTAAACTTTCGAGTAACTTTCTTTGCTTTCAAATAATAAATAAGCTCTGGATTATCTTTTGAGATAAATGGTCTGAATTCTTCCTGCACTAGCCAATCATATATACGCTCTTGTGTGAAATCATCCCATACATAAGATTGTCCATTCATATTGGCCAAACAAAAATATAATGTTATATCCTCTACATTATCCTCACCAACTTTGTAATATGGATTACTATTTAATGTTTTATCAGATTCCAACTCTTTTGAATATATAAATCCATAATCATTTATAATTTCAGATTCAGTTGTAACTAACAATATAGACATGTCTTTTGAAAATACTCCATCAAACCAAAATTCTTCTGAAATAAACAATCAACCACCCCTCTCTTTGTGACTATAATTCATTTTTTTACCTTCAATAATTATTAAAAGTAAAAAATAAAACCTAGCTATGCTAGGGAATATATCTATTTTTTTGTTTTAGAATCTTCTCTTATTACAAAGTCCATTTCATCTGATTGTAGACTTTTTAAACGTACTATAGGATCAGTAGCTTCGCCTATAAACGATAATTTAACATAGTCACCATTTTCATCTGGCAATATATCAAGCTCAGTGTTGAAATTTGATGGGTTTTCGGCAGTGAAGCTCATTTCTATACTTCTCTTAACTTTACAATTTGGAATATCTATTGCCATAACAACATTTTGCCCTTGATCATTCTTACAAGCTGTATCACCTGTAATTCTATAGTTTGGAGCAGAAGATACATTCTTAACTGTTATTGTCTTTACATTAGGTTTTTTTACCATATAATAAACAGCTACCTTAGTGCCTTCTGGCACAGGATTTATTATAGTTATTTCTGTATTTGAACTAGTCGTTGCACTTGTAAATTTAAGAGCCTCTAAATGAGATACTCCATCCGCTTCAACAGCAAAAACAGATAAAGAATTATTAACAGGTATTATATCTGTTAAAGTAACTTTACTAGAGCCATCTGCAGTCAGCAATTGTCTTTCAGCTATATCAGTGTCACCTGTTTCCATTGTTGAAGCTAGTATAACCGCCAATTGGTCAAATTGAATAACTTCTGCTTCCATATTTACAGTTCCTGTTAAAGCCCCATCAAATGCTATTGCATTATCACCTTTCGCTTTTGCATATACAGATTCTCCCTCTAACTTAACATTAAAAGTATTTAAGTCTCTCGTATAAAATAGTGGTAAATTTTTCACTCTATCATGCAGCGTTACATTTGCTGCGTCTTTAATTGCAAATCTCAATTACATCATCCTCTCAATTTTTGTATAAAAAAAGCACTGTTAAAATACAGTGCTTTTGTTAATCTTTAATTTTTTTATAAAATCTTCTTGTTCT
>NZ_AXUS01000031.1 GCF_000498755.1 Clostridioides mangenotii TR | reverse complement strand
AAATTTAATTAAAATATTCATAGGAAAATTAAATCAGATTATTGATCAGAACGATTACTTTTTTGTATTACTCATGATGTAATTTTACTTCATAAAAAAATATTATTTAAAGAAATTTCAATAAGATGGGAGGATATATATAATTTTACTGAGGAGAAAAAGCTTACAAGAGAAGGTTGAAATAGTTCGATTTTGCATGCTAAACAACTTTGATTATACAAAAACTATAAAAAAATATAAATTAAGCTACCAAACTCTATATAAATTAATCAGTAAATACGAAAAAGGTGGAGAAGATGCACTTGCAAAATCTATAAGTAAGAGAAATGAAGATACACTGCTTAAGGAAATAAATAATCTTAAGGAGATAACAAAAGAGATTATTTTAGAAAATACCAGTTTAAAAAAAGAACTTGAGTTACTAAAAACTTATGTTAAATTAGATGAAAAAATAATGGGATAAGTGATTTATTAAAATTGAAAAAAAAGAATTGAGGTAAAATTTGTACATAGAAATACAATTAAAATATAGTTTAATGATTATTATGGACACCCCCTTTAAGTAGTAATAGTTAAGGTCTAATATTATTTTGAGGGGGATTTTTTCTAAAATTAAATTTACCAAAGAGAGGGTTAAAAACTAAAAGTATGGAGAGTA
The DNA here is from genome assembly GCF_000498755.1 of Clostridioides mangenotii TR. Lineage (GTDB taxonomy): Bacteria > Bacillota > Clostridia > Peptostreptococcales > Peptostreptococcaceae > Metaclostridioides > Metaclostridioides mangenotii_A. Next base: position 28,731 of record NZ_AXUS01000031.1, on the reverse strand, counting down.
CTGGCTAACAATGTGTCATTTGTTGTTGTATTGTTAATGAAACTAAATATTATTAGAAAACACAAAATACTATATAATATATTAATATGTTATATAGTATAGCAACGTAACTATAGATATAGACGATTTAAAATTAAATTACATAACTTGATAAAAAATATGAATGCTACTGTTTTAGATTTGTTTGAAAAATTAAATAATATCGAAAGGGGATATATATGATTAAGTTTGGTATAACAACACTTGAAGAACGAATTGAGATTGTTAAGTTTTGCATACTGAATGATTTTGATTATCTTAAGACAATAGAGAAATATAAAATATCTTACACTAATTTATGTGAATGGATGATGAGATATGAGAGAAGAGGTGCAGACGGATTAGTTTTTAGATTTGGAGAAAGAAGTGAAAAATCTATCCTTTTAGAAATAAGACGACTCAGAGTTGAACAATGGTATATTATTTGTGAAAATCATAGATTAAAAGAGGAGATTTATCAATTAAAAAAAATTAATCATTCAAAAGATACAAATGAGGAGTAGAAGTCAGAATATTTTTATTGAATTTATTTAATTATATTTTAAGGAGTTGAAATCATGGAATTAAGTGATTTAAAAATCTTAATGGAAAGAATATATGATCTTTGTATAAATCATGGCTACGATAAATTGGAAGCTTTAAATAAGGCTGAGGTAGATTTGAAAAAAGAGTTATACGGATACTGTTTAAATAAAACTTTTAGTGAATTGACTTAGAGTTTAATAACAATATTAATTAAAAGACCCTATATATAAATGTATTTTTTAGTATGTTCTATATATAGGGTATACTTTTTTAGATAACGTTCGTCATAAAAGACCATATAATTCTTTTTGTGAAATTAACTTATCTAAAATTACTTATAGTTCTTTATTGAGTCAATTGAAACGACACTCAGATATTCTGTTTTTTATATTAGTAGTGATATTATGGTATTAATTTTTATTATTTTTTTGTAGTTTATTTAAGAACTGCCTTGTTCTCTCGTGTTTTGGATCGTCTATAACACTTTGCGCAGAGCCTTGTTCAATGATTTTGCCATCAAACATAAAACACACTTTATCAGAAACATTTCTAGCAAAATTTATTTCATGCGTAACAATTAGCATCGTTATTTTTTGCCTAGCTAATTGTTCTATTATTAATAAGACTTCATTTACTAACTCAGGATCTAATGCTGAGGTAGGTTCGTCAAATAGAATAATCTTAGGTTCTAAGGCTAAAGCCCTACCAATCGCAATTCTTTGTTGCTGCCCACCAGACAAACTTGAAGGATACTTATCCTTTTTTTCCAGTAGTCCAATCTGCTCTAATATTTCTAACGTTTTTTTTTCGGATTCATTTTTATTGATTTTTTTTACTACATTTAAGCCTATATTTATATTCTCGAATGCGGTTTTATTATTAAATAAATGAAACCCTTGGAAAACCATTGATGTATTTCTTCTTAACCAGAGGACTTCTTCTTTCTTTAAACTTGCAAGATCAAATCTATTATTATCTATTATGATATTTCCAGAATCAACTTTTTCGAGGCAATTTATACATCGCAATAAAGTTGATTTTCCTGTTCCTGAAGGTCCGATTATAGATACTACCTCACCTTCTTTTATTTCTAAATTGATACCTTTCAATACCTCGTTATCTCCAAACTTTTTATATACATTGTTTAGTTTTAACAATCCAATTCACCTACCTACTCCCTAATCTTATCTCTAAGTGTTTCTGGAATTTTCCCATAATTGCAGTTATTCCCCAATATACAAGTAAGACACATACATACGCTTCCAAATATCTATATCCTGAAGATCCCTCTAGCTGAGCTTGGGCCATCATTTCTTTCACACCTATAGCAAATACCAAAGAAGTATCTTTAACTATATTTATGAAGCTACTAAATAGAGTAGGTATAGCAACTTTGATCGCTTGTGGTAATATGATATAAAACATAGATTGAATATATGTCATACCAATGGAATTTGCGGCTTCCATTTGCCCCTTATTTATTGATAAAATTGCGGCCCTAAGTGATTCTGCCATATATGCTGAACTTGCTAAACTTAAAATTATAAGAGCAGCATGGAATGAATCTACTTGTATAATATTTCTAATTATTGGGATTACACCAAAATACAAGCAAAATAGTTGTGCAATCAAAGGTGTACCTCTAAAAAACGATATATATAACTTAAAAAAGGTACTTAATACTGGTGTTTTGGCAACGGTTAATAAAGCGATTATAAAAGCAATCATCAACCCGAAAAAAACTGCTAAAATAGATAATTTCAAAGTTACTCCGCTGTATTTTAACATTGTTGGGATGAGTTTAATCATAAAATTGAAGTCAAATGTCATACAATCACCCTATTTCTCGACCTCTGTTGTGTCAGTATCAAACCACTTTTCAGACAATTTTTTTAAAGTACCGTCTTTCCTCATACTATCAAGTGTTTTACTTGATAATTCAGTGAATTTTTGTCCCTTGTCATCTTTTTTAAATGGATATGCATTAATTTCGTATACCATTTTTTCATTTAGTTGACGTACCTTTAAATTTTCGTCTTTAATAATAGTTTTTGTTTTTATTTCACCTTGCCATAATGCATCTATTCTATCTATAATTAATTCTTTCTCCATTGCAACACCATCATAAGTTACAATATCAAAACCTAGATTATATTTATCATTAATCTCTCTTAATGTAGCCTCTCCATTTCCACCTAGCCAACATCCAACTTTCTTGCCCCTTAGGTCTTCCTTGTTATTAAAATCACTATCATCCTTTACAAAGAAGTCATAATAGCTATAGGCATATGGTTCGCTAAAAAGATACTTTTCTTTTCTTTCTTCAGTTATTGACATTTGATGGGCTACTGTATCGATCTCATTAGCATCTAACATACCAACTAAACCGCTAAATTGACCTAATTTAAATTCTACGTCTAAATTATTCCTTTTTGCTATTTCATTCCAAATATCAATTTCAAACCCCTTTATTTTATCATTTTCTTGAAATGCCCAAGGTTTATATGATGCCGATGTACCTATTACTATTTTTTCTTTTTTACTATCCTTTTGATTGGCATTATTGCTTTTACTGCATCCAATCATCCCAGTTAAGATTATTCCTACTAAGCATAAAATTCCAAATTTTCTTAAATTCATATTGTTTCCCTCCTTATTTATGTATGCCCATACTATATGATAAGGAGGGAATTTACAATTTACAAGGTAATTTCAATTGTATAGTTTATTCATATATATACATATGAGTAAATAGCATAAGCCGATGTAGGGCATGCACCGAGTAAGTTTTGGTAATGACTTTAAAGAGACGTATAGGAAAGTAGTTGATTGGTTGGAAAATAGAAAATTTATGTAGAGATTAGTAAAGAGGATAGCTTAATTGCTACCCTTATTTTTCTATGTAATTAAATACATTTTAAATTGAGTGACTAATTAATATTCAAAGATAAATAAGTCTACAATCGGAGTATCTAAAACTTTTGATATTCTAACGGCTAATTTATCTTTATATCACATTAAGTTTAATATTATTATTTTAATTAGAAGAAAACATCGATAATCCTCGTCATGATATTTGAGACATATAGAAAAGTGGTTGAGTGCTAAAAAATAGAAACTTGATGTAGATGCAAGATGGTATAATAGTAAGTAACTTAAAAGGAAGGAGAGATTTTAAATAAAAACTCTATTAAGTATCCTGCTAATTGTACTAGCATTATCAAATTATATTCAATCTAAAGAAGTAAAAAAATTAAGAAGTTTATTTATTTTGATGAACAGGAATTAATTGATGAAGCAATAATTTTACTAAAAAATGATTCGAATAAAGTAAATGCAGTTAAAATATTAAGGGAAAAGAATTATCCGTTAGATTTAATAGATGCGAAAAGAATTATTGATATTGCTGAAAAAAAATTAATAATTAAAAGTAAAAGTTTATAGGTAGAGATAATTAATTAGACAGAAAAAGGCTAGTGACTTAATTAGCCTTTATTTTGTTTTACTTTATATTTATCTAGTATATTTTTACGTACATAGGTATAAAAGAAAAGTTAAATGAAGAATTAAAACAAGTTCTTGAGGTAAATCAATGATAGATAGTGTTTATAAATTCTCTTGACGGTAGATTTAAGAGATGGCTAATGGCTTTTAGGTGTATCTACAAAGTTCATCAATAATTACTTGGCTTTGTTTAAATTCCTTCAACTTAGTAAGAAGAACAAGAAAAACGACCGAGTTAGAGATATGTTAGTAGCTACTAGAGAGACATATATAACAAGAACTACTATTATAAATAGATTCATTGAACTAACTTAAATCAAGGTATTTAGCAAGGTAGACTTCTTTTATTTTGTAAAATATTTTAAAGATATTAATCTTAAACGTATTTTACTGTTGACAAAATATAATCAGCACATTACAATTTTAAATGTAAACAACAGATTACATTTTGTTAAGGAGGTAATACTTTGGTACACAATCGAATTAAGGTTTTGAGAGCTGAGCGTGATTGGACACAAGCTGATTTAGCTGAAAAGGTAGGTATTTCTCGTCAAGCAGTTATATCTATTGAAAAATACAAATATACTCCATCTTTAGAATTAGCTTACAAAATAGCAAATGTTTTTGATGTTTCAATAAATATAGTTTTTAAATATAAGGAGGATTAATATAATGAATGAACAAATTATTATTTCGTTTTTTATAATTCTTAGTACTGGAATAACTATTTTTCTTTATGTATGGAAGGCTAAAAAAGAAATCGATTATAAAAAAGATGAGCGTTGGCAGTTAATCCAAAACAAAGCTAATAATACAGCAAATTATTCAAACGATATCTTGATAGTATTTATAGCTGTGATAGAAATGATATTGATATTTTATGATATTAACATAACCATTACCTTGAATCGTCTTTTAACTTATGGGTTATGTTTTATCGGATTACGAAATGCGATAGAACTATTTGGATTGAAGTATTTCGATAATCAACTGTAACTGTAAGAAATAAATTGAGTGTAGTTAATATTATTACCAGATGCATGCAGTATTAATATATTGAGAAACAAATTCCAACTTATTTGCTTATTTAGATAATGAGATATTAGGAACAAAATAGATTTTAAGTTGATCCCAAGATTCCCAGAACTTGATCAGTTACATAGATACGTAAATGAGAAGTATATTTTAGACGGTGAACTTATTGCAATGAATAATGGAGTTCCAGATTTTTACGAATTGAAAAGAAGGAATAAGAAACAATAAATCAACATATGAATGCAGATAATAAATTAAGAAATAAAATGGTTGCTTAAAAAATAAGCAACTATTTTATTTCTAGATGAAGTACTTTATTTCTTTTTATATCAAAGGATATGGTCAATACTTTTTATAAATATTTTCCATTTTTCTTATAATTATTTAAATTTGAGTAATCCAATTTAATTTGATATAATTATCTAATGTAAAAATATAAAGGAGTAAATATAAAATGAGCAAAAGAAAACAAGCAAATCTTCCTATAGAAAAAATAGATGAACAAGATAAATATATTGAATTAATGCACAGAAAAAACGAAGATTATTTTACTAAAACAGGAAAAAGAAAGCTCGTGTCTAGTGTAACATACGGATGTCAGATGAATGAACATGACTCAGAAAAGTTACTAGCAATGCTAGATGCAATGGGATATGACACAACAGAAGACTCTACAGAAGCAGACTTAGTAATATACAATACTTGCGCAGTAAGAGAGAATGCAGAACTAAAGGTATACGGAAACCTAGGTCACTTAAAATCTCAAAAAGAAAAAAATCCAGATATGAAAATAGTAGTATGTGGATGTATGATGCAACAACCTCACATTGTAGAGGAAATAAAAAAGAAATACAGACACGTAGACTTGATATTTGGAACACATAACCTTTATAAATTCCCAGAACTTCTTATAGAAACTATGGGCAGAGATAAAACTCTAGTGGATGTATGGGATGTAGATGGAGAAGTAGTAGAAGGATTAAAGAGCAGCAGAAAGTTTGAGTTAAAAGCATATGTCAATATAATGTATGGATGTAACAACTTCTGTACTTACTGCATAGTACCATATACAAGAGGTAGAGAGAGAAGTAGAACTCCAGAAGATATAATGGATGAAATCAAAACTCTAGTAGCAAATGGAACAAAAGAAATAACACTACTTGGACAAAATGTTGATTCTTATGGAAAGACTTTAGATACTAAGGTTACATTTGCAGAACTTCTAAGAAATGTAAATGATATAGAAGGTATTGAAAGAGTTAGATTTATGACTTCTCATCCAAAAGATATATCTGATGAAGTAATTTATGCTATAAGAGACTGCGATAAGGTTTGCGAATTCTTGCACTTACCGATACAAATTGGAAGTACTAGATTACTTAAAAAAATGAATAGACATTACACTAAAGATTACTATCTTGATATAATAGAAAAAGCAAGAAAAGAAGTACCTAATATTGCATTTTCAACTGACTTGATGATAGGATTTCCTGGTGAAACCGAAGAAGATATTGAAGATACGCTAGATGTACTTGAAAAGGTTAGATACGATTCGGCATTTACTTTTATATACTCAAAGCGTAAAGGTACTCCAGCTGCAGAGATGGAAGACCAAATACCAGAAGATATAACTCATAAAAGATTCCAAAAAGTACTTGATTTAGTCAATAAGATTTCTGGTGAAATTAACCATTCGTACAAAGATAAAGTTGTAGAGGTATTGGTTGAAGGTAGAAGTAAGAACCAGGAAGATAAATTATCAGGAAGAACTAGACAAAATAAATTAGTGAATTTTGATGGTGGAAATGAAGATTTAGTTGGTAAACTAGTAAATGTAAAAGTTACAGAGGCTAGAACATTTTCTTTAAACGGAGTAATGGTAGATTAAGAATATATAAAAGAACCCCTATATTAATTTATACTTATAAATAATACAGGGGTTCTTTATTTATGTTATTTAAATAAAATCTATTAGTGAGGCAGTTTAAGAAAAAGTTTAAGTAAAGCATATGTATAGAAGGCAAAAAAACTATCTTTGGCACTCATAGGTACAAAATTCAGTTATGAGTGCTTTTCTTATAGAAGTTTTTTGCTTAAGCCATAAATAGTCTTTTCCTTTTATCAATTGACAATTTAATAGAATTGATTTAGAATTGTTTTGATTCAATTATTTAAAATTTAGACTATTTAGACTAAAAGGAGATGTTAAAATGTACAGTTTCAAAAATGATTATAGTGAAACAGCACATCCAAAAGTACTACAGAGGATAATTGATACAAACATGGTCCAAGCTGAGGGATATGGACTTGATGAATTTAGTTTTGAAGCGATTGATGCTATCAAATCTAAACTTAAAGACAATAGTGTTGATGTTCACTTTATAAGTGGAGGAACGCAGACAAACCTTCTTGCTACAGCTGCTTTTTTAAGAGCTCACGAAGCTGTTATTTCAGCAGAAAGTGGACATATTGTAGGCAGTGAAACTGGTGCAATAGAAGCTACTGGACATAAAATATTTACAGTTCCAACTACAGATGGTAAATTGACTTCTGATATGGTTAAAAGTGTGTTTAATACACATAGTAACACTAATTTTTCACCATATCCTCGTCTAGTTTTCATATCTAATCCAACTGAAGTAGGAACAGTTTATGATAAAAATGAACTGAAAGCTCTTCATGATTGCTGTAAAGAGCTTGGAATCTATCTATATGTTGATGGTGCAAGATTAGGTTGTGCTATAGCTTTAGATAATGTTGATTTAAGTTTTGAAGATATGCCAAAGGTTTGTGATGCTTTCTACATAGGTGGTACAAAAAATGGAGCAATGTTTGGAGAAGCCTTAGTTATCGATAATGATGATCTTAAAGGTCACTTTAGATGGCATCTAAAACAAAGAGGTGGGCTTTTAGCAAAGACTAGAGCAATGTCAACACAGTTTACTGAGCTTATGAGTAATAATCTTTATGAAGAACTTGCAAGTCATGCAAATGAAATGTCTAATATATTAAGAGAAGGTATTGTAAAAGCAGGATATTCATTTGGAGTAGATTCTCCTACAAACCAAACATTCGCTGAGATACCTAATGATGTACTTAAAGAGTTAGAAAAGAAATACATATATACACCTTGGGATGTAGTTGATGAAAATACAACGTTAGTTCGTTTTATAACATCTTGGGCGACTCCTAAAGATAAGGTTGAAGAGTTTGTTAAAGACATATTAGCTATAGCTAACAAATAAGTAGAATTAAACATAACTTAAAATATAAAGCTTTTTATAGGATAATCAATTGTATTTTTGTTATTATCTTGTAAAGGGCTTTTTTTATTTCGATTTTGTACTTATGGACAATATTAGTTAAATATTTTGAGCTAAGATTCCAATGGTCGGAGCAGGACATTCTGTTTCAAGCTATGCACTTAACTTTGGTAAAAATGTCGGAGTAATAGGTATAAGAGATGAAGTTAGCGACTCTATTAGATGTTCGCTTGGTGAAAATCTTAAGAGCTACTCAAGGCCAGAAGGTATCAACAATGTAAATGATCTATTTAATGAAGTTGGAAAAAATCGCTTCTCAGATCAGTCAAAGAGATGGAATCTGAAGGAGTTGAGGTTATAGCATTAGCATGTACAGGGATATCTAGTATTGGTATTGATAAATACTTAAATGAAATTTCAAATATTCCTGTAATAGATCCAGTTTGCTGAAGCAATTGCTATTAATTCTGTATGTGAATTTAATTATAGATTTAAAAAATAGATATAATTTATATTTAAAGAGAATAGCCAATGTTTTATAATAGCTATTCCCTTTAAATTTAAAAATCCATATATTAATCTTTTAAAAAGTTCAGGAAATTTTGAAGTATTTTAGCTGTCATTCCCCAAATTATATAATCGTCGTACTTATAAAAAAGTATCGATGACTTACCTTTTTGGAATTTATAATCTTTTTTATCTGGTAAATCGCTGTAAGGCATATTGCCAGAAGGTATGATTTCCACATCACTTGTATACTCTTTCGGTGGATTTTCCAAAAGGTATTTAATCGGAACTAAAAAAGTGTGATCAACTTCATCTTTATTTATATTGAAATTTTCTATATCGTTTAGATATCCTAAAAAAGGATGAATAATATAGTTGAAAGACGTGATAAGCAAATCCATTTCAGAAATTATCTCAATGGTATCTTTAGCTGTTCCAAGCTCTTCATACGTTTCTCTAATTGCGGCATCATAAGGGGTTTCGCCAGGATCAATTTTACCTCCGGGAAAAGAAATCTCACCGGGTTGGTGATTCAAGTTTCCTGATCTAAGTTCAAATAATATATGGTGTTCACCATCTCTTCTTACAATAGGTATTAATACTGAAGCACGTTTCATTTCGTCAGCACCGTTTATATACGGTTTGTAGTCTTTAAACATGCTTTTTAAATCATCTATCATGTCATCCTCCATTTGTTTATTAACTAAGTCTACTATAAATATTATACATTATGAGAGTGCTAATTATAAGTTAATTAATAAAATATTAGATAATTCTGTAAATCTTAAGTATTATTGCTTACAAATATGCAAAATTCAACAATTACACTTCTAAATAAGCAAAAGCAATATTATATTTTTAATCTGGCTTTCATTGAGTTTACTCTTATTTAATAGTATAATAGTAGAACTTAAGATTTGGAGGGATGAGGGGTGTTACTATGGCAAAAGGATATTGTGTAATTTGTAATAAAAAGCTAGGATTATTTGATACAGGTGGGGAATGTTATGACTGCATAACTAATAGGATGAAAACAGAAGGTGAAAGAGCTAAAAAGGTGAAAGAGAGCGAATTAGCTGAATCTGAGAGGCTTAGTAAAGAGAGATTCAAAAAAATAATAATGTCGACTACACATACACTAGAAGGTTATTCAATTAAAGAGTACTTAGGTGTAGAAATGGCTGAGATTATCATGGGTACAAACTTTTTGAATGACTTTGCTGCAGGATTTGCAGACTTTTTTGGAACAAGATCAACTGGGTATGAAGATAGCTTAAGTAGCGCGAAAAAAGATGCTTTTGAAATACTACAGTATAAGTGTGAAGAAATAGGTGGAAATGCCATTGTTGGAATAGGTGTGGAGTATATAAGCATGGCTAATAATATGCTTGGAATTGTTATTAATGGAACTGTAGTTAAAATAGAAAAGATAGAAAAAAATGATTAAAATTGTAATATAAATAGAAGTGTAGTATAATCAAAGTATAAAATAAAATATTGTTGGGGAGCTTGTTTGCTGAGAGGAGATTACATCTCGACCCTATGAACCTGTATGGATAATGCCAACGTAGGGAGTGCTAAAGAGTTTAGAGGTCTTATCGTATTGGTAAGGCCTTTTGTGTTTTCTTTATAAGCTTTATTAAACAAAATCATTACCTAGTAGAAATACAAAATTAAAAATAAGATAAAAAGGAGTGAGTTATATGGTAATAGCAGACATAGCAGTAATGCCATTAAGACCTTTCGAAGGTGAAGAGGAAATGTACAAAGTAGTTGACGCTTGTATCGAACTTATTGAAAACAGTGGACTAAAATGTGAAGTAGGTGCAATGAGCACTACAATAGAAGGTGACTTCGATGAGGTATTTGAGGTTATAAAAAAAGCACATAAAATACCATTTGAATTAGGATGCGAAAGAGTTATAACAATAGCTAGAGTAGATGAGAAAGCTGGAGGCCTAACAATAGATGACAAACTTAGAAACCATAGAAAAGGTGAAGAATAGTCTTTATCCTATATTGACGTTTTTATTTATAATTATCTTCTGGCAATTAACAGTTGAATTTTTAGAAATTCCCCAATATATTTTACCAACACCAATAGATATAGTAAAAGTATTTTTTAAAGATTATCAAAATTTGTTTATGCACGCTACAGTGACTATTTTTGAGGCGGTAATCGGATTTATTGTATCGATAACTCTGTCTCTGATTATAGGTGTATTGATGGATTTTGTGGGCATAGTAAAAAAATGCCTATATCCTCTTACACTTGTAACTCAGATGATACCTACAATAACAATCGCACCTCTTCTTATGATTTGGTTTGGATTTGGAACAATGCCTAAAGTGTTAATGGTAACACTTACTTGTTTCTTTCCAATCCTAATAAGTTTTGTAGATGGAATAGAAAATATAGATAGAGATTATTTAAATCTTTTCAAGATAATGAAAGCTGGAAAGTTGAGCACTTTTATACATCTTAAATTTCCTATGTCTTTGGACAAGCTTTTTTCAGGACTTAAGATTTCTTCTACCTACGCTGTTATGGCTGCAACAGTAGCTGAATGGCTTGGAGGAACCAAGGGGCTTGGAGTGTATATGGTTAGATCAAAAAGTGCGTATGCTTTAGATAAGGTGTTTGCATCGACGATATTAGTAGTTATATTTAGTTTGATTTTCGTAGGAATTATTCAGATGATTAGAAAAATTGTATTTAAGCATAGATTATCAAATTAAGTTGAAATACTGATATATTTTGAAAAGAAAATATGTACTATAAAATACTCAAAAAGCTACATCTATTTTAGTAAATTATTATGGAGGGTACTATGAAACTAAAAAAATTAGGAATACTGTGTTTAGTAGCTTTACTTACATTAGGTACAGTGACAGGATGTTCTTCAAATGGAAACAAAGATAAAGAGGCTTCAAAAGGAGATAAATTACAGAAAGTTACTGTAGTTTTAGACTGGACTCCTAATACTAATCACACAGGGCTTTATGCAGCTTTAGACAAAGGTTATTATAAAGATCAGGGATTAGACGTAACAATTGAGCAGCCTCCAGAAAGTGGGGCAGATACTTTGGTTGCAACTGGAAAAGCCGATTTTGCTGTAAGCTATCAAGAGCAAGTTACTTATGCCAAGACTAGTGAAGATCCACTTCCAATAAAAGCAGTAGCTACTATTATACAGCACAATACATCAGGATTTGGTTCTCCTAAAGATAAGAATATAACTACTGCAAAAGACTTTGAAGGAAAAAGCTATGGAGGATGGGGATCACCATCTGAAGAAGCAGTATTCAAAGCTGTTATGAAGAAAGATAACGCAGATTTCAATAAATTAAAAATAGTTAATACAGGTCAAGATGATTTTTTTGCTGCAATGAAGACAGTAGACTTTGCATGGATATTTGAGGGATGGGATGTAGCTAAAGCTCAGATTATGAACTACGACCTAAACTTTATACCTGTTAGAGATCTTGATGAGAGACTTGATTACTATACGCCAATACTAATAACTAACGAAAACTTGATAGAGAAAGATCCTGAATTAGTTAAGAAGTTTTTAAAAGCTACAACTCAAGGATATGAGTATTGTGTAGAAGATCCAAAAGGCGCAGCCGATATATTAGTAAAACACGCTCCAGAAACTGACAAGGAGCTAGCTGTCAAGAGTCAAGAGTATTTAGCTGACAAATATATCGATGATGCACCTAGATGGGGAGAAATGAAGGACATTGTATGGAATAACTATACATCTTTCTTAAAAGAATACAAATTAATTAACAAGGATATGAAGGCAAGTGATGCTTACACAAATGAATTCTTACCAACAAAATAAAAAACTTAAAATATCAGTAGAAAATGTGTCTAAAGATTACGATGGAAGTGAAATTTTACACGATATAAATTTAAAGGTTTATGAAGGTGAATTTATATCTATACTAGGTCCAAGTGGTTGTGGTAAAAGTACGATATTTAATATGATAACAAATTTAACAAGTTGTGATGCTGGGAATATTAGTGTAGATGGTGAATACAGTTATATGTATCAGAAGGATTTACTTTTACCTTATAAAAATATTATCGACAATGTATCTCTTCCTTTGATTCTAAAAAAAGAAAAGAAGAGCATTGCGAGGGATAAAGTAAAACCTTACTTTGATACTTTTGGAATATCTGGTTATGAATACAAATATCCTAATGAACTTTCCGGTGGTATGAAGCAAAGAGCTAATTTCTTAAGAACTTATATAAATTCAGACGATATTATGTTGTTAGACGAACCCTTTGGATCACTAGATTCTATAACTAGAAATTCTATGCAAAAGTGGCTTTTAAATATAAAGGACAAGGTTAACTCAACAATTGTCCTTATAACACACGATATAGATGAGGCTATGATGCTTTCAAACAGAATTTACGTAATATCAGATAAACCATCTACTGTAAAGAAAGAGTTTATTATAGATAAAGAAATTTATAATGAAAAAAATCTAGAAAAGATAGCAGATTTAAGAAAAGGGATTTTAAACTTGTTGTAATTTTTTATAATAAATAATGGATATTAAAGAGGTTAAACTTTAATATCCATTATTTTTTATTAAAAGATTAGATATCAGAAAATTTAAAAATAGGATCAAATTCATGATAAATTTAAGGAGGGTATTTCATTAAATTATTTTACATTTTATATTGAAAAATATTAATTTTATTTATTCACATCAAAAAAATAGCATCTTGCAACATCTAAGATCAAAGTTTCAAATGATTATGCTATAATTTATAAAGTTCAAAGATGCATGATTTTGAACTTTATTGAAGGTCTTTTAAATAAACGAAAAGGAGGTGAAATAAGTGTGTTTAAGAATTTCAAGTTAGTAATTTCTATATTCCTAAGCGTTATTCTTTTAAATAATCCGGTATCTAATATTTATGCATTTTCAAGTAACAATGAGTTTTTTAATAGTAAAAATTTATCAAAAAATCTCGATGATAATGATGGAGTCTCTAGTAACAAAAGTTTAAAAGAAAACTCTAATGGTAAAGAAATTAATAGATCACAAACAAAAGAAAATACTATAGCAGAATCTTTTGCGGATGCGAATGAGGTAGAGGTGTCTAATTGGAGAGAATTTGAGAGTGCTTATAATGATTCTAGTGTTAAAAAAATAAAACTTACAAGTGATATAGAAAAAACTACTACTGCGGCATTAAAAGCAAGAAGCACTAGCATTGAAATTGATGGGCGTAGTGAACACCCTGATGAGAATGGTAACTATTATTATAAATTAGCTTTATCTTTTAAGAGCACAAATTCAACTCTTCCATTTAAGGCTGCAACTGAGGTTCAGATTTTTGATATGCATGATTTAATAATATCGCAAAAAGGAATAGGCACTATAGGTGTAGGGGATAGTCCTTTACTGAAGAAAGCGTTTATAACATATGCTGCTACTGCTGATAGTAGAAATTGGAAATTTAGATTTGGAAATATATCTACTGATGATACTACAGATATTGAAGGAGCAGCTATTGGTAGATTATTAATGGCATATAATGCAGAAATAACTTTTTATGGCGCGGTAAACCTTAGAACTACAGCTGAAATAGCCTATCCAGGTAGTGTTGTTTTTGAGAGAAATACTGAGTTTATGGGGAAAGTCGTGACAAAAGATGTGTCATGTTTTTGGTACTATGGTATTGCATCAGGGACTGGAAGCAGCAGAAATTTTACTGCATTAGATGGTGCTAAAGTAAATATTCAAGGATCAAAGGGTACTACATTCCCGGCTATCTATGAACAATATAATACTGTTGAAATAGGTGAAGAAAATGGTTCTGGAGCTGATTTTTCTATAACTATGAAAGGCTATCCATTTGATACCTATAAAGCAGGTCAAAAATTTATAGCAAATACAAATTCAAAAGTAAATATTACAACTACAGGTACAAGTAATGTAATAAATTTAGACGCGGCGAATTCAGAATTTCATATACGTAAAGATGCAGAATTTTATGCTATTGCTAAGCCAACTTATTATATTATAAATATTACAGGCGCAAATTCTATCTTTGAGATAGATAGTGCAGCAAAGTATGATATAAGGCATATGGGCAAAGGACAAGCGATAAATAACTATTACTATAATGACCATGTTTATCTAAACAATGTGGATGTATCGCTTTGGAATAGGAAACACGATTATATGGGGTCAGCAACTTATGATTTTGGTGACATTGAATCATTTGATGCTACTGGATCAACAACAGTGACATCTAGTAATGAAAATTTAGTTAATGAGTTTAATAAAATAGAAAATGGCCAAGTTAGATTTCAAAAGTACTCGAGAATATCGGGTATCAACACAAAGCCAGAAGTAGAATTCGTCACGAGAGAAGAGGCAACTTCTTCAACTAATTGGGTACCAAGCCCTAATGATTCTGATAGAATATTCACTGTTACTGATGCCGATAAAAAAGTTGAGGCGAGAGTAATTAAAGGATGGGTACCAGATGAAAATGGTATAGATGAGTTTGGTAATGTAAACTTAATACCAGTTTACACTGGAAGTAGTTATGCTGATATTACTTTATCTAGCAGTATTAATAATGAAGAGCATACAATGACAGCAAATTCAGAGGGGTTATATAAATATACATTGTCAGATTACTATCCAGTTGGAACCATAATTAAGGCATATGCTACTAAAAAACTAGATACTTCGGAAGATAATAAAGGGCCAGTTTCTGAGATTGAGGTAAGAGATGCAACACCACCAGATCCAGTAACTTTAAACACAGATGTCGATATGCTAACAAAGAAGATTGTAGGTACAGGCGAGCCGGGTGCTACTATAACATATAAGATTAATGGAACTGATGCTAAGGAGAACAGCACTCAAATAACAGCAATAGTTGATGAAAAAGGAAAATGGGAAGTTAATACACCTGAAGAAATAGGTGCTAGCGGGCAAGTTTTTGAAGTAGGAGATATTCTTCAATTTTTTTCCACTGATTCAGTTGGAAATACTACGCCAATCAATCAAGTAACCTATAGGGATAGAACTTTTGAAAAAGGTACGATAATAACAATTGTAGACGGAAGCTTAACGTTTCAGGTACCTTCGAATATTACATTTGGAGATATATCTTATACTGCCCTAAAAGGTGCAAAGGGATGGGGTAGTATAGCAGATCAAACTCTTGATGTAACTGATACTAGAACAGTAAAGAAAGAATGGACTTTAAAAGCAAGTATGTCTAAACAATTGACTAATACCGATGGAACAAAAACTTATAATAATGCCATATATTATGTTTTTAATAATGATAGTAGACAAGTTATAACAGACAATTTGATTCTGATAAAAAGTCATAAAAATAAAGACAATTCTCCCTATGTTCTACTAGAAAACGATAGGAAAAATGGTCAAGGCTTATATATTGATGTGCCTGGAGCCGGAATCATATCTGGCGAATACAGCGCAACAATAGAATGGAATTTAGAAGATGTTCCTGTAATATTTTAGTTTGCAAAAAAATCTCTAAAATAAAAATTTATTGAAGGGAGTAAAAATGAAATTTAAATTATTGTCAAAAATAGGCATTTGTTTTTGTGTAATGTCTCTTTTACCTGTAGGTACGGCTTTTGCTACTGATGATCTTGTAAAAAGACAATCAAATTCTGATGTTGGAATTAGATTTGAAGATAGTGGTAATTCAGGTGGCGGTGGAGTGAATCCGGAGCCAAAGGCAGCGTCAGTGGTGCTGGCAAGTGGCGAAAAATACACGGATATTTTAACATCTGCAGTGCTTGCCAACGAAAAAAATGCTTCAATCCTCCTAACTCAAATAAATAACATAGGTCTAACAACTTTAGAAGAAATTGATAGACTTAAAGTTAAAGATATAATAATTGTTGGTGGTGAAGATTCAGTATCTAAAAATGTCGAAATACTTATTAATAATTATGGTAAAAAGACAAAGTCAAGCTATAAAATAACAAGATTAGCCGGATCTGATAGATACGAGACCGCGGTTAAAGTAGGCAATGAAGTAAGAAAAATTACAAAGAGGTTAGAAGATTCAGTATTAGTTGATGGAACTAATTTTTCAGACATAATAACAATTTCTTCATATGCGGCGCAAAGAAGGATACCCATACTTCTAACAGAACCAAAAAAATAAATCCAACTACATATGAATCTCTGTATAGATGGGGAATCAACAATGTGACGATAGGTGGAGGATATAATTCAGTTTCAGCATTTATTGAAAAAGATCTAGAAGATTTTAAAAAAATAAGATTTGCTGGATCTGACAGATACGAGACTGCCACAGTAATTGGTGAAGAGTTAAGGAAGTTAACTGGAAATAAAACGGATTTAGCTTTAGTAGATGGGACTAATTTCCCAGATGGTATAACTATAAATCCTTTGGCAGCTGATATTGGTGCGCCTATATTACTTACAAATCCAAAAAAACTAACAGATATAACAAGATCTAAGATTAAGGATTGGAAAATAGAAAAAGTAATAATTGGTGGAGGATATGATTCAGTTTCGAAAGAGGTTCAAAATCAACTTTCAACTTTAAAAAGTGAGAGGATTTCCGGGAAAGATAGATATGATACAGCAATAAAAATATCTCAAAGGCTTAGAAAGTAAAATTATTTATAATAAAAAAATTTGATTTATATTAATGGAGGGAATAATTATTATGAAATTTAAAAAATTATCAAAGTTAGTAGTTGTATCTGGGTTAGTTATAGCATTTGGAACAAGTTCAATATTTGCAGTAGATGGAGGAGTTAAAGACTCAAATGTTGGAGTTAGATTTGTAAAATCAGATGTTCCAACACCACCTGTAGATCCGGAGAATCCAGACGAAATAATAGATCCATTTCCAGAGGGAGGTGGAACTAATGGGCCTTTATCAATAGATTTCGTTTCGGATCTTGATTTTGGCGAACAAAAAGTATCAAGTCAAGATGAAACGTATTATGCTTTACCACAAAAAACATGGGCAGCAGGACAAGACAAAGTTAATGAAGAACCAGCTGGGCCAGAAAAACCAAACTTTGTTCAAGTTACAGATAGTAGAGGGCTTGAAACAGGATGGGAATTAACTGTTCAGCAAAATGGACAACTAAAAACAAGTGACGATAAAGTATTAACAGGAGCTGAGCTAATATTTAGAAATGCTAATATAGTTACAAATGCAGAATCAGGAAAACCTATATTAGGGGGAGAGGCTGACACAAGTTCATCTATAGCAGGAGCTACTAAATTAACTTTAAATACAGATGGAAGTAAAGTATCTGTTATGAAAGCAGAAGATGGAAAAGGTGCAGGAACATTTTTAACTGTTTTTGGAAATACTAGTACTAAAGATTCAAGTATAGAGTTATTTGTTCCAAAAGGTACTACTAAATATGCCGGTAAAGACTATAAAACTACATTAACTTGGACATTAACTGATACTCCACAAATATAGATTAAATGATGATTAAAGTAAAATATAATATCAGACGAAAAGATAATTCATTTAAGAAGTAATTGATTTTACTTATTTTAAAATACAGGGAGATTAAATAATATGAAAAAAAATTGACATCAATTATAACATCGGTTCTTGTTATTTTTATGATGTTTACAAATACATCTTATTCTGCTGAATTAAATTTCTCTGTTCATACTGTAATACCAGAGAACCAAATAGATAAAAGTAAAACATATTATAATATTTTTGTTAAACCTAACAATGAACAAGTGTTAAAAATGGTTCTTAAAAATACTACAGATAAAGATAGAGTTATTAATGTTTCAATCAATTCAGCTACAACAAATACAAATGGGGTAATTGATTATGGAAAAAATAATATAAAAAACGACCCTACTTTAAAATATGACATGTCTGAAATAGTTTCAGTACCATCAGAAATAACTGTTCCTATGCATGGAGAATATACATTAGAAATGAACGTTAAGACTCCTATTGAGGTCTTCGATGGAGTTTTAGCAGGAGGCATTCAGTTACAAGAGAAAGAAAAAGAGGCTAAAAAAGATAAAAATTCTATGATAACAAACAAATACAATTATGTAGTAGGTATTTTGTTATTTGAAAATATAGATCAAGTTATAGATCCAGAGCTTAAATTAAATAAAGTAATGCCTACGCAGGATAATGCTAGAAATGTTATTTCGTCCAATCTTCAAAATATAATGCCGACTTTTATAAAAAATATGTCAGTGCATACAAAGGTATATAAGAAAGATGATGCAAATAAAAATGTAATGTATTCTTCTGAAACTGAAGATATGCAGATGGCACCCAATTCAAACTTCAATTATTTAACTAGACTTGAGGGTAAAAAGTTAAACCCGGGTGTTTATATTTTAAATTTGGTGGCGACTTCAGAACAGAACAAGTGGGAGTTTAAGAAAGAGTTTGTTATAAAAGATGATATAGCTAAGAAATTAAATTCTAGTGATGTCAGTATAGACGACAGCTTTAATTGGCTTTATATTATAGTTGGAGCACTTGTATTTGTAATAATATTATTAATAGGTTTATTAATAGTTATATTAAAGAAAAAGAAAAAATCGAGTGATCTATAAAAAATACAAATTTAGATAATATAAAAGAGCCCCATATGGGAGATAGCAACAGAAAATAAATATAATGAGAAACTTTAAAGGGGTCGCCTTAAATCTGATTGAAAATATTAGTTTTGAGACAACCCCTTTAAACATATTAAAATATTTATGTTATAATTATTTTAGGTTTCAAAATTAAATTTAGTTAAATTGTTGAATTTATGAAAGGGGGTAGATCATGAAAATTGATAGAAATCGTCTTACACCTATGATGAGACAGTATTTTGATGTAAAAGAGAGATATGCAGACTGCATATTGTTTTTTAGATTGGGAGACTTTTATGAAATGTTCTTCGAAGATGCGATAATAGCTTCTAAAGTCTTAGAGATCGCTTTGACGGGAAAATCATGCGGACTAGATGAAAGAGCTCCGATGTGTGGAATTCCATATCATGCAGTTGATGCTTATATAACAAAACTTATAGAGAATGGATACAAGGTGGCTATAGGAGAGCAATTAGAAGACCCAGCAACTACTAAGGGAATTGTTAAGAGAGATGTTATAAGGGTAATTACTCCAGGAACAGTGCTTGAAGGGAGCTTACTAGATAATAAAAAGAACAACTACCTCTTATCTATATATAAAGATGGAAAAGATGTAGGTTTAACTTATGTCGATATAAGTACAGGGGAAACGAATGCTACATATCTACCAAGCAGTAAGGTTGTTGAAGAAATAGCCAAAATCGGACCTACAGAAATCATTGTAAATGATTTAAATTTTATAGATGAACTGAGAAATATAGCTACGATAAACAATATATACATAAATGAAAATTTCAACATAGATTATCTGGATGAAAGTATCATAGGTAAGTATTTTAGCAAAGACTATATCAAAAAAATTGTATTTGATAAAAAGGGACTTATTAAATTTAGCCTTTCTATAATACTTAATTATATATACAGCACTCAGAAACAGATAACTTCAAATATAAACAGCGTTAATGTATATAATTCTCAGGAATACATGGTACTGGATGTTTTCACAAGAACTAATCTAGAGCTTACTCAGACTATTAGAGGAAGCAAAAAGAAAGGTTCATTGCTTCATGTACTTGATAAGACATCTACTGCTATGGGAGGAAGACTACTTAGAAAATACGTAGAGGAGCCACTGATTAGAAAAGATAAAATAGAAAATAGACTAGATGTTATTGAAGAGATAAAAAATGATTTCTCTTTAAGAGAAGACCTAAACTATATTCTTAAAAAAATTTACGATATAGAGAGAATTTGCGGTAAAATTGCCTTTGAAAAAGTAACTCCTAAAGAGATGATAAACCTCAAAAACTCGGTGGAAAAACTACCGGAGTTAATAAGTATAGTTAATTCTTCAGAGGCGTTGAAATTAAAAAAATACTCTGGAAATATGGACAACCTGGATGACCTATACAACTTAATTGAAGAATCTATACTAGAGGAACCATCATTAACAATAAAGGACGGAAATATTATAAAGTCAGAGTTTAATGATGAGTTGGATGAACTTAGAAATATCTCTAAAAACGGCGCATTTATGATTAAAGAAGTTGAAAATAGAGAGAGAGAAAAAACAGGAGTTAGGTCTTTAAAAATCGGATTTAATAAGGTGTTTGGTTACTATATAGAGATAACTAAGGCTAACTTCGAAAATGCTAAAATAGATGACACTTATATAAGAAAACAGACTTTAAGTAATGCCGAGAGATATATTACTCCAGAACTAAAGGAAATAGAAGAAAAGATATTAAATGCAGAAGATAAGATAAAAAATCTAGAGTACGAAATTTTTGTTAATATTAGAAACTCTATATATAAAAATATTGATAGAATTCAAAAGGTTGCAAATACAATAGCAAATATAGATGTTTTTGTATCTATGGCAACTGTAGCGCATCATAACAATTATATAAAGCCTAATATTAATACTGAAGACAGATTAGACATAAAAAACGGAAGACATCCAGTTATTGAAAATATAGTTGGAGAGGAAAATTTCGTTCCCAATGATACTTACCTAAACTCTGGTGAAAACATAATAAATATAATAACCGGTCCTAATATGTCGGGTAAATCTACTTATATGAGACAAAGTGCAATTATATCGTTGATGGCACATATAGGCTCGTTTGTACCAGCAGATTACGCTGATATACCTATTATGGATAGAATTTTTACTCGTGTAGGGGCTAGTGACGACTTATCTCAAGGACAGTCTACATTTATGGTTGAGATGACAGAGGTTTCATTGATACTACAAAATGCTACTGAAAAAAGTTTGGTTATACTAGACGAAATCGGTAGGGGTACAAGTACATATGATGGAATAAGTTTAGCTTGGTCAATAGTTGAATATATACAAAATAACATAAAGTGCAAAACTTTATTTGCAACGCATTATCACGAACTAACTGATTTAGAAAATGAATTTAAAGATGTTAAAAACTACTCTATAGCTGTAAAAGAAGAAGGGGATGGTATAGTATTTCTTAGAAAAATAATACCTCAAGGAGCTGACAAGAGTTATGGAATATACGTAGCCGAGCTTGCGAAACTTCCATCTAAAGTGATAAATAGAGCAAAAGATATACTAAAGGACTTAGAGCAAAATCATATATACAATGCTAGTGCTCTCAATAGTATTGCAATTACATCTGATAATAGTACTGAAGTAGAGAATATAAACGAACCATTAAAAACTGACAATAAACCTAGTGCAGATACATTTGATCAAATGAAAAGAGAGCTTGATAAAATAGATAACAATAATGTAAAGATTCAGTACGATTCATTAAAGAAAGAGTACGATATGCTTCTTAAAGAAACTAAACTACTTAAGAAAAACTCATCAAAAGAGCAGAGTCAAGCACAGATATCATTTGATAATATTGATAAAGATGTTGAGTTGGCTAAAGAAATATCATCACTTGATATACTAAACATGACTCCGCTAGATGCAATGTCAGCTCTTTATAATCTTCAAAAGAAAGCAAAGGAAATCAGTTCATAGGAGGGATTATATAATGAATAGAATCAATATCCTAGATGATATAACCATAAATAAAATAGCAGCAGGTGAAGTTGTCGAAAGACCGTCATCTGTTTTAAAAGAGCTCGTTGAAAACTCTATAGATGCAAATTCATCAAAGATCGCAGTCGAGATAATAGACGGCGGAAAAGAAACTATAAAGATAGTTGACAATGGAGATGGTATTGCTTCAAGTGAAGTAGAAAAATGTTTTTTAAGACATGCTACTAGTAAAATAAAAAATATAGAAGATCTTTATGAAATATATTCACTTGGATTTAGAGGTGAAGCAATGTCGTCTATATCATCAGTTTCTAAGCTTGAAATGATAACCAAATCCAAGGATGAGCCTATAGGAACAAAAATAGTAGTCGAAGGTGGGAAGATCGTATCAAAAGAGCCAATTGGTACTCCAAATGGAACTACAATTTTTATTAAAGATTTATTTTTTAATACACCAGCTAGAAAGAAGTTCTTAAAGTCTACCCATGCTGAAACGATTAATATAAGTGATTGGATAAACAAACTTGCAATTGGAAATCCAAATATACAGTTTAAGTATGTAAATAACGGCAGAAGCATGTTAAACACTCCAGGAGATGGAAATTTAATAAGTGCTATAAGAAGTATTTATGGGAAAGAAGTATCAGATAATTTGATAGATATGGATTTTGAATCGAGATACTTTAAAGTAAATGGATATATAAGTAACAATAATTTATACAGATCCAATAAAAACTTACAACATATATATATCAACAATAGATTTGTAAAGAGCAAAGTCGTGATAAATGCTCTTACAGAAGGATATAAGTCTATAATACCAATAGGTAAACATGCAGTATGTTTTTTAAATGTATATGTAGATCCTGCAAAAATAGATGTGAATATACATCCAAACAAATTAGAAGTTAAATTTGAAAGAGAACACGAAATATATATCGAACTCAGAGACTATATTCAACAAAGATTGTTAAGTTCTAACCTAATAGGAAAATATGCGACTTACAGTAGCAAAAAATCACTGCGTGTTGCTGATGCCAATCTTTCAAACTTAAAACCTTATAGTGAGAAAGCAAGTATTGTAAATGAAGTCAGACAAAATAGCTTTAACAACAATGAGAATAATATAAATCAAAATTCAATGCCTCACAGTAGCTTTAGCTATAGTAAAGATGTAAATATTGATAAAGGCCAAGATAACAATAGGTTTAGTGAAATTAGGGAATCTGAGGAAGCTTTTAGAGTAAATGTCGATAAAAAGAATGAAAATATTGAACCTATTACTATAAATGAATCACATATAAGCGAATTTCAATCTGTAAATGAAATCCTAAATTCTGTTAATGTAGAGGAATTACTAGAAAAAAATCAGGAAGAAAAACCCGAAAATATTCAAGGAGAATTTACTAACCAGAGCAGTATAGAATTTATAGATAAAGATGACAAAGAAGTTAAACATCAAGATGGAGAATTCAGTTTAAATCTAAATGATTATACTGTTATTGGTGTACTTTTTAGAACATATATAATCCTAGAAAAAGGTGAATCTATGTTTTTATTAGACCAACATGCTGCTCATGAAAGAATTTTATATGAAAGATACATGGATAAGTTCTACAGACAAGATATAAATATGCAAATCCTCCTAGATCCAATTGTTATGGAAGTTTCTAATGTAGACATGCTTCACATAGAAGAAAACCTCGATCTATTTATCAAATTTGGATTTGAAGTTGAGATATTTGGAAACAATCATATTATGGTAAGAAGTGTACCTACAATATTTGGAACTCCAGAGACTGAGAAATTTATACTTCAAATTATAGATAATCTTGAAGGTATAAAAAACAATTATGATTTAAAAGTTGAGAGATTTGCTACAATGGCATGTAAATCGGCAATAAAAGCGCATGACAAGATATATGATATAGAAATAAAAAGCTTGTTCGATCAACTTGAAAAATGCAACAATCCTTTTACTTGCCCTCATGGACGTCCGGTAATTGTTGAGATATCAAATTATGAGATAGAAAAAATGTTTAAGAGGGTAATGTAAAAAAGTCAATAAAGTCGATAACATTAAGAGACTCAGTAAATAAAGAAAATCAATAAAAATGAAAGAAAGAGATTTAATTGAAATAAATTAGTATTTTATTAGAGAGGAAAATTATGAATAAGATACCTATAATAATACTTACAGGTCCTACTGCTGTTGGAAAAACAGATCTTTCTATTGAACTTGCTAAAGCTTTAGATGCAGAGATTATTTCAGCTGATTCAATGCAGTTATATGAATATATGGATATTGGAAGCGCGAAGGTTAGCAAAGAGGAAATGGACGGTGTAAAGCACTACATGATAGATGAAGTCAAGCCTGACTATCCATTTTCAGTATCTGAGTTTCAACAGAGGTCGAAAAAGTATATTGAAGATATACACAAAAGAGGAAAAAAAGTCATAATAACTGGTGGCACAGGCCTTTATTTAAATTCTTTAATCTATGAAATGGACTTTGGAAAATCGAAGGCAAATACAGAACTTAGAGATAAACTTCAACTTGAGTTAGAAGAAAAAGGTTCTGATTATATGCACGATAAGCTTAGAGATCTAAATGAAGATGCTGCAAATAGAATCCATAAGAACAACACTAAAAGAGTGATGAGAGCATTAGAAGTAGAGCTAAACGGTGAAAAAATGAATGATTTTTCCAAAGATCTAAAGTTCAATGAAAATTACTACCCTATAATTATTATATTAAATAGAGATAGGGCAAATTTATATAATAGAATTAACCTAAGAGTAGATATAATGCTTGAAAATGGATTGATAGATGAAGTAAAAGGCATATTAGATATGGGCTACAACAAAGATCTTATATCTATGCAGGGTATAGGGTACAAAGAGATACTTAAATACCTTGATGGCGAATACACATATGAAGAAGCTGTTGAGATAATAAAAAGAGATTCCAGAAAGTATGCAAAACGCCAAATTACTTGGTTTAAGAGATATAAAGATGCTCCGTGGTTCGATGTTGAAATTCTCAATAGCAAAGAGTTGAAAAAAGAAATATTGCAATATATTGAAAAAATGCTTTATATTATGTAGAATGATAGAGATGAGATATATTTAGTTTTTAATTATTTTATAGGGGGTAAATATGATGAGAAATACAGTTCTTAATTTGCAAGACCTATTTTTAAACACATCTAGAAAAGAAAAAATAGCGGTTACAGTTTATATGCTTGATGGTTCAAGTCTAGATGGTGTAGTTAAAGGATTTGATAGTTATATTGTTTTATTAGAAAAAAGCGATAAATCTCAGCAGATGATATACAAACATGCAATAGCTAGTATCAAGCCTAGTAAATATATTGGACTTGGAAACAATAATCAAAATAAATAATGAGTAAAATAATAAAAGCAGATAAAAGCTATTTTAACTAGAAGCTTTATCTGCTTTAGTTATTTATTAAACTAATAGACAAAAGGTGAGAAAATGTTAAACGAGACAAGAGAATTTTTAAAACAGATGTACAATATAGATGATGAAACATTTAAGTTATCTGAAGAAGTTTTATCAGATGTAAAAGATAAATTTGAAGAATTGAAAGAAATTAGGGAGTACAATCAGTATAAAGTGTTAAATGCTATGCAGGATGCTAAACTTAGCGATCAACATTTCAACTGGACAACGGGTTACGGGTACAACGACATAGGTCGTGAAAAAGTAGAAGAAATATATTCAAAAGTCTTCCATACAGAAGATGCACTAGTTAGACCAATAATAGTAAATGGTACACACGCCCTTTCATTATGTGTACAGGGATTAGTAAGACCTGGAGATGAGATTCTTTCGATAACTGGTAAACCCTATGACACTCTTGAAGGAGTAATTGGAATCAGAGAAGAAAAGGGATCTCTAAAAGAATACGGAGTAACATATGAACAAGTTGATTTCTTAGAAAATGGTAATGTAGATTTAGATGGAATAAAACAAAAAATAAACGAGAAAACTAAACTAGTTATGATTCAGAGATCTAAGGGGTACTCTTGGAGAAAATCTCTATCAATAGCTGATATTAAAGAGGCTATTGAAGTTGTAAAATCAGTAAATCCCGATCTAACAGTTATGGTTGACAACTGTTACGGAGAATTTCTAGATATACAAGAACCCACTGATGTTGGAGCAGACGTTATGGCAGGATCGCTTATCAAGAATCCAGGTGGAGGTTTGGCACTTACTGGTGGGTATATTGTTGGAAAGAGCGACCTTATTGAACAGATTTCCTACAGAATGACTTCTCCTGGTGTTGGAAAAGAGTGTGGGCTTACTTTTGGAACTACAAGAAGTGTACTCCAAGGTTTCTTTATTGCGCCATATATTGTATCACAAGCTGTTATGGGGGCAATTTTCTGCGCTAGACTTTTTGAAAAATTAGGATATGATGTACTTCCTAAACACGATGAAAACAGAAGCGATATTATCCAGTGTATAAGACTAAATAATGCCGATGAAGTAATAAAATTCTGCGAAGGAATTCAAGCAGCAGCTCCAGTTGATTCTTATGTTACACCAGTACCTTGGGAAATGCCAGGGTATGAGAGTGAAGTTATAATGGCAGCAGGGGCGTTTATTCAAGGATCTTCTATTGAATTAAGTGCAGATGCTCCAATAAGACCTCCGTACAATGTTTACTTTCAAGGGGGGCTTACTTTTGATCACTCTAAGATGGGAGCTCTTAAGGCAGTTGAATATATAAATAAACTAAAAAAATAAGAATATTTTATGTCTTAAAAGACCAAAATGTTTAATATACAGATAATGCAAAATACAAAATGAGTAATATAAATTAAGTAATAAGAAATAAGTAAATAAGTAATAAGTCAACGAGATAATAAATCAGTGATAACTTTCAATAAATAAATATTTAAGGTTTCTTTAATTTTAAGATTTTATAATTACGATACTGGAGGTGATTCTATGAAACAAGAGATACTAAAAAAAGTTGAATCTCTACAAGGTGAAATGGTAAGTTCAATACAAGGAGCTATTAAAATTCCAAGTGTAATTTCTGACAAAGAAGGCAATTATCCATTTGGTGAAAAAATAGATAAAGCCCTTAGATATATGTTGGATTTATGCGAGTCGCTTGGGTTTAAAACAGTTTACAAAGATGGATACTATGGATATGCAGAAATCGGCGAAGGCGAGGAAATTATCGGAATTTTAGGACATGTCGATGTAGTTTCTGAGGGAAGTTATAAAAGTTGGAAGTTTCCTCCGTTCGAAGGCGTTATACACGATGGTAAAATCTATGGGAGAGGAACGCAAGATGATAAAGGACCCACTATTTCAGCAATATACGCAGCTAAAACTCTAGTGGATTTGGGAGTAAAGTTGAATAAGCGTATTAGATTTATATTTGGAACAGATGAAGAAAATCTCTGGAGATGTATAAATAAATACAAAGATAACAATGAAGAAATGCCTACTTATGGATTTACGCCAGATGCTAAATTTCCGATAATCAATGCTGAAAAAGGACTTTTACAAGTAAATCTAAGCTGCAAGAGCAACAGTGATATAGATTTAAGTGTAGGCGAATCATTAAATGCTGTTCCAGGTAAAGCAATATACATCGGCAAACACATAAATAGATTAAAAAAAGAGTTAGATAGACTAAAATATGACTACATAGTCGATGGAAATAAGATTTCTATAAAAGGTAAGAGCGTTCACTCTGCAGTGAGTGAGACCGGAATAAACGCGCTTACAAGACTTTGTATCGCACTTAATAACATAGGAGTTAAATCAAAAACTGTAAAGTTTTTGGCCGAAGTTATAGGCGAAGATGCAAATGGACTAAATATAGTTAAAAACTGTGTAGATGATATATCTGGTAAACTGACTGTAAATGCCGGTAAATTGCTAATTAAAGAAGATGAAGAAATAGCAGGTCTAGATATAAGAGTTCCTGTGACATACAAAGTAGAAGAGGTAGTTTGTAATTTAAAAAAATTAGCAGAAAAATATGAATTAGAATATGAAGATTTTCGCAGTCAAATAGAATACAGGAATAAGTTCAGTTTGAAACTCGATGATATATTTGGAGGAGATCCAATTATAAACAATTATAAATGGATTTTATATAATCAGATAAGTGGTTATTCAAA
>NZ_AXUS01000030.1 GCF_000498755.1 Clostridioides mangenotii TR | reverse complement strand
TCMMCCGTCCGCCGCTCTCCCCCGAAGGGGTTCGCTCGACTTGCATGTGTTAGGCACGCCGCCAGCGTTCATCCTGAGCCAGGATCAAACTCTCAATAATAATTTGACCTGCTCAGATACTATCGTTATCTTTAATATCTGGCTTTATATGGTTTGTTTCTTGTTTTCTTATAAATTAACCTACTGTTTAATTTTCAATGTTCTTTTGTTTATTGTTTTTCTTGTTGTGTTTCGTTTGTCTCTTTCTTAAGGACAAGTATAACTATATCATCTTTTTTTACATGAGTCAACACTTTTTTACATTTTTTTATTTTTTATTGTTCCATTACTTTATTGTCGATAATCTGTAAATTGTAGTTTTTTATAACTTCTATCAACATATCGGCATATATTTTCTCTCCACGTTCATTTATCTTAGTGCTATATCCAGCATCTTCTAAGGATTGTGCTTGATCTGTATAAAGCTTAGACTCAAATAAACCATGCTTTGTATAACGGCTGTTTTCTGTTAGGAATTTACCATAATCCATTACTGAATCTTTTAGAGAACTGTATGATCTAAAGTTTGCAACTATCTTATCATTGTAATTTTCTGTGGTTTCAATTACAAATTTATCACCATTCCATCTTTGATCTGCTTTTATTCCAAATAAATTATTGCTCTTTTCAGTAAGAACTGAATTACCCCATCCAGATTCTAATATCGCTTGGCTAATTGTTATTGAAGGCAGTATTCCGAATTCATAATAGTTTTCTATAGCTGCATCCTCCATTTGTTTAATAAATAAAACTCTGTAATCATTTTTATCAAGTGTTTTTCCTAAAAATACATATTCTAAGTCTGAAATATTTTGATGGACTTCTTCCTTTTGTACTTCAGTAAAATGTAACTCATTTAATACATTGTCAAGTTTTTTTACTTTATATACAGTCTTTCCTTCTTCATCTTTATCTTTTATTAAAAATTTTTCACCAATTTTTATACTGTCATTTTTTCTTACTTCACTTAAATCGCCATCATTTTTTACAGATTCTATAGCTAATATATCTTTCCAACTCACTTGAGCTTTTCCATCACTAACCTTATCTGCAATATTTACATAGTATTCGACTTTTGAGTCTTCTATATTTTTACTACCAAATAGCTCTTCTAACGTTTTAGTAACATTAAATAAGACAATTATACTTAATATAGTTGTGATAGTTATAAAAATTGTTTTTATACCTCTTTTAAATCTGCTATTTCTTCTTTTATTCTTTTTTATACTTTTCTCAGTCTTGTTAGGCATAATTATCCTTTCTTATTACTAAATAAATGAATTTATTTTAATAATTTTAACACACTTATCTTTTTTTAAAAAGATGTACATTTATTAAAATCAATACACAGAGTTTTTTTAGTTATAAATAATCCTTATAATATTTCACTTATTTATCGTAATTATAAATTAATATGGAATATATTTGTATTTCAGGGAGGTAATTTTTTCATTGAAAATTCAGAAAATGGATGAACTAAAAATGCCTCATTAATTGGTTTGAGAATCGCACTATGAATATTTACACAAAAAAGATATTGCAATAAACTTGCAATATCTTTTTATTTTGTCATTATATATATCTAAACTACATATAAAGTTTATTTTGATTTTAATTCTATCCAAGCCTTATCATAAAGCTTGATACTATCCCCAATATCCACAAAAGTCTCGCACTTATTCAAAACTTCATCTGATGGATATGCTACAGGATCGTTTTTTATTTCGTCATCCAAAAGTTCTAAAGCTCCGTTATTAGGTGTAGAGTAACCTATATACTCAGTATTCACCTTTGCGTTTTCAGGATCTAATAAGAAATTTATAAACATCTCTGCTTCTTTTTTATTCTTATTTGTATTTGGAATACACATCGCGTCAATCCATTTATTTGTACCTTCTTTAGGTATTGCATACTCTAAATTAGGATTTTCATCCTTTAATGTAACTGCATCTCCAGAATAGATCATACCCATGGCTACTTCTTCTCCAAGTAGTCGATCTTTACCTTCATCATTAACATAAGCTAAAACTAAGTCTTTTTGCTTTAATAATAATTTTTTTGCCTTATCAATTTCTTTAGGATTTGTACTGTTCATACTATATCCTAGCTTTTTTAGTGTTATTCCAATAGTATCTCTAACAGAGTCAAACACCATCATATTTCCTTTATACTTAGAATCCCAAAGTATATCCCATGATTCTATAGGTTCCTTGACTTCTTTTTTATTGTAAAGTATCCCCAGCGTCCCCCACATATAAGGTACACTGTACTCATTAGTCTTGTCATACTCTGGATCTAAAAATCCATCGTCTATATATTTAAAATTAGGTATATTTTTAAAATCTATTTTTTCTAATAAATCTTCATTTTTCATTTTTTCGACCATATAGTCTGATGGAAATACTAAATCGTAGTTTGTACTTCCACTTTTTACTTTTTGGTACATCATTTCATTTGTATCGTAAGTTTCGTACTGTACTTTAATTCCAGTTTCTTTTTCAAACTTTTTAAGAAGAGTTTCATCTATATAGTCTCCAACATTATATACGTACAAGACTTTCTTAGATGTATCTGCAGATTTATTACATCCTGTAAACATTAATACAGACATAATTAAAACAAGTAAAAGAGATAATATTTTTTTTGTTTTCATTATTTTTTATCCCCTCCTACTATAGACTGCTTTTTATTTGATAATAAAAGCAGTGCTAAAACTACTGTAAACATTATTGTAGACAAAGCGTTTATCTCTGGTTTAATTCCTCTTCTCGCCATTCCATATATCTCTATAGACAAGTTACTTACACCATTTCCTGTGTTAAAGAAACTTATTATAAAGTCATCTATAGACATTGTAAATGCAATTAAAAATCCCGAGATTATCCCCGGTTTTATTTGAGGAAGAATTACTTTTCTAAGAGCGTACATCGGTGTAGCCCCTAAATCCATCGCTGCATCTTCAATATTTTCAGGAAGTTGCTTGATCTTAGGTAAAACTGAAAGTATTACGTAAGGAGTGCAGAACATTATATGGGCTAAGAGCATAGTCATAAAACCAAATTCCATTTTTACAAATATAAATAAACTCATTATAGCTACTGCTGTAACTATCTCTGTATTTAAAATAGGAATGTAGTTAATATTTAAAATCAACTTTTTACTCTTTCCTCTCATTTTTACGATCCCTATCGCACTAATTGTACCTATAATAGTAGCAAGAACTGATGCGATGATTGCAATTGTAACTGTATAATACAGTGCACTCATTATACCTTCATTTTGAAATAATTGACCGTACCATTTAAATGTGAATCCATCCCATTTAGACATGTACTTGGAATCGTTAAATGAAAATAGTACTAGCGCGAATATCGGTGCATATAAGAACAAGAACACTAAAAATAAATATACATTGGATATTGCTTTCTTTAACTTTAAAATAGGAATCCACCGCCTTCCGTGCCTGAATCATCGTCCATCTTAGACATGATAGCCATAGATATAAGGATAATTACCATCATAAACATAGATATTGCGGATCCGAAATTCCAGTCACCCACTACTGTGAACTGCTGCTCGATTAAATCTCCAACAAGCATAACTTTTCCGCCTCCTAGTAGTCTCGAGATGGCAAATGTCGTTACTGCCGGCATAAACACCATAGTTATTCCAGAAAAAACTCCGGGTAAACTTAATGGAAAGATTATCTTCCTAAATACAGTTAAGTTGTTAGCTCCCAAATCGTGAGCTGCATTTATAAGATCTTCATCCATCTTTGACAGCGCTGTGTATATAGGCAGTACCATAAATGGCAAGAAATTGTAAACCATACCTAGAAGTACAGCGTAATTTGTATAAAGGATATTTATTCCCTCTATTCCGAAAAATCCTAAAAACGTATTTAAAAGTCCGTTTTTGCCTAGTATTGCAACCCAAGCATAAGTTCTAAGAAGGAAGTTCATCCACATAGGTAAAATAAATAATAAGATTAATTTACCTCTTTTACTTACAGGAAACTTTGAAATTAAAAATGCTACTGGATATCCAATAACAAGACATAACAAAGTTGCACCGCCTGCTAGTACTATTGATCGTCCAAACACCTTAGCGTATATTGGACTTATTACATCTTTGTAGTTCTCAAGAGTAAAAACATAACCAGTACCTACTTCTTTAGTAAAACTAAAAAACACAACTAGTAATAAGGGGATTACTATAAAAATTAGACTCCACACGAAATAAGGGTAAGCTAGAATTGATTTTTTTTGTGTTATCTTCATTAGCTTCTCACTTTTTTCATTATATGAATGTCTTCTGGATATATATCCATGCCTAATTCAGTACCAATTTCTGCATTTTTTGTGTTTTGAATAAGCCAAGTTCTTCCATTTTCATCTAATTCCATTTCGTAGTGAACCCCTTTAAATACAGAAGATATGACTTTTCCTTTAAGCATCCCTTTCGCTGGATCTACCATTTTTATATCTTCTGGTCTTACAACAACTTCTATATTTTCGTTTTTCTCAAAACCTTTATCGACGCATTCAAATTCAATTCCGGAAAACTTAACTCTGTAGTCATCTAACATTACTCCGTCGATTACATTACTTTCACCAATAAATTTCGCTACAAAAGCATTTTCTGGCTCATTGTATATATCTTCTGGAGTTCCCATTTGTTGTATCTTTCCTTTGTTCATTACAATTATAGTATCAGACATTGTTAAAGCTTCTTCTTGATCGTGAGTTACAAATATAAATGTAATTCCAAGTTTTTGTTGGATTCTCTTTAGCTCAATTTGCATCTCTTGTCTAAGTTTTAAATCTAGTGCTCCTAATGGCTCGTCTAGTAATAATACCTTTGGCTCATTTACTAATGCTCTTGCGATAGCGACCCTCTGTTGCTGTCCACCACTTAGGGACTCGACTTTTCTGTTTTCAAACCCACTTAGGGCAACAAGCTTTAACATGTCCTTTACCTTTTGGTCTATCATGCTTTTTTCGACTCTTTTTATTTTAAGTCCAAAAGCTATGTTTTCATAAACATCCATATGAGGAAATAATGCATACTTTTGAAAAACAGTATTAACACTTCTTTCATATGGTGGGACATCGCTAATTTCCTTCCCTTCAAAGACTACTTGACCTTCATCAGCAAATTCAAATCCTGCGATAATCTTAAGTGTTGTAGTCTTACCACAACCGCTAGGACCTAACAAAGTCAAAAACTCATTTTTCCTTATCTCTAAGTTGAAATTATCTAATACGATATTATCTTCATACGCTTTTGATATATTTTTTAGTTCTACAATATTTTTCAATTATCCAACACCTCTCTTTTTAGAATGATGGAGGAGTCGTCACCCAAAGAACCTTTGCTATAGTTTTTCCTTCATTTGAAATATAGTGATTTTCGCGTGATCTAAAATAAAAACTCTCTCCCTTTTTAACTTTCATTTTTTTACTACCCATATGAACATATATAGATCCTGCCAATACATATCCAAATTCCTCACCTTCATGAGGCTTTTCTTCTTTATATCTACCCGAAGATTCTAGAGTAATTATAATTGGCTCCATCTCATTTTTTTGTGCATTTGGCACAAGCCACTTTAATTTGTAGTTTAGCTCTTCATCTTCAGTTTCAAACATATCTTCTTTTGTGAAAGTTATTCTTTCATCATTTCTTTCATTGAAAAACTCTCTTAAATCTGTTCCTAAAATTTCTAATATATCTATTAATGTCGCTATGGATGGTGATGTCAAATTATTTTCAATCTGTGATATAAAACCTTTTGATAGTTCGCATCTATTTGCTAACTCTTCCTGGGTCAGCTGTTTCTCTATCCTTAGCCTTCTGATTTTTTCACCGATATCCATTTTGTTCCTCCTAATTTTTACTAAACATTAAGTTTAATTTTTCTAAACAACATAGCTAATTATATATAAATACGCATATAATTTCAAGTGTTTTTTTGATTTTTTTGATTTTTCGGTTTTTCCTGAAACCAAGTTGTATAAATACATTTATCATGGAAATGAAAAATAAGTTTATATTAATAATTTTAAAGTTTAGTGTATGTAACTTCTTTATTTTTTATTTGAAAAAGCGATATATTGATATTTTTTATTAATCAATATATCGCAATAGTTCTAATTTTAATTGTTTATAGTAATAGTTTTATAATCAAATAAATGGCCCTCTTTCAATGAAAGAGAGCTGTCTCTATAAGTTCTGAAATGTTTAATATATAAAGCTCCCTAACCATAAACCACGCAGGTCCATTTAAATCATACTGATATGCTCCAAATAGTGGTTCAATAATTAGGTTAAATAGTGTTATAGTGTATTATAGTATTTCCATTATTAAATACTTTAGTGGTAATTAGTAACGTTACTAGTACTTCATAGAATAAATTCCATTAATAATATGGTAAATAAAATTCATAATTTTATCTAAACATCCTCCTCTTCCTAAATAACTTTGTAAATATTAACGCAATAATCATAATCAATATAGATATACCAACTATGATTAAATTTTGCTTAGAATTTCCTCTGCCATTAGGATTTTCACCCATTTTAGAGTTTCCTTTATTTGTTGGAGCTTCTCTATTTGCTCCGTTTGGATCATTGTTTTTTGTATTCGACTTAACCCCTGCATCTGCAGGTAAATCTCTATTTTGTGGTATATCTCCATTCATATTACCGTTTCCAGGTGGTTGATCTCCATTTTGGGGTGAATTTTCTCTTTTATTATCAAAATCTTTTGCATTTCCAATATCCTCTGGAGAAACAGTAGATGCCTCTGATGTCTCTTCCGTATTTTTATCTTTTACAGATGATGTCTCTCCTGAAAGCTGCGAATTTATAGTATTGCTCATTTTTTGTGCTACTTCTAGAATTCCTGGAGTTGATTTTTGGCCCTTATTATCACTACTTCCTTCTACTTTTGAGGTCATATTTGTTTTAAAGTCCTCATAACTATAAAATCTAGTTGGATCGTCTTTAACATATGGGTCTATTAAATCTGCTACTTTTGTTGTCATGTTTTCTAGATAGTCTGAATCTAAATACTTTGTAACTATCTCATTTAAGTATATATGATATTTCTCTTTATACTCACTATCTTTAAGTATTGTAGATACAAGGGGTCGTTCATTCATACTTCCTGTAGTTGGCTCATCTATATATATACTTTGCTCATCTTTTTGTGCATCATTGGCCTGATTTCTTTCCTTCTCATTGCCTGTTAAATTATCACTCTTAGTTTCTTTATTCGATGCTTGATTTTCTGTATGTTGATTATTATCCGTCTGCCCACCTTTTCCCCTTTTCTAGACATACCTCCAGCTCCTCCAAAGCCTCCAAAAGACATATTGAAATCCCATGGTAACATTGTAAATACTCCATCTTGCTCATACAAATAGTAGTTATGAGCAAAGTTACCTTGGTAACTGTCTAAATTTAGTAAAGCTGTGTTTATCGCAGTATTTTTTAACACTGAATCTACATCTATATACTTCTCTACATCTTTACCTGTTTTTAGTGACTTAAGTAATTTAGTAACATTTGACCAAGAGTTATTCTTCTTATCGCCTTTATAAACTAGAGATGAATAACTCTCGCTGTCGTCATTCTGATAAACTAGTGTAGCTCGCTCTTCAGCCTTATACAATTCTCCAGTTGTATCTCCAAAGTTATTTTCTAAATAAGAATCCCCTATATCTTCTACTGCAAGATAAAGTCCATGATACTTACCATTTATAGATACTTTTGCAAATGCAAACTCTGGAGTTGCTAGCTCCATATCTTTACATATACTGTATGTTATGTATTCTCTCATATACGATGGATCTGAATAATTGTTGTTTAAGTTTAACGTAGATAAACCTTTCATGCTTTGCCCACTATTGTATTTATCAAAACTTATCTTGAAACTGTAACGGTTACTATCGCTGTTGGCAACCGATGTAAGACTAGAGTTTCCTTTAGTTCTAACTCCGACATTATTGTAATCATCACCGTTTATTCTAACATTGCCTAGTTTGAACTCTTCTTTAATCGCATTTTCATCCATATCTTTTAAATCTTCCTCTGATATCTCAAGATTTATATTCATTACTTTTTCTTTATCAAAATATTTTTCAATATATGTATTGTCAAATAAATCAACACTAGTTACGTCCGAAATGATATACAAGCCTATTATTATGCATATAAATACTGCCATTACTGAGGTCAGTAGTAAAAGACTCTTGTTTTTCTTCATATAAACTACTCCTCTCTAAGCTACATAATCTCCATTGTAGCTTACAAGAACTGTATTAGAAACTCCTAGTACATTGTTTAATTTATTGACAAAGTCTGTTTCTCCATCCTTCATCCTAACCTCTACAACTAATTCAATTCCCTTTTCCCTAGTAATACTTTTTGATTTTAATTGGTACTTCGTAAATACTTTTTTAACCATAGCCATAGTCTCTTTTTCAGCATGCTCTGTATCACAATCTACCATAAGTATGTACGGTGTTGAATTTATAGTCTTATTTGAGAATACTACTAGTATAAGTCCTATAATCATAGAGCCTAAAACGGCAAGAGGTAATAGTCCAGCTCCAAGTACAATTCCTGAAGCCAGAGACCAAAATAAGAACACTAAATCCATTGGATCTTTTATAGCTGTTCTAAAACGCACTATTGATAACGCTCCTACCATACCTAGCGATAATACTACATTTGATGTAACCGCAAGTATAACAAAAGTAGTCAGCACAGTAAGCGCTACTAAAGATATATTAAACGGTCTGGAGTACATAACCCCCATAAAAGTCTTCTTGTATACCAAATATATAAACATTCCTACTAAAAAAGCGGCTCCTAAAGCTAAGGTGCTGTCTATTATAGAAAACCCTGATACCTTTTCTATAAAGCTCGATTTAAAAATATCATTAAACGTCATTTCCAATTCATCCTCTCTTATTTTAAGATTTCTCTTATTTTATCTGATTAAATATTTTTACTTAATTAGTTATTTCTTAATTACTCTTTTCTTAATTATCGTTAACATAATTCATCTTTTCTCATTGATTAGTCATTAATTTCTAAACTTTAATATTAGATTAAACTACATATAAAATTTAATTTACAGCTTTTATCCCTATATATACAATCTGCTTGAAACATACTTTGATATAGCAGTACTACTGCATTTATTTATTTGAATTAAGTCCCGTACAAAATCTGGAATAAACTCATCGTATTTTACCTCAAGTACACTCATTTCATTTTCTACTATGGGAGCCGACAAAGTATCGTATTCAAATGGATCTAACGAATTCACCACCTTTCTTATATTTCGGTCAAGCGTTATTCTCACATTACCAAGTGGATATATATATGCTTCCCTTTCATAATCAACTATTGATTTTGGCTGTAACCTTGTGCATTTTAACTTTATATAGAACTCCTTTAGCAAAGTATCATTTGATTCTTTTAAAAATCCTATATCGTTATTTAAAATCTTTACTACTTCATCTTTTGTAAGAGCAGCGGAAAACTTAAGTGTCAGTCCGTTGTTTTTTATCTTTTTTTCTAGTCTGATAAAGCTGGAGTCATAATTATAAAATCGTATTCTAAACTTTTCTCTATAGGGAACCCCATCTAACTTTTCTGCAACAGCCTTATTTTCAGGCGAATCAAAGTACAAACTTCTTATAGTATACATCCCTTCTCCAGATGAGTTTTTGTCAATTTTCATAACTCTAGATAGTTTTGATTTTATAGAAACTACATCTGCATCATTTATCTTATGTTTTATCTCAAATCTATATTTAAAATTACTTTTCATATACTCACTCCTTTCCTTTGCTTTTTAATTATAAAATATATCCATGCACCATTTCTCCGTAAATTGCAGGCAAATTTGTGGCAAAATTGAGGATTATGCAAAATATGATTTTAATAAATAAAAAACCTGTAAAAATTATCGGTATTTTTTACACTACCTAATAACTTTACAGGTTCATTGCCCGTTACTTTATAGTTATATTATGGGAAACTCAATTAAAAATACAGCTCCCAGTTTGCCATTTGATGCAGTTATAGCCCCACTGTGTTTCTCTATTATGGATTCTACTATAGAAAGCCCTATTCCATGTTTTCCACCTTCACCTTTATAAAACCTATCAAATATATAAGGTAAATCTTCATTCGAAATTCCAGACCCGTCGTCCTCAATCTCTATTCTTATCTGGTCTTCAAAACACTTACATCTAATAAATATATTATTGTGAGCGTACCTTAAACTATTCTCAATCAAATTGAAAAACGCTCTAGTTAGGTGCTTCTCATCGCATTTATACAACACTGGTTTACTCTTAAAGTCGTATATAAACTCTATTTTACTATTTTTAGCTTTTGCATTTAATTTTATACAACAATTTGAAAGTACCTCTCTTAAATCACACTCAGTGAGTATATAACTCTTTGTTATATTGTCTACTTTAGAAATATATAGAAGATCTTCTACCATTTCACTTAACCTGTCACTCTCCTCTAATATAATTTCACTGGCTTCACCTTTTTCTATGACATTGTACTTAATGGCTTCTGCATATCCTTTTATAGACATAAGAGGAGTTCTTAGTTCATGAGATGCGTTTTGAAAAAATGTTTTTTGCTCTTTATCGTACTTATCCAGATATTCAGCGCTTTTATTCATAACTTTAAACAACTCTGAAAGTTCTTCATCAGAATAATCTTTTGCTATTGTTCTAAAATCGCCTTCTCCTATTTGCTTTGCAAAGCTCGACAATTCCTTTATAGGGCTTGCTATCTTTTCAGATAACAATAAAGCTATTATTATAGACATTACTTCTGCAACACACATGATTAGTATTAGAACTAGGTTTATCCACTTTGCCAAATTCATTGTGCTTGTTGTATCTATAAACATGATAAGGTACTGATCTTTGCTTTCATTTTGATTTGATATATCTACACTAGATATATAGTAATCCCTATCTGTTGTAGATACTTTTATATTATTCTTGTATTTTAAATCGAAGTTTTCTCTTTTTAACCATTTGTTTATGTTTTCCATTTCATCTATATCTTTTAAATAATCATCATATCTATTAGGAAATACCAAATCGTATTTTGAATTTACAACCATAGCGTTAGCATCAGATTCAATTTCGGCTAATCTTACTTTTTCTTGTACATTTCTCATAAATTCGGAAAACTCCTTAGGTTCATCCATCTTTCTATCAATTGGAGGTTTCAATGGTCTAGGGAGATCACTTATTTTTTCTACACTAAGTCTCGCCCTTGTCAACTGTTCACTTGAGCTTGATTTAACATACTTGTCTAAAAGTATGTTAAAAGAGAGAATAATCGCTAAAAATACTACAGTAATCAAACACATTATGCTGGCTAAAATTCTCACTTTAATACTAAATTTCTTTGCTTTTATCTTATAGTCAAATGCTCTTTTAAATTTATTTATCATCTACACCTTCTTTTAACCTAAATCCATAGCCCCACACCGTCTCAATAGAAATATTTGTGCACAATATCTTTTTTCTAAGTCTTTTAACTGTATCGTCTACGGCTCTAGTCTCTACTTCAATATTATAACCCCAAATTTTGTCCAGAAGTTCTTCTCTAGATATTGCTCTATCATTGTTCTTAAAAAGATAAGTCATTAGATTATACTCATTTGGGGTTAGATAGATATTTCCATCCAATCCGTACTTTACTGTCTTACTTAGTTCATCTATAATTACATCCCCGAATCTAAGTTCTCTTCGATCCAAATTATTCAAATTATGATTTATATACAAATCGTCGTTTTCCCCTTGATCTTTTTCAAATTCAATTCTTCTAAAAATAGATCTCACTCTCATAACGAGCGCCATTGGACTAAATGGCTTTGTAAAGTAATCATCGCTACCAAGTGTAAGACCTGCTATATAATCCACATCAGTATCTCTGGCTGTTAACATTATTATCGGAACAGTACTAATCTCTCTTAGTTTTGTACACACCTGAAATCCATCTAAACCCGGCATCATAATATCTAATATAACAAAATCACATTTTTTTATATAAAACTCTTCTAATAGTCTACTTCCATTTTCAAAGTCATTAACCTTGTGACCATCATCTTCTAAAAACTTTTTTACAAGTTTTCTAATATTTTCTTCATCATCAGCTATATATATTAGTTTTGACATAATAACCTCCTGCACACTAGTTAAGATAAATTATAACAGTTTTTTATTGAAATTCTTTTATAAAAAAAAAATTAACATGTGGCAATTTTGTGGCAACTACCAATTTTTTTTTATATTATTACTCAATCCTGTATGTTATTATAAGATAAGAAGATAATATATTAAGAGGTGAATTATTTGATAGAAATAGGAAATTACAATAAACTAGAAGTAAAAAGAAAAACTGAATTTGGTTATTTTTTAGATGGTATGACTAATAACACAAAAGATGATATTCTTCTTCATAATAGATTGCTTGGAGAGAACAAGGTCGATATAGGGGACGAAGTGGACGCTTTTATATTTAAGGATTCTGATGATAGAATTGCTGCTACTCTTATTCCTCCAATTGCAAAGGTCGGAGATGTAGCTTACTTAAAAGTTGTAGATAATACAGAAATAGGAAGCTTTGTAGATATTGGACTTACTAAAGATATACTCGTACCTTTTAAAGAAAAAACTTATACTATTTTTAGAGATGAAAAATATTTATTTTATATATACTTAGATAAAAGTGAGAGAATTGCCGCTACTACTGATATTGACCTACATCTAGATACTGATCACGAGTATAATGTTGGAGATCTAGTAAATGGTATAGTGTACGGATTCCAATCTAATAACTCTGCTATGATTTGTGTAGACCACAAATATGCAGCAGTTATTCTCCACAATGAGTATTACAATGAATTAAAA
This sequence comes from Clostridioides mangenotii TR, assembly GCF_000498755.1. Classification (GTDB taxonomy): domain Bacteria; phylum Bacillota; class Clostridia; order Peptostreptococcales; family Peptostreptococcaceae; genus Metaclostridioides; species Metaclostridioides mangenotii_A. The sequence continues at coordinate 18,183 of NZ_AXUS01000030.1, read as the reverse complement.
GAGGGAGACGTTTTAAAGGAACTAAGAGTTATAAAAATCTATGAAGATGGAAAACTAGGACTTACACCTAGACAAGAGAGAAAAGACGAGCTTGATGATCTAGAAAAGAAAATTCTCAGTTATTTAGAAGGTTCTGATGGTTTTATGAGATTTAACGATAAATCAGAGCCTAAAGATATATCTATTCTATTTAATTCTAGTAAAAAAAATTTTAAAAGAGCTCTTGGAGTGCTAATGAAAAAAGATTTAATTACACAAGACGAAGATGGAACTTCTTTAAAATAATTTAACTAAAAGAGGAATACCATAAATGGTATTCCTCTTTTATTCTCTAAATTTATATTATCTATAATTTACTAGATTAAAAACACAAGTTTTATAACTCACTATAAACTAAAAAACTTTTTATAAACCAACTAGTGTAAAGATACTTTGATAAGATTCATTCTATATAAAATCATATTATATTCTATTTACACCAGTTTTGATAGCTGCTTCTTTTACTGCTTCTATAACATTTTTCGTTACGTTTTTATTAAACACATCTGGAAGTATATAATCAACAGATATCTCTGCGTCTGTAATAGTATTTGCTATCGCTTGAGCTGCAGCTATCTTCATTTCTTCATTTATTTTACTAGCTCTTACATCTAGTGCTCCTCTGAATATTCCAGGGAATGCAAGTACATTATTTACTTGGTTAGGAAAATCTGAACGACCTGTTCCCATTACAAATGCTCCTGCTTCTTTTGCTTCTTCTGGAAGAATTTCTGGAACTGGATTAGCCATTGCAAGTATTATCGGCTTATCGTTCATACTTTCTACCATTTCTTTTGTAAGTGTTTTAGCAGCTGAAACTCCTATAAAGACATCTTTTCCTTTTATTACATCTTTAAGAGTCCCTGTTTCATTTCTGTTGTTGGTAATATCTAGCATTTCTCTTTGAGCCCAGTTTAATCTCTCCATAGTTGCTTCGATCGCACCGCTTCTATTGCATAAAATTATATTTTTTACGTTCATCCCAAGTAGTATCTTTGCAATAGCAATTCCTGCTGCTCCAGATCCATTAATTACTATTTCTAAATCTTCTATGTTTTTATCTTCGATTAATTTTATTGCGTTTATTATAGCTGCGGCTACAACTATAGCTGTACCATGTTGATCGTCGTGAAATACTGGTATATCTAAACACTTTTTAAGCTTATCCTCAATTTCAAAACATCTTGGAGAAGATATATCTTCAAGATTTATACCTCCAAATACTGGCTCCATTAGTTTAACAGTATTTACTATTTCATCCACGTCATTTGTGCTTAAGCATATTGGGAAAGCATCAACGTCTCCAAACTTTTTAAAAAGTATAGATTTTCCTTCCATAACTGGTATTGATGCTTCAGCTCCTATATCTCCAAGTCCTAAAACAGCGCTTCCATCACTTACAACAGCTACTAAGTTTCCTTTAGAAGTATATTTGTATACATCATCTTTGTTTTCATGTATTCTTACACATGGTTCCGCTACTCCTGGTGTATAGGCTACTGATAAATCTTCCATATTCTCGACTGGTACCTTACATTCTAATCCTACTTTACCTTTACATTCCTCGTGCATCTTAAGTGCCATCTCTGAATAGTTTTTAGACATTATAATCCTCCCGAAATTTTGATTGTTCTGATTTTAAATTTATATCATCTATTATATATACTAATCTTTTTTATATTGTTTTAAATTTTTCTCTTCCTATTTCATATATATTATTGCCTCTACAATCTATTGCAACTACAAGTTGTAGATCTTTAACTTCAATTCTTCTAATCGCCTCTGCTCCTAAATCATCGTAAGCAATAACTTCACATTCTTTTATTGAATTTGATATATACGCTCCAGCTCCACCTATAGCTGCAAGATATACCGCACCGTATTTTTTCATCCCTTCAATAACTGTATCATTTCTCTTTCCTTTACCTATCATTACTCTTAATCCCTTTTCTAATAAAGGAACTGTTAAGTCGTCCATCCTATAGCTTGTAGTTGGCCCAGCAGCCCCTATTACCTCCCCTGGTTTTGCTGGAGAAGGACCCACATAGTATATTCCCTGTCCATTTACATCAAAAGGAAGGTCAATACCTTTATCTATGCAATTTATCAACCTTTTATGTGCAGCATCTCTTGCTGTATAAAGTGTTCCTGTTATACAAACTGTATCTCCACAGTTTAGTTTTTCAATATCATTTATAGTTACGGGCATATTTATATTTATCATATAATCCTCCTACAATACAATCTCTTTATGTCTAGACGCATGACAGTTGATGTTTACTACAACAGGTAGTCCTGCTATATGAGTTGGAAATGTTTCTATATGTATATCTAATGCTGTTGTAGTTCCCCCAAACCTTGTGGTCCTATTCCTAGTTTGTTTATCGACTCTAATAGTTCATTTTCTAGATTAGCTATACTACTATCTTCATTTCTTTTTCCTATTTCTCTAAACAAAGACTTTTTAGCAATCTGCGCACACTTGTCTACAGTACCACCTATTCCTACGCCAACAACCATGGGTGGACATGGATTAGGACCAGCTTCTGAAACTGTATCTAATATAAATTTCTTTACTCCTTCCAATCCATCTGAAGGCTTAAGCATCTTCATTTTACTCATGTTTTCACTTCCAAAACCTTTTGCAGCAAACTCAATTTTAAGCTTATCACCTTTTACCATTTCATAGTGAATAATAGCTGGAGTATTGTCCTTTGTGTTAATTCTTTCTATAGGGCTTACTACAGATTTTCTAAGGTAACCTTCTGTATATCCCCTTCTAACCCCTTTATTTATTGCCTCAGTAAGAGTGTCGCCTTCAACCAATACTTCTTGACCAATTTCCACAAAAAAAACTGCCATACCAGTATCTTGGCAAATAGGTATACTTTTTTCTTTAGCAATATTAGCATTTTCTATCAATATATTTAAGATATTCTTTCCTGCATCACTTTTTTCTACCTTTAGGTTTTCTTCAAAAGAATTGATTACATCTTTTCCTAGGAAGAGATTACCTTCTATACACAACTTCTTTACCGCTTCTACTATTTTATCCGAACTAATTTTCTTCAACGAACTTACCTCCTATGTTACTTATAGAATATTCGTATTAATACCTATATTTTATCATCTCTATGCAAACTTCTCAACCTTTTATATCAATATTCAAACTTAAAACATCTAGCTTCAAATTATTTACTCCATATTTATAATCAAATGAAACAATAAAAATAGGGTCACCTTTAAGCAATATTGTCTCAAAGATGACCCTAAAATTTTATATTTCAATCTCCTATGTAGTATATCGAGTCATCTGGGACTCTCTCATCCTCTAATTTATTCGATAAACTAAAAACCTTTTTATAGTAATTATTGTAGTCGGCTATTGTATTATTAATTGGCGTATATTTTAAATTAGATCTATCAAGTGTTTCTTTGCTTATTCTAAGTTTCGGGGAAACATCCATCTCTTTGATATATTTATCAGTATCTTCAGGATTTTTAATTGCCCAATCTGTACTAGTAGATACTTGACCTACAAATGAGTTTACAAAATCATTATTTGTATTTAAAAAGTCATCTCTTACAACTATTGTATACTGCGGACAACCTTTAGAATTAGCATAGTTTTCTTTCCAGGAATCGTTAATTCCTTTTACAACTCTAATATTCCGTTCTGAATTATCATTTAAAAGGGTTGTCAATACTGGTTCTGGAACAAAAGCATTTATAGGTTTATTTTCTTCTATCTCTGATATCATATTTGGCTCTGATTCATAATAGTCCATAATATTTATATTTTTCATCTCAATATCTTCAGAATTTACACCACTTTCATTTAAAGTAATCTGAATAACATCATCACTTGCATCACCATAAGTAACATTAACTACTTCTTTATTTTTTAAATCAGATATACTATTTACACCCTCTTCATTTGATACAAAATAGTATGGGTTCATTCCTATTGTACCCATTATCTTATATCTTCCATTTTGATTATATGCCCTTGCTGCTATATCAGGCGTCACAATAGCTATATCGACATTAAATTCTAAAAGAGAGTTAAGCAGTTCTTCCTTATCATCATTGATGATATATCTAGTCTCATATCCTTCTTTAATTTTTGGCGTTTCATTGTAGAGTTTTGCTACAGAAATAGCTGGCAGACCGTCTAGTGTCGCTACTTTTACCTCTCTGACTACGGATGTTCTATCTTCAGCTGATTTTTCAACTTCATCACTTTTACTACATCCTATCACTATACTTATAATTAATATAGCCATTAGCAGTATATATATTGCCCTTTTCAATCCCTTTCCCCCTCAATCTCTAAGTTTAATTATATATGTTTATTAAATAAAAATATTTAATGTCTTTTTTTCCTAGCTGTCTTAGTCACTTTATTGTTTTTTTGTGTCTTAGTATTAGTAGTTTTATAGCTACTTGTTCTATTATCTTTATTTCTAAACGCACCGTTTTTATAATTTGATGGTTTAATTAAACACCTAGACCCAAATCCGATTAAATCTTCTCTGCCGGCTTGAATTAAAGCCGCACGAACTAATTCATAATTTCTTGGGGCTCTGTATTGAAGAAGAGCTCTTTGCATTGCTTTTTCTGTTTTGCTCTTTGGAATATAAACTTCTTTCATAGTTATTGGGTTAAGCCCAGTATAAAACATCGTCGTCGATAGTGTACCTGGCGTAGGATAAAAATCCTGTACTTGCTCAGGTTGATAGTGTATGTCTCTTAAATATTCAGCAAGTTCTACAGCATCTTCTAATGTAGCTCCTGGATGACTAGACATCAGGTAAGGTACTAAAAATTGTTTTTTACCTATTTTCTCATTTATTTCAAAGAATTTTTTACTAAATTTTGAATAAGTTTTTCCTGCAGGCTTTTGCATATAATCCAGTACATTTTCTGATATATGCTCTGGCGCTACTTTCAATTGTCCACTTACATGGTGTTCTATCAATTCCTTCAAAAACTTATCGCTCTTATCTGCCATGACATAGTCGTATCTAATACCAGATCGAACAAATACTTTTTTTATATTCGGCAAGTTTCTGACTCTCTTTAAAACTCGTAAATAATCTGTGTGGTCAACATCCATATTTTTACATGGAGATGGGTAAAGGCACTGTCTATCTTTACAAGCCCCTTTTGTTATCTGTTTTTTACAAGCTGGACTTCTAAAATTTGCCGTAGGCCCGCCTATATCATGTATATATCCTTTAAAATCTGGAAGTTGAGTTATTTGGATAGCTTCATCCACTATAGACTCTTCACTCCTACTTTGTACTGCTCTCCCTTGGTGGAAAGTAATTGCACAAAATGAGCAACTTCCAAAACAACCTCTTGAACTGACTATACTAAATTTAACTTCTTGTATAGCAGGTATACCACCTGACTTCTCGTATGTTGGATGATATGTATTTGCATATGGAAGCGAATATACTTCATCCAATTCGTCTCTAGTCAATGGCTTTTCAGGTTTATTTTGAACTAAAAATTTACCTGCGTGCTCCTGAACCATTACTTTTCCTCTAAAAGGATCTTGCTCATCATATTGAATTTTAAACGCTTCAGCGTATTTTTTCTTATCTTGACATACTTCTTTATAAGATGGGATCAATACAAAATCATCGTATATCTCATCCAAACTATCAGCTATATAACATGTTCCATCAACATGCCTGATGTATTTTCTATCGTATCCATCATTTAAAGCGTTTGCTACCTCTACTATTTGTTTCTCACTCATTCCGTATACAAGTACATCGGCACCACTGTCAATAAGCATAGATTTTCTAACTCTATCTCCCCAGTAATCGTAATGAGCAAATCTTCTAAGGCTAGCCTCAATTCCACCTATTATAATTGGAACATCTCCATACGCCTCTCTTAATTTGTTACAGTATACGATAGTAGCTAAATCTGGCCTATGCCCCATCTCGCCACCTGGTGAGTACAGATCCTTTTGTCTTCGCTTTTTGCTTACTGAATAATGATTGACCATTGAATCCATATTTCCACTATTTACTAAAAATCCTAGTCTTGGTTTACCAAGTCTCTTAAAATCGTCAACTGATTTCCAACTAGGTTGAGCAATAATTCCAACCTTATAGCCAGCTTTTTCTAAAACTCTTGATATAATTGCAGTTCCAAAGCTGTGATGATCTACATAAGCATCACCTGTAACTAGAACAAAATCAAGTTCATCCCAACTTCTATCAATCATATCTTGAATACTTATTGGTAAAAATTTATTTTCCATCGTTCCTCCTGCTTACAATAAAAAAGCATTTCTATATTAAATAATCTATAAATTACCTGATTTTTTACAGTAAATTCCACGTTAATTAATCCTTATAACATAGTATATCAAACTTTCTTTCCTAAACAAAGTTTTATCTTTGCACTTATACTTGCCAACTCTAGATAAAAATATATCAATAAATTAAATGTATAGCTGTGTTAATTCTAAATACTAGATCCTATATTTAAAATTATCAAAAAGCAATATTTATATTCATAAAATATTTAACAAAAATTTTATTATAAAAAACATGATTAGATAAAACTTGCTATGTTTTATCTAATCATGTTTTTTGTAATAAATATATAATTTTTTCAAAACTTTGGAACGTGGTTTGCAAAATGAAGCCTATATTTGATTATATAAAGTTTTATACGCTATATCTTTAAAGTGTTTATGTATAAAGAATACAATATTCCTAATAAAAAAGGTACAAAATAAGACCACTTTTTTGTTGTGAATAGCTATTTTTTAATTTTACGTAGGCTTAAACTCCTCTAAAGTTCTATGTACTCAACCTTTTCATCATCATCAATACTTAGCCATTCCTCATCATCAAGTTCTGCATCAGAAATTTGACCTATAGGCATCTTCATATACTTTCCATGTGCAGTTGCAGCTATTTCTCCATTCGGAAGAATTACCTCACCTGTACCTTCAAATAACTTTCTATTTTCTTTAGTTATTCTGCCAACTACTTTGATTGTTTCATCCAATGGTACTGGTTTTTTATACTTTACTTCTAAAGAGACTGTTACTCCCCATATCTGATCGTCATTGATGCTTACAGCTCTTCCGATCGTTTCATCCAATAACGCTGCTGTCATACCTCCATGGAGTCTCCCTGGATAACTTTGATGCCAATCTTTAGTCTGGCAAATTGATACAAGCTCTCCATTTTCTAATTCATAAAATCCTGTTTTTAATCCAAGATCATTTTTAACACCACAAACTATGCAAGATTTTGAAACATTTTGTTTTTTCAATACTTTATACTTCAAATTTCATCCCTCCTTTAACTACTTAACACCTACTTCTTCTGTAGTTATCTTAAATCTTTTACTAAGTTTACTCAACAGTTTACTTTCATTTTCAGCATCAATAGCATTTAGAAAAATTTTTGATTTTCCTTTATCTGTAATAATTTCAATCTTTCTATCGTTTAGAATAACATCTTTAATATCCCAAAAACTTATTCTTACGTTTCTTTTTTGTCCTATTAAAAATGTAAATTTATTATTAATATCTATTGAATAGTTATCTATGGACAGATAAACTTCCTTATGATATTTATTTGTAAATTCACGTCCCTGTCTAAATGCAAATACTGCAAGTAAAATTAGTGAAAAATACAACATTTTACTGTAATCGTAAGCTACAAAAGCTAACCCCAATGTAGCTACTGATGTGATCATACTGATTATAGTGGCTTTTCTAAAATAACCTCTATCTGAATGCTTTATATGCAAAAATTTATTTTTCCCCAAGGTATTCACTCCTAATACTAAATTTATAATTATCTAAAAATCTACACCAAAGAATTTAATTATCTCATCTTCGTTGTAATTTATAACCAATTCATCTGGAAAATCTACTTCATTTAATAGATCTAAAGCATTTGAAAAATCTCCGACAGAATAGCAAATATGTGCATCACTTCCAAGAATTATCCTAGTTCCATACTCTTTACACAACTCAAGCATTACAGCTCCATTTTCTCTAGCTCTTTGTCTATAAGAATTCGGGTTCATAGAAGAGTTATTTACTTCGAGTAAAACATTTTTCTCATTAGCATATTTAACTATCTCTTTGTAATCAATAGGAAACTGACTATCATCAGGGTGACCTATTATTTTAACTTTTTCATGATCCATAACTTTTAAAATAGAATTTGTATTTTGTTTTATATCACCTGGAGCAATACAAGGCATGTGAAAGCTTGCGATCATATAATCCATACCCTTTGCTATATCATCACTTACATCTATACCGCCATCAAAATTGACAATATTGGCTTCAATCCCTCTAAGTACCTTAACACCGTTTACTTCCCTAGGTATAACATACATATTTTGAAAATAAAATGAATGCCCACTTCCAGGCATATCCGGTGCATGATCTGAAACACCAAGGAACTTTATCCCCTTACTAGATGCAATTTCTATATTTTCCTTAACAGTACTATAAGCATGTCCACTCTCAACAGTATGGCAATGCAAATCTAAAATAGGTTTTGCCATGTCATCCTCCTTAAATCCTTCTATTGTGATCAATATTATATTGTTAAACAAGTTAAATCAATTAATACATATAATTAGATAACAGATATAAAATTAATCATCTAATCTGATAAATAATATATTATTATCAATTAAAATGAGCTGCCTCAATAAAGAGACAGCTATTTTATCAAACTCATCCCAAGGCTTTCCTAGTAAATCAAATTATTTTACTAGATGAGCTACAATTAAATTCGTAACGAAAGCGCTGCCTTGGATCAAGCCTACAAGCCCATCTGACTTGATACAACATTTATATATCTAGATCTTTAAATTTATCTTTAAACAAATCGCCTATACTACCCAAAGAATCCTCTACCTCTAAAAATCCGGAGATATCTTCTTCTGGCTCTCTATTAGCTTCTTTAATTGAAACCAACATTCTCTTGTTCTTTGGCTTGAACTCAAGTACTTTTACTTTTATTTCATCATCTACATTTACTAAATTAGTAATCTTAGCTACTCTTTCATCACTAAGTTCAGATATAGGAAGATACGCATCTACACCCTCTGTAACTTGAACAAATGCAGCATTTTCTATTATTCTTAAAACTTTAACATCAATTATATCGCCAACACTAATTTCTTTACCTATAAGATCCCAAGGATCGTTATTTATATCTTTTAATGCTAGAGCAATCTTTTTAGTTTCTTTGTCTATATCTAATACAAATACTTCAACATCTTGACCTTCAGAAAGTACATCTTCAACAGAATCTACTCTAGTCCAAGCTAAGTTTTTAATATGAGCTAACCCTTCAACCCCACCGATATCTACAAATGCACCGTATGACATTATCTTTGTAACTTTACCATCTTTCTTTTGGCCAACTTCAAGGGAATTAAACAGATCTTCTTTAGCTTGTCTGATTCTAGCTCTTTCAGCATCTCTTTCCTCTTTGATTTGAATTCTTCTCTCTGCTCTTTCTTTATCGAGTCTCTCTTGTAAAACATCTCTATGAGAAGCAACAAGTCTATTCTTCTTGATATCTAACTCTTTTATATAAACTTCTAAATTTTTACCTATATATTTAGATGTATCTGTTACAAATTTAGTATCTAATTGTGATATAGGAATAAATAAAGTGTACGCTTTAAATGCAGCAAAAACTCCTTTATCAATACTTTTTTCTACATCTACAGTTATTATTCTGTGTTCGTCAAAGGCTTTTTGTATTTCCCCTAAATCAGCTTTTTTATCAGCTTGTAATTTTGAAAGTTTAATTGTTCCATCTTTTTGTGATACCTTTGTTATTTCTGCACATATTTCGTCTCCAACATTAAATAAATCGCTTGGAAATGTTCCTCTTTTTATATTTAATTCATCCAATGATATAATTCCATCAAAACCATTTCCTAAATCTAATTGAACACCATCATTTGAAATGTTGTTTATTTTTCCTGTTATTATTTCTCCTACTTTTACTTTATCTAGCTCTTGCTCTTGTTGTGCAAGTAACTCTTCCATCGTCAGTTCTTGATCCATATTCTACATCCTTTCTTTAATTTAATAAGCATATGTAAATATTATACCATTAATATATGAAATACATATAAATTTCTTAGATCAAATTATATTATTCATAAATTTTAGATAAAGTTTTTTTATAAAAAACTATAAAACATGTAAGTGTTACTGTTGCAGCTATTATATCAGCTATCGGTTCCGCTAAAAGCACTGCAAATAATTTATTTTCCATAAAGGATGGAAGTATAAATATAAGTGGAACCAAAAGTACTATTTTTCTAAGTATAGCCATTAAAAACGATATTTTTGATTTTCCTAAAGCTAAAAATGTTTGTTGACATGCAATCTGAACGCCTATAGTCATAATACCCGCAAAGTAAATCCTCATACTCCAACTAGTTATATTTACAAGGTCAACGTCATTGTTAAAAATTCCGACAAAAACTTGTGGGAATGTCATTAGCGCAAACCACATAATTAGAGCAAAAGAAAAACACACTATTATAGATAGTTTAAATGTAGATTTCACTCTGTTAAACTGTTTTGCACCATAATTATAACTTACTATTGGTTGAGCTCCTTGCATAAGCCCAACAATCGGAAGCATTACGATCTGCATTATACTGCTCATTATAGTCATTGCACCTACTGCCAGATCTCCTCCAAACAATTGCAGTCTACTATTTAAAGATACTAACACTAAACTTTCTGTTGCCTGCATTATAAATGGCGATACTCCAAGCGCCAATACTCCAATCACAACTGTTTTATTTGGTTTAAAGTACTTCGATTTGATTTTTATAATACTCTTCTTTCCAAACAAAAACAAAAGAACCCAAAGCGCTGATACACCTTGCGCAATGATTGTAGCAAGAGCTGCTCCTTTTACACCCATTCCTAATCCAAATATAAACATAGGGTCTAATATAATATTAATAATTGCTCCTATTACAACTGTAACCATTCCAGTTGTAGCAAATCCTTGAGTATTTATAAATGGATTCATTCCCATTGAAATAAGTACAAATAAAGTACCCCAAAGGTATATACCTAGATAATCACTAGCATATCCAATGGTTGCTTCACTTGCCCCAAATAGCCATAGTAAATTTTCTTTACTAAGCTGAAACACCACGATTAATACTATAGATACTAATATGAGTACAGAAAAACTGTTGCTCATAATCTTCTCTGCACCTTCGTTATCATTTTCTCCCATTTTAATAGCAGCTAGCGGTCCACCACCCATACCTACAAGTGCACTAAAAGCTGATATTATAAGGATTATAGGAAAAGATACTCCTACCCCAGCCATAGCTATTCCACCATCCGCCATTCGTCCAATAAATATCCTATCGACTATATTGTATAAGACATTTACAAGCTGAGCAATAATAGCTGGAGTAGCCAATTTAAAAAGAAGTTTAGATATTTTTTCTTTTCCAAGATCCGAACCTTTATTATTCATCCAACCCCTCCAATTACCTGTAATTCTTTATTTTTTTTATTAGAATATTCTAATTTACTTTTTCTTTAATTTCTCCATCGCATTTATTTACATAATAAGCGTTTTTAACCAGGCTAAGCATATCTAAATCGCTTTTTGAGTCAGAAAAAGCATATGAATTTTCGTAATCTATTTCAAAGGACTCTTTTTCTAAATATTCATTTAATCTCTTCACTTTCTCACTCTTTTTACAATTTTTACCCAATATTTTATTTTTATATTTTGATCCTATACACTCTAGCTCAGTTCCAATTACTTTATCTGCCATATCATAACTTTCAAAGTACTTCATATAAGCATACGGAGATGCAGTTATCATTATTACAGGATTTCCATCTTTTTTATAGTCTAATATCAATTTTTTCATACAAGTATTTATCTTTGGAATTAATTTTCGTTCAAAAAACTCATTTAATTCATCTTCTTCAAAATACTTGATTGCATAATAAATAGCTTCCTTTGCTCTTTCTATTGAAGTCAATCTCAGAATATACATTAATAGTACTGAAAACACGTATGGTAAGTTTAAGATAAGTTTAGCCGGCTTTTTTATAATTGCGTAAATAAAAAATTCTCTCATACTGTCTGTATGTATTACAGTATAGTCAATATCCAGCAATAATATTTTCTTTTTCATAATAAAATTCCTCATATTTATTTAAAATTGTATAATTATACATGAAACAACCCACAAAAAACAGTTATCTGAATCCAAAGTCCAGAGTTTTTCTCCAAAATTTTATCACTCCTAAACATTTAATTTAAAGTTCATTTCTACTCTTTACTATATCAAACTTACACTTATTTTGCTATATTTCAGCAAGCAAAAAAGTAGAAGTCCTCCCATTTAAAGAGATTCATTCTACTTATTTTACCTAAAATAATAAAATTTATATTTTTTAAAGCTTATAAAAAGGTTCAATATGAACAATAACCTGAGTATTTGGATTTAACTCAGTTTTTATTTCTTTCTCTATTCTATGTGCTAATTTATGTGACTCTTCTACGCTAATGAACGGATCTACCATTATATGCATATCAATATGCAAGTCGTTTTTACTTCCCCTGCTTCTTATATTGTGAACATCTTTCACCTCATTAAACTCAAACACAAGCTCCTTTATCATACTTTTATCTACAGCTGCTCTATCTATCAAAATCCCAATAGAAGACTTCAGCACCTCATACGAAGAGTTTATAATAAACCCTGAAACTGCAAGTGATACGATAGGATCAACTATTGAAGGAAGGCCTAATCTAACCCCCAAAAGCGTAAATAAAACTCCAATAGAAATAAATATGTCACTTCTCGTATGTATTGAGTCTGATATCAAAAACTGACTATTTAGTTCTTTACCAACTCTATACTCATATGTAGATACAAATATATTTATACCCAGAGTTATAACCATAACGATTAAACTCAGAGCATTAATAGATAATTCTACAGGATTTTGCAGATTATAAAATGCCGTAAATATAATCTTAACAGCTATGAATAAAAGCATTAATCCTATAATTAAACTTGCTATAGCCTCAATTTTCTTATGTCCATATGGGTGGTTCTCATCCTTTGGTCTAGATGCAAAAAATATAGCTATAAGTCCGATAATATTAGAAGTACCATCTGAGAGAGAGTGAAATCCATCGGCTGTCATACTTGCACTTTTGACAGAGCTACCTATGATTATTTTTAGCAGCGCTACACCGAGGTTTGCAAATAAAATTATTGAAAGAACTCGATTAACTTTTTTATAATTATCTGATACCATCTTTGTTTCCCCCTCGTTTTGAATTTAGACAGATTTGTATTTATACTCTAATATATTCACTTACTCACCCATTGGTTACTGGTTTTTATGTTTTAAATTGTGTACACTTTTTGCGAGGTGTCTTTTAGTGATTATGGAACAAAAAAGAACTTAAAAAATATAAATAAAAAGATGCGATGATGTTGTTAGTGGTTGTGAAGTACATTCCTAGACACTCTATGTCTAACATGTACTTCACGACCACTATCAATGTCGTCGCATCTTTTAATTTAGGTTCTTTTATTTACTAATTAATCCTTCTTGGACTAGGAAGTTGTGTGCTACATCTTCTGGTGATTTACCTTCTTCGTCTACTTGGTAGTTAAGCTCCATCATTTTTTCTTGGCTTATTTTGTCTGATAACATGTTTAATACTTTTTTAAGCTCTGGATATTTTTCTAAGGTATCTTCTCTTACTATTGGTGCTGCATAGTATGGCGGGAAGAACCCTTTGTCGTCATCAAGTATTTTTAGTTTGTATTTTTTAACTAGTCCTTCTGTTGAGTTTGCATCTATTACTTGTGCTTCATTTTTATCTATTGCTGAGTATCTTAAACTCCCATCAACTGCTTTTACGTCTTTGAAGTTCATGTTGTACAGTTTAGATAACCCTACATATGCGTCTTCTCTGTTTTCGAACTCTAAAGTACATGATAAGATTAAGTCTTTGCTATACTTGCTCAAATCTGACATTGTTTTTATTCCGTACTTATCTGCTAACTCGGGTTTCATTGCTAGTGTCCATGTGTTGTTAAACCCAATTGGATCTAGTAAAGTCAGCTGATGTTCTTTTTCCATTGTTGATTTTACTGTATTATACGCTTGATCTGGATCTCTTACCATATCGTGTTTCATTACATTTAATAAAAGTACTCCTGTATAGTCAACGTACATGTCTAATTCTCCACTGTCCAATGCGTTAAATGTTACTGATGCTCCGCCTAGGTTTAGTTTTCTCTCTACATTTAGATCTGTATGCTCTTCAATCAAATCTGCATACATATTTCCTAAAACTAATTGTTCAGTGTAGTTCTTAGATCCTACTGTTATTGTTTCTTTCTTACCTGAAAATGCCGGTACTACAGCTGTAAATATTATTATCACTATCAATATTGCACTTACTACTTTTAATCCTATAAAGTTCTTTTTACCTCTTTGTAAATCAAGCCCTCTAGGTGTAACTGCTATTTCTATTTGTGAAAATATATAGTCTACCAAAAGAGCTAGTATACATGAAGGTATAGCCCCTGCTAGTATCATGTTGTTGTTTACTGTTTGAACCCCAGAGAATACTAAATAACCAAGCCCTCCAGCTCCTATGAAGGCTGCAAGTGTCATAAGTCCTACTGCTGTAACTGCAGATATTCTAACCCCACCCATTATTATTGGAAGAGCTAGTGGAAATTGAATTTTAAATAGCGTCTGGTTTCTTGTAAGCCCCATTCCTTTTGCCGATTCTAGAACTACTGGGTCGATACTCGTTATACCTATGTATGTATTTTTTACTATTGGTAGTAGCGAGTAGATTACAACTGTAAATATTGCTGGCTTACTTCCTATTCCTAGTATTGGCACTAGTAATCCAAGCAATGCCATCGATGGTACTGCTTGTACCAAGTTTACAAAACCAAGTATTATTTTTCTAAGTCTCGGAGTTCTAGATATCAAAATTCCAAGTGGAACCCCTACTAATATAGCTAATATTATTGCTGTGGCTGTTAAACTAACGTGTTGTACTAGTAAGTCTATTATCTTTCCTTTTTGTTGAAGTACGAAATTAAAGAAACTATCCAAGTATACTCACCTCCATCTCAAGGAACTGTTCACTTAATACTGAAAGTAAACTACTTCTAGTTATAAGCCCAACCAATCTTCCTTCTGAAGATACTACTGGCATGTATCCAATTGAGTTTTTGTTCATTACTTCAAGTATCTCTACTAAACTATCTCCTTCATTTACATAAAGAGGATCTATTGACATTATATCTTTTAAAGTCTCTGTCTTGTCCATAGTAGCTTTTATGTCTTTTACTGTTACTATTCCCTTAAGTTGATCTTCTTTATCTACTATAAGTAAACTGTCAACTTTACTAGTTCTCATTATCTCTATTCCCTGAGTGACTCTTCTGTTACCTTTAACTGCAATAGGATTTTTGATCATTATGTCTCTCGCTTTTATATACTCTGGATTATCCCAAAGTCTATTTTCTCCTATAAAGTCTTTTATAAATTCATTTGCTGGGTTTCTAAGTATATTTTCAGGTGTATCGTATTGAGCGATTTGACCGTCCTTCATTATACATATTTTATCTGCGATTTTTAGCGCTTCATCCATGTCGTGAGTAACGAATATTATTGTCTTTTTAAGTTCTTCTTGAAGTGTAAACAATTCATCTTGAAGCGATGTTCTTGTTATTGGATCTAATGCACTAAATGGCTCATCCATTAGTATTATATCTGCATCTGTGGCTATTGCTCTAACAACGCCTATTCTCTGCTGCTGACCACCACTTAATTCTGAGGGGTATTTGTCTAAGTATTCTTCGCTATCTAAATCAACCATCTTAAGTAGATCATTTGTTGTTTGTTCTATTTCTTCTATTGACTTTTCCTTTTTAAGTCTTGGAATAAGTTCAATATTTTCTTTAATTGTTAAATGAGGGAACAACCCTGTATTTTGTATGACATAGCCAATATTTCTTCTTAATTCTATCTCATTTTGTTTTGAAATTGGATTGTCATTGATATATATTTCTCCCGAAGTCGGCTTTATAAGTTTGTTAATAAGCTTTAATGTAGTTGTTTTACCACATCCACTTGAACCTATAAGGACAACTAACATACCTGTATCTATTGATAGGGAAATATCATTTAATATCGTTTTGTTACCTATCTTTTTTGTAACATTTTTAATCTCTATCATATAATTCATCTCCTTATTATACAAGCAACTTATAAGTTCTTTATAAGTTGCTTCATTAGATTATAACACAAGTAATAAATTGTGTAAACAAACCAAAGGGTTACATAATTGTTTTATTTGATACTAATTACGTAGTAAATCGTCTATTTCTCCTTAAAAATTAATGTAAATTAAGATATTTTTATACAAAAAAACACCTTTGGTTGTAACTGCTTTAAAACTTTCGTCACTTCCATAGGTGTAATTTATTATGTTAAATGTTATTTTAATTTTATATTAAATGCTAACTGTAGTAAAGATTTTGTGATTGGTACTCTGGATCACAAGTTACATCAACACCAAGTTTTCTAAATGTTTGTTCATCATCAAGACTTAAAATTGTAGTTGAGTGAGCTTGGCATCCTTTTAGCTGATCTAATTTTTCCATTGCAAATTGTGCAGTAGGATTTGTTACAGCACAAATGCTAAGCGCCATAAGTATCTCTTGACAGCTTAATGAAGCATTTTTACTTGAAAGAACATTCGATTTTAGGTTTATTATCGGCTCAAGTATTACTGGTGATATTAAGTGCATATCGTCTGATATATCACCTAAATACTTAATTGCATTTAATACAGCAGCTGCTGTTCCGTTCATTAGATCCGATGATTTACCCGTAATTATCTTTCCATCTTCTAGCTCTAAAGCTACAACAGGGCAAATATCGTTCTTTAATGCTTTCTCTTTAAGTTTTTTACTGTATTCTCTTGCTGGAGTAACAACTGTCCTATCTTCTGGCTTTAGATTAAGTTCCTCCATAATTATCTTCATTCTATCTAAAGCTCCTATATCTACTTGTCCTTTTTTACACTCACAAGCAGTTTTAAAGAAACGTCTTATTATCTCTTCAATGGAAGCTTTTTTAACTACATCATCATCAATTATACCATATCCGACGCGGTTCACACCCATATCTGTGGGAGATTGGAACATAGATTCTATTCCTGTTATTTTCTCTATGATTTTTTTAAGAACAGGGAATAATTCTAGATCTCTGTTGTAGTTTACTGACATTTCTCCATATTCTTCAAGATGAAATGAATCTATCATATTTACATCCTTTAAATCAACTGTCGCCGCTTCATATGCGATATTAAGTGGGTGTTTTAATGGTACATTCCAAACTGGAAATGTTTCAAATTTGGAATATCCAACTGCATTTCCTCTTTTGTTTTCATGATATAACTGGCTAAGGCATGTCCCAAGTTTTCCACTATTTGGACCTGGAGCTGTAACTACAACTATAGGTTTAGTAGTTTCTATATACTCATTTGCTCCAAAACCTGATTCGCTTACTATCATATCTACATCAGATGGATATCCTTTTGTTGAGTAGTGTTTGTAAACTTTTATACCTCTGTTTTCAAGCTTATTGATAAATACAGTAGTAGCTGGTTGACCATCGTATCTTGTAATAACAACGCTCGTTACATCTAGCTCATATCCTTTTAAGTCGTCAATAAGTCTTAAAACTTCCATGTCGTAAGTTATTCCAAAGTCGCCTCTTATTTTATTTCTCTCAATATCCCCTGCATAAACACATACTACAACTTCAACTTTCTCTTTCATGTGTTGCAAAACTTTTATCTTAGCATTTTCATCAAATCCAGGTAAAACTCTCTTTGCATGGAGATCCATCGTAAGCTTACCCCCAAACTCAAGGTAGAGTTTATCAAAATTATTTACTCTCTCAAGTATATATTTAGACTGCTCTCGTAAATATTTCTCGTGGTCAAATCCTATTTTCATCTCAACACCTCACTAAAATAAATTGTTTTATTATCTATATTT
>NZ_AXUS01000029.1 GCF_000498755.1 Clostridioides mangenotii TR | reverse complement strand
GGTCGAAGGTGGAAGTGCAGCAATGTATGGAGCTTATCGATACTAATAGATCGAGGACTTGACCTGATTTTAGATGATTTACTAAATTATATATGTAGTTTTTAGAGTACTAACTCTAATTTAAAGATTATGTGGTTACTATAGCAGAGAGGATACACCTGTTCCCATTCCGAACACAGAAGTTAAGCTCTCTTGCGCTGATGGTACTTGGTGGGAAACTGCCTGGGAGAGTAAGACGTAGCCACGTAGTCTTTTTTTATTTTTAATTTAAAAAATGGAGGGGTTAATGGTTAAATTCCGAACGTATATGATGATGTTGATGTGAGCTTGTAGGCTGGCTAAGAAACCACGCCAGACATCTAAAAGCTCACAACAACATCATCATATCCATTCGAAATTCAACCATTAATCTTCTTTTTATTTAAATCTAAATCCTTAAAAGCTTCCTACGTTAGGGCTGTGTTTCGGGGAAGATCAAAGTCAAAGTTATGAACAAGATCACAAAGTTATGAACAAGATCAAGATCTGAGAATTTTTAGTTAATATTGTATTTTTTATTTTTTATTTCTTTTTTGGCTAACCTCAAGTTGAATAGTAATAGTCGAAGACTACTGAATTAAGATTGAAGTACATATTAAAATAAGAAAGATTAGTATGAAAATATGTTTAAGATCTTGGATTATGCCTAACTGTAGGGTTATACTTGTCGGAGACACCTCTTTATCTACTTCGACATGTATCTAAGATCTTTATGTTATAATTAATAATATAATAATTGATGAGGTGAAGTATGAAGTATTTATATTATAAGGAAAATAATGGTAAATCATTACAAAAATATATTGATTTAGTAACTAAAGAAAAACTAAGATCTTCTAAAATTATGTTTTTGGTTCCTCGATCAAATCTTGTGTTTAATTATAGGAATTTAATAAATTTGGATTTTAGCGAAGAGTTAAATATTACTACATATATAGGGTTTGTGAAAAAAGAATTGGTTAAATACTGGCCGTTAATATTAAAAAGATGTACGAATATAAAAAAGAAGTGTGTTTCACCAGTGTTTATTTCAAATAATTTATGCGAGTATTTATTGATTTCTAAAGTAGAGGAAAAGAGAAATTTGGAAGGATACTTTGCTGATATTACTGCTACGAGTAGGTCGATTGCAAATAGTATAAAGCTAAATATAGAAAAATCGGCTTATAATCTTGTTGATTTAATGAGTATTGGCGATAAGATTTATTCGTCGAAAAAGAATAAAGATTCTATGGTTAAGTTTTCTTATAGTCAAATGGATGAGGTTATTAATTATTATATGGATACTTTACTATCAAATGCTATGCTCGATAATGCAATGAGCGTTTATTTGTACAACAAATTCTTGCTAAATGACTCTGATTATCTAGAAAGATTGTGCTCTAATTTAGATTATTTGATAGTAGATAGTTTAGAGCTTTCTTCTAACGCTGAGGTAGATTTTGTAGATAAAGTTTCTAAATATTTAAAAGAGACGCATATATACTTTGATAGAAAGAAGGATTATTCAGTATTTAATAATGTGGATTTTGAGTATATAAATGGGATAATACTTTCTCAGATGGATAATAGTGTAGATTTTGATGAAATATATAAAGGTGCTACTTTAGGAGATATTTATTCGCTTGATTTTGATATTTCTCTAAACGATTCAAGTCAGCTATATAATCAAATGGTAGATGCAATAGATAAAAAGATTGATGATCTTATAAAAAATGGTGCAGATCCTAAGGATATAGTTTTGATCTCACCTATTAATAATACAGTTCTTGATATGAGATTAAAGTCTTATCTTAGCCGAAAGTCTTTAAATCTTAAAAATACTAAACTGGATAGAAAAATTACAGACTATCCTTATGCAAATGCTCTACTTGTTGCTGCGTGCTTACTATACGATAAAGATGATTATATCAATGATGAAGAGTATATTAATTTTATTGAAGTTGTTTTAGGTGTTAATCCTATTGTTGCTAGGAATATATTTAATGATAGATTTATTATAGAAAATGGTGATCTATTAAATGATTTATACTGTAAAAATTACAGAGATTATAAAGCTATTATTGATTATATAAAAGGAAAAAGAGATGTTGATATTGAGATATATGAATTTTTAATAAAGTTTTATGTTGATCATATGCTTCAACTTAAACATGGAAAAGAAAATGTTAAAATATGTAAGCAAATTGTACATGAGAGCAAGTCTTTTACTGAGAATATAGAGCTATTAGAAATAACAAGTAAAAAGAATAAAGAGGAAATTTTCATAGAGGCATTTAAAATGACTACTTATGATTATTACTCAATCATGGATTTAAATGAAATAAAAGATGGAGGGGATCTTATTCTGACTACTCCTTATGCTTATATTTCTTCAGAGATGAATAGGCCTATACAGATTTGGGTGGATATTGGCAGTAATTTATGGAGTATGAAAATAGAAAAAGAAATTAGCAATTTAGTAGTTCTTAGAAAGTCTTTTGCTAAAAATCAAGTATTTACAAAGGAAATGGAAGAGACCTATAAGAAATACTATCTATACAACACAATATACAATATTTTGTCTTTTGCCCAAAAGGTGTACACTTTTAAAAGTGAGTACTCTGTAAATGGATATGTACAGGAGAGTAATTTGTACGGAATATTTATGAATATGTTGAGTGGAAAGGAGTCTGATAACCTTGAATAATATAAAATACAGGGAAGACCAACTTCCAATAATAAACTATGAGTCCGGCACTATGGCAGTTCCAGCAGTTCCTGGAGCTGGAAAGACTTTTATTGTTACTAACTTAGTTGTAAAGCTTCTTCGTGAGGGAAAAAATGATGGAAAAAAGATCCTTATATTAACATATATGAATAGCGCAGTGAACAATTTTAAAGGCAGAATTAAAAAATTGTTAGAAGAAAATGAGATAAATGGAACTGATTCATATGAGGTTATGACTATACATAGCTTAGCAATAAAAATCATCAGAGAGAATCCGGAGGCTATTATGCTTAGTGAAGACTTTAATATTGCGGATGATTTACAAAAAAATATGATTCTTACAGATTGTATAAAAAATTTTAGAACAAATGGTGGAGAAAGAAGTTTTAGCTGGTTTGTGAAGGAACAAAAAGATCCTGAGTGGCGACAGAGAACTTTGGATTCTTGGGAAAATGGATTTTTTGATATTGTTATAAATGCTATAAGTCAGTTAAAGTACAAGGAAATAACGCCTGAGATTCTTGGAAACTTAGTTTATAGTAGCGATGTTGAGTTTCTGAAGGTTGTATACCCTATATATAAACAGTATGATAAGAAATTAAAACAAAATGGTCTCTTAGACTACGATGATATACTTATATTTGCCAATAAAGCTTTACAAAATGACGAGAGCTTAAGAGCTAAATTTGAAAATAGATATAAATATATATTTGAAGACGAATGCCAAGATTCTAATGAAATTCAGGGTAAGATAATTAGACAGATCTCTGAAAAAAATAATAATTTGGTCAGAGTTGGAGATGTTAACCAGAGTATAACGGGCACATTTTCTTCATCAGATCCAAAGTTTTTTAAACAGTTTATGGAAGAAGCACAGATGTGCTACAAGATGTATATGTCAGGTAGGAGCTCAAAAGATGTGCTAGATTTGGCAAATAAATTGGCAGAGTATGTTACATGTGAGTTTAAACAGGAAGAGTGTAGAAATGCACTTGAGTATATGGATATAAAAACAGTTCCAGAAGGAGAGGGATATAAGTCAAATCCATCTTCAGATAACTATAATATAAATATAAAACTTTACAAAACTTGGAATGAAGAGATTGAAAATACAGTGAGATATGTAAAGGGAATAAATAAGAAATATCCAGATAAAAGCATAGGTATACTTGTACCTTTTAATAATCAAGTACCCAAATTGCTGAGGTTATGTCGGAAAATAAACTTGAATTTGAAGAGCTTGGTCCTAACTCTGCTAAGAAGAGAAAGGTGATAAATAAAATTTCATCTGTCCTTGATTTTATTTTAAATAGCAATGATGTTGATAAACTTTTAGAGGCTATTAAAGAAATTCATCTAGACGATTATTCAGATGAAACAAGTGAAACGCTAATCGATTATGTTAAACATAAGAATTATAGCGTAGAAGAATTATTGTACGGTACTTTTAATGATAAATCTTTCAGATTAGATTTAGGTGAGGATCTTCTAAACTTACCTGAAGGAAGCAGTGTATTTGAAAAATTTAAAGAAAGCTTAATAAGTATAAGAGAAGTACTTGGTTACCCTAGAACTAGGATTGATCTTCTTATAATGTACATTGGCGATAGTATAGATTTGAGTGTTGAGGAGTCTGCAATAGTTGATTACATATCTTTTTATGCAAAATACCTGTGTACTGAAGATGTACATTTCGATTTGAGTAATTTACACAGCATCTTGGCAGATAGCAAAAGTAGAGTGTTTTCGCATATAATAGATGTCGTGTACGAAATTAACGGGTATGAACCAGAGCCGGGAAGCATTACAATTTGCAATTATCATAAGTCTAAAGGATTAGAATGGGATTGTGTATTTTTACTTGGTCTTACAGAGTATAATTTCCCAGACAATATAAATCAAAAATTCCAAGGTGAAAAGTGGTTTCTAAAGGAAAAATACAAAAATCCTGTAGCAGTAATTAAATCTGAAGTAGATGAAATTAGCGGGTCTAAATACTCAGGTAATCATACATATGAAGAAAAGATTAGTTTGATCGATGAGAAAATTAGGCTTTTATATGTTGGAATTACTAGAGCCAAGGAGATGTTGATTTTATCTAGTAGCGCGTATAGAAATGATGCAGATATAGGTCGAAAGAATAAAGAACAAGCCCCTTGCGATTATATAAAAGAGCTAGGAAAGTATATAATTTCTAAGAGGACTGAGTAAAAGAGAATGGGAATGATGAGATGAATAGAAAATTAGTGAATTTTAACTACAGTCAAAACTCGATAAATACATATAAATCATGTCCAGTAAAGTTTAAATACAAGTATATTGATAAGATAAATTGGATGAAAGACGATATTGAGAGTAGAGGATATTATGACAGTTTAAAAACTGGTCTAGATTTTCATCTTTTGTGCGAAAGGCATTTCAATTCTATACCAGTTGGAATGGATATAATAAGTGATGATGATAGAAGTAAATTTATAAAGTGGTTAGATAGAGTTAAGAGAGATATCCCTATAGAACAAAATAAAAAATATTTGACAGAGTATAAGATTTCACTCAATTTAAATGGAAATAAAATTCAAGCAATGTACGATCTTATAGTAGTAGGTGAAGACTCCATTGAGATATGGGATTGGAAGACTGAAGCTAGAAAGATAAACTATAAAAATGTCGAAAGTAGGGTACAGACAATAGTATATATGTTTTTAGCAAAGGAGGTTATTCCAAAGCTGTTTGGTATACAAGTTGAATTTGAAAATGTAAAGATGACATATTATCAACCAGGGTTTGAAGATACGAAGATAAGCATTTTGTACGACAAAGAAAAGCATGAAACATTTAAAAATTATATTGTGAATTATGTAGATATGATCAAAAAAACCGATTTTACTGATAATGAGAATATATTTTTAAATGATGCAGAATCTGTACAAATTGATGGAGAAATGTTGTATAATAATAACATAGAACGTATGTGCTGGAAAAGCGATGAAAGCACTATTAACACAGGAGAAAATGCTATTAAATTAATTAAGAATAAAAAACACTGCAATTACTGCGAATTTAATAAATTATGCAACAATAAAGATGTAGACTTTGAGATTTTGGAGAGTGAGGTTTATGGCACTTAGATTTATTTTTGGTCGTGGTGGAGCTGGAAAATCTTCATATATACTTGATGAAATAAAAAGGCAAGTTAAGTCTGATGAAAAAACTCCAGTTTTACTTATTGTACCAGATCAATATACGTTTGAAATAGAAAAAAAAGTTAGTGAATTGTATTTAAGGGAAGAAAAGGACAAGTACCTAAGAACTAGGGTACTTAGTTTTAATTCACTTAGTCGTATTGTTTTTTCACAAGTTGGTGGTCTTACTGATGTAAATATTAATACTAGTGGAAAGGCAATGATTACATATAAGGCAGTTGAAAGTGTAGCAGATGAACTAAAAGTTTTTTCTAAATCAATGACACAGCCAGGATTTATAAGCTCTATATCGGATACTATATCCGAGTTAAAACAGTACAATTTATCTTATGAGAAATTAGATGAAGTTTCGGATAGAATTGAAAATGAAATGCTTAGTATGAAGCTTAAAGATATAAGTAAAATCTACGAGTCATTTGAGAAAAATTTGCATGAAAAGTATGTTGATTCACAAGATATACTGGAGTCCTTGGCAAATAAAATATCTATGTCTAACTATTTAGATGGAGCTAGAGTATATATAGATGAATTTACGGGATTTACACCAAAACAGTATAATACACTAAAGGAAATTTTGAAAAAAGCTAAGGAAGTAAATATATCTCTTACTTTAGATAGGGTAGATGATCTTGGTTATAGCAAAATGGATATATTCTCTAGGACAAAATTTACTTATAATAAGTTTATAAAAATGTGTAAAGAAGAGTCTATAGAGGTTCTTAAGCCTATTAATTTAAATGTTGGTGATATTAAGAGATTTGATGGAAATAAAGAGCTATTACATTTAGAAAAGTACTATAACTTTTACCCATATAAAATTTACAATAATAAAACAAATAATATTGAAATAAAAGAGTTTAACAACTTGTACCACGAAATAGAAGAGATTGCTAAAGAAATAACTATTTTAGTTAGAGAGAAAGGTATTAGATACAAAGATATAACAATTGCTACAAGGGATTTGAATAGATACAATTTCTTAGTTCAATCAATTTTCAGTGAGTATGATATACCCTACTTTATAGATAAAAAAAGAGAAGCTAAGAGTAACCCTATAATTGTGCTTATTATATCTATTTTAGAGATGAAAAATAAAGGTTATAAGTACGACACTATGTTTAGATACCTAAAGAGCGGACTTCTAGGTTTTGATGATGACGATATTAGTTTATTAGAAAACTATGTGCTTGCAAATGGAATAAAAGGAAATAAGTGGTTTGAAGAAAAATGGAATTATCGTGTTAATCATAATTACTCAAATGATGAAAGTGAGTATGAATTGAATTTAAAAAATAGGATTTATGAAATTAGGAATGAAGTTCTTAGACCAATATTAGAGTTTCAAGGTAAGTTAAAGAGAAAAAATAAGGTAGAAGAAATTTGCAAGTATATTTACGAATTTTTGCTTGATATAAAACTACCTGAGACTATAGAAAGTTTAATCTCCGAATTTAAGACGGCAGGAGATTTAGATAGAGCCAGCCAGTATTCGCAGATATGGGATATAGTGGTAGATATGCTTGATCAAATGGTTGAACTTCTTGGAGATGAGTTTATATCAATAGATAGATTTACTAAACTTTTAAATTTGGGATTTGAAGAAAATGAACTCGGACTAGTTCCTCCAAGTCTTGATCAAGTACTAGTGAGTAGTGTTGATAGGATGAAAAATACAGATACAAAATATCTGTATTTAGTTGGAGCAATTGATGGAGTATTTCCGATGATAACAAAAGATGATGGTTTAATTAACGATAAAGATAGATATTTACTTGAAGAAAAGGGAATAGAAGTTGATATAGACAGCAAGACAAAAACATATGAAGAACAGTTTTTAGTTTATAGAGCACTTACATCAACAAAGGAAAATCTAATAGTATCTTACCCGATATCAGATCATGAAGGTAAGACACTTAGACCGTCGACTATTGTATCCAGATTAAAAAAAATATTTCCTAATGTAAAAGACACGAGCTATCTGGTAGAGCTTAGTGAAAAGAATGATGATACTATTCTTAAGAAAATTACAGCTAAAAAGCCGACTTTTAATGAAATGATAAATGCTTTTAAAGAATATGATGTAGATGAAAATCACGAAGAGGTGTTAAACAGTATTTGGTTGGATGTTTATAGATTTTTCTTAAAAGATGATCAGTATAAAACTATAACAGATAACCTTCTAAAAGGTCTTAGATATACAAACCGCTTAAGTAAAATAGAAGATAAAAAAGTAAAACAGCTTTATCAAAGCAATTTACTAAGTGTATCCAGATTAGAAAAGTATTCGGAATGCCCGTTTTCGTATTTTATTCAGTATGGACTTAAGGCTAAGGAGAGAAAAGAGTACAACTTTACTCCTCCAGACCTAGGGATATTTGTCCACAATATCCTAGAGATATTCTCAAAAGAGCTTTCAAAGGACAGGCTAGGATGGAGAGATATAGATAATAACTATATCAAAGAAAAGGTTTCAGTTATTGTAGATGAGCTGATAAAAGTTATACCTGGGTATATCTTAAACAGTTCTGCCAGATATAAATACCTTTCATTTAGATTAAAAAAGATGCTAACAAGTTCAATTTCGATTATAAGTCATCACATTAAAAACGGGGCGTTTGAGCCTGCTGAATACGAGGTTCAGTTTGGGATAGATAGTAAATATCCTCCTATAAAAATAGTATTACAAAACGGTGAAGAAATAAAATTAATTGGTCAAATAGATAGAATTGATGAATTTGAAAAGGGCGAAGAAAAGTACATTAGAATAATAGACTACAAATCGGGAACAAAATCAATGAGTTTGACGGATGTTTACCATGGGCTTCAACTTCAATTGATGGTTTACTTAGATGCAATGCTTGAGAGTAAAAATACAGAAGGTGTAGATCTTAAACCTGCAGCAATAATGTATTTTAAAATAGATGATCCAATAGCAAGCTTTAATGAGAATAAAGATGATGGAGAGATCAAAGAGGCTATTTTAAAAGAGCTTAGAATGAAAGGTCTGTTATTAAAAGACAGCGACATAATAAGAGAGATGGATAAGAATCTTCAAGGTGAAGGAAGAAAGACATCGCTTATTATACCTGTATCCTTTAACAAAGACGGAACATTAGGTAAAGGTACTTCTCTTGTTGACTATGATGAATTCGATATAATAAGAAAATATGTAAAACAGACAATAGTAGATATATGTGAAGACATGATGGGTGGAAATATTGATATATCTCCGTACAAACACAATAACTCAACATCATGTGATTTCTGTAAATATTCAGCTATATGTCAGTTTGATACTACACTTAAAGACAATAAATACATGATAATCAACAAAAAATCTAATGATGAGATAATTCAAATGATGAAAGGAGATATTGTAAAATGAGTTCTCCTAAATGGACAAAAGAGCAGCAAGAAGTAATAGATAATAGTAATTCCGATCTTCTGGTTTCAGCTGCTGCAGGGTCGGGAAAGACTGCAGTTTTGGTTGAGAGAATTATCCAAATGATAACTTCAAAAGAAGATCCTATAGATATAGATAGGCTTTTAGTAGTTACATTTACAAATGCAGCAGCTTCAGAGATGAGAGAGAGAATTGGAGATGCTATAGTTAAAGAGCTTGATAAAAATCCGGAAAGTAAATTTTTACAAAATCAGATACTACTTTTAAATAGGGCTAGTATAACTACTATACATTCCTTCTGTCTAGATGTAATAAAATCAAATTTTCATACAATAGAACTTGATCCTAATTTTAGAATTGGAGATCAGACAGAGTGTACACTTCTTAAGAAAGAAGCACTGGAGGAAGTCTTTGATGAGCTGTACGAAGAAAATAATAAAGGTTTTCTAAACTTAGTTGAAAGTTATGCAGAGAGAGGTGGAGATAAATCTATACAGGATATGTTACTTCAGATATATTCTTTTGCGATGACTTCACCAGAACCAACAAAGTGGCTAAACGAATCAGCTGAGATGTTTAATATAGATGAAGACTTCGAATTTTCGGATTCTATATGGGCGAAGTATTTACTAGAATCTGTTGAGCTAGAACTTGCCGGAGTTGTGCAAGATATGAGAAATGCTATCGACAATATAGAAGGTATAGAAGAAATAGAAACTTTTAATGATAAATTAAAAATTGAGTACAAAAAAATAGAAAATATATTACAGGCTTGTAAAATTTCATGGGGAGAAACCTATAAAGAACTATCGAAATTTGAATTTGAGAACTACGTAAAAGGTGTAAAAAGAATACCAAAAGATGCACCTGAGTACATCAAAATATATAAAGATAGATCTAAGGCAACTAGGGATAAAGCTAAAAAGTCTATAGAAGAAATAATAAAAACTTCGTTTAATAAGGATAGTAAATCTATAACTTATGAATTAAATATACTGTACCAACTTATGAAGCCGATCTCTGACTTAGTGCTTAAATTTGATGAAAGATATGCTCAAAAGAAGAGGGAGAAATCTATTATAGATTTCAATGATATAGAACATTTCGCACTAAAGATACTTACAGATAAGGGAGAGGATGGAGAGCTGGTACCTTCTGAAGTTGCTATTAAGTATCAGGAAACTTTTTATGAAATATTTATAGATGAATACCAGGATAGCAACCTTGTACAAGAAGTTCTTCTTAAATCAGTTTCTAAATCGGAGCATCCTAATAGATTTATGGTCGGGGATGTAAAACAGAGTATTTATAGATTTAGGCAAGCTAGACCGGAGCTTTTCTTAAGTAAATACAACGACTACAGTACTGAAAAAGGAAGTCGCCATAGAAAAATAATGCTTTACAAAAATTTTAGAAGCAGGGATGAAGTAATCGATTCAATAAACTATATATTTGAAAATATAATGAGTGTAAATATAGGTGAGATAGCATACACAGAAGATGAAAGATTAAACTTAGGGGCAAGTTTTAAAGAAAATGAATGTGAAAATACTGTAGTAGGAGGAGCTACCGAAGTACATTTAATTGAGAAAAACGATAAGTTAAAATCAAGTTTAAATGGAAATTCAAGCGAAGAATACAATTTTGATGATGAATACAATGATAACGAAGATGAACATGAGGAACTCGACAATATTCAGATAGAAGCGAGAATGGTAGGCAAAATTATTAAAGAAATGATGAAACCAAATAAAGGTGGCGAAATTCAAAAGGTGTACGATAAGACTTTAGACGATTACAGAGCAGTAGAGTTTAAAGACATCGTAATATTACTACGCGCAACCTCAGTTTGGGCACCAGTTTTTTCCGAAGAGCTTATAAATATGGATATCCCGACATTTGCAGATATAGGGGTTGGATATTTTGACACAATAGAAATTAAAACTTTGATATCTCTGCTACAAGTAATCGACAACCCAATACAAGATATACCTTTAGTAGCAGTTTTAAAGTCGCCAATATTTGGATTTACACCAGAAGATCTTGTAAATGTAAGGGTTGTAGATAGGGAAGGAAGTTTTTATGAAGCTTTAAAGATTTTATCAAAATTTGAAGCTGTGGATCACACAAAAGATAATATCGAAACTGATACTGAGAATGTTGAAGAATTAAATTTTAAAGCAGAAATCGAATCTGAATTTTTAGAGACAATATTTAAGAGCAAGAAGTTTTTGAACAAACTTGAAGAGTATAGAATTAAATCGATATACATGAGTACTTACGAATTTTTATGGTATATGTACAATGATTCTGGTTACTACGCATATGTAGGTGCTATGCCAGGAGGAGTTCAAAGACAGGCTAATTTAAGAACTCTGTTTGAAAGAGCAAAGCAGTTTGAAGAGACAAGTTATAAAGGCATATTTAACTTTATTAATTTTGTAGATAAACTTAAAAAATCTAGTGGAGATATGGGAAGTGCAAAGACTTTAGGAGAGAACGCAAATGTAGTTAGAATAATGAGTATCCATAAGAGTAAGGGTCTTGAGTTCCCTGTAGTGATATGTTCTGGACTAGGTAAAAATTTCAATATGCAGGACTTTAGAAAGAATATTTTATACCATCAGGACCTAGGGTATGGACCGCATTTTGTGGATTTTGATAGGAGAATATCATTTCCTAGTATTGCAAAAGAGACTTTAAAAAAGAAAATACTAATGGAAAACTTATCAGAGGAGATGAGAGTACTTTATGTTGCTCTTACAAGAGCAAAGGAAAAGTTAATACTTACAGGTTCAACTAAAAGTGTAGATAAAAGTTTGGACAAGTGGTCATCGAATATAGATAGTAGTGGAAAGATATCTGAGTATGGAATTTTTAAAGGAAGAAACTATTTAGATTGGATAATGCCTGTAGTAATTAAGCATAAGGACTCGGCAAATATAAGAGAAAACTTAAATTTAAATATTTGTATTGACGATGATAGATCGAAATGGACAACTAGAATATGGAATAGAGATGAGATCAGCATAAATTCTGTAGAGATTGATGAAAAAAATAGTGTAGAAAGAATAATCAAAAACATCGATTTCGAGGAATACAATAGCAACTACGGTAAGTTAATTGAGGATTCTCTGAACTACAGATACTCATACAACTTGAGTACTGTAAAACCATCGAGCATTTCAATTACTGAAATAAAAAAAATACAAGAGAATTACGATGAGGATTTGTCTGATTATATATTTAGTCAAAATAAGTACGAGACTAGTCTAAAAAAACCTCTATTTGTCCAAAATAGTGAAGTAAAGAATAAGATAAGTTCATCTGAGCGAGGTACTATAGTGCACATGTTTATGCAGCTTGTAGATCTAAATAGAGTTGCAACTATTGACAGTATTAAAGAGCAAATAGATGATTTAATAAAAAGAAATGTTATAACAGAAAATCAAGCGGCTGCAGTAAATCCGTTTAAAGTATACAAATTTTTCAAGAGTAATTTAGGTAAAAGAATGCTTAAATCAGAGCTTATTTATAGAGAAAAAGTAATATATTCTAGGGTTAATATGAAAGATGTATACTTTAACGATGAAGAGATATTGAGAGATGAAGTAAATATTTATGATGATGAAACTCTTATGATGAGGGGTATAATAGATGCGTATTTTGAAGAAGATGGAGAAATTGTATTAGTTGATTACAAAACAGATTTTGTGAACGAAGAAAATACAGAAGAAATTTTAAATAGATACAAAAAACAGTTAGAACTTTATGCAAATGCATTAAGTGAACTTACAGGAAAGAAAGTAAAAGAGAAGTGGATATACTTATTTGGATTAGAACGAGGTATCTTATACAAATAGTATAATTGGGAGGAGTAATAAATGAGATTTATACACACATCAGATTGGCATCTGGGTAAAACTCTAGAAGGTCACTCTCGTATCGATGAACAGGAGAAGTTTTGTGAAGATTTTATAGAACTAGTGGATGAAAAAAACATAGATTTAGTTATAATTGCAGGTGATATATACGACACATATAATCCATCTGCTCAAGCGGAAAGGTTATTTTACAAGACAGTATCTAGGCTTGCTGACAATGGACGAAGATGTGTATTTATAATATCTGGGAACCACGATAATCCTGATAGACTATCGGCGGCAGTTCCACTAGCTCTTGAGCAAGGAATAATAATATTAGGAAAACCAAATAGTTCGGCGGAGTTAGGTGAATATAAGAAATTTAAAATTATAGAAGCAAAAGAAGGCTGTACAAAGTTAAATATAAATGGAGAAGATGTTACAATATTATCACTTCCGTATCCAAGTGAAAAGAGATTAAATGATTTAATTGAAGATAACGATACTGAGGAGAAGAGACAGAGCTCCTATTCAGAAAAAGTTGGAAATATTTTTAGAGAACTAGAAAAAAACTTTGATGAGGAAAGTATTAATATAGCAGTATCACATATATTTATAACTGGTGGGGACAGCTCTGATTCTGAAAGACCTATCCAGCTTGGAGGAAGTTTGCTAGTTGAGAAAAAGGATTTACCAGATAGAGCCGATTACATAGCACTTGGGCACCTTCACAAGCCTCAGAAGGCATCAGAGTACTTCAGTGCATATTACTCTGGATCTCCTTTGCAGTATAGTAAAAGTGAGAGAGTGTATGCAAAAGGAGCCAATATTGTAGATATACATGTAGGCGAAGATGCTGTAATTGAAAAAGTATACTTTAAAAATTATAAACCTATAGAAGTATTTAAATGTAATGGAGTCGAAGAAGCGATAAAAATATGTGAAGAAAATAAGGATAGAGATATATGGTCATTTTTTGAGATAACTACTGATGAGGTTATTGACCAGTCAGATCTTAAAACAATGAAAGAGTTGTTAAAAGATATAATAGAGATAAAACCTATTATCAATACAATAGAGACAAAAGCAGAAATAGACTTAAAAGAAAAATCTATGGGCGAACTTTTTAAAGAGTTCTATGTATTTAGCAAAGGTGTTGAGCCAAAGGGAGAGCTTATGGATTTATTCATGGACATAATATATGAAGAAGGTGAAATCTAGGATGAGACCGATAAAACTAGAATTATCTGGTTTAAATAGCTATACTGATAAACAAATTGTCGATTTTGAAAAGCTTACTGAGAGGGGATTATTTGGAATATTCGGACCTACTGGAAGCGGAAAGTCGACGATACTTGATGCTATAACCTTGGCTATGTATGGAAATATTTCAAGAAATACCAAAGAATTTATTAATAGCTCTAGCAAAGAAACAGTCTTATCTTATGAGTTTGAAATAGGTACGAAAAACAATAAGAGAAGATATCTTGTAGACAGAAATATGGTTAAAAGCAAGACTGGAACAAAGACATCATATGCTAGGTTAGTTGAGATTTTAAATGATGGGAATAAAAATGTGTTGGCAGACAAAGTTGGAGAGGTCAACGAGAAGATAACAGAAGTAATAGGTCTTACAGCAAATGACTTCACAAGGTCTGTAGTATTGCCACAAGGAAAATTTAGCGAATTTCTACAACTAACTGGTTCAGAGAGAAGGGATATGTTAGAGAGAATATTCAACCTTGAGAAGTATGGAAGAGGTCTCTCTGAAAAGGTAAAAAGAAGAAAGAATTTCAATTTAAGAAATCTGTACGATATTAAATCAAAATTAACTCAGTACGATGAAGTGTCTCAAGAAGCTTATGAAAGTGTAATAAGAGAGCTTGAGGGACTAAAATTACTTGAAAAGAGTAATACTGAAGATCTAAATAAACTTCAGAAAATCTACGAAGAAGATAAAATTACTTACGATCAACAGAATAAACTAAGTATGTATAAAACTAGATTAAAGGATTTAGAATCTAAAAGAGATGAAATAAAAGAGAAAAAAATCTCTATAGAAAAATCTAAAAAAGCTTCGATGATAGAGCCTCATATAATTTACTTTGAAAATCTAAATAAGAAAATAGCTGAAGACTCAAATAAACTTGATGTATACGAAAAGGACAGTGTATTTTTAAAAAGAGAACTTGAAAGTATAAAATATAGATATGATGAAATTTTAAAATCAAAATTTGATGATATTCCTAAAATGAGCCAAGAAAAGATAAGATTAGAATACGGTTTAAAATTGGAGAATGAATTACAAACTATTGAAGAAGAAATTAAAAAACTCGTTTCGGATAAAAATGAATACAGTAATTCAAAAGTTATTTTGGAAAAAAGGAACTCTGAATTAGAAGCAAATTTAAAATCAATAGTTAATAATATTGAGAGGTTAGAAAATCAACTCGAAGAGATATCTATAAGTGTTGACTTAAAACAAAAGATATTTTATTCATACGATATGGAAAAAGAATATAATAAAGTATCAGAAGAAAAAAAGATTAAGTCTTTAAAGCTTGATAATCTATTGAAAGAATATGATGAGTTTAAATCTAACTATAAATATATGCAAAGGAATAAAAAGGATATACTAAGTGAACTTGAAAGTAAGGAATCTCATTTAGAGTTTATTATGACAAAATGTCCAGGAAGCAATGATGATATACTTGAGAAGTCAAAAAAAATAGTGGAACTTAAAGGATATGCCTTAAATTTAGATAAAAGTGAAAAAAGAAGAGATATATTGAAAGATGAAGTAAATGAAATTTTAGAGAGCATATTTAAATTAGGAAAAGAGATTTCAGAGTTTAGAACTGAGAAAGAAAAAATAGAAGAAAAGAAGTTTGAATTAGAGGAAGAAATAGATAACTTTAAGATTTTAAATCAAGCTACGAGATTCAGGAAAAATCTAAAAGAAGGAAGTCCTTGCCCAGTATGTGGTTCATTAGAACACAGAGAGGTAGAATCGGTAAATTATGATCCGAAAATAGAATTTCTTGAAAATAAACTGGATAAAATGAATATACAACATAAAGAAGTAAAAGATAAAATTGAGAGATTATCCCTTAAACAAAACTCACTTGAATACGCGCATAAGCTAAAATCTGAGGAATTTGAAAATATCAAATTAAATATTGGAGATAATAACTCTAGTAGAATATTTTTATCTATTGAACAAGAGAAAAAAAGCTTAGATATGTTTAAAGTAAGCTTTGAAAATTGGCAGAATGATAAGCAAGAATGTGAAAAAAAGATATTGGAGCTAAAGGATAGAAAAAATAATGTTGATATTGAAGAATCCAAATTAGATGAAGGAATAAGCAGTAAAGGAAAAGTTATAGAAGAGTTAAAAAATGAAGTTGAAGTTATTGAGAATAAATACACTAGTTTGAAAAATGAATACCTGAGTATTAAGACGTCGCTAAGGGTAGAGAGTTTTGGCGAAAAAGTTGAAGAGATAAAAGAAAATGAAAAAGAAATAGAAAGACTTAGTGCATCACTTACAGTGCTTAAATTGGATAAAGAATCTATAGAAAAAGATTTAAATGAATCTAAGAATAGATTTTATGAAGTAAATATAAATCTAAATAAATTAGAAGACCTGTATTTGGATAAAAAGAATACCCAAAAAACTAAGACTAGAGAACTTAGTGAAATAACTAAAGGAAAACCAGCAAACAGCTTACTTGATGAGATAGAAAGTTGTATCAAAAATATACATGAAGAAGAAAACTCTACAAGTAAAGAACTTGATGGAAAAAAAGAAGAATACGAAAGAAATGATTCTAATAGAAATATAATAAAAGCTAGTTTAGCGGAATCTAGGTCTGAGTATATCTCAAAGGAAGAATCACTTAAAGAGATTATTGTCGTAAGCGGATTCAAAGATATATACAAAGTTAAAGGTGCTATAATAGATGCCGATGAACTTTATGCTATAGAAAAAGAGGTTAAGGACTTTAATGAAGAAGAAAAATTTATCAATCTTAGAATTGGAGAATTGGATGATAAGGTTTTAGATAAAACTATAAAAGAAGACGATCTAGTGAGTACAAAAAATAAAATAGATAATTTAAAGCAAGATGTATCATCAATAGCTAAGAGAATTGGTGCAGGTGAAAATAAAGAAATCAATCTGAGAGAATCTCTAGAAAAAGTTAAGGTATTAACTGAAGAGCTAAAAGCAGTTCAGCATCAAGTTGATCTATTGGATGATTTGGATAGGACTATTCAAGGAAATAAGTTTGTCGAGTATGTTGCTACAAATCAATTGAAATATATTTCTTTAGAAGCTTCAAATAAATTAGACTCTATAACAAGAGGACGATATGCACTTGAGATAGATGAGAGACTTAATTTTGTTATGAGGGATAATTTCAATGGCGGGGAGAGAAGAAGTGTAGACACATTGTCTGGAGGAGAAACATTTTTAACTTCTCTAGCATTAGCTCTTGCATTATCTTCACAGATTCAGCTAAAAGGAAAAGCACCTCTACAGTTTTTCTTCTTGGATGAAGGTTTTGGTTCACTAGATGCCGAGCTTTTAGAGATAGTAATGGAGTCACTGGAGAGGTTACATGGAGATGAACTAAGTATAGGAATTATAAGTCATGTTGAAGAGCTTAAAAATAGAGTACCAATTAAACTTTTAGTAAATCCAAGTAAGAGTGGAGTTGGATCAAAGACCCATATTGAGTACAGTTAAATAGAAAGTGGATACAATAAAGTATTAAATAGATTAATTTATAAAATTTCCATAAATTATATAATTATGATATAATAATAGAAATATCGGGATAAGAGACTTAAATATTAATAAAACAAAGTAATTAGGAGTGTGGTAAAGATTGGAATCGCCCAATGATATAGCACAGATTGTAATACTAGCTTTACTACTTATTACATCTGCGTTTTTCTCAGCTTCAGAGACGTCTTTGATGTCTTTGAGCAAGATAAGAATTAGATATATGAAAGATGAGGGAGTTAAAGGAGCAAAATTAGTAAGCTCTTTAACAGAGAATTCAGGAAAGCTGTTGAGTGCAATACTAGTTGGAAACAACCTTGCAAATATAGCAGCTACTTCTATATCTACATCACTATTAGTAGGTATATTTGGATCACAAGGGGTAGTAATGGCGACAGCTATTATGACAGTTTTAATATTGATATTTGGTGAGATTACTCCAAAATCAATTGCAGCTAATGATTCAGAAAGAGTGGCATTATTTGTATCAAAGCCGATAAAATTTGTAATAACTTTTCTTACACCGGTTGTCTGGCTACTAGATAAAGTAACAAGTTTTATATTTAAAGTTTTTAGAATTCCCAATAAAGGAAACACAAGTTATGTAACTGAAGAAGATCTTAAAACAATGGTTAATGTAAGCCATGAAGAGGGTGTTCTTGAAGTTGAAGAGAGAGAAATAATAAACAATGTCTTTGAATTTGGAGATATGCAAGCTAAAAGTGCTATGGTTCAAAGAATAGACATTGTAGCAATAGATGTAGAAGACAGTTATGATGAAATTATAGCTTCATTTAAAGAAGAAAAATTAAGTAGAATGCCTATTTATGAAGAGACAGTAGACGATATTATAGGTGTTCTTAATTTTAAAGACATTATATTTTTAACTGATGAAGAAGTAGAAGATTTTGATATAAAGAACTATATGAGAACTCCGTACTTTACTTACGAATTCAAAAAAGTTGCGAGACTTTTAGGCGAAATGAAATTAGCTAAATCACAAATGGCAATAGTAGTGGATGAGTACGGAGGTACTTCTGGTCTACTGACAATTGAAGACTTAGTAGAAGAGATTGTTGGGGAGATAGAAGACGAATACGATGAAGATGAAGATGAAATACAAGTAATCAAAGAAGATGAGTACATTGTAGATGGAGGTACAAAAATAGGCGATGTAAATGTGCTTATTGGCGTAAAATTAGAGTCCGACGAATTTGACTCTATAGGAGGATTTATAATAGGGTTTTTAGGAAAATTCCCTGAGGAAAATCAAGTTATAGAGTTAGATGGAATAAAGTTCTGCATTGAGAGCATTGACAAGAATAGAATCAAAAAGATCAGGATATATACGTAATTAAGCGGTTGTCTCGAAATAGAATGCAATTTCTATAGTAAAGACAACCTTTTTAATAGAATAAACTTTATTATTTTTAAATAAGAATAAAAAAAAGGATTAAAAGCAAAAGAAAAATCATTATTAGAAAGGAGTATAAAATGCCAATTTTAGAAAAAGATTTTATTTACAAATTGAAAGGAAATGCTATATTTATAGTAATCTATTCATTGATATTTCTGTTTATATACAAAGCTTTTCCTTTTATTGCACCATTTTTCCTCGGAACGTTAATAGCATTTATGATCAAACCAATATCACAAAAAATGTTTAATAAATTTAAAATCAACAAAGGAATATCAACTTTGCTTTTGAGTTTTATTGCCGTTGCTCTAGTAATAACTCTGACATCTATGGGGGTTGTTAACTTGACTAAGCAGTTGATGATATTTATAAACAACGCATCAAATGGATCGTACTTGACTGATTTAGCTGCTGATATTGTGAATAAAGCAAATATCCTTATAAGCCAGGCTAACAGTATGGCAAACATTGATATTCAAGAACTTACATCAAAATTTAGCGGAAACTTAATGAGTATTTCTAAAAGCATTTTAGCAAGTACTATAAATTTAGCGACATCTATTCCGTACATACTTATGTTTACAGTTACACTGTTTGTATCTACATATTTTATAGCGAAAGATTTGGACAAAATGGAAGCAAGTTTTTACAATATGTTTACTATGGAAGTTAGAAAAAAGGTTTTAAATGTAAGAAATGAAATAGGGGCGTCTATATTTGGATATATCAAGGCATATGCAATACTTATGAGTATAACTGCAGCAACTATATTTTTAAGTTTCTTGATATTTGGACTACCGTATGGATTTGTTATAGGTATAGTAGGTTCGCTAATGGATTTAATACCTTTTTTAGGAATTATATCTATATACCTACCAATAATAGTCTATCATATTATGATAAAGAACTATTTTGTAGCGATAGGAATGACTGTAGTATTCGTATTAATATCTGTGGTTCGTCAGATACTAGA
Source organism: Clostridioides mangenotii TR (assembly GCF_000498755.1). Taxonomy (GTDB): domain Bacteria; phylum Bacillota; class Clostridia; order Peptostreptococcales; family Peptostreptococcaceae; genus Metaclostridioides; species Metaclostridioides mangenotii_A. The sequence goes on along the minus strand of NZ_AXUS01000029.1, from coordinate 12,104 downwards.
GCCTAAATTGATCTCAGCAAATATAGGACTTAGTCCTCTAGCAACTATAGCTGCTATATTTATAGGGATACAATTAAAAGGAGTAATCGGGATTTTATTTTGTTTTGGGTTTGTATGTATGCATAATATACTTAAAAAAGTGGGTATATTATAAGTGTAGCCCAATTTTTGATAGCAGTGTGTTATAATTGTTGTGTGATAAATATTAAACTTATTTATCGCACAACAATTTTTTTATTATATATAAGAAAGAAGGGTTTTAAATGGAGCAAAAAGTAGTAGAGAGATTATTAAAGTATGTATCTTTTCATACAACATCAGACTCAAAGAATGAAAATTGCCCATCATCAGAAGGACAGAGAACTTTTGCCGAGTATTTAGTTGATGAGCTAAAATCATTAGGGCTAGAAGATGCTTCTGTAGATAAAAACTGTTATGTAATGGCTACACTAAAAGGAAACACTGACGGAGTAGACACAATAGGTTTTGTATCACATCTAGATACTAATGAAGATGTAAGTGGTAAAGATATAAAACCAAGACTTATAAAAAACTACGATGGTAAAGATATAGTTTTAAATGAAGAACTGAATATTGTTACATATATTGCTGACTACCCAGAGCTTCAAGAATTAAAAGGTGACGATATAATAGTTACGGATGGAACAACTTTACTAGGGGCAGATGACAAGGCAGGTATAGCCGAAATAATAACTGCAATCGAATATTTAGTTGAACACCCTGAGATAAAACATGGAGATGTAAAATTAGGATTTACGCCTGATGAAGAGATTGGTAGAGGAGCAGACTTATTCGATGTAGAAAAATTTGGTGCAAAATATGCTTATACTCTAGATGGAGCAATCTGTGGAGAACTTCAATATGAAAACTTTAACGCGGCAAACGCTACCATAACTATTCAAGGCAGAAATGTTCACCCTGGAACTGCAAAAAATAAAATGGTAAATGCACTTTATATAGCAGCTGAAATATCAGAATTATTCCCAGCATCTGAAAGACCTGAGACAACAGAAGGTTATGAAGGCTTCTATCATCTAAATGGTTTAAACGGTAATGTAGAAAAAGCTACTATGGAGTACATTATAAGAGATCATTCAAAAGAAAAATACGAAGAAAGAAAGGCTTTCTTCAAAGAGAGTTTAGAAGGCACTAGTAAAAAGTACAATGGAAGAGTTGAATATCAACTAGACGATGTGTACTTCAACATGAGAGAAAAAATTGAACCGATTAAATTTATCGTAGATATAGCTGAAGAGGCCATGAAGGAATCTGGTGTAAAGCCATTATTAGTTCCTATAAGAGGAGGTACAGATGGTGCAAGACTATCATTTATGGGATTACCTTGTCCAAATATATTTACTGGGGGATTAAATTTCCACAGTAAAAATGAATGTGTTTCTGTAAATGCTATGGCTAAGGCTTCTCAAGTTATAGTTAAAATAGCTGAGAAATTTGCACAACGTTAATAATACACTAATAAATGGCAAAGCCTATATATTTTAGGTTTTGCCATTTTTATTAAACACTATAAAATTTATTTAATTATATTGATTTAATAGCTTCCATAGTATTTAAGTCTATAAAAACTATATCTAGTTTATTTTTCGTTTTATCGGAACCCTCTAAAACCTCTATTGTAGCAACTGAATTAGAACCATCTTTTGGAATAGATGTACTTCCTGGATTTAGGACTATTATATCTCCTAAATCAGTTAGTTCTTTTACATGTGTGTGACCTAATATTAGTACATCAGCACCCATATTTTTGGATTTTTCTATTATAGTTTCTTTTGGCTCTGTATATCCGTGATTTAAAATAAATCTAGTCTTATCAATTTGGCAAACGGCATAAGGGCTTTGGATTGGATGCTTTAAAACCATTTGATCTACATCGGCCTCACAGTTACCCTTAACAATTACTATATTTTTAAGTTGATTTAATTTTTCTATCATTGGTTTTGGATTGTACCCCACAGGAAGGTCGTTTCTTGGACCGTGGTAAAGGATATCTCCTCCATGAAACAGCATGTCGCAATCTGATAAAGCTTTCATTGCTTTATCGAAATACGTTAGACTTCCATGTGTATCACTCATAACTCCTATTTTCATATTTCTCCTCCGAATGTATCTTGATATATTATAAAAATTTTTCTGAAACTCTCCTCCAAAACTCATAATTTGGCAGTCTAAGTAGTTTTACTTTTTTATTAGCTAAATTAAGCCTAATTGAGTCTACCTTGCTAAATCTATGTTCAACTCCGTCAATTACTATAAGTGTTGAATCCTCAAATGTATTTTCAGGTGAAATTTTAATGATAGATTCACTGGATGCTATTATACTAGATGTAAAACATCTGTACGCATTAGTATTGATTGGATGTAGAGGAGTGATTTGTATTACTTCAAGACTTGTATCTACAATACTTCCTCTAGCAGAATAGTTGTATGCAGTTGAACCAGTCGATGTCGATACTATCATACCGTCACCGCTGAAATTTTGTATCATTCTATCATCAAAACTTAGGTTTAGGTGAATAACTCGAGATTTATCACCTCTCACAACCACTTCATTGACTGCGAGTTTTTTAAAACAAGAGTCCTTTGTTCTAACATCCGCTTCGAGAAGTGAAATATTTTGCATAATAAAATCTTTATTTGAGTAGGCTTCGACGAAGTTATCTATTTTGTCGGGGGATATTTCAGCGAAGAACCCTAAGTGACCAGTATTTATACCTATTATAGGAACATCTGGAAAATTAAAATCGTGTACAGTTTTTAAAAAAGATCCATCTCCACCAATCGAAATGATAAGTTCTGTATCAGGCTTTAAATCTGGATAAACGTCAAATCCTTTTGAACTTAATCTTTCTTCTAGGATTTTTTTAGTTTCTAGAGATTTTGCCAGTTCATTTGAGTTTACTGTAATAATTTTTTTCATATACTCACCTCTCTATGTTCTATCTTGTATTATAACACAACTTGTTTAAAATATTATTATCTATTCGACCTAATTTAGTGTAAAATAGATAATGTTACGATGAAATAAAATAGATGAAAGTAGGGGTTATGTTGTTCGATAAAGAATTACAGAAGTACAACCTTATGTCTTATAGAAATGAAGAGACTAGTATCCTCAAGGATGTGCTTTTAGATAAATTAAATTTTTCGGTGAGATCTCTTTCAAGGATGAAAAGAGAAAAGAGTATTTTAGTGAATGGTGAGTTTGAAAAACTGAATGCAAAATTAAAAAGTGGAGATTTGATAGAAGTAAAAATAAATGAAGACAAGGCAAACTTTGAGCCTCAAGATTTAAAATTGAATATACTTTTCGATGATTTTGATATTATTATGGTAGATAAACCTCCTTTTATGGTTGTCCATCCTACAAAGAGTCATGTAGACAATACTATTGCAAATGGTGTTACACACTTTATTGATGAAAAGGATGAAAATGTAAAAATAAGATTTGTAAACAGATTGGATATGAACACTTCCGGTCTTGTAATAGTAGCAAAGAATGCTTATGCACACCATGTACTTTCAGATGATATGAAGTACGACAAAGTTGAAAAGAAGTATATAACGATTGTAAAGGGAGTAGTAAAAGATGACAAAGGAGTAATAGATGTTCCTATATATAGATCAAATGATGATACTATAAAGAGGCTAGTTGATGATAGAGGTCAACATGCAGTTACACACTACAAGGTTTTAGAGAGACTAAAAGATGCAACAGTTCTAGAAGTTGAACTTTTTACTGGCAGAACACATCAGATTAGAGTTCATATGGAATATATAGGCCATGGTATTATTGGAGATGATCTGTACGGATATGTGGATGAATCTTTAATAACTAGACAAGCTCTACATGCCTATAGTTTGAAATTCGAGCAACCGAGAACTAGGGAAGTTTTGGAGTTTGAGTCAAATATTCCAAAAGATATGAAAGATTTAATAGACAAATTAAAATAATATAATAAAGATAAATTAAATATTTGGGGTGATAGAATGATAATTCATAAGTTTATAGTGCACGTACTAGATAAAAATAGCGATGTTCCAATTTTAAATGATTTTGAAGGTAAGATAAATCAAGAGGTAGATGGATTTTTTCAAAAAGTTATAAAAAGAGTTAGTAAGGATGATGATGTAAGGAAAGCGGTATTTAAGGATTATAACGATAATGTTATAAAAAATTGTTGCGAGCAGATGATATACAATGAAGATACATTTTTAGATAACTCTAAGGAGATAGCTTCGTATTTGTTTGAAATAATGAAGATAAATTCAGAGCTAGAATCATGTGATTTAGCAGTATGTTTGTACACAATAAAAGACGAGAAAAATATAGCTATACTTAAGCTGGATTACAAGAAACTTTACACTCATTCAATTGAATTTATAGATGACAAGTTTAATATTCAAATGGTAGCAAATGAAATAGGTATAACAGAGACTCAAAAACCAAAGCAATGTGCCTTTGTCGGTGTTAGTGGGATTAACGATGAGTACCATTTAAGACTTTTAGACAAGAATTCTGAAAAAGAAGGGACAGATACTAAATTTATAGCAGATTTTTTAAATGCAGAGAGAGTAGAAGATGATAAATACAAGACGAGAGTATTTAAAAATCTACAGAGAACTGGATAACAAATGCACTTGGAGAAAATATCAAAGAGGCAGAAGATGTTAGAAGTATACTAAATTACACATTAAAAGAGAAGCAGAGTATAGATTTAAATGAATTTGTAGAAAGTTCATTAAAAGATGAAGATAAAAAAGAGAGCTTTAAAGAACTTATGGAAGAAAAGGGATTAGTAGATAACTTTAGTATTGACAAGGAATGGGTTGAAAAAAAGCTTAAAAAGAGAGGTATAAAAACTGATAATGGATTTGATATCAAGGGAAACTTAACAGACTTTGAAGATCCTATGAAGTACAGTATGAGAAAAAATGAGAATGGAACATTTGATATAGTTATAAAAAATGTTACTTTTTATGAAGAAAAATAAAAAATTCTTCAACCAAGTAAAATACATACAAAAGCCACTTGAGTACATAACTAGTAAATAATTATTAAAATAGTTATAAAAAGTGTAAAAATATAATAAAAAAGGAGTCCCGCCAAAAGGAAGGACTTAACTAAAAAGAATCAATTGATTTGGTTATGCGACGTTTATTTCCGTATCACAGGAATTGGCATGGAGCAAACCAAACAATTGATTCTTTTTGCATCCATTAATTATTTTCTTCGATATACTTGCAGATATCTCCAATGTTTTTAAATTGTTCAGCTTCTTCATCAGGAATATCTATATCAAACTCATCCTCAAGTGCCATTACTATTTCAACAGCATCTAATGAATCAGCCTCTAAATCGTCTACTAATGATGTAGTTGTAGTTATTTCTTCTGTATCATCTAGCCCTAATTGGTCTGCAATTATTTCTTTTATTCTTTCAAACATATTAAGCCTCCTAAAGCAGTTTAATTAATTTAATAGTAGTTTAATATAATATAGGAAAATTTACAATATCAAATGGTAAAAATTATAAATATTTATTCAAAATGTATTTATTGTACGCTCCTTGAATAGAATTTATTGAGAATATTTTTAACTAAGGAGGAGTTTATGAAGAAGTATATTTTAGTATTAGCTTCATCTATTTGTGTATTTATTGTTATGATGATTAATCTGTACTATAACACTATCAATTTGGACATGCGTGTAATTTCAAAGCAACTAATAGAAACAAACGAGATTTTAAATGATTTGGTGACAAAGAAAGAGAGCGTATTAGATAAAAAGGATGAGTATATATCCAGGTTGATGAATATAGAAAACGAATTAGAAAATCAAAGTGTATCTTTTCTTATGAAGGATTATAAAAAATATAAAATAAAATCTGTTGAGAGTTTAATTGAGGCAATATCTTCTGAAAAAAGTGAAGACTTGAAAGTTATAAATAAGTACAATCGCCTAAGTAATAAAGAACTAGATAAGCTTATAAAAAACAATATAGCCAAAGTAACTTATTTGTCCATTAAAGAATTTGATGCCATATAACGTTTAAATATAGCCGTTTTATGAGGTGTATACTACTATTTTGCCAACGGAATTTACTTGCCGTAGGTAGATGGGAATTTAAAGCTAGAGCTGGAAGACAGAATTCTTGGGTTACAAGACCTGGAATAAGAGCAAGTAATAGATCTGGAAACTTTGTAGTAAAATTTAGTCAAACTATGCAACTTAACTATAGTAGTCATAGTACAGGTGTAATTCAGATAAGTATGGGTGATAGATAAAAACCAATTCTGGAAGATGTAAAGATAAATGAATGTTAATAAATTATAAAAAGAGCTAATTTATTTAAAATTACTAGCTCTTTTTTTATGCTTAAAACAACTCATCTTGACCATACTATTTTTAGGATGGTGATATTATGGATTATTATGAATATATTCGATGATAAAGGATTTAAACCAATGTTAATAGCAGAACATAAAGAGGCATTTGATTCTGATGATTATATATTTCTCAGCAAATTATAATTTGCCGAATGTTTTTCCATGTTGGGAATGACAATTTAAGTTCCATATTTTTACCTATCCTTTCTGTTTTATGGTTTTAATGAATCTTATTTGTTTGATGGTCTTACACGATGGGGAGCGACCTTTGGTTTCTTGTTTTTCTGCTTTCGTAGTATCACGTCCTTTCAAATAATTAGGTAAATAATAGACACCTCATTTTTTGAAGTGTCTACCTTTTACATATTCAATTTTTCATTTTAGATATCTTTATTTTTCTGTAAGTTCTAAAAGTTTTTTTGTTGTATTTGCATTCCTAATCGTAACGTTTTTATTTACTGATGAACTAGCAGTTTTTGACCATCTTGTTTTATTGAAAGTCTTCAAAGAAGCAGACCAAAAAATTACATTACCATAGTTATCAACCTTTTCATATTCAGGCTTCGCGTTACCAACTACTGCGAATACTTCTTCTACACTAGTGGGAGGAATTACGAAAATTGCATTGTCATATATTTCCTTATCTTCTGTATTCCACCACACTGGGGCATTTTTCAAGATATCTGATAACTCTTTTGCAGATATAACTGTTACAGGAATACTTAATTTAAATTTATCTTCGATTATAGATTCACTTTTTCTTATCAATTCGCTCTTATCTTGCGTATTGCTAGAAAAAATAACATTACCGCTATTAATATAAGTAATAACATCTAAAAATCCAATTTCTTCAAACGCCAGTTTCAATTCTGGCATTGATATTTTGTTTTTACCTCCTACGTTTACACCTCGTAAAAGTGCAATGTACTTTTCCAATAGTGATACCTTCTTTCATATTATATATTATCAATAGTATATCACATAGGCATGACAATCTATTTAAGCATATTTAACACTACTTCGTTTCTCCGCTTTTCAAGGATAATTCGTCGTATCAAAGCTCATTCATAAGTAGTAAATTAGTCACAATATAATGAAGAAAACGAATTGATATATAAAGGACATGTTATTCTAGTTGTAAGCCTTAGAAAGTTAAATGAGTACAAATATAAAAAGGGAATTACCGCCTATTAAAAACGTACCTTCTGGATCTGGAAATGAAGATGCTGTTTGGATAGAGCCTACCTTAGTTGCTACCGTAGAGTATATGCCAAATGATAGAGGGTCATTAAGACAGCCAGTTTTAAAAGGTATTAGAGAAGATAAGTTGCCGAATGAGTGTATTAATCTAGGCTTATCTTTTGTATAGTTATTTTATTATCTTCAAAAGTCACCTCAACCTCACGATTATCTTCGTTGATACCCAGACCATACTAGTATAAGAGTATAGTATGGATATATTTGATGAAAAGGAATTAAACCAATGTTATAGCAACATTAAATTATTTAAAGTATAAATAAATATTTTTAACATTAATTTAACTAATTTAACAATATTTATTGTTATAATAAACTTGAAAATAGCTATAAAATTACACATAAAGACATTCGTTATCATTTATATTGAGCGGATGTTTTATGTATTTGGAAATAAGAAAATAATAAATTTAAGTCTAATCAATAATATCTTTGACAACAGCATTACATTAAATAGAGCTAATTTATATCCATTGTTGTCTCGATATACAAAACATCCGTTTCCGATGCGGGTGTTTTTCTATTTCAACATAATAGTTAGTGTATAGTGTGAAATAACCATCTTTGACAATACTATACCTAAGAGGTGATAGTAGGATGTATTCGATAAAAAAGGGATAATTAGACTTATGTTAATAGCGGGATGCAAGAAGTTCTTATCGCTCTATAGAATAAGATAAATGAATACTAAAAGTAGTCTCTATAGAATTATTTTATAATTAACAAAGCTCTTATTTTATTTGATATAATACTTATGAGAATTCATACGGCAAGATGAATTTCCATTTTTGAGCTAAAAACATCCGTAACCCATGCGGATGTTTTTTATTGCTTATATTTTATAGATAAAATCAAATTACTTAAATGCAATATTAATCAATTAAAAGTTAAGTTTATTTGATATATCTAGTATCATTTTCAAAGACAAAAGATCAAAATTATCAAGATTATTATTTATTTTGCTTATTAAATCTATTTTTTTATCTATGATGTATTGGGGTTCAGAATTATTCTGGTTACCTTTTATATTATCTGCTCTATTTTCTGAAGCAAAGTTAATAAATCTATCTTCAGATTTTTGATTTTGTATCAACTCTTCTATTAATATGCTATAAACAGAATCCTTAATAGACGTATTATTTATTTGGGAATAATCCATAGCTTTTTTTAATATATAATTTGCAAATAAATAATATTTAGGTATTTTATCTGTTTGTACAATATCTTCTGTAGAAATTTCTAGTGAACTTGCTATTTTTTTGATATCTTCTTTGCTTGGAACTATTTCATTTCTTTCATATTTGCTAATTTTATTTATAGTTATAGATGATCTTTCAGATAATTGTTTTTGCGTTAACCCTTTTCCTTTTCTATTTTTTTGTATATTATGTCCTATGCTCATTTATGTCTCCTTATATTAGTCTATTTATTATTATCTTTTTACTTTTAATAAATATATAATAGAGTAAATAAACTAGTTAATCTATATTTATCGTTATAATAAATAACAGGATATATAAATAGTTCATATATCTATAATATTATCAAATTTATACTCAACAGAGTAAATGATGAGCTACAAAGGAACTTAAAGAGAATAGGTGAAAAAGGAATCAGAGAAGGTGAGAGCATTATACCGTCCATTTATTAAAATTTAGTCAATTAAATGCACTAGTTAATTTAACTAGTGCATTTGATTATTTACATTGAATATGTAATCCTTTTTAAATTGCTGCAATTTTTTGTTAATTTGGCCAAATGAACTATAAACGATGATGTTGAATTGCTGAAAATTTTATCTATTAACTACCAATTAACCCACGTTTAAATAGAAGATTTTAATTTATTACTAATATAGATTCCTCTCCTAACATAGAAGATTTAATCTATTACTCATAAAAATTTACTGATCATGCAAATTCCCCCTTTTTATTATTAATATTAAATTATATGCAATAAGCAATAAATAAGACATAGTTTGATATTATTTATATTATTTTTTATTTGTAGAAAGTGTACAGAGAGATTTAGAAAGCATGGTATCGTATGTAGTACAGTACAAATAACGATAAGAGACGGGACATTATCGTCATATGAGAGACAAGGACAACTTATTATCCCTTGTCACACAACAAACGAGCTATTTAATAAGGCTTTTGAGCTGTTTAAAATACATCATCAATCTTTTATACCTGTTAGAAAGTTAGGGGTTAGAGCATGTAACTTGTCCACATCTAACTATGTACAATTGAGCTTTGGTGATAATTTTAAAGAAATAGAGAAACACGAAAAGATTGATAATACTATAGATAAGCTTCGTTATAGATTCGGACATTATGCAGTACAACGAGGAATATCACTGGTTGACACCGAGTTATCTCATATAAATCCCACGGAAGATCATGTAATACATCCTACATCATATAGATAATATAATCGTAAACATTTTCCTATTTTGTTGATATACTTTCATTATATCAACAAGAGGCTTTTGACTCACCAGATTATATATTTGAATTAAAGTTGGACGGGATTAGATGTATATCATATTTAAATAAAGATATTATAAAATCAGATGTGTGCTAATATATATGTTATAAAAGATTATTATAAAATAATTTCTTGATACTAACAAATAAGGGGAGAATATAATGGAAAAGATTGCAGTCGTTTATGAAACAAGATATGGAAGTACTAAAAAATATGCACAGTGGATAGCACAAGATTTAGGATGTACATTAATTGAAACAAAGGATGCTACAGTAGAAAAGTTAAAAATTTTCGATACTATAATTTATGGTGGATGGTTACATGCAGGAAATATAAAAGGATTTAAGGTAATATCAAAAGATATTGATAAATTAAAAGACAAAAATATTGTAGTATTTTCAGTAGGATGTTCAACTGGTGAAAGAGATGAAGATATAAAARCTATTGAGGAAATGAATTTTAAAGRTTTACAGGATATAAAACATTTTTATTTAAGAGGTGCATTCAATTATAAAAATYTAAATATGATAGACAAAGTTATGATGAATATATTGAAAATCAAATTAAAGGGAATAAAAGAAGGAGATAGAGATGAGGATATTAARGGGATGTTAGATGCTTATATAAATCCAATGGACTTTACCAATAAAGATAATGTAAGGTCGCTAGTATCATACGTTAGAAATTTATAACTTCTCTTCTCTAAATTCAAATCTAACATCTATATTTAATTCGCTTCTAATGTAAATTTTAAAAAAAAAACACTACATAAAGCTGTGATTTTTTAGGATACTTGTCACACAACAAACGAGCTATTTAACAAGGCATATGACTGTTYAAAATACAKCATCAACCTTTTATACCTGTGAGAAGTTAGGAGTAAGAGCGTGTAATTTATCTACATCTAACTATGTACAATTGAGCTTTGGAGATAATTTTAAAGAAATAGAGAAGCACGAAAAGATAGATAATACTATAGATAAGCTTAGATATAGATTTGGCCATTATGCAGTACAAAGGGGGATCTCATTGGTTGACACAGAATTATCGCATATAAATCCCACGGAAGATCATGTAATACATCCTACAGCATATAGATAATATAATTGTAAATATTTTCCTATATTATTGATATAAATGAAAGTATATTTTACATTGGAGGGCTTATTATAGCTTTATTTTACTAGTATAAGAGTATAGTATGGATATATTTGATGAAAAGGAATTAAACCTATGTTAAGGTGTGGTTGAAGGTTGTTTTAGAGATAAAAATAAAGCCAAATGACGGAATATCTTTTGGCTTTTTAGAAACGGAATATGGAGCAACTTAATCATTCAAGCTTGCAGTAATAAAATTATATAAACTTGCATGCCTTATTTTGTCAGATATAATGATATAAATTAAGTCTCTATAACTAAGATTAGGCATTCCGAACATAATGAGTCTGTATTTCTGGATGCCCTCTAACGCTCTGATATATTCCGCCATAATTTCAATTTTAAAGTCTTCAGGTTGAGCAAATTCTCTTTCCACTATATTTACAACATTTCCTGTAAGTTCATAATATATATTTTTTAAGATTCTATTATGATTAATCCTATCTTGATGTATAGTTTCAAGGATATTCCTTATTCGATCACTCTGTCCTGGAGTAAATTCAGACTCTGGAATATTGTCAATTAACCATTGGTAATATCTATTAATTATCTCCTCGGATTCTACGGAGTTTCCTATTGTGTATATTGCATTTTCTAATTGAACAGGACTTGGGTAATTGTCTTCATTCATAATGGACCTCCTATATGTTTTACTATAGATATATGTTCTAATTAACATTTATGATACATAAATGAACTTAGTTGATATCACATTACATTATTGATCATACAACTTATTGGAAGGTGATAGTATGGATATATTCGATGAAA
>NZ_AXUS01000028.1 GCF_000498755.1 Clostridioides mangenotii TR | reverse complement strand
AATATATTATTAAAAATATAATTTTGGAGGTATTTATGAACGATACGATAAAAGGAAGTATTTCAGCCGTCTTATATTCAACACTTATTGGTCTCTCTTTCTTATTTAGCAAAATAGCCTTAGTTGATGGAAACACAATAGACATACTTGCACATAGATTTACATCTGCATTTATTGCAATTTTTTTATATACATTATTAACTAAAAAGAGGAAAGTAGTTTCTAAATCAGATATTATTGCACTGTTACCACTCAGCTTGGTATCTCCTGTTTTATATTTTTCCCTTCAATTATTAGGACTTTCTATGTCCTCATCTTCAGAAGGTGGTATAATTCAATCTACTATACCTATTTTTACTATGATATTTGGTATTATATTGTTAAAAGAAAAACCTAGTTTAAAGCAAAAAATATTCACTTTTATATCTATGTTCGGTGTATTGTTTGTATTTATAGCTCAAGGTAACACTATAGATTCAAAACATCTTTTAGGAATAATACTACTTACTCTATCTTCTTTAGCTTTATCACTCTACAATGTTATGGCAAGAAAAAACGCTAAACAGTACAATGTTACCCAAATGACTTATGTAATGACACTTTTCGGATGTTTTGTGTTTAATGTAGTCTCAATTATTAAACATTTATTTTTATCAGATATACAGTCTTATTTTGCTCCATTAGCAAGTATGAATTATATCGGAGCTGTGTTGTATTTAGGTATTATGTCTTCACTGGTATCATTTATTCTATCAAATTACGCTTTATCTAAATTAGAAGCTTCTAAAATGGGGGTTTATCTAAATTTAACTGTTGTAGTTGCTGTTTTTGCTGGAGCTATATTCTTAAAAGAAAGTATAACTTTTATACATGTAATCGGTGTGGCTATTATTCTTATTGGTGTTCTAGGAGCCAATTTATCTAAACCTTCAACTGCTAATAACGATGTAGAAGATTCAATTTAAATAAATTAGCATTGTAATAACTATGCTTTTTTATAGTTTTATTATAAGTATATACATGTAAATAAGTAAGTACTCCTTAAATTAAAATCAACCAATAAACTTATATATCTAAATCAAAAATACAGCGTACATAAAATATGTACGCTGTATTAGCTTCAAATATATAAAATTAATCTTCTTTTTGATTTTCTATTTTTGATTCAAATTTACCACTTAGCTTCTTTAGATCTACTTTGTTGTCATCAGACATAACTTCTTTGATTCCCTTAAAAGTTCCAAGTAAATTCACTGTATCTGATGGAAGTACTAACTTAGTTGACTCTCCTTCAGCAAGCTTTGCAAGAGCTTCCATAGATTTAAGTGCAAGCATATTGTCGTCAATATTTGACTCTTTCATGGCACTAAATACTAATCTTAAACCTTCTGCAGTAGCTTTTTGAGTTCTGCCAATCATTTCAGCTTCACCTTGTGCTTTGGCTATAGCCATTTGTCTTATAGCTTCAGCTTCACCTTGTGCTATAAGTACTGCTGATTCTCTTTCACCTTCTGCCTCACGAACCATAGCTTCTTTCTTAGCTTCGGCTCTAAGTATAGCAGATTGTTTATCTCCTTCTGCTTGTAGGATTGAAGATGCTTTATTACCTTCTGCTTGCAGGATCGATTCACGTCTCTCCCTCTCAGCTCTCATCTGTTTTTCCATTGCAACTTGTATATCGTTTGGAGGCATTATATTTTTAAGTTCAACTCTGTTTACTTTTATACCCCATTTATCAGTCGCTTCGTCTAGTATAGCCCTCATTTTAGCATTTATTATATCCCTTGAAGTAAGTGTTTCATCAAGATCTAATTCACCTATTATATTTCTTAATGTTGTAGCTGATAGATTTTCTATAGCCGAAATTGGATTTGCAATTTCAAATACATATCCCACTGGATCAGTTACTTTGTAGTATACAACAGTATCTATTTGCATAGTTACGTTGTCTTTAGTTATAACTGGTTGAGGTGGAAAATCCATAACAATTTCTCTTAAGTCTATTACATAAGCCAATCTATCTAAAAACGGAATTAAGAAATGAACTCCAGTATCTGCAGCCTTGTGGAATTTTCCAAGTCTCATAATAATACCCATTCTTGATTGTTGGATTACTTTTATGCAGGCAATACTTGCCAAGGCAACTATTACAATCACAATAACCATTATAATCATATCTATTCCTCCCATTAGTCAGCTTTTACAGTTGCAAGTTCAGACTTTTTTACAACTAGCTTTACCCCTTCTATTTTTACAACTTCTACAGTACTTCCCTTTTCTATCTTTTCATTATCAAATGAGATCGCTGTCCACTCTTCTCTATCAACAACCACTCTTCCTGGTTGGTTAATAAGTATATCTTCTTTTACAAAACCTTTGGCATTTAAAACAGCCTGTAGATTTGTGTTGTATTTATAGCCCTTGTCTTTTTTGACAATTTTTTTAGTCGCTACAAATAACAGTGTAAAAGAAATAATGGCAAAGATCAAAATTTGAATAAAAAGGTTTTCAATAACCATGCTCAAAAATATGAGAGCTACAGCACCTATACTGAACCATATTAGTGTCAAACTTGGTGTCAAAAGTTCAGCTATTCCAAAAACAATTGCAACACCTAACCATATCAATTGCATAGTATACCCTCCCTCTTTGATGATATTGCTTCAATACCCTATTAATATAATATTAGATTATATTGATTTAATTATAACATTATATTTTATAATTATGTGAAATTATTTAAAGTTAATTCTTGACTTTTATTTTTTTATATTTTATAATTATCGATAAGTCTAGGAAGTAAAAACTTTCTGACAATTATTTTAAAATTTTAAGGAGAGATAATTATGATTACTTTATTAAACAAAAACAGATATTATTACTATAGCCAATACTTATAGGGTTTGTAACTATTTAAATATAGATGCAAACCCGGTCGATAACTCGAATTTGGGATTGTATCTATGTTGGTTGTAGGATTTTGTTTATATATAGTTTTCATATAATATATAAAAAAGCCGCGTAGATAATACTATGTGGCTTTTTCGTTGTTGCCGCATAGTGCTTTACTCTATGTGGCTTTTTTGTATTCAAATATCTAAGGGGGTTCTAATATGAGCAGTATTTTATCAGTAATAACGCAGAGTCTAATTTTATCAATTATGGCCATTGGTGTATACATCACCTACAAAATTCTAGATTTTCCAGATATGACAGCAGATGGAAGTTACACTATGGGGGCATCAGTAGTTGCCGCTTCACTAGTAAATGGTATGTCTCCCATTACTGCAACACTACTTGCAGTATTAAGTGGTTCATTAGCTGGAATGATAACTGGAATACTACATGTAAAGTTTAAAATTACCAGTCTACTTTCTGGGATACTTGTAATGGGTATGCTTTACTCAGTAAATTTGAGAATTATGGGAAAATCAAACATACCACTTTTTAGTTTCAACCATTTGTTTAACTCTACAGAATCTCCAATACTACTAGCACTTGTATTTATGATTATCTGCAAATTATTTTTAGATTTATTTTTAAAAACTAGTATTGGATACACTTTAAAAGGAGTTGGAGATAACTCACAGATGATTAAATCTCTTGGAATAGATATCGGCTACATAAAAATCCTAGGACTTATGATATCAAACGGACTTATTGCTCTGGCTGGAGGACTTATGGCCCAATTCCAAGGCTTCACAGATGTAAATATGGGAACTGGAACACTAGTGCTAGGCATTGCGTCAATAATAATCGGACTCACTCTATTTAAGAAAATTAAGTTTGTAAACAATACTAGTGCGATAGTGGTTGGTGCATTTATTTACCAGTTAACTATATACTACGCAATGCAGAGAGGAATGCTTCCTACAGACTTAAAACTTATTACAGCTTTGGTGATAGTTGCATTCTTATCTATCAGCAACATAAAATTTCCTAAAAAAAATAAAGATAAAGAAAAGGCGGTGGCATAAATGTTAGAGATAAAAAATATATCAAAGACTTTTGAAAACCCATATGGAGATTCAAATACTATTTTTAAAGACTTGTCGATAGATATAGCAACTGGCGAATTTGTAACGATAATAGGTAGTAATGGTACTGGTAAATCTACACTACTAAATATTATATCTGGCCTTATAAAGCAAACTTCTGGAGAAATCTGGGTTGGAGAAAAAAATATTACCAATGCTCCCGAACACAAGAGAACTCAAATAATAAGCAGGGTGTTTCAAGATCCAAGTTTAGGAACCTGCCCTAGTATGACGGTGAGAGAAAACCTGTCACTCGCACTAAACAAGGGGGATCTTTTAAATCTAAAGAGGTGTCTAAAGTATAAAAAAGACTTCTTATCAAGTTACTTAGAAGGTGTCTCACTAGATCTAAAAAAATACTTGGATGTCCAAGTTAAATACCTCTCAGGAGGTCAAAGACAGTCATTAGCTCTTATAATGTCTTGTCTTACTGAGCCATCTGTATTGCTTTTAGATGAACACACAGCAGCTCTCGATCCCAAAACTTCAAATGAGGTTATCGCTCTTACAAATAAAATAGTTAGAGAAAAAAATATTACTACACTTATGGTCACTCATAACTTAAAACATGCACTTGAATATGGCGATAGATTGATTATGCTACATAAGGGTCAAATCGTACTGGATGTTAAACAAATAGAAAAGCGCAAATTGAGCATTGAAGAAATCCTAAATAGATTTGAATATGCAGTATAGGATATGTGAATTGACTTATAGCTTAATAAATAATTTGAATTACAGAACTAATTATATAAATCTAATTTATACATTTCGTATATTAATTTAAAAATAAAAAACAGGAGGAAATATTATGATAAAAAAAAGAAAGATACTAAGTCTATGTCTTACAGCAGTACTTGTGGGTATAGTACTTACAGGTTGTTCAAGTAAAGAAGCATCAACTAATAACAATGAATTAAAAAAAGATGGTGAAATCAAAAGGATAGGTATAACTCAGCTAGTTGAGCATCCTGCTTTAGATGCAACAAAGACAGGATTTTTAAATGCTCTAAAAGACAATGGCTTTGAGGAAGGTAAAAATATTGAAATAGATTTTAAAAACGCACAAAATGATATGCCTACAACACAAACTATAGCAAGTTCATTTGCCTCTGACAAAAAAGATTTGATTTTCGCTATTTCTACACCAGCTGCGCAGGCCGCATTTAACGCTACTAAAGATATTCCAATACTTTTTACAGCTGTAACAGATCCTGTTGAGGCAGGACTAGTGAAAACAACAGATAAGCCAGAAGGCAATGTAACTGGGACTTCTGATTTTATTCCCGTGTCAAATTCAATAACTCTTATAAAAGATCTAGTTCCAGATGCTAAAACTGTCGGAATAATTGGAAATACTAGTGAGATAAATTCAAAAATCCAGATAGATGAGTTTAAAAAAGAAGCTGATAAAAACGGATTTAATGTAGTTGTAAAAGGAATAACTACTTCTAATGAAGTTAACCAGGCTGTCTCTAGCTTAGTTGGAAAAGTTGATGTAATATACACTCCTACCGACAACTTAGTTGCATCTTCTATGCCAATCATAGCTAAAACAGCAACTGAAAATAAAATTCCAGTTATAGGCGCTGAAGAAGCCCATGTTAAAAACGGAGCACTTGCTTGTAATGGGATAAGCTACGAAAAACTTGGATACAAAACTGGTGAGGAAGCTGTAAAGATACTTAATGGTGAAAAAGTTTCCGCTATACCTGTTTCAACTCTTGATAATACAGAAACTATCATTAATGAAACTACATTAAACGACATAGGTATTGAAAAGCCTAAAGGTGAAGGAATAACTTTTATAAAATAAAATAGTTAGGCCCAAAAGTATAGTACTATACTTTTGGGCCTAACTATTTTACTATATCTAATCATTTTTTCCTTTTCAATAAAAGCAGTAAATGCGTTTTTAAAACTATATAGAAAAAGTAGCAGCTACTTCACTTGCATCTATCCTTCTTGGATCGTCAAACAATTTATCGTCAGAACTATTATCAATAATTTCTGTAAGAGCATTTTGAGATTTTAGTCTACTTTGAGCTCTCTTGACAGTTAAATATGTTTTCATTCCCCCGTCTATATTTGCACAGTCAAATCCATTTTGTTTAAGTATTCTACAAGCTATATAACCCCTTAAACCTACTTGGCATGTTACATATATTTTTTTATCTTTAGGTATCTCTATTAATCGATCTCTAAGTTGCCATAAAGGAATATTTACTACTCCATCTATTGCTCCTGTTGTAAGCTCAGCCTCTTCTCTTACATCTATAATAAATCCTCCATTTTCATTGACACTATCTACTTCGCTCCACTGGATATTTTCAACATCGCCATCTAGTATATTAGAGGCACAATACCCAAGCATATTAACCGGGTCTTTTGCTGAATTGTAAGGAGGTGCATAACAAGTCTCTATATCTGGAAGGTCATATGCCGTAAGTCCACCTTTTATAGCTGTTGCGATAACATCTATGCGCTTATCTACTCCGCTGATCCCAACTCCTTGCGCTCCTAATATCTTTCCTGTATCTGGCTCAAAAATCATTTTTAATGAAACCGGAAAAGCTCCTGGATAGTACCCTGCATGAGATGATGGATGAATATGAACAACCTCGAACTCTTTACCTATTATTTTAAGAGTTTTTTCATTGTTTCCTGTAGTTGCAACTGTATAATCAAATACCTTCGCAATTGAAGAACCTAATGTCCCCTTATAAGAAACGTCTTTACCCGCAAGATGATCTGCTACAAGTCTTCCCTGTCTATTTGCAGGCCATGCTAAAGGTATCATAGTCGGCTTTTTATTTATATAATCAACAACTTCTACTGCATCTCCAAGTGCATAAATACTTTCGTCCGAAGTCTTCATATGGCTATCTACAACTATAGCTCCTCTCTCATTTAGTTTAAGACCAGCATCTTTTGCTATAGAACTCTCAGGTCTTACCCCTATAGAAAGTATAATCATATCTGTATCTATCTCTTTACCACTAGAAAGCACTACTTTCTTACCAAAATCTTCAAATGATTTAACTCCGTCATTTAAAATTAACTTTACCCCTTTATCCATTAGATGGTAATGGACATCACTAGCCATTTCATAGTCAAGAGGTGCCATAACTTGTTTACTAGCCTCTACTATGGTAAGTTCTATACCTCTATTATATAGATTTTCTGTCATTTCAAGACCTATAAACCCTCCGCCTACAACCACTGCACGCTTTGGTCTAATATCATCTACATAACCTTTAATTTTATCTGTATCAGGTATATTTCTAAGTGTAAATAAATTGTCACATTTATCTATCCCAGTAATCGGTGGCTTTATTGGACTAGCCCCAGGAGAAAGAACTAATACATCATAGCTTTCTTCATATGAATCATCGGATCTGTAGTCTTTTATAGTTACTTTTTTATTTTCTCTATCTATTTTTACAACTTCACTTAAATTTCTAATATCCATGTTAAATCTAGTACTCATGGACTCTACTGTCTGAACAATAAGTTTTTCTCTATCAGTTATTGTATCTCCTATATAGTATGGTAGTCCACAGTTTGCAAAAGATATGTACTCACCTTTTTCAAACATGATTATATCAATGTCCTCATCTAAGCGTCTCAATCTCGCTGCTGCTGATGCCCCACCAGCTACCCCTCCAACAATTATAACTTTTTTATTCATAGTTAACCTCCTTTAGGTTTAGGATTTTATTATTTTTCTCTTTTATATTGCTTTACTCTGATTTAAACTCTACATAATTACAATGAAAAAGTCATATATAAAAAATATATACCCTATAATAGAAATTATAAAATACTATACAAATAATTTTGATATTTGCTATAAAATTTTTTCCTATTAATCTATAAAATAAAAAAGATATCCAATAGAGAATTATTAACTCTCATTTCAGATATCTTTTTAATATTTAACTTTGCTATAAATTATTAAATTATATACAGAACAATTTATCCTTAGGGAATTTAAGATATACACTATCATTTTCCTTATATATAAATCTATTTTTTCTAACTCTACCTGAACTACACTGCTCTTATTATTCATTACGTTACTGTCTGCAAGTATTTCTTTAGAAATACTTTTTCTTAAATACATTGTATAGTTAAAAGGATTCTCCACTTTATTTATTAGGCTAAATCCAAATATATTCTCAGTATCACACTCTGTAGTCATTATAACTATATCATGTTCTCTTATTCCTATATATTTAATATCATCATCTACTTTTTCCAAAAGACATAACTCAATATTCCAATCCTGTGCGAATACTGTATATTCACCAGTCTTTTTAGCTAACGATATATTTTTGCAACCTGTAATTTTAGCTTCTGAATAAGATTTTGGCCTCTCAAATATCTCCCTCTTATCCCTTTTCTCTAGCCCATTCCCACTATCATAAACTATTAAATTATCACAAACTCTATACGCTTCCTCAATATCATGAGTTACAAAGAGAATATCTCCTTTATAGTCTTCTATAAGGTTTAAAAGTTCTTTTTCCATATTACTTCTCAAATGATGATCTAGAGCAGAAAAAGGTTCGTCCAAAAGAAGTATCTCAGGGGATGGAGCTAACACTCTTGATAAAGCTACCCTCTGTTGTTGCCCTCCAGATAGTTGCCAAGGATATCTTTTCTCCATACCTTTAAGCCCAACGATTTCCAAGTAATGTTTAGATATCTCACTTTTTTCTTCTTTACTCAGATCTTTTAAGCCCAACTCAATATTTTGGCTAACTGTCATATGAGGAAACAAAGCGTAGTTTTGAAATAAAAATCCTACATTCCTATCTCTTGTAGGTATGTTTATCTTCTTATCAGAATCAAATAATACTCTGTCATTTAATATTATTTTTCCTCTTGTAGGTTTTTCAAGACCTGCTATACATTTTAAAGTCATACTTTTTCCAGAACCCGACTCTCCTAAAAATCCTAGTATACCATTTTTTTGATCTATATTTACTCTTAACTTAAAAGAGGACAATTCTTTTTCTATATCTATATATAAGCTCATTACCTCCCCCTCTTTCCTACGAGTTTTTGTTGGATATCAGACCAATAGTTAAGCAGTAAAATCATCGCGATAGACATTACAACAATTATCATAACCCACATCATTGCTTTATTCATATCCCCACCTTCGACTGCAAAGAATATAGCTAAAGGCATTGTTTGTGTTTTCCCAGGGATGTTTCCTGCGATCATAAGAGTAGCTCCAAACTCACCAAGCGCTCTTGCAAAAGATAGTACTAGACCTCCGACAATACCTGGTAGTGCAAGTGGAATTGCGATTTTAGTGAATATTTTCCATTCATTTAAACCCAAAGTCCTCGCTGCTGAAATCATATTGTCATCTATTTGCTCAAATGCTGATCTCGATGATCTATACATCATCGGGAAAGATACGACAACTGCCGCAATAACAGTTGCGCTCCAACTAAATATTATATTTTTATCCATAGCTAAAAACACTTTACCTATAAATCCATTTTTACCACATATCAATAATAAGAAAAAACCAACAACTGTCGGCGGAAGAACCAGCGGAAGTGTAAATATGCCGTCGATTAGCCCCTTCCATTTTCCTCTGTAAGTAGCCATTGCATAAGAAATTAGAATTCCTACTACAAAAGTTATCACAGTTGCTAGGAGAGCTGTCTTCGCCGATATCCAAAGTGGTGCCCAATCTGTAATCATATGTCCTCCTCATATATATCAATCATTGAACTATTTTCATCGTTTTTTAATCAATAATATACCTTTAATTGCTCTATTTTTTAACGAAATATTATTAAATAATTTATATTCTAAAAAAAAGTGAAATTAACTTTTAGGTAAAAGCTAATTCCACTATTTATTGTAACTTATATATTATATTTTTTAAAGACAAGTAATATAATGAATTATTTAGCTATTTTCTTATACCCATATTTTTCTAGTATCGTTTGCCCTTTATCACTCAATAAGAAGTCCTCGAATTTTTTAGCTTCTTCAACTTTTTTGCTGTCTTTTATAACTGCTATTGGATATGTAATTGGTGAATGTGTATCTGCTTCTGTCGTAGCAACTACATTTATCTTATCGTTATTTACTGTATCACTTAAATAAACAAATCCTGCATCAGCCTCACCTGATTGAACCCAAGCCAAAACTTCTTTAACATCTTTAGCGAATACAAGTTTATCTTTTAATTGATCTTTTACATTTAAATTTGTTAGTACTTCATCAGCGTATTTACCTGCTGGAACACTCTCTGGCTCACCAACTGCTATTTTCTTAACATCTTCTTTCTTTATTCCATCTATATTTTCTAACTTACTATCTTTTGGAGCAATAAGTACTAAATCATTTTCAACTAAGCCTTTATTTGTTTCTTTTACCAAAAGGTCTTTTTCATCTAAAGCATCCATTTGCTTTTTACCAGCTGAAATAAATACATCCGTAGGTGCACCTTGCTCTATTTGCTGTTGAAGTGACCCTGATGCTCCAAAGTTAACTGTTAATTTTACATTTTCATTATCTTTTGTATACTCTTTTTCAAGCTCAGCCATAGCCTCTTTAAGACTTGCAGCTGCGGAGATATTTAACTCTACTACTTCTGTTTTGCTTTGAGTATCCTTTGTATCATCTTTCTTTGACTCATCATTCCCTGAACATCCAACTAAACCAATAGAAAGAGATAAAACTAATCCTAAAATACCTAAACTTCTTTTCATTTTAATTCTCCTTTATACCCTTTAATTTTGTTTTGAAAACACTACAGTTATGTTTTGTTGTGTTTTGTCACGTTTAATATAATTATATAGTCATTTGTTCTATTTTTCAAGAAAATATTTCTTTTATCTTATAAATTGTTATAATCTATTATAATAATATGTAGTTTAATGTTAGAATATAGTTGGGAGGTGTGAAATGGAACCATTATCATCTTTAACACCCGCAGAGGTGGCTGATTTATTAAAAATCACAAAAAATACAGTTTATGAAATGATTAAGAGGGGAGAAATCCCATCATACAAAATCGGTAAAAAAATTAGAATAGATACTAAGGATGTAAAAGAATACATCGAAAGTCAAAAAACATCTAGTATCGCCAATTATCAATCAGTTTCCAAAACAGTTGACAAAAACATAAGTTTTAATGTAACGAATAGTCATGTAGCTAGTAGCGCAACTGTAGATTCAACTCAGGATATAATAATATCTGGGCAAGATGTAATTCTAGATATACTAGCGAGATATATAGATGAAAATTCTGAAGGTGTTAAGACATTTAGATCTTATATTGGAAGTTACAATGCTCTAATTGAACTTTACAACAACAAGGTATCTATTGCCTCTGCTCATTTATGGGATTACGAAACCAATGAATACAACACGACATTTGTAAAAAAATTACTACCAGCAATTCCTTGCGTTTTAATCAATTTAGCTTGTAGAACTCAAGGTTTCTACGTTGCTAAAGGAAATCCAAAGAATATCAATACGTGGGAAGATTTAACTAGACAAGACGTATTTATTATTAATCGAGAAAAAGGATCTGGAACTAGAATACTTCTAGACGGTAAAATGAGAAATCTAAATGTAGATTCCTATAAACTTAACGGTTATAAAAACGAGGAAAATTCTCATCTAGGAATAGCCAGTGCAATCTCTAGAGGACTTGCCGATGTAGGAATCGGAAATGAAAAAGCAGCTCTACAAGTTAGTAATATCGACTTTATACCGATACAGATTGAGAGATACGATCTAGTTATTAAAAAAGAAGATTTATTAAATCCTGTGTTTAGAAATATAGTTTCAATAATTAATTCAGATGAATTTAAATCCGAGATCGAAGGATTAGGTGGCTATGATTTAAAATTTACAGGTAAAATAGTTGCCGAAGCTTAAGTTTTTTAATTGAATAAGGTCTTACGTAAAATAGTAAGAACTATAAGCACATTTTGGAACACTCAAAATTTGAGAATCTCCATCAATGTATATATAGTCCTTACTATTTTGTATTTATTATATTTAATTTAGATGCTAGGTATCGAAGATATAAGCTGCTTAGTATACTCGCTTTGAGGATTTTCGAATAGATCTTTAGAATTATTTAACTCAACTAACTTACCTGACTTTACTACTGCTATTCTATCTGCAAATTTCTCATCATAGATAAATCGTGAGAAATAAATACAATACTTACCCCTAATTTTTCGACTAATCTTTTAAATAAATTTACAATCTTTATTTGAGTTTTTATATCCAACGAAGTTATAGGCTCATCAGCAAGATAAACTTAGGCGAAGTTATTATTGCTCTGGAAATACAAATTCTTTGTTTCTCCCCACCTGAACAATCAAACGAATACTTATTTATAAAACTGCGGTCTAAACCAACTAAATCTAAAATCTCTTCAACTTTAAAATTTAGTTCAGCTTTACTAGAACATAATTTCTGTATCTTCAGTGGCTCTGAGATTATATCTCCAATTTTCATTCTAGGATTTAACGCAGAATCTGAATTTTGAAATAGAATTTGCATATTTTTACTGAAATATTCTCTATTTTGTCTATATATATCTTTATTTGAAACACATTTTTCATCAAAATATACCTCGCCTTTAGTTGGTTTTTCTATGTTCATAATTAATTTACCAAGTGTTGATTTACCCGATCCAGACTCTCCAACTAACCCAAATACCTCGCTCTTATTTACGGATAAATTCACACCATCTAAAGCCTTTACCTCTAGATTTTTACTGTAATAATATTTTCTTAGATCTTTAACTTCCAACAGTTTTCTATTATCTATATTATTCATCTATTTTAATCCTCCTTAAAAATCTATTTTCTTCAAGGAGTTTAGTAAATCCTTAGTATATAAGCTACTTGGATTTTCGTATATATCCTTACAATTTCCAACTTCCAAAATTTCACCTCTATACATTACAGCAATCCTATTTGATATACTCTTCGCTAGCCTTAAATCATGAGTAACAAATATTATAGATGTATAGTATTTTTTTGAATCTCCAAGAGCAACGTTA
The DNA here is from genome assembly GCF_000498755.1 of Clostridioides mangenotii TR. GTDB lineage: Bacteria > Bacillota > Clostridia > Peptostreptococcales > Peptostreptococcaceae > Metaclostridioides > Metaclostridioides mangenotii_A. The sequence goes on along the minus strand of NZ_AXUS01000028.1, from coordinate 19,682 downwards.
CAATTTGTTTCTGAACTATTGTATCAAGAGATGTAGTCGGCTCATCTGCTATAATTAACTTTGGCTTATTTGATATTGCCATAGCTATTGCAATCCTCTGCAACATACCTCCAGATAATTGATGTGGATATTGTTTAAATCTCTCTTTTGGATTATCAATTCCTACATCTCCTATCAACTCTACAGCTCTTCTTTTAGCCTCTCGTTTCGATAATTTATTTGAGATAAGTATCCCCTCAATAATCTGACTTCCTACAGTCAATGTTGGATCTAGATAGGAAGCAGGATTTTGAAATACTATAGAAATATCTTTTGTTCTTATTTTGTTTGTAATTTTAGTTTTTTCGATATTATTATTTTTTCTACGGAGACTGTTATTGTCACACATAACGTTCTCATCATATCTATGTATTAAATCTACACCTTCAAACTCAATGCTCCCAGACTCAATAAAGGCATTTTTAGGGAGTATTCCCATAATAGATTTACATACTGTCGATTTACCACTTCCTGACTCTCCTACTATAGATAATACTTCACCCCTTTTTACATCTAGCGATACTCCATTTACTACTTTTATATTATTTTTCAATGTATTGAAATTTATATGTAGATTTTCTATACTAAGAAGAGTGTTCACTCCATGTCAACTCCTATTTAAGAATTTTATTTTATATCCCAATCCACTATATTTGAAAATATCCCAACACCATGATGTCCAAGTAATTTATCAGTATTTAGCCCCTCAATATTATCTTTACCTACATAAACAGCGTTTATATAAGCTATAAATGTATATGGAATATCTTTTGTCATTTCACTCTGAAAATCCTTGTAAAGTTTTGTCTTCTCATCATTATCTGCAGTTTCTCTTGCACTTTGAAGAATTCTATCTACATTTTCATTTGAATACCCACTTAAATTTGAACCTTTATCAGTTCCAAAAACTTTGTATGTGTGATCATCTGGATCAAACGGACTTCCCCATCCAATTATAGTGGAGTCTTGATTTTCCCAATCGAGATTAGTAGTTATAGTCGCTTTCGCATTTACACCGATTTCTCTTAATTGTTGTGCACAAACTTTAGCCATATCTACTCTTACTGCATCGTCTTCACTGGCAGTAATTTCAAATTCCAAATCTATTCCATCTTTTTCATACACCCCATCTTTGCCCATTATCCATCCGAGTTTTTCAATTTCATCTTTAGCTTTTTCTTTATTATATTTAAATCTTTCTATATCTTGATTGTTGTATTCTCCAAGTTGAAGCGGTGAATACGCAGATTCTCCATAACCTAAAAGTACACTTTTTACTATTGATTCTCTATCTATTGCATAACTAAGAGCATTCGGCAATCCCTTTGCTATATTCATACTGAAAAATCCTGCATTGTGGTTATAAAGTATCCCTCTATAATCTGCTGTCTTCATAATATCGATTTTAAACCCTTTTTCATCTTTAAATACAGGTATATCTTTTGGAGCAACTTGAGCTAAATCAATTTCGTTAGCCTTTAATTGAATAGTTTTTGCTTTGTCATCTGGAACTATTTTGAAGACTACTTTATCTAACTTAGGAATTTTTTCAAAGTAGTCTTCATTTTTGCTAGTGTAATACTTTGTCCTTTATCCCAATTAGTTAGTTTAAACGGACCAGTACCTATTGGATTTTGATTAAAGTTATCTGTTATAATATCTTTGTCATCAAGAATATGTTTCGGAAGTACACCAACTGATAGATAATCTAAAATCGCAGTATTTGGAGCTTTAAGTGTAAGCTTTATTTCGTCGTCACCAACTACTTCAACTTTTGTTATATCTTCATAATTTGATGCTATCTCAGATGAATTTTTAGGATCCATTATTGTATCGATGGTAAACTTCACGTCATTAGCAGTAAATTTTTCTCCATCATGCCATTTTACATCATTTCTAAGTTTAAAAGTATATGTATTGTCAGACTCGTTATAATCCCATTTTTCTGCTAAACAAGGAACTATTTTATTGTCTTTATCATGCGCAGTTAGTCCATTGAAAATAAGAGAATTTATTTCTCCATGTTCGTAAAGTGCGGGATTTATACTCGTGTAGTCATTACTCCCATAAACTAATATCTTTTCTTTTTTTTCTGAAGAACTACTCTTACTTCCTACAGAGTTATTAGAGCATCCAACTACAAGTAAAAAAGTCATTATAAGTACTAAAATTTTCGATTTCTTCAAAGTTTTACCCTCCCATATGATTTTATTTTTGAATAAACTTTCTATAAATTTCCTAGCTTTTTATTTAAATTTTCTCTGATGAAATTTCCTATGTTTGTTATTGAAACTAATGTCAAAACAATAAAAAATCCCGGTATAAATACTACCCACCATGAATTTGATAAAAGTGCTCCTTCAGACAAGGATAACATACTCCCCCAAGATGCAATTTCAACAGGAAGACCTAATCCCAAGAAGCTTAGTGTAGACTCCATAACAATTGCACTTCCAATATTACTTACTATTATAAACATTATAGAAGGTATAAAATTTGGAATAAGATGTGTTTTTAAAACATGGAGGAAACTTCCTCCCATAATCCTTGATATTACTACATATTCACTGTTTTTCATCTGATTTATTTCAACTCTTACAATCTTAGCTATACTCATCCAACTACTAATACCTATAGCTACACAAATAGTAAATATATTATTGTTGCCAAGTATACCCTGTACAAAAATTACTAAGAGTATTGTGGGGATGCTAAGCGTTATTTCACATAATCTCATAAGTATAGTGTCAATACTCTTACTAGCAAGTCCACTTATACTTCCATAAATCACTCCAACAACTGTTGATATAATTGTAGATGTAAATCCTATAAATAACGAAGCACGTCCTCCGTACCATATCAAGTTAAAAATATCTCTTCCCAAAGAATCCGTACCAAAATAAAATATATTATTTGGATGCAGATTTACACTATTTAAATCCATATATCCATGGTTTCCACCTTTTATAAATGGTATAAAAATACAGCCTAATAGTATCGCAACTATTATCAATATAGAAAATACAGGAAGTCCTTTATTTTCTTTAAAGAAGTGATTCAATATTATCACCCCTATCAAAATCTAATCTTGGATCTATTTTTCCATTAACAAATTCGGCAATATCATTTAATACAACTACAACAATACCTGTAATTAGACATAACACTAGCAACATATTGTAATCGTGGTATTTAGCACTTTCAAAGCACAAAGTTCCAAGTCCTGGATAAGAGAATACTTTTTCAACAACATACGTGCCCGCAATTATATGTGGAGCTGAAAGAGCTATCATGCTAATATAAGACGGTAAAATATTTCTTAGACAATGTTTGTATACAATATCTCTATTACTCAAACCTTTCGTCCTATATAAAAGCACATAATCTTTCCTTATTTCTTCGACCAATTTATTTCTTACCATATAGGCATAGTACCATAGATGGCTTAATACCAGCACTGATATAGGCAACACTAGATGGGTGATTCTATCAAATAAGTTTTTATCCCCTCCAATTGAATACGCTCCACTTGTCGGAAGCAGGTTTAGATTTATACTAAATACAAGTATTAAAATAAGAGACATCCAAAATGATGGAATACTGTTTAACACTGTTCCCACTCTAATTATAAGTTTGTCTGCAAAGCTATTTTCTCTTAGTGCACAAAAGATCCCTACTATAAGCGAAATTATAAATGTAAGTATATAACTTATTCCTCCTAATACTAATGTATTTTTATAAACTTCTTTTATTACATCAACTGTATTTCTCTTGTACTTTAGTGAAATTCCAAAGTCTCCTTTAGCTGCATTTATAAACCACTCCTTATATTGAATATAAATCGGTTTATTTAATCCTAATCTACTAACTGCTTTCATTTTTGCTTGAGTTGTCATTCTGTTTGCACTGTCACCATAGTATGAAACTAGTGGATCACCTGGAGCCAGTCTGGAAATATAAAAAACTACTATAGATAATACAAATATAAACACAACTGATTTTAATACCCTTTTCATAATTTTACCCACCAGTTTCTCACCTACCTTTTTACATAAAATAAAACACCTCAAGCAAAGTGTTTACTTTATGTAGTATATGAATATTAAATTATTATACTTTTAATTCCTTTTAATGCATTACATGTAAATTCTATCATTTCATAAATTCAATGTAAATGAAATCAAGTAAATACATATTTATATAGACTTAAACTTTAGTAATTTTGATCCAAGTTCTAAATACCTATTGACTAGATTATAAAAATGGTATATATTAGTTTGCATGCAAAATATACAGAAAGGAGTTTTTATATGAAAGGACATACTGACAGTTTTAAATTAGCAATGTTATTAAAGGAATTATACTCTAAGACAATGCACACAGTAGAAAGTGATTTTAGAGAAAATAATTTAACCCATCAACAGGTTACGGTTATCAAATTTTTAGGACATAATGGAGAACTTACTATATCAGAACTTTGTAACGAAATGCTCCTTGCCAAAGGAACTGTATCTGGCATAGTTTCCAGACTAGAAAAGAATGGATATATTGAAAAGTTTAAAAAAGATGGAGATCAGAGAAATACATATATAAGATTTTCTTCTAAGGGTGAAGAATTTGCTGTAAACTTTAAAAATAAAATGCAGCATAGTTTTGACTCTATATTTGAAAATTGTACTGGAAATGAACTCGAAGAACTTGCAAATAGTCTTAGAAATGTTTTATCAAAAATTTAGGAGGTAAAAATATGAATACAAAATTAATGTTTGCAATTGTATTTATTACATCAGCTTTGATATTTTATACAATAGGTGTATTTGGAGAACGTAGAGCAAAAATACTAAAGAAAACCCACGTTGTAATATTTTGGATAGGTTTATTATGTGATACTGCTGGAACTATGACTATGAGTAGTATCGCTAAAAGTGCATCTTTCCCATCTACAGGATTGACTCAAAATTTACATGGTATAACAGGTATTCTGGCAATAGTACTTATGATGTTCCATGCACTTTGGGCAACTTATGTACTTTACAAAAATGATGAGAAAAAAAAGAAGTTCTTCCATAAATTTAGTATAGTAGTTTGGATTATTTGGCTTATTCCTTACTTTATCGGTATGTATATCGGTATGTTGTAGGATTTATTATTTATAATCTCACCAACCTAAACTTCCTAAAGATGTACAAAATTTTAAAAAGATATAAGATTATAAATAAGAATGGCTGTTTCTAAAGCCATTCTTATTTATAATCTACATTCAAACGCGGAAATATACTAAAATAAATTCAAGTGATTCTTTTTATAAAATATAAATAAAATGATTATCATATATGTAATATAACTATAGACAGCTAATTAGTTCTCCGTAGTTATTTTTTGATTTATATATTCTTCAATTTGATTTATTCTATCTATATCTAAAAATCTCAATTGTTTTATATATATATCTTTCCACTCTTCATCTGTATATTTAATATCATCCATCAACTCTTTTAACAGATCTACCTCACCATTTCTAAGTGCATCACAAAAGATTATGGTCCCTAAAATAGATAACTCAACATCCCCTAATTGGATAAATAAAAATTCAATTTCATCTTCAAATAGACAGTTTGATTCCAGTATATCTACAAAGTCTTTGAGTGAATTTACATTTGTATTGATTAAATTTATTTTATCTACTTTGCTATTGCACTGTAGTATTTTATTGCACAATTCTCTAAAAGCACTATCACTCATTCTATCATCCTCGCTTATAACAAGGTTATCATGCTTTATTTCTAAAACTTCTTCTACAACTAACATATTTTTTATTAATCCATTTTTTGCTGCTGTCAGAATTTCTTCTGAAAATTTCTTCTGAAATTTAAACAAATAGTTAATTAAATTTTTGTCTTCTATGTTTAGTTTCTCAATTATAATTTGAAATGCACTGTCAACTTTGCTATTTATTATCTCTTCGGCTTGTTCTTTTTCATTTAAACTACGAAAAAACGATTCTAAATAATTTAACTCGTACTGAGATATTTTTAAATTTCCTATCTCTTTGCCTAAAAAAGTGCTAAAAACCATGTTTCCAGTTGTTATTTCAAAAATATTTATGAGAATAACCCTGTAATCTATTTTATAGTTTCTACCGTATTCATTTAAAAGATCTTGAAGTTCATTTTGTGAAAGAAGACTACAAAACTTATTTTCCGCATACATACACTCTAAGTAATTTTTCGCATAAACTATACCTTCAACAGTCATATCATCTTCTATACCCAAGGGGTAATCTATTGACGCCATTGAATTATTAGCTGAAAATTCTATATCGTACTTTTCTAAAAATGGAGTAAATCCTTCGTATACGGTATCTTTGTATGCTATATTCTCAAATTTCAATAAAAAATCATCTTTTACAATATCTGTATACAGCTTCTTACAATATTCGAAATCTACTCTAAGTTTTTCAAGTCCTTCTTCATAAATTTCAATAAATCTTTTATTAGAAATCGTATTTGCTATATCTTCTATAGTTTCAAACTTTATATTGTATGAATCTACTGCATACCAAATAGAATTCATAATTTCTTCAGCTGTTTCAACTTTAATTGAACTGCTTTGACCATTTGTGTATTTTAAAATCAATTTTTTTAATATATTTGCTACCTCTGATTGCACTCGATACAGATCATCTTTGCTTATCAGATCCATTTGAAATGATTTGTTTAAAACGTCTATAGTAAATTTACTTTTTCCGTATGTTGTTTTATCAGTCCATGTTCCATATATTTTCTGAAGTTCCATATAAACACCTCTATCCTTCTAAACTGAATTTAAAGTTCTTTGAATACTCTTCAACTTCCGACTGTATATTTTTGATTGTTCCACAAAATTTTTCATACATATCGCTTAGTAAATCTATAACATCATCATCGCTTATCATATCTAATGTCTCATTTTTAAAATAGTAAAACAAATCTTGAATATCAACAACTGCTTCTAGGTAGTCTTCATGATTTGTATATTGTGATTTGTAAATAAATTCTACTATCTGATTTGTAATATCAATACCAAAATCTATTCTTCCCATATGTTTTAATGAAGTATCTCGCCATTCTACTATAACCTCTACATCTTCTCTCGATAACAATAGACCATACTCATAAGACTCATTATTTGACTGAAACAGATCATTTTGCAGCGCTACATTTAAACCATTATTCATAATGTCAACTACACTTAAGGAAGACATATTTCCACCTCTTTCTAATCTTTTTTAATTACAGCTACAGCTTGACATTTATTTCGATCTGTGATATGATATAATTGTATTAATATAATCATTTTCTGATTTTTGTCATACCTTTTATTTTAATACTTTTTTTAATTTTTGTCAATATCTTTAATTATAATTTAAATAAATTCTGTAAAATAATAATAAAAGGGATCTACACGCAATTAACTAATTGCACGTAGATCCCCTTTTCGAAACTTTTACTTAGACTTATTACTTATTTAGTCGTATTTTTTTAATAAGTTTATTCACTTCCGAGATTTCTACTTGTCAGATTTATTTGCCTGTAAATTTTTTCTTTTACGACTATTATTTACATTAGCACAATTTCTACAGGATGGAGAACAGTACAATGACTTGGCGTTTGTAGGAATATATATTTTACCGCAGTACTTACATTTGTTTAAATGTGAAGTATCTCCTGTTATTGCAAATGCGTATATAGTTTCTATAGTATTTTTTAAAGAATCAAACTCCCAAGCAATATTTGCCTTATCAAGATAAGAAATTGTAAATCCTATCTTCTGCGGATTAAATCCTCCAGATATAATTGTCACTGCATCAGTTAAGTGGTTTGACGATTTTCTAAATACTAGTATTTGTCTGAAGTGCCTTGCAATGTCCTTTGCAAAGCTCAGTATCCAGTCGTATCTCTCTGCATAAAATTTTGAGAATACAACATCTAAAATAAGTGGTCTCTTTCCAAAAAACTTCGGAGAATCTTCCCTTTTCTTAACGTCTATTCCTCGCTTAAATTTCCTAAAGTATAGATCTTCATCTTCAATAAACGGTATAAATTTATTTATATATTCAGTAGCATCTAATAGGCTTTCCTTAGTTATATAATTTTTTTCTACCATTAATACTTTATCTTCATCTACTATATTTCTATTGTAAACACTAGAATAAACTAATCCTAAAAGTCCGTATTTTTTACAAAATTCAAGTATCATTTGCTTTAAATTATTTTCTTTTTCTTCTGTTTTTTCCCCTGATATAGCGTATTCTCCTATTTGTAATATATCGACTACTATGACATCGGCAACATCAAAAGGATTAAAAAGTTCAAATGTAGCTTCTTCTGTAGGCACTATATATAATTCTCCAGTTTCATTTTCTCTATATTCATAATCACTATATCTAATCCATTCACTTGCAAAGTTACCTACAAGTCCTATTTTTTTACTCATTATAATTACCTCCAAGCTTTAGTAATATCTTTTTTAATTATACTATTACATTTTTATTATTGCAAGAGTTTATATTAATTATATATCAATCTTATGTTTATCGATTCTACATATTCTAATTTCATCTATTTTGCCTAATTCTTTAATTATATTTACAATCATTCAGTAGCTTTATACAAAAAATACCCACAATATTTATATTTATTATTGCAGGTATAATGTAATAGTTAATTATATTTTGTTATTAAGCCTTCCGATATTTTTTCTATTCTAACAGCCAAAGCATCCCATGTTTTATCCCTCATAGATAACTCGTCCTTTTTATCACGATGTGATATCAAATCTATTCTACTCGATATAGATTTAGCTAGCCTCTTTTCAAAATCTAAAACCTCATCTTCTTTTGGAACTCCTTGACCTATCATAGCTGGAAGCTCTACGTAGTCAATTTTTTTAGTATTATTAATAGTATCTCCCAACCATTCTTTAACACCAGATATTTTCGTCAAGATCACATCATCTCCGCATGCTAATGCTTCAAGAGCTACTATCGGCAATCCCTCATAAAATGACGGAAGTATAAACAACTGCGATCTATTAAATAACTCAGCTAAATCATTTTGATTCAATTTACCGACAAAATTTACTTTGTACTTAGATTTTATTGCCATATCAAATATTTCATTGTATGTCTTTACATCGCTTCCGTTACCAGCAAAGTTTAACTCTATAAAGTCCTCAGGGTAATTTAACAAATCCAAGGAATTTATTAGAGACTTTAATCCCTTTGACTCACAAATTTTACCCGCGTAACTTATATTTATCTTTTCATTAGATGTAAAGTACTTTTTGTTGTAAAATATCTTATCATTATATCCACTACCAATGACAACCACTTTATTTTTATCTACAGAAAAGGTATTAATTATATCATTTTTCTGCTCATCGTGAAGTGCGAAAATTAAATCTAATCCACTTATTCCTTCTAAAATCATTTCTCTCTCAAGATCTATTGTTTTAAACTGTCTAAGACAAGTTCCATGACATATTGACACTACTTTTATGTCTTTAATTAAACTCCTCACAAATGAAGTAAGCAAATACAAATGATGGCAAATCACAATGTCTGGTTTTAATCTTTCTACCGCTATATCAATATTTTTCTTAAATTCACTCTTTACAGTCTCCACTTGCAGCCTATCTAAGTCCCTATATCTAGTGCTTTTATACGGCATTGAATCGCTCATGCCTACTACCGAGAAATTAAGAGGATATCTGTTAAAAATAACGGGATAGAAATCAATATTTCCATCAAAGCAATTCCTATTATCATCATTATCAATCCCAGCTATAACAGCTTGTTTATGTCCCATTTTTTCAAATTCGTTTACTATTCCAGACAAGTATACGCCGCTACCCGTACTATTTGGTTTTTGTGTTATTATATGGAGAATGTTCATAATAATACCTCCATTCTTATTCAAAAATCTCCATGTTTACCTTTATTCTCTATCTAAATTAAAGTAAACACAAGATGAGTCGTCTTTAATCTTAAACCTTGGTATTTTCATAGCATTTGAATCCTCTTCTTCAAATTTTCTGATTAGGTTATATATGTGTTCTATACCGTATTTTTCTGCGACCTCTAAAATTTCTTCTTCTCGAAAAATACCATACCTTTCACAAGCACATGTAAATCCATCACTTGCCAACATAAAAGATGAGTTTTCTTTTATATTTAAGTAACCATGTAGTGAATTTGGAATAGCTCCTTTATCAAAATCAAGTATCCAATATCCACCCTCTGTATTTTTTTTAAGCCTGTTAGAAATTATTATATCCTGAACTCTATCCCTAACTTCTTTAAAGGCTTATTGCTAGTTTTAACTATATCTATCATTTTATCAAATACCAGATTATCAAATTCACATACTGTATTATCTTTTATTATCCTATTTTCACCATTCCTCATAAATAGAGAACAGTCACCTAACATTAGATACTCTATTTTATCTTCGTGAAATTTAACTATTGCAATTGAACTTGATGGTAAATCTAGTTTGTCTACTGTAACTCCATTAAGCCTTTTTTTATATTCAATATTTATTTCTTCAATGCCCTTTTCTATAATAAGCTTTAGAGTAGTACTATTGGATATATTTTTGTATAAAAATTCATTCCACCATTGTACATACCATCTTGCATCGCTATTCTCAGAAACTAAATTCCTTCTATTTAATCCCGTCGCACCATCTAAAACCCAAGCTCCAGACGGCGTTATCCCGACTACATCTTCATTGTACTCAGAGGATCCTTGATTACAAAATAAGCAATAGTTCTTAATTATTAACTCCATAGAGCCCTCCTATAGTTGTATATTAAAAGAGTTTTATATATTTATTTATACACATATTCACATTAAAATATATTTTACCAGTTAATTTAAAATTATATTGTATAAAGCTTTAATTATCAAGAATAAAAGGTATTTATAAAAAAAGCAGGGATACCATTAGTTATTAGATAACTTTTGATATCCTTACTCATAAACACTATTTTATTCATCGTACATCCCATTTAAGACTCTACTCACTGTCGCCTTACTCCAATTGGTTACATGTGAAATTTCTCTATAGCTCATTCCATTTTGTCTTAGATCTTTAATTACATCTATATCCGAATCTTTTATCTGCTTTTCTTTAGGCTTCAGATAGTTTCTATGATCTTTAAATTTCTCGATTTCTGACCTTAACGAATCTATTTCCTCTTGTTTAGTTTTTAATTTCACTTCATATAATTCCTTCATCTGATTAAAGTCTTTAATATAATCTTGTTTCCAATCCTTCTTTTCTTTAGTTTTAAAAATAGCCATTTTAACCTCCTCATTTCGTTACCCACGTTATGTATCAATCATAGACAATAACTTCTATTGAGGAGCTTTAAAACCTTCTAAATAGCTATATAAATATATAGTTAAATTCTTTTATATTCTTACAAGTTGATTGAATTTTTAGCAACATCTCTTATAAGGATTGTCATAAATTACATTTCTATAACTTATTAAAGTGAAATTTTTCAGATTTTAGATCCGAATCTTCATATCTTTTTTTTACTTCATCGGGGTATCCTACAGATATAATACACTCTACCCTGTATTTCTCAGGTATATCCATAAGATTTTTTATAAACAATTCTGTAGTCTCACTTTCAGAATACATTCTATTTCTGACTTGAATCCAGCATGAACCCAAGCCCATCGACTCTGCTTGAAGCTGTATAAATGCACCAGCAATACAAGCATCTTCTACCCAAACATCGCTTTTTTCTTCGTTGCCTAATATAACTATACCTAAAGGTGAATTGGCCAAAAATCTGGCAGCTCCATTTTCCCTACTTCCTGAAATCCCTTTAAGTATTTCTTTATCATCAATAGCGATAAATTCCCACGATTTTGAATTTTTAGATGTAGGAGCTAAGATGCCAGCTTTTAGTAACTCTTCTATTTTTTCCTTTTCAATAATTGTATTTTTGTATTTTCTAATACTTCTTCTTCTTTTAAGCATATCCAACATAATATCTACCACCTTTTTCACTATATTGTATATTTTAATTTTAGTTCTTTTCACCTATAATTAAAAGTACTCTTTTAAAAATAAATTTTTCTTCCATCCATATGCGGATGAAATCCCGTTTTCACTCTATCGTCCATAAAGTGACCTCCTATTATCATTATATTATATAAAGCAAAATAGAGCGCCTTCTAGTTGATAACATATCAACTAAGAGACGCTCCTAATAACCTATAAGCAATTTAATCTACTCGTCACAAAACCTTTTAATGGCTTTTATGGATGATAAATCAAAACACTTATAAATACTTACATACTTCGTCTGTGAACGAAGTAGTAGAAGCACTTCCACCTAAATCCACAGTTAAATTTTCACCTTTTAAAAATACTTGCTCTAATGCACTCTCAATTTTTGTAGCCTTCTCCTGCTCTCCTAAATGTCTAAGCATCATTACAGCTGATTGTATTATTGCAGTTGGATTAGCTTTATTTTGACCAGCTATTTGAGGAGCACTTCCATGAACTGCTTCAAATATAGCTACATCTTTACCTATATTTGCACTTGGAATTATTCCAAGCCCTCCAACAAGCCCTGCACCTAAATCAGAAAGAATATCTCCATAAAGATTTGGCATTACCATAACATCGTACTTTTCAGGATTTAAAACCAAGTTCATAGCTGCTGCATCTACTATTAAATCATCAAAATCTACACCGTGCTTTTCAGAAACTTCTCTAGATACTTCTAGAAACAATCCATCTGATAATTTCATTATGTTAGCTTTGTGTATAGCCGTAAGTTTTTTCCTGTTGTTTTCTTTGACATAGTTACAAGCAAAGTCAACAATTCTCTCACATGCAGGTCTAGTAATCAGCTTTATACTTTCAGCTCCGTAGTCACCTATTTTATGCTCTATTCCCGCATAAAGATCTTCTGTATTTTCTCTTACAACAACTAAGTCTACATCTTCATATCTCGATTTAATACCTTTAAAACTCTTAATCGGTCTTAAATTCACATATAAATCTAAAGCTTGTCTTAGCGTAACATTTACACTTCTAAAGCCCTTACCTATAGGTGTAGTTATTGGTCCTTTAATAGCTATTTTATTCTTTTTAATGCTGTCTATAACATAATCAGGAAGCGGTGTACTGTATTCTTCCATAACTGCTTCTCCTGCTTCAACTCTTTCCCACTCTATATCTACTCCAGCAGCTTTTACTACTTTTACCATAGCTTCTGAAACTTCTGGCCCTATTCCATCTCCAGGAATTAAAGTAACTTTGTACATGTCAGTACCTCCAAATAATATTTTAATGACTGTATTTCTAATAATTGTCTTGTTGTAAAAGCAATCTATTTAGCTGCTGCTGTTTCGTTTTTATTGTAGTTTAATTTTCCACCAGCTTTTAGTACATCTATCTCTTTTTCTGAAAGTTCTACTCTAACAAGTATTTTTTCACCAGTAGTTACATTGCTTATCTCTATACTTCCAGTTTCTAATTTATCTAAAATATTAGGAAATTCTAATTTGTCTAATAGGTTTATTTTATTGTAATCAGCCTCATCAATAAATTCCATCGGGACAATACCACTGTTTATAAGATTTGCTTTATGAATTCTAGCAAAACTCTTAACAAGTACACCTTTGACCCCTAAATAAAGAGGTGCAAGCGCAGCATGCTCTCTACTAGATCCTTGACCGTAGTTATCGCCGCCAATTATAAATCCTCCATTGTTCTCTTTAGCTCTATCCGGGAAAGACTCATCCACAGTATTAAAGCAGAAGTTTGCTAGGTATGGAATATTACTTCTAAAAGGAAGTAATTTGGCATTTGAAGGCATTATATGATCTGTAGTTATATTATCTTCAACTTTGAGTATTACACTTCCAGCTATACTTTTTTCAAGTTCTTTGCTAACAGGGAAAGGCTTGATATTAGGTCCTCTTACAACTTCAACCTTATTTCCATCTTCTGATGGATCAATTATCATACTATCGTCTATTAAAAAGGCATCTACAGTTAAATTTTTAAATTTAATATCGTATTTTGATGGATCAGTTAATACTCCTTCTACAGCACTAACAGCCGCTGTTTCTGGGCTGACTAAGTAAACATCAGCACTAAGAGTTCCACTTCTTCCATAGAAGTTACGGTTAAATGTTCTAAGAGATACAGCATCTGTCCCTGGAGATTGACCCATTCCTATACACGGTCCACAAGAGTTTTCTAAAATTCTTCCTCCAGCACTTATAATATCGCCTAGTGCTCCATTTCTAGCAATCATTTCCATAACTTGTCTCGAACCTGGAGCTATAACTAAACTCACATCTTTGTGAACTTTTCTTCCCTTTAAGACTTGTGCCACCTTCATCAAATCTTCGTATGATGAATTTGTACAACTTCCTATTGCAACTTGATCCACTTTTATTTCACCTATATTTGATATCTCATCAACATTGTCAGGGCTGTGTGGTTTCGCTGCAAGAGGCTTTAATTCAGATAGATTTATAGTAATCTCTTGATCGTAAGTAGCATCTTCATCAGCCTTTAAATCCAACCATTCATCAACCCTATTTTGACTTGCGAAAAAGTCTCTTGTCTTATCATCGCTTGGGAATATCGATGTAGTTGCTCCAAGTTCAGCTCCCATATTTGTAACTGTAGCTCTTTGAGGCACTGAAAGGTACTTAATACCTTCTCCGCCGTATTCATAAACTTTTCCAACTCCACCTTTTACAGTCTCTCTTCTAAGAACTTCAAGTATGATATCTTTAGATGAAACCATAGGATTTAACTTCCCAATTAGATTGACCTTACAGACTTTAGGTGCTTTTATATAGTATGTTCCACCAGCCATAGCTATCGCAACATCTAATCCCCCAGCTCCCATTGCTAGCATCCCCACACCGCCAGCTGTAGGCGTGTGGCTGTCCGATCCTAAAAGTGTATCCCCTGGAGTTGAGAATCTCTCAAGAAATACTTGGTGGCAGATTCCATTTCCAGGCTTTGAAAATAACACTCCGTATTTTTCTGCTACAGTTTGTATATACTTGTGGTCATCCGCATTTTCAAATCCTTGTTGCAACATATTGTGATCTACAAACGCAACACTTCTCTTTGTCTTAACTCTGTCTATTTCCATAGCTTCTAATTGTAAGTAAGCCATAGTACCTGTCGAGTCCTGTGTAAGTGTCTGATCTATTTTAATACCTATAGAGTTTCCTGCTACAAGTTCACCTTCAACTAAATGTTTCTTAAGTATTTTATAAACTAAATTCGTTCCCATTCTTAACCTCCCACAACTTCTGTACTGATTGTCTCTTCTTTAGCAATTACATCGCAGTATAGATGTATTATTTCTTTGTCCATTAGACTTCTCTTCAATCTTATTGATGTAGCTCTAACTGCTTCTAATATTTTTCCTGCAAGTTCTGGAGATACATGTATATCGTATTCATTTAATTTATTAACTATAGAAGCTCTTCCAGAGTGCTTTCCAATCACTATCTTTCTCTCTAATGCAACTTCTTTTGGATCGAAGGCTTCATAGTTTTGTGGATCTTTAAGAGCACCGTCAGCATGTATTCCTGATTCGTGAATAAACATGTTTTCCCCTACAACCGGCTTCCATATTGGAAGTTGTCTGTTTGAAGCTTGCGAAACATACTCACATATACCTTTGAACTTAGTAGTATCTATATTATCAGCACTGTATCCATATAGATATTTAAGACCCATTATAACTTCTTCTAAAGCTGCATTTCCTGCTCTCTCGCCTAAGCCGTTAACTGTTACTCCAACATAATTTGCTCCTGCATCTACTCCAGCAAGTGCATTTGCAGTAGCCATTCCAAAATCATTATGTGTGTGCATTTCTATATCAAAGTTAGTTCTATCGTAAAGTGTTTTAATACTTCTTGCAACTTCCTGAGGATTCATTATTCCTACAGTATCACAATATCTAAATCTATCTGCACCAGCTTGTTTACCAACTTCTATAAACTCAGTTAAAAAATCTAAATCAGCTCTAGACGCATCTTCTCCATTTACTGAAACATAAAGTCCATTTTTCTTAGCAAACTCAACACTCTTAGCCATGTTTTCTAAAACCCAGCCCCTTGAAGTTCTAAGTTTATTTTCTATATGTATGTCAGATACAGATATTGATATTGCAACTGAATCAACACCACATTCTATAGATTTTTCTATATCGGATATAACCGCTCTATTCCAAGCCATTATGCTAGATTTCAAATTTCTATTGCATATATCTTTTATTGCTTTAAGCTCATCTCCACCCATAGTAGGTATTCCAACTTCTAACTGATCTATACCTAAATCACTAAGCATTTCTGCTATCATTATCTTCTCTCTGTTTGCAAATACTACTCCTGCAGTTTGCTCTCCATCTCTCAATGTAGTATCAACTATTTTAATTTTTCTCCCATTTTCTTTTCCTATTAAGCTCATGTTAAAACCCCCTAATTTTTTAATTTTTCTTTTTTATCGGCTTCCTTTTGAATATTTATTTTTAATTTGTTCATTTTACGAAATTTTGCAAGTTATTTTTTAAATCTTTCATTTATTTATTCTATTATATAATTTAATTAACGAAAATGCACTACCTTTTTGCTTAAAAATTAAACTTCTTTTTTAATAAAGTTTTTGTTTTATTTAAGCTCATAAATGTATATTTATTTATATTATTTGGATGTTTTCACTAATTTTTTAAATTATTCTTTGATTATTTAACCTCTATTTAACACTATTTTTACTTTTTAAAATTGTTTTTTGAAATATTTAATATATCGAGCATCATTTTCCCATATAAAAGCAATAATATTGATATAGGTCAACATGTATGATATCATTATATAGCTATAAATTATAAATAAAATTGCGGGGTAATTTAATGAACTTTAAAGATTTAAAAATTAGCAATAATTTGATAGATGTTTTAAACCAAAACGGAATAGAATCTCCTACTCCAGTACAAGAGAAAAGTATATTACCTATTATGTACGGAAGAGATATTATAGCTCAAGCGAAGACTGGAACTGGTAAGACTTTGGCATTCTTATTACCTATATTTGAAAAAATATCAACAGACAGCAAAGATGTACAAGCACTTATCCTTACACCTACAAGAGAACTTGCACTGCAAATAACTGAAGAAGCAAAAAAATTAAGCAAAGGTAAAGATGTTAATATACTTGCTGCATACGGCGGAAAAGATATTTCAGCTCAGATCAATAAGCTTAAAGGAAGTGTTCAGCTTGTTATAGCCACTCCAGGACGTCTTTTAGACCATATAAATAGAAAAACTATTGATCTTAGCAAACTAAAAATGTTTGTATTAGATGAAGCAGATCAAATGTTGTTCATTGGTTTTAAAAATGAGATAGAAGCTATAATGAAAGAGACTCCTAAGAAAAAGCAAAACTTATGCTTTTCGGCTACTATAGATTCACAAGTTAAAAAACTAATGTATAGATATATGCTAGATCCTGAAATAATATCAATAGACACATCAACCGAAGTTCTACCTAATATAAAACAAGATATTGTCGAAACTACAGACAGAAGAAAACTCGATGCTCTAGTAACAACTTTGAAAGAAGATAGTCCGTTTCTGTCAATAATATTTTGTAGAACTAAAAGAAGAGTCGATAAATTGGATGGAGAACTTAAGCAAAGAGGTTTTAATTGCGATAAAATCCACAGCGATATAAGCCAGGCAAAAAGAGAAAGAACTATGAAATCTTTTAGGGATTTAAAGATACAGTATTTAATAGCTACCGATGTTGCATCTAGAGGTCTAGATATTAGTGGAGTTGACTCAATATACAATTACGATATACCAGAGCACTATGAAGATTATATCCACCGTATGGGTAGAACTGGTAGATCTGGTGAAAAGGGATATACTTGTACTTTTATTTCACCTAAAAACAGTAATATGTTAGATGAGATTGAAAAAAGACTTGGATTTAAAATAACTAGAAGAGAAGTTTAAATTATAAACTACCTTTTTTTGGTCTATAGTTCTAAATATAATTAAGATTATATAAAGTAAAAAAGGTTGTCTCGATATCGAGACAACCTTTTTTACTTTATATAATTTGATTAATTTTTACTAGTAAATTAAATCCTAAACATCAGCTTTCCATAATCCATGTATATTACAGTATTCGTAGGCACTTACAGCCTTATCTCCATCAGTCAACTCAAAAGTAGCTACTGGCTCTCCGTTATGATCTAAGTATTTACGTTGACATCCTTTTTCTGTGTAAAGTACTATCCAAGCTATATGGTGATCATCACCCATTGGATGTATTGTACTTCCTACAGTTACTTTAACAGTATTTCCATTTACTTCGATTACAGGAACGTGTTTTTCATTAGCTGCGTCAGTAGTATTAGGAACTAGTTCTTGCATGTAGTCCCCACAACATACTAGCTCTATTCCTGAATCTTCTATCATCTCTACAATATTTCCACAAGCCTCACAAAAATAAAATTTAGGTGTTTGGTTCATTATTAATCCCTCCAGTATTCTTTCTATTTTATATTTTTTGGTTTTCCCTGGTTTAAATTTCTTTATCTTCACAATCAGAGCAAATGCCTCTAAAGCTTATATTGCTTGATGTTATTTTTATACCCTTTTCTCTAGCTATGCAATCATTTAAATTTAATAAATTATCTGATTCAATATCTAGTACTTTCCCACATATGTTACATTTAAAATGATAGTGTTCGCTTAGAATAGCATCAAATCTATCTGGCTCCCCAGGAAAACTTACTTTATTTATAAGTCCGTTTACTGAAAGTTGAGATAAATTTCGATAGACTGTACCTAAACTTAAGTTTGGATTATCCTTTTTTAGCTTTTCATAGATATAATCAGCTGTCGGATGTATATCATTTTCGCGTACAGCTTCTAAGATCATATCCCTTTGTTTAGAAAATTTCACAGTCTAAAAATTATTATTAATAGTTTTCAGACTTAACTTCAAAGAATGCTTGTGGATGTTCACATACAGGGCATACTCCAGGAGCTTCTGTTCCTACGTGTATATGTCCACAGTTTTGACATTTCCAAACTACAGTATTTCCTTTTTTGAATACTGTGCCATCATTTAAGCTTTGTAAAAGTTTAAGGTATCTTTCCTCATGCTCTTTTTCTATAGTTCCTACTGCTTCGAATAAGTATGCTAATTTAGCAAATCCTTCTTCTTTTGCATCAGCAGCAAATTTAACGTACATATCAGTCCACTCGTAGTTTTCACCTTCAGCAGCGTCTTTTAAGTTTTGAGCTGTATCTGGCATTCCATCACGTAGAGCTTTAAACCATAATTTAGCATGCTCTTTCTCATTGTGTGAAGTTTCATCAAATATATCAGCTATTTGGTTGTATCCTTCTTTTCTAGCTTGAGAAGCATAGAATGAGTATTTTACTCTAGCTTGAGACTCCCCAGCAAATCCATTAAGTAAGTTTTGTTCTGTTTTAGTTCCTTTTAAATTCATATTAATATCCTCCTTAGTATTTTTAATTTCAGAAATAGTAATCATTACTATTTCTATTTATATATT
>NZ_AXUS01000027.1 GCF_000498755.1 Clostridioides mangenotii TR | reverse complement strand
TAATAACATTATAATAACCAAATGAGAGTATTTTAAAAAAAATTTAATCCACCCACGGTATGTAATTCTATATATATTTATTTAAAATATTTTTATATCACAATACACTAAGGAGGGATATATTTGAGTAAAACAACTAGTAAATCAATTGAAAAAAAAGAAAAACAGTACATAGCGAAGACGCAAAAAATTCCTTACTATCCAGTAGCTTTTAAATCAGGTAAAGGAGCGATGTTATACGATTTTGAAGGAAATGAATATGTCGACTTTTTAGCCAGTGCTGGATCAGCAAATATAGGACACGGAAATAAAGAGTTGTCGGAGGCAGTAAAAGAGCAGATGGATGACCTAACTCAGTATACATTGGCTTATTTTAACAGTGAACCTCCAATTAGGTTAGCAGAAAAATTAGTTGAAATAGCACCTGGAGATAATAATAAAAAAGTTTTATACAGTGCAACTGGATCAGCGTGTATAGACGCAGCAATTAAGCTTTCTAGGGCATTTACAGGAAGGACAAAAATTATTTCTTTATTCGAGTCATATCATGGTAGTACTTTTGGTGCGATGTCTATTTCAGCTTTAAGCACAAATATGAGAAGAAAAATGGGTCCGCTATTATCAGATATATATCATTTTAATTATCCTGCATGTTGTAAATGTCCATATTCTAAAAAAGAGGAGAGTTGTTCATTAGAATGTGTTAATGAAATAGAGTTTGCATTCGATCACTATTTGCCATCAGAAGAAGTTGCTGCAATATTTATCGAACCGATAGCAGGTGATGCAGGAATAATTGTGCCTCCAAAAAATGGGTCAAAGCTATAAGAGAGCTATGTGATAAGTATGGGATAGTGCTTGTATGTGATGAAATACAGCAGGGAATGGGAAGAACTGGGAAATGGTTTGGAATTGAAAACTTTGATGTTGAAGCAGATCTGTTAGTTTTGGGAAAATCAGTAGGTGGGGGCCTTCCATTAGGGGCAGTAGTAGGTAAGACTGAAATATTAGAGAGTTTAGATGCACCAGCGCATGTATTTACACTATCTGGGAACACAACAGTATGTGTAGCTGCTTTGAAGTCTATTGAGATATTAGAAAGAGAAAATGCGCTTCAAAATAGCTTAGTAATGGGAGATTGCATAAAGGCTGGATTTGAAAAATTAAAGGAAAAATACGATATTATTGGTGATATAAGAGGGATAGGTCTATCTATTGGCGTAGATATAGTAAAAGGAAAAGGATCAACAGAAAAAAATCCTGATGCTACTACTAAAATATGCTATAGATGTATCCAAACAGGGTTGGTGATGATATTCTTAGGTCAATCTACTCTTAGAGTTCAACCGCCACTTGTAATAACTAGGGAGCAAGTTGAAAAGGCTATGGGGATTATAGATTCGGCTATAAATGATTATTTAAACGATAGAATTGGTGATGAAGTTTATGAAGTGACTCAAGGTTGGTAGGTGGTTGTTAAAATGGCCGCTGCCGGTTGTAGATAATACAAATTATTAGGTATGCTGGACGTCGAGTCTATCCAGAGAATACCTCATATTTTGTATTATCTACAACCGGCAGCAGCAGCCATTTTAACTTCCTTATGGTTAAGGCGAAAGTGGCTGATACAGCCACTTTCGTAATTTATAAGTATAAATCTCTTTTTCCTTTTTTTAGCTCGACTAAATTATTAGTGACAATGTTTTTTATGTCTTCTCTCGCAATGTTTTCTATCTGGTCTTGGATAAATTTTTCTCCTATATTTTTTAATTCTTCGTCTCCGTAATCTATTAGATATTCCATAAGCGTTGTAAGGGCATTTGGTGTACAGACATTGTGTATTTGGTGACTTTTTGCTAGGCTCATAAATCTGTCTCCAGTTCTACCTTTTCTGTAGCATGCGGTACAGTAACTTGGTATATATCCACTAGAAATTAAACCTTTTAGCATTTCGTTTGCGTCCCTGTGATCTCCGACTTCAAATTGGTCGATTACTTCACCGTCTTCGTAAGCTTTGTATCCTCCTACTCCTGTTAGAGAGCCGACACTTAGTTGTGATACTCCGTATTTTAATAGTTCGTCTCTCATACTAGAATCTTCTCTTGTAGACATGATTATTCCTGTGTAAGGAACAGCTAAGCGGGTGATAGCTACTATTTTTTTGAATAATTCGTCGTCTACTATGTTAGGGAAGTCTTCCAGATTCATACCTTCAGCTTTTTTCAACCTTGGGAAAGATATGGTGTGGAATCCTACACCGTACTTTTCTTCAAGATGCTCGTTGTGCATCATAAGTCCTAGTACTTCAAATTTAGGATCTGCTAGTCCAAATAAGACCCCTGCACCGACATCGTCAACTCCGGCTTCCATAGCTCTGTCAAAAGCAGTTAGATGGTATTCGTAGTCATTTTTTATTGATTTTCCATGCATCTTTTTAAATGTAGGACTGTGGTAAGTTTCTTGGAACAATATGTAGGTTCCGATTCCTTTTTCCTTTAAAAGTTTGTAATTATCGACTGTAGTGGCTGCTATGTTAACGTTCACTCTTCTTATATTTCCGTTTTCGTTGTAAGTTGAGTATATTGCATCAAGTGCATCCAAAATATAGTCTATGTCGCAATTTACAGGGTCCTCTCCAGCCTCTAAAGCTAATCTTTTATGACCCATTTTTCGAGAATTTTCACTTCTTCTTTGATTTCATCCATAGTTAATTTTTTCTCGAAAATTTATTTGATCTGCTAAAACCACAATATGCGCAATCATTTACACAATAGTTAGAGATGTACAGAGGGGCGAAGAGCACAACTCTGTTTCCGTAGATTTCATCTTTTATTTGACCAGCTATTTTGTATAACTTGTCTGTTTGTTCTTTGTTTTCTATTTCTAATAAAATAGCTATATCTTTGTAAGTTAGTTTTTCTCTATTTTGCGCTTTTTGTAGTACACCTTCAATATCTTTTGTAGTTGCTGATTTTGCTTCTTTTAGCAATGATTCTATTAATTCATGGTTTATAAACACTATAAACGCCTCCATTCAATATTATCTCCACGAGAATAATCTACTTTTAATCCTAAAAGTTCAAGACTTATTTCTAGTTCTTTATGGTACTCAAATGCTTCTTTACCAGTAGAAAGTTTGTTGTTGTAAAGAGAATACTGTTTTCTAAACTCTTTAGGTGATAGGTTAGGCATAATTACATTACATCCTGATTTTAGTCCTTGCTTTCTTCCGTTTGGATCTATAGATGCAAGTGCTGTTGTTGCGGGCAGTAAGCATTTTGGAAGAAGTAACCTAGTTATTGCAAGCATTAGAATTGTCTTTCTTAAATCGCCATGCTTATAATCTTTAAATTTTGTATCAATATGCGGGATAAATGGACCAATACCAACCATGTGAGGATTGAATTCTTTTAGAAAAAGTAAATCACTTACTAGTTCATTGTCCGTTTGATATGGCGATCCAACCATAAAGCCTGCACCTACTTGAAATCCAATTTTCTTTAAATCATTTAGACATTTCACTCTGTTTTCGAGTTTCATAACATCAGGGTGAAGTTTACTATAGTGATCAGTAGTTGAAGTCTCATGTCTTAGTAGATATCTATCTGCACCAGAATCGTAGTATTTTTTATATGAATCAATACTTTTTTCACCTATCGATAGGGTAATTGCACAGTCTGGATATTTTGTTTTGATACTTCTTATAATGTCTGACATTATTTCATCTGTAAAATATTGATCTTCCCCACCTTGAAGCACAAAAGTTCTATACCCTATTTCGTATCCTATTTCACAACATTCTAGTATACTGTTTTTATCTAGCCTATATCTTTCTACATTGTTATTTGACGCTCTAATGCCACAGTAGTAACAGTCTTTTTTGCATATATTTGAGATTTCAATCAATCCTCTTAAATATACGCTCCTGTCATAATTTTGATGTCTTAAAACATCGGATTTCTTACAGAGATAATCAAATAAATTTTCTTCTGTATTGTAATTGGGTTTATCAATATTTTCTACAAGAAAAAGTAATTGATCGCGCTCTAAATTGTTATCAGCGTAGAGTTTATCGATCAGTAACTTTAATTTATTATTAGTCATGTATATTAACTCCTTCAAAAATCTCAATCGACCTTTCTAAAATTCCCTTCACATGTGCAATGAGTATTCCATAGTTAACGATTGGTACGTTGTGTGTTTTTGAATTTTCGATTCTAGATAACATTTCTTTTCTATTCATCATACATGCACCACAGTGTACAACTAAGCTGTATTTAGCGATATTTTCAGTAAACGATACTCCTGAGCTAAATTCAAAAGTTAGGTCTTTACCCGACTTTTTCTTTAACATATTTGGTATTTTTACCCTTCCAATATCGTCGTCTTGAGCATGGTGTGTACATCCTTCTGCCATAAGTATTACATCACCGTCTTTTAAGTTGTCTATAGATTCAGCTCCATCTATTAAATCCTGTAGGTCACCTTTTTGACGGGCGAATAGGATGGAGAAAGAGGTAAGTGGTATATCCTTTGGTGTTTCTTTATCTACTTCTGTGAAAGCTTGTGAATCAGTTATTACTAACTTAGGTTTCTTTGAGAGATTGTTTAGAGTTTCTTTTAGGGTACTTTCCTTAGTGACTATCGGTATTGCATTGTTATCGAGACAATCTCTTATAACTTGTTGCTGTGGAAGGATAAGTCTGCCTTTTGGTGCAGATTTATCAATAGGTGTTACAAGTACCACAAAGTCATTATCGTCTACTAAGTCTGATACAAGAATTATTTCATTTTTATTTTTTGGAATAAATTTGATAATTTCTTCTTTTATTTTATCTATTCCAATACCATTTGAGGCAGAAGATAAAACTATATTAGCAGAGGTCTTTTCTTTTATTTCTTCAAGCTGCTGATTTGATATACTTGCTGTGTCAGATTTATTTAAAACAACAAGATAAGGTATATTCTTAGCTTTAAATTTTTCTATTAAATGTAGGTCTTCTGTAAGTATTCCTGAATTGACATCTGCAACTAGTAAAGCTATATCTGTTTTGTCTAGAACATTTAAAGATTTTTTAATTCGAAGCTCACCTAGTTCGCCATGGTCATCAATGCCAGCTGTATCAATGAGTACACAAGGTCCAATAGGCAGTATTTCTATAGGCCTAAATACTGGATCGGTAGTAGTTCCTTTTACATCTGATACAATGGCGATGTCTTGATTTGATAGTGCATTTATCAAACTCGATTTGCCAGAGTTTCTTTTTCCAAATATACCGATGTGGGTTCTTACCGATTTTGGGGTTGAGTTTAACGACATTGTTATCCCTCCTATAATTCTTTTTTTGATATGCTTGTTTTTACTAAAACATTAGGGATATTTCCAAGTTTACCAGTAAGATTGTTAATATCATCTAGTTTTCCAACTACAACAATACAAATAACAGATACGCCTTCAGTTTCACATGGAATTCCCATACGACCTTTTATAATCCCCTTAAAAGAGGAGATAGTCTCGTTAAATTTATGTTGTGATTTTTCTGGTTCCTCCAAAATAGCACTAATAACTGCAATTTTTTTCATATAATTCTCCTTAAAATAAAAAACTTCTCTTTAATCCAGAAAAAAATCCGTGATAAAGAAAAGTTAGTATCTCCATGTATAATTCAACATATTTACTAAATTTCCCGGCAGATTAGAATATTCTTTTCTGGTAGGTAATCTATTTATTAAAGAGACAATTGTCTAAAGAAAAAATAAAATTTTTAACTAAAGAAAATTGATATTACTTATATGATAATTCTATTTTCTAGATTAGTCTATACAAAAATAAAATATAAAAAATTATATTTACTATTGTATCGAACAAATGTATGGTGTATAATTAAGGAACAAGTGTTTGGTGAGGAAATTTTCTTATATTCATTTGATTATTTTAAAATAATACGAATATAAGTGATAAATAATAAATATAATAAACTATAAATATTTTGTAAAGGAGAATTAATGCATATGATGATTAAACCTAGAAAAATAAAAGATATTACACTTATGAATTTAAAAAACGGTGATGTTACACTGAGCGAACTGGACGAGATATATAAAAAAATGGGATTTTTATTTGTAGTAAGTGAAGGAAGATTTACTAGGATAAAAAAAGAGGTTCAGCATTAATATAAAATTATTTACGATTTTGGATAACCTAACTTAGTATAAGGAGAGATACTTTAGTTAGGTTTTTTATTTAATTATTTATCCATGTGAAAGGAGTTATATATGAAGATAGTTACTTACAATATCCATAAGGGAATGAATGCAAAGAATAAACCAACACTTTTCAAAATAGGAAAATACTTAAAGAAACAACGCTGTGATGCGATTTGCCTACAAGAGGTATTGTACCCGCAATTTTTGATACTTAAAAAACAGATAAATATGAATGGTGTTTTTGCAGCTAATGTTAAAAAGCCGGGGATGCTATATGGAATATGTATATTTACACAAAGTAAAGATTTTAGCAGTCAGCATTTCTTACTTACAAGCAAAAAAGAGCAAAGAGGGGCGCTTTGTCTAAGTTATGAAACCAATAAAGGTCACATTAATATAATAAATACACATTTGGGGCTTGATAAACAAGAGAGAAATATACAGCTAAATGAAATTATGGATTATACTAAATGTTTAGTTGGCAATAAAATTATATGTGGGGACTTTAATGATAAAAATATAAATATAGGGAAATTTAACGACACAGCAATTATATCTGATGAGCAAGAACAGGCTACTTTTTGGCCATCAAGTTCAAGGATTGACTATATTTTTGTAGATGGTCAATTAAACATAAACAATTATAAAGTAGATGAAATAAAATTATCAGATCATTTTCCACTTATTTGCGAAATTAGCAAATAAATGTAACAATTTAGTTACATTTAGCCAAAGGTGTTGTTAATGAAATCCTATTAAAATATAATCTAATTAGTCCTATAAAATTAGAATAGTTTATTTGCATGATTAATGAGGTGATTAAATGAGTGAAAGTTCAACAGAAGTAGAAAAACTCAGCAAGTTTAAAGAAAAGAAATTAGGAATAGTACTATTAGGTATAGCGGTCTTATTAATATTAATAATATTGTCCTTTAATAAATTTTTCCTATACAACGGTAAAATTGCAAAGAATATATTTATTCAAGGGGTAGAAGTATCGAATATGACACAAGATCAAGCCCTTAAAACAGTAAAAGCTAAGTATAAGCCGAGAAACTTAAACTTAGAGTATGATAAGAAAAACTATAAAATACATGCAAAAGATATAAACTTAAAGTACGATATAGATGGAGCTGTTAAAGAAGCTTACAATATGACAAAGAAAGATTCTTATTTTGGGAATGTAAAAAAATATTTTGGTTTACTATTTAATAAAGAAGATATAAACATCAAAACTAGTTTTGACGAAGCAAAGCTTAGCACTAAAGTTTCAGAAATAGCTAATGACATAAATATAAAAATGGAAAATGCAGCAGTGGTTATAGATGGCGGAATCAACTATAAAGATGCAATTACAGGTAAAGAATTTGATGTAGCAGTTAATAAAGAAGCTATTTACGAAAAGATAAACAAAAAGGATACAAAATTATTACATATCAAAGTAAATTTAAAAAAACCAGAGATAACATTAGACCAAGTAAAAAAAGTGGATGCAGTTTTAGCTCAGTATTCAACTAACTACGGTACTAGCTCTTATGGTAGAGCATATAACGTCGGATTGTCTGCTAGAAAGACAAGTGACGTATTACTTATGCCTGGCGAAGAGTTCTCTTATAATGGGATGACAGGGCCAAGTAACAGGGCAAACGGGTATAAAAATGCACCAGTCATTGTTTATGGTAAGTTGCAACAAGCTCCTGGTGGAGGGGTCTGTCAGACATCTTCTACAATATACAACACAGCTCTTTTTGCAGGAATGCAGATAACAGAGGTTACAAACCACTCAGCGGCATCTTCGTATGTTCCAAGAGGGAGAGACGCTACAGTAAGTGACGGAGGGCTAAACTTAAGATTTAAAAATCCATATAAGCACCCAGTATTTGTAAAAAATAGTGCAAACGGAAGTGTAATAACTTCTACTATATATGGAAACTCATCAGACAAACAAAATATAGGGATTGACGTTAGGTATAGTTCTGGGAAGTATTCAACTTATAGATACTATAAAGACGATTCAGGAAATGTTACAAAGAGTGAACATATTTCTGATAGCAAGTATAGAGCATTAAAGAAAAATTAAACAATTTAGATTATAATAGTCAATTCAAAGAGCTCATTGCATGTTGGAATCGCCAACTGTAATGAGCTCTCTTATATTGTGCAAAGATTAAGGTTTTTAGATAAATTTCTAATTATCGATAGTTTTATGGAAAATAACTACATATATTGCTATAATCTTAATATATATTTATTTGAAATTATTTTGGGGAGGGAAAGCTTTTGAACTTAATAGATAAAAAGTATCAACTATTAGAATCGAATGATTTTATTGAAGATAATAAGTTGTATAAAGCTAAAGATGTAAGAAACGACAGAGATGTTCTTATAAAGCTTATAGAGAAAAACGATAGTATCTGTGACGAATTTTTAATGAATTTAATAGATGAAGTTACAGTTTTATCAGATTTAAACTCTCCATATATATTTAAAACACTTGATGTAGGTGTTGATAAGCTAGAAGGATCAGTATATTTTTATATAGTTAGTGAATACTCTAAAGGCATTGAGTTGAATAAATTACTCGATGGCAAAAGTCTTCAGCTAGACTATGTAATAAAGATAGTTATACAGGTATTAAAAGCGCTTGAATCGGCGCACTCAATACAAGCATATCATGGAAGTTTAAAGCCAAGCAGTATAATTGTAGATGAAGACTACAATGTTAAAGTATGTGATTTTGGTATTACTAGAGCAAACAAAGGGGTTCATACTAGAAGCTCGGATAGTTTAGATTATATGTGTCCTCACCAGCTTTGTGTTGATTACACAGATAAGGACAGTGATTTTTTTAGTCTAGGAGAAATATTTTATGAAGCCTATTTTGGAGAAAAGGTATTTGTATGTGTATCATCTGAAAAAGAGCTTCTCAAAAATATAGATAAGGGAATAAATTGGAATGTTAGTAGATATAAGAATGAGAAAAAAGAACTTATATATGTAATGAGTAAGTTAATAGATAGAGATAAAAGTTATAGTAATTCTCAGGAAGTAATAATAGATCTTAGTAGTATAATGTACGAAAAAGCCTCAGAGGAGGATGAACTGAGAGACGAATTTTATGAAGTTATAAAGGAAAAAGAAAAAAGAGAAAAAAATAAGATTTTTAAAAACATAATACTAACGGTGCTTATAATTTTAATGGTAGTTACAATGTTAATTGTGTATTTTTAAGATTGACTGTATATGATAGAATTATATATAGTAAGTTAAATATAAAGTGAGGAGAAGTGTTTTATGAAAAAAAATACTAACTATTTTGAGTCCGCAGTTAGACTTCTTAATAAATAAGGAGTCAAGTATCGTACCCTTATTTATTAAGTCGTCAATCCGTTATTAGACTTATAAATAAAGGAGAACAAAATGAATAGTTCAACAATAGAAAAATTACAACTAAATGAAGTAAAGGAACAAGTAAAAATGCACTGTGTAAGTTATCTAGGTAGAAATCTAATAGATAATCTTATGCCAAGTGGAGATATAAATATAGTATCGAGAAGATTAAATGAAAACAAAGAAGCGAGAACTGTAGTAGAAAATAGTACACACATACCTTTAGAAGGACTCTTCAATATTATGCCAGTAATCGATAAGGTTGAAAAAGGCATGATACTTGAGCCAATTGAGCTTATAGATATACAAGACTTTTTAAGAGGTTGCAGAAAGATCAAAAAATTTATGGAAGAAAAGGAATTTTACTCTCCTAAGCTGAGTTCTTATTCTGTAAATATAACTGAATTAAAAAATATCGAAGAGGAAATAAATTACTGTATAAAAGGAAACAAAGTAGATTCCAATGCAAGCAATGAGCTTAAAAAGATAAGAAGAAATATTGATACAGCTGAAAGTAAGGTAAAAGAGAGATTAAACAAATTTATAACTTCAAGCGTCAATAAAAAATATATACAGGAATTTATAATCACTAAAAGAAATGATAGATATGTAGTTCCAATAAAAGCTTCACATAAAAATGAAGTAAGAGGGACAGTACTAGATACTTCATCTAAAGGAAATACAGTTTTCATTGAACCAGAGAGTATATCTAAGACTAGTTCAGATTTAATATTGCTATTAGCAGATGAATCTGTAGAAGAGTACAAAGTTTTGTCTTATCTAACAGAGCTGATATTTGAAAACATAAGACAAATCAACTTAAACATTGAAGTAATTTCAGAGTACGACATGGTATTTGCAAAAGCAAAGTATAGTCAGAAGATAAAAGGGGTTACTCCAAATATTAATAATTGTGGAAATATAAATATAAAAAATGGAAAGCACCCTCTTTTAGTTAATGGAGCAGTACCATTAAATTTTGTTATAGGTAAGGATTACAGAAGCCTTATTATAACAGGTCCAAATGCTGGAGGTAAGACAGTTACACTTAAAACAGTAGGTATTCTTACAGCTATGGCTGAGTGCGGATTTGATTTACCAGTAGATAAAGGGACAGAAATAAGTGTATTTGATAATATATTTGTCGATATAGGCGACAATCAAAGTATTGAAAATTCACTTAGTACTTTTTCATCACATATAAAAAATATTTCGTATATAGTAAGAAAATCTAACAATACAACACTTGTATTATTAGACGAAATAGGAAGTGGAACAGATCCAAATGAAGGAGCTGGGCTTGCAATTTCTATTCTTGAAGAATTGTATTTAAAAGGATGTATAACAGTAGCATCAACCCACTATGGAGAAATTAAAAAATTTGCAAATTCACATCCTGATTTTGAAAATGCAGGAATGTTATTTGACCCAAATACCCTTGAGCCAATGTATAAGTTGACAATAGGTAAATCTGAGGACAGCAATGCACTTTTTATATCCAAGAAGATGGGAATATCTGATAAGATAATAGAAAGAGCTAAAGGTTATATAGATAGTCGAGAATACAGTACTAAAGTAATAGAAAGAAGTAAAATACTTAAAGAAAAAGAAACTTCAGATTCCGATAACCTAGTAGCTAATACTTATTTGGGTTATGAAAGAGGAGATAGAGTAAAGCTTTTAGACAAAGATGAATTTGGAATAGTTTATAACTCAGTAGATAAATTCAACAATGTAGAAGTATTTTACAAAGATCAATTTATAGCAGTAAATATAAAGAGGCTTGAGTTGAAATCTAAAGCCGCTGATTTATATCCAGTTGGGTATGATTTAGACAGTTTATTTGTAGATTTTAAAGACAGAAAGCTTGAAAGAGGTATCGAAAGAGGTTCAAAGAAAGCTTTAAAGGAAATTCAAAAACAGATCAAAGTCAGACAAAATACAAATGGTTTTTAGATGAAATAATAAACAAGGCGGAAGTCACTTTAGGGCTAACGCCTTGTTTGTTATCCATATACTTTTTCTGTTGAGCATTCTTTCATCACGAAAGGTGATGTAGTAGCGGATAATACTGCACTATAAGAGCATCTAAAACTTATTAAATCTCCTAATTTGTACTCTGTCATAGGGTTTAAATAACATATCATATGATCGCTACTTCCACCTAAAATTTTGATGTTCGAATCAATTGGATCTAATGCCTCAATTACTACATCTTGACGCCCAATTGCTAGTATAGCGCGATCTATATTTCCATAATCTATATACTCAGTTATTCTTCCAAAGGCATCTTTACCCATCTGTCCAATTGGATAGGACGGTTTATGTTTTAATTCAATAATTTCTGCTTTTAAAATAAAAGCATCATCAATAAGCCCAGGAATTTTTTTGTCATTTGTACTATCTTCACCGAATAGAATGGCTTCTCCAATTCTCAAGAAATTAATACCTGCCGCTAATGTATTATTAAATATTAATTTGCTTGTACACGTTGACCCACCACTTATAATACTAATATCATATTGACATTCTTTTTTTATTTTATTTTTTAATTTTACTAATATGTCTGTATTTTCTTTACTTGGCATAATACTACCGTAACAACCGACATTAGTTCCAATACCAATAAGGTTAACTCCATCTAATTTTATAATCTCTTCAACAGTTTCAATTACATCTTCTATTAAGACTCCTTCTCTTAAATCACCTACATCTACCATTAAAATAATATTGTGAACTTTTCCCTTTAAAATAGCAATTTTAGAGGCCCTTTTTATCATCGACAATTCAGATTGCAAGCTAGTTGAACAATAATCTATCATTGATTCAAGTTCACTTATTTTTGGAATCCTAATAAGAGTGTAATCTAGATAAGGTTTATCCTTTTTAACTTTAATGATATTTCTCATTCTACTGTCGCCGAAATACTTGATTCCAACAGTTTCCACTGCACTAATTATGTTGGTATTAGCACAAAATCCTTTTGTAATAAACATGATATTAATATTCTTTTCGTCAAATATAGATTTTAATTTAGTTGCGTTAGATTTTATTTTGTCTAGATCAATCTCTAAAATTGGTGTCTCCATTGTATCACTCCCTCCTTATATTTATACTTATAGCCATGTGCAAATAAAGATCACTATACCTTATACTTGTAAAGTAAATACTATCTTGCTTTTATGGATCTGTTTTTTTATATTTAAAGCAATAGGATTTATACCTATTGCTTTAAATATGAAAAACATTAATGAAGAAAAGTTATAAATATTTAATTCAATTTATATGTCAAAACTCCTTCAAAATATATATAAAGATAACGATACCTTCAAGATTTGAAATTTGTAATGAAGTAAATTGAAACAATAAGACTGACCCGAATCAGACTTCCTGACCGCCCAAAAGATTTTATATAATGGAATTTTAAGAAATTGATATAGTTGGAGAATTACGTGTTTAGACAGGAAAATGTTCATGAAGTAGTGTAGGTAACAGTTACGGCCTTTAGCCAAGCTGTGGTCACCGGCACATCATGAATAGTTTCTTGTCTGAACGCGAAATTCTACTAACTACACAATTTCTTAAAAAACAATATTAAATTTTATATTATTACACATAATAGTTATACAAGACTTTTAGGAGGGCAGCAATGAAGTGTGCATGGGAATCAAAAGCATATAAAAATAAAAAATGTAATCACCATGCCACGAATGGTGATTATTGCTTATTTCATAAATCTAATAAAAGCGTTGAAGAAAACAGACTAATGAGATCGAAAATTATAAATGAAGAAATATCAGATTTTAGCGGTTTTGTATTTGAAAAGGATTTTGATGCAAAGTCAATAATTACTTATGATTATAAATTTCTAGACTTTAGTGAAAGTATTTTTAATCGAAAAGCTGATTTTAGCAATCTTATATTTAAAAAAAGTATAAAGTTTAACTATGCAATGTTTAAAAATCAAGTTCAATTTAAAAATTCGATTTTTATTGAGAACTGTATACTAAATAAAACTTCTTTTAATAAAAAGTTTCTAGATAATAAAGTATTTAGGGGAGCTAAATTTCAAGGTCAGGATTTAGTAATCAAAAATGCAGAAAACTTTCCTAGAATGGATGGAATAGTATTTAATGACTATTCAAAGATAATATTTGACAACATAGACTACGAAAAAGAAGATTATAGGCATGGAAAGTTAAATTACAGGATAGCCAGAAATCAAGCTCTTAAAATAGGTGACTACGAAAGAATAGGACACTATTATTATAATGAAAGATATTATAGTAGTAAATTGATGAGGCCGACTGACTATGCAAAGTACAGTGAGTATTTGGGTGAAAAATTTTTTGATACAATAGCAAAACACACTACAGGTTACGGTGAAAAGCCTTGGAACATACTTATAGTGATAGTGTTTATAATAAGTTTATTTGCATTCTTTTATTTATTTTTAGGAGTTGAAAACTTAGATCACAAGCTAATAAGTTTAAATTTAAACGAATTAAATACTTACTCTTTAAAAGACATATTTAATAAATATATAGATCTATGGTATTTCAGCATGGTTACATTTTCTACATTAGGATACGGAGACCTTATAATAACTACAGGTTTAGGGAAAATTTTAGCGAGTATAGAAGTTTTACTAGGAATTAGCTCCGGAGCAATTTGGACTTCGCTAATAATGAAAAGAATGCTCAGATAACAACAGAAAAAGTTGTCTCCAAAAGATATTTTTCATTACCCAAAATTGTTTTATACAAATATCATAAAAAACATATCTATAAAAAATGTATATTGAAGTAACTTATAACATAAAATACTAAAGATTATATTGAGGAGACAAGTATTAATACCTACTACCTCAGTTTAGCATTAATTATAAGAAGGTGAAAATATTGAAAAACAGCATTAAAAAAATACTCTCAGTTATAATCTTGATGGCAATTATAACTCCAAATGCAGTATACGCCGATCAAAAAAATATAGACATGTTCTCAAAAGCTTCTATTATAATAGATCAAGACTCAGGAAGGGTACTATACGAAAAAAATGCGGATGAAAAGTTGCCACTCGCGAGTCTTACTAAGATGATGACTTTTTTACTTGCTATTGAAGCAATTGAAAAGGGTGAAGTTAAGAACGGTGACGTTATAACTATTGATAAAGATGCAGCATCAATTAAAGGGTCGACTTATAAGTTAAAAGCAGGCGAGAAGATACCTCTGATTGAACTAATGAGAGGTCTTATGATAGTTTCGGGAAATGATGCTGCAGCTGCAATAGCAAAACATATATCTAATACTCAGGGTAACTTTGTAGATAAGATGAATAAAAAAGCAAAGGAACTGGGGATGACTAATACGCACTTTTTAAATGTAAATGGTCTACCGATATACGATTTGAAAAATCCAAAAGCTCCAGCTAAGGAAAATAAATCTTCTGCTAGAGATATAGCAATACTAGGCAAGTATATGTTTGATAAATATGAAAAACAAGTAACTGCAATAACAGATATGGAAACGTACACATATAAGGAAAGAAATTTTGAAAAGAGCAATACAAATGCGCTTCTTAGAATGATTCCTGAGGTTGACGGTATAAAGACTGGTTATACTGGAAATGCTGGATACTGTTTGTCGTTTTCAATGCTTGTAAATAAGGATCAAAATAATGATAAAAATCGTAGGGTTATAGGTGTTACTCTTGGAGCTAATCATAAAAATAAGAGAATTTCAGCAGCGACAGCTATGTTGAAGTACGGGAAAGAAAATGTAAAAGTAAAGAAGATTATTGATAAAAATACTGTTATAGGTAAGAAGTATATTAAAGGTATAAAAGATCTTGAAGTAGTCATGAAGACTAAAGGTGAATTTTATGCAGTGACTAAAGATGATGAGACATTAAAATCAAGTGTTGATTTTAAAGAACTAGAATATCCTGTAAAAAAGGGAGACAAGCTAGGGATTATAAAATATACAAATACCTCGGGAGAGTTAATCGGAAGTGTAGATATAATAAGCGCTAATGATGTAAAAAATATATCATTTATTGATAGAATAAAGATAAAATTGGCGGAATGAAAGTAAATGTATAGAACTAAGAAATATTGGATATAAAAAGAGTAAATATTATTGTATTTTAGTAACCTTTATGATATACTACGAGAGGTGAAAAAATAAATTATCACACACAGCATTGGGATCCTTAAAAGGTGCCTATATGGTTTTTTAGGGAGAAGATCAAGCTGGAGGTATAAAACCAGGAGGTAAAAGTATGAGTGTTATTTCAATGAAACAATTATTAGAAGCAGGGGTTCATTTTGGACATCAAACAAGAAGATGGAATCCAAAAATGGCTAAATTTATATTCACAGAGAGAAACGGAATATATATAATAGACCTACAAAAAACAGTTAAGAAAGTTGAAGAAGCGTACAGATTCGTTAAAGACGTTGCTGAAACTGGAAAACCAATCTTATTCGTTGGAACTAAGAAACAAGCTCAAGAAGCTATAAAAGAAGAAGCTGAAAGATGCGGAATGTACTTCGTTAACGAAAGATGGTTAGGTGGAATGCTTACAAACCACAAAACTATAAAAACAAGAATCAATAAATTAAGAGACTTAGAAAAAATGGAAGAAAACGGAACATTTGACGTACTTCCTAAAAAAGAAGTTATAAAATTAAGAGCTGAAAAAGATAAGCTAGAAAAATTCTTAGGCGGAATTAAAGATATGCCAGAATTACCAGGTGCTATATTTGTTGTAGACCCAAGAAAAGAAAGTATAGCTATACAAGAAGCTCACAGATTAGGTATACCAGTTGTTGGTATAGTTGATACAAACTGTGATCCTGAGCAATTAGACTACCCAGTTCCAGGTAATGACGATGCTATAAGAGCAGTTAAATTAATAACTGGTGCTATGGCAACAGCTGTTATCGAAGGAAGACAAGTTTCTGAAGAAGAAGTTGCTGAAGAGGAAGTTGCTGAGCAAGAATAATAATTAAAACTAAATGGTAAGGGTCACCCTTACCATTTATAATGTATATTTAAATAAATAATTCGGATTTACAAAAAGTAGGAGGGAATTTATAAATGGCAAATATTACTGCTCAAATGGTTAAAGAGTTGAGAGAAACTACAGGCGCTGGAATGATGGACTGTAAAAAAGCTTTACAAGAAGCTGATGCTAACATTGAAAAAGCGATAGATATATTAAGAGAAAAAGGGTTATCAAAAGCTGCTAAGAAAGCTGATAGAGTAGCTGCTGAAGGCCTTGTGACAATAGAAATAAACGCTGATAACTCAGTTGCTTCTATAGTAGAAGTAAACTCAGAGACTGACTTCGTTGCTAAAAACGAGGATTTCAAAAAATTAGTTAAAGATGCGGCTGAAATGGCATTAGTTACAACTAATACTGAAATAGAAGCATTCTTAAATGAAACTCATGCAGAAGGTATAACTTTAAAGGAAGTTTTAAATAATAGAATAGCTACTATAGGAGAAAAACTAGACATAAGAAGATTTGCAAAAGTAACTACAGATGGACAAGTTGCTGGATACATTCACGGTGCTGGTAAAATAGGTGTTATAGTTGAACTAGCTACTGATTCTAAAGATGCAAAAATATTAACATTAGGTAAAGATATTGCTATGCAAGTTGCTGCTATGAATCCTAAATATGTATCTAGAGATGAAGTTGATGCTGATTACATAGCTCATGAAACTGAAATCTTAACTCAACAAGCTTTAAACGAAGGAAAGCCTGCTAACATAGTTGAGAAGATGGTTAAAGGTAGACTAGAGAAAGAATTAAAAGAAGTTTGTTTATTAGAGCAAACATTCGTTAAAAATCCAGATTTAACAGTTAAACAATTAGTTGCTGATGTAGCTAAACAAGTTGGATCTGACATAAATGTTGTTAAAGTTGTGAGATTCGAAGTTGGTGAAGGTATAGAAAAGAAAGAAGAAAACTTTGCAGAAGAGGTTGCTAAGCAACTTAAGAATTAACCAAAAAGAGAACACATACGTGTTCTCTTTTTTAAAAAGTGTTATAATTTTAGTAGAAGATAAGTAGTAAAACAGGAGGTTTTTAATGGATAAACCAGTATATAAAAGAGTTCTTTTGAAGTTGAGTGGAGAAGCGCTAGCAGGAGATAGAGGTTTTGGCATAAATAATGATGTAGTAAATGATATAGCTGTTGCTATAAAGAATATCCAAGAAATTGGAGTGGAAGTAGCAGTAGTTGTAGGTGGTGGTAACTTCTGGAGAGGAAGAACTAGCGAAGGAATGGACAGAACAACTGCCGACTATATTGGAATGATGGCTACAGTTATGAATGCTATGGCTTTACAGGATGCTTTAGAAAACATAGAAGTTCCTACAAGAGTACAGACAGCGATAGATATGAGACAGATCGCAGAACCATACATTAGAAGAAGAGCTGTTAGACATCTAGAAAAAGAAAGAGTTGTGATATTTGGAGCGGGTACCGGAAATCCGTACTTTACTACTGATACTACAGCAGCACTTCGTGCAGCAGAAATGGAAGCTGAAGTAATATTATTGGCTAAAAATGTGGACGCAGTATACGACAAAGATCCTAAAATATATGATGATGCTATTAAATTTACTGAATTAACATATATGGAAGTTATACAAAAAGAGTTAAAAGTTATGGACTCAACTGCTACATCTTTATGTATGGATAACAAAATACCAATAAAGGTATTTAAACTTACTACAGAGAATATTATAAGAGCAGTTAGCGGTGAAAATATAGGAACTATTGTAAAATAATATATAGGGAGGATGAATTTTATGAAACTAGAACTACATAAGCAATTAGAGACTAGAATGGAAAGCACTATTGAAGCTCTAAAAGTAGAATTTACAACTATAAGAGCTGGAAGAGCAAATGCTCAAATGTTGGATAAAGTGAGAGTAGACTATTACGGAACTCTTACTCCTGTAAATCAAATAGGAGCAATCTCTGTACCTGAGCCAAGAACGTTACTTATAAGCCCTTGGGATAAAACAGCGTTAGCAGATATAGAAAAAGCTATAAGAACAGCAGATCTAGGACTTAACCCTACAAACGATGGTGAAGTGATAAGAATATCTGTACCTATGCTTACAGAAGAGAGAAGAAAAGAACTTGCAAAGAGAGCTTCTAAAGTATCTGAAGAGTTTAAAATAAGAGTTAGAAATGATAGAAGAGACTCAAATGATAAACTTAAAAAGATGGAAAAAGACGGCGAAATAACAGAAGATGAACTAAAAAAATCACAAGATGAAGTGCAAAAAATAACTGATAAATATATAAAAAATATAGATACATTATTAGCAAACAAAGAAAAGGATATAATGGAGGTATAATATTGAATAAATATTATAACCTTCTTGGACTTCATTTAGATGATGTTAAGATGTACTTCGAAGATAGAGATATAAATTACAGGGTAATATCTATAGAAGGCAAGAAGGATAAGGATAAGCTTATTGTTCCTAGAGTAGTAAAGATATCTGAAATTGATGATAGTGTAGAGTTAATAATCACATATTTTCTGACTCCTTGATATAAATTAAGGAGCCAGAAAACTATTGGAGGCAGAAATATGAACGAGGATTTTAGCAAAAAAATAAATAAAAACAACATACCAACTCATATAGCTATTATTATGGACGGAAACGGAAGATGGGCAAAATCTAAATTCCTTCCAAGAACTGTAGGACACAAGGCAGGGGTAGAAATAATAAGAGAAGTTGTAAAAGAGTGTTCAAATTTAGGTGTAAAGTATTTGACTCTATACGCATTTTCAACTGAAAATTGGAAGAGACCTAAATTAGAAGTAGATGCTCTTATGGGACTTTTAGTAAAATATTTAAAAAATGAAGCAAAAGAGCTTCATCAAAACAATGTTAAAGTAACTGCAATTGGCTTTACTAATGCTTTACCAGAGCTGTGTAGGGTTGAGCTTGAGAATATTAAAGAGTTGACAGCAAATAATACAGGTGTAAATTTAAATTTAGCGTTAAACTACGGAAGTAGATCTGATATAAAAAATGCGCTAATAGATATTGTAAATGATTCTAAGAGTGGTAAACTAGATATAAGTGACATTGATGATAACACTTTGAAAGATTATTTGAGCACAAAGTCTATTCCAGACCCTGATTTATTAATAAGAACTAGTGGTGAACAGAGACTAAGTAACTTTTTATTGTGGGAAGTAGCTTACTCAGAATTTTACTTTGCAGATATTCACTGGCCTGATTTCAATAAGTTTGAACTTCAAAAGGCGATCTACACTTATCAAAATAGAGATAGGAGATTTGGAGGGCTTAAGTAAGGAGAAGATTTATGCTTAAAAGAACTATTGCTTCATTAATTTTACTACCATTGTTCGTTTTTGTATTATATGGAGGAACTCCCCTGTATATATTAGAAATGGCAGTAGTGGCAATTGCATTACATGAATTTTACAAAGCTTTTAAAGCAAAAAATATGAATCCTATGTTTATATTAGGTTATATATTTTCTGTTTATCTAGCTGCAAAAAATATTTTTGGCTTGCCAATTTGGTATACGTATGCAATTATTTTTATACTTTTTTTAATAGGAATAGTGCATATTTTAAGCGGAAGATACGATGTTATGGATTTTTCCGTTACATTTTTAGGAATATTCTATATTGGACTGTTATTTGATTTTATAATTCTTACAATGGATAATTTTGCAAAAGGTAGTGTTTACGTCTGGATTATTTTTGTAATAGCTTTTGCGACAGACACTTTTGCTTATTTTATAGGAAGTATGATTGGGAAACACAAGTTGATTCCATCTATAAGCCCTAAAAAGACTATTGAGGGTTGTGTAGGAGGAACACTAGGAAGTGCCTTTTCTTGTGTTGTATTCGGCTATATTTTTGGACTTAATATGACTTTGATGTTCTTTTTAGGATGTGTTGGTAGTGTTATAGCTCAGTTGGGCGATCTATTTGCATCATCGATAAAAAGGTTTGCTGGAATTAAAGATTATGGAAAAATAATACCTGGACACGGCGGTATTTTAGATAGATTCGATAGTGTGCTTTTAGTTGCACCATTCGTATACAATGCAATAAAGTTTTTCACAAATTAGCTCCAGTTTACGCTGGGGCATTTATTTTATCTAACTGTTTGGTTTAAAGTTTAAATGAATACTAAGAATTAGTTAATATAAGTGAAGTTTACGTGAATAATGTTAAAAATAGTGGTATAAATGGTATAATAATTATTAATTGAAATTTTAATTGTAGAAAGGATTACTTTTATGAAGAAAATATCAATCTTAGGTTCAACAGGTTCTATCGGAAAACAAACCTTAGATGTGGTTAGAGAAAACAGTGATAAGTTTGAGGTAGTTGCTATTTCTGCAAATAGTAGCGTAGATTTATTGTTAGAACAAATAGTAGAGTTTAAACCGAAATACGTTACAGTCTATCAAGACGTAAGCTATAAAAAATTAAAAGACAGTATTCCATCAGGTATAGATATAGAAGTTTTGTGTGGAATGGAAGGCCTTAAAGCAATATCTACTTTGGATGAAATAGATATACTTTTAACTGCTGTAGTAGGCATGATTGGTCTTGTGCCGACAATTGCAGCAATAGAAAAGGGGATAGATATAGCCCTTGCAAATAAAGAAACACTGGTAACTGCAGGAAAATTGGTTATGGATTTAGCTCAAAAGAATGGAGTGAAAATACTCCCTGTAGATAGTGAGCATAGTGCTATATTCCAATCTCTTCAAGGAGAGAATTTGAAAAATATAGACAAGTTAATTTTGACTGCTTCTGGAGGTCCTTTTAGAGGTAAGAAGAGAGAAGATTTAATAAATATAACTAAAAATGAGGCGTTAAAACATCCAAACTGGAGTATGGGTAGAAAGATAAGTATAGATTCATCTACTCTAATGAACAAAGGGTTGGAAGTTATTGAAGCTAAATGGTTATTTGATGTTTCATACAATAAAATAGATGTAGTTGTTCATCCACAGAGCATAATACATTCTATGGTACAATTTGATGACAGCTCGGTAATTGCACAGCTTGGTTGTCCAGATATGAAGTTGCCTATACAATATGCTCTAGGATATCCAGATAGAATTTCAAATAGCTACGAAAGAATTGATTTTTCGAAAATAGCAACATTGACATTTGAAAATCCCGATCTGGACACTTTTCCCTGCTTAAATCTAGCGTATAAATGTCTTGAGCTTGGAGGAACTTACTCAGCGGCTTTAAATTCGGCCAATGAAATTTTAGTAAATGAATTTTTAGAGGATAAAATAGAGTTCTATGACATACCATATTTTATAGAGAAAGTTTTGGAATCTCACAAAAGCATAGAAAATGCAACTTTAGAAGATATACTTGAGATTGATAGATGGAGTAGAGATTTCGTAAAAAAAAGGATTAAAGGATAGGAGAGAAATTTATGACTATAATAGTTGCGCTTATACTGTTTAGTATAATTATTTTTATTCATGAGCTAGGTCACTTTTTGTTTGCAAAACTAAGTGGAGTAAAGGTGCATGAATTTGCTATCGGTATGGGACCTAAAGTTTTTAGTATAAAAAGAGGAACAGAGTATTCGATAAGACTATTGCCACTTGGCGGTTTTGTAAGTATGGAAGGTGAAGATGAGAGTTCAAATGATCCAGACTCTTTCGGAAATAAAAGTCTTCCTGCTAGACTTAGCACGATATTAGCTGGTCCAATATTTAACTTGATTCTTGCAGTGATTGTACTGATTCCGGTATTTATGTCTTTAGGGGTTCCATCTAAAGAGGCTATAGTTGGAGAACTTATAAAATCTGGACCTGCACAAATGGTAGGTATAGAAACTGGAGATAAGATACTTAAAATTAATGGAAAAAACGTAACTTCTTGGGAGCAAACTGTAAAGACAGTACATGGCTCTGGGGGTAAAGATTTAAACGTAGAATTAGAGAGAAATGGGAAGATAAGAGAAGTAACAGTCACTCCTGAAAAGAAACAAGGAACTTACTTAATAGGTATGTCTCCTAAAATGGAAAAGAGTATATTTGGATCGATAACTTATTCTTTTGAAACAACTGTAAGCATGACTAAACAAATGTTTGCTTTCTTAGGTCAAATGATTACAGGAACAGTTCCTGGAGGATTTTCAAATTCAGTAGCTGGACCGGTTGGAGTAATAGGGATGGTATCTGATGCAGCTAAGACAGGTGTGATTAATTTACTATACTTAGGATCTGTAATCAGTTTAAACCTTGGAATACTAAACTTACTTCCAATTCCAGCACTTGATGGATGGAGAATACTTATGCTTATAATAGAAGGTATAAGAGGCGGTAAGAAATTTGATCCAAATAAAGAAGGATTTTTAAATCTTGTAGGTTTTGGAGCGCTTATGCTGTTTATGATTTTTATTACTTACAAAGATGTTTTAAGATTATTTCAATAAAAATTAGTATTAATAAAAAAACTTATCGATTGTCTGCTCACATCAGTTTTAATTTGCAAAATAAAGATTGTGACAGAACTCAATCGATAAGTTTTGTTGGTTAAATGCAAATACATACGTATAAATATAAAAATAACATAAAAATAGATAAAAAAGCAAAAACTACATGCTTAAAATTAAAGGTGGTAAATATGAGTTATAGTAGAAGAAAAACTAGAGAAGTAAGTGTTGGAAATGTAAAAATAGGTGGAGATAATCCTATTTCGGTACAATCTATGACTAATACAGATACTAGAGATGCAAAAGCTACTATTGAGCAAATTAAAAGACTTGAAGAAGTTGGTTGCGATCTAGTAAGAGTTGCAGTTCCGGATATGGTTGCAGCAAAAGCTATTGGGGAAATAAAGAGTAAAGTCTCAATTCCAGTAATAGCAGATATTCATTTTGACTATAAATTAGCACTTGAGGCAATAGATCAAGGAGTAGATGGCGTAAGAATCAATCCTGGAAATATAGGTAATGTTTCTAGAGTTAAAATGGTAGTTGATAAATGCAAGGAAAAGAATCTTAAGATAAGAATAGGTGTTAATGGAGGATCTCTAGAAAAAGAACTTTTTGATAAATACGGATCTGCAACTCCTGAAGCTTTAGTTGAGAGCGCAATGGGTCATATTAAGATTTTGGAAGACTTAGATTTCTATAATACTGTAATATCCCTTAAATCTTCAGATATATTTAAAACTATAGATGCGTACAGACTTATATCAGAAAAAGTAGATTATCCTCTCCATGTAGGGATAACAGAATCCGGAAGCATTAAAAAAGGGACTATAAAGTCATCGATAGGCGTTGGAGCATTACTTGTAGAAGGAATAGGCGATACAATAAGAATTTCGCTTACAGGAGATCCTGTTGAAGAAGTTAGTGTTGGAAAAGAAATACTTAGAAGCCTAGGACTTTTAAATGACAAAATTAAAGTTGTATCTTGTCCAACTTGCGGTAGATGCAATATAGATCTAATAAGCGTTGTAAATGATGTTGAGAAGAAGATAGCTGATCTAGATAAGGATATTACAGTGGCTATTATGGGATGTGCTGTAAATGGACCTGGTGAAGCCAGAGAAGCTGATGTTGGTATAGCCGGCGGAAAAGGCGAAGGACTTTTATTTAAAAAAGGTGAGATTGTCAGAAAGATAAAAGACAGCGATTTGGTTGAAGAACTTCTAGATGAAATAGATAAGTTATAGTCTTATTAAGAGTTATAGATACTAATCTACGCTGGATGAGTATGAAAATGTAGGAAAGTAACTTGATAAATAATGCAAATTAAAAAAATAAGATATACAGCACCACAGAATGTGAAAAAGTCTGAAACTGTGCTGTATGTCTTTTTTATTTTCATTTTGCATTATTAAAATATAATAATAATAATTCCACCATTTGTCCGTAATTTTGTACTCCGCTCTTTATTCCGTTAGATTTTAAGTAGGTGTTGTTTAATTCATTAGAAATTTCGTCTATTTTCCCTTCGTATTTTGACCAAAACTCGCTGTTATAGTTTAAGTCTCTTTTTACATCTTCGGATAGTTTTGATGATATTCTGATATATTCTTCGTAATCGGCTTTTCTAAGGGCAGATCCTGTGTACATTAATGCTAATGTGTATCCTGAGTATTTAAAATCATTGTCAGGATGATTTACTGATGTCAAATAAGCTATGAAGTTGGCTTCGTCTTCGCTGGCAAATCCCCTTTGATGTGCCATTTCATGTGATACTGTAGCAGGTAGTGTGGAATCTGGCACCGCTATGTTTACGTTTGCTTCCCCTGTAAATGGAAAATATATTCCAGTTATTCCTGTGTAACACATAAGTTCTGAGGAGTTTACTGGTTTTGCTTTTGCGTAGTTTCCTTCAAATCCAGGTATTAAGCCTTCTGTGTTTTGGTATCCTAAGTTTG
Organism: Clostridioides mangenotii TR; assembly: GCF_000498755.1. Taxonomy (GTDB): domain Bacteria; phylum Bacillota; class Clostridia; order Peptostreptococcales; family Peptostreptococcaceae; genus Metaclostridioides; species Metaclostridioides mangenotii_A. Next base: position 8,378 of record NZ_AXUS01000027.1, on the reverse strand, counting down.
CTCTATTTATAACGCCTCTGTAGTCGGAGTTGTTTTTCATAATGCTTTCTTTATCTTGCTTTGTTAGTTTTCTAGTTTCGTTAGATTTTTCTACTAAGAAGCTGTATAAGCTTATTAGATCTTTGTAATCTTTGTTATCTTTATTATCTTTTGTGTCTTTGCCACTTTTGAATTGTAAATTTTGTAGCAAGGTCGTCTCTAAGGAAACTCTGTTGTAGTTTATGCCCCAAAGGACTATAAACAAAAAATATACTGTAGATGCAATACAAAGAATGTTTATTATAGAGTGCTTTATAAAGTGAGAAAATACTTGTTTACCATTGGTAAGTTTATATATAAATGTGATTATCCAAGCGATTATTGATATTGCAATAATGTACATAGTGAGTTCGTAAAGTGAAAATGGTATTATACCTGTTATGGAACTCAAAATTTTTACTATGTATTTGCTTATCCATAATGAATAGTATTTTTCCACAAATTCAGGGTTTTTAGATGCAATAAAGTTTACAATAAAAGCAATTGGTAAAAGAATTATTAGTGTTAGTTTTATGTCTGCATTTTTAAAATTTTTCATAATTCACCCCTATTTTAAGTATACTGTTATTTTATTATATCAATTAATTATTAAATTTTAAAATAGTTTTAACTACTACGATGGATTTGGAGATAGATATCTATAATTATGAAATTACAGATATAAGATATATAGGTTGAACAGGAGGTTTTGATATGGATGTAGAAATGTTGTATGATAATAGAGAGCAAAAGTTTGTAATAGATATTGATGTTGGATGATTTAAGGATAGTTAAAAGAAGTTAATTCTTATAGATATAGTGGATGCACTTATACATATTAGTGGAGTTAATCAATCTAAAAATATGGATAATTAATTACATATTGACTATAGAGAGTAGAGTTTTAGATCAAAAAGTTTAAAAAAATAGAAATATTTATAATTTTATAGATTTTGTAGTATTATATTTAGTAACAAAAAAATTAATATAGTTGCAAGTTTAATAAATTGGGGGGAGTATTATGGGAATTAATAAGAAAGGAAAGCGACATCTTAAGTTTAATGGTGTACAATTTTTATGGTGTGTAAGGCCTGATGATGTGTCTGGCGATAGTTGGCTTAATATTGTGTCGGATAAAAAAGATATTTATTTAAAGTATCAAATTAACCAGATTGATGATAACTTTATAAATCCAACAGTTTTTATTGAGAAAAGTGATAAGCTAAAAATAGGGACATACAGATTCTTTCCACCGCTTTCTGATGAAATTGTTTCTTCGTATGTAGTAAGTCAAATTCTGAAGTGGTATTATAATCAGGATTCTAGTATAAAACCTATATAATTATCAATACATATGAAATAATTTAATAGTGTGTGTGTGTGTTTGTATTGTAAAAGTTACGATGCAAGCAAGTATCTAAAAAGAATATAATCGATGGAGGATTAGATGGAAACGTTAATAATTAAACTTGAAAGAAGTAAATTTAATTTTAAATTTAAACAATATGAAGGTCTTTACTTTCATGCAGATATAGATGAGGGCTCCGAAATCATAAAGTACAAAATCACAGAGGATGCAAAAGGTTCGGGCTTAAAGGAATTTGGAAACACTCATATTAAGGACAATCTTTTGTATATACCCCAAGTTGAAGCATATATAGATCTAAATAGTGTAAAATAAAAAATCACAACACGACTTTTAATAGGGATAAAATCCCGATTAGTGTGTTGTGATTTTAGTTTTAAACAATACTATATCTACATAAACATTCTGATTACGAATAAAATTATCACGAATATTAACGCTACTTTAAACGCAACACCTGCAACTGCTTTGATAATTTTATATGAAATTCCTACTGCAACTATTGTTAACGCTATTTTAAAAAGCAAGTCTAAATCCATGTTCGCTCCTCCTATTTTATGTACACAATAATATTAATTTATAAATATGTATTAAAAAAATACAAACTGCATAGAATTCTAATATTATTGTACAATTTATTTGAATAAACCATTGTACAACACATTAAAGAATAAATCAACCTAACAAGAACATGTTTATTATTGGGATAGTAAGCACTGAGAATAATGTGCTTAAAAATACACTCTGTGAAGCTAATGTAGTGTTTGATCCGTATTGGTTGGCCATAATAGCAGCATTTGCTGCTGCAGGCATTGATGTCATTACGACGGGTATAGCAGCTATCATGCTATCTTCAACGCGATTATTTATTAATAAATATACCACTAATGGAATCAAGATAAGTCTAAGAAATGTTACAAAGTATAATTTCTTATTGTAAAAACATTCTTTAGCTGAAGAATTTGCAAGCATACTTCCAATAACTAACATTGAAATAGGGGTAGTAACTCCACCTAATAAACTTATAGAGTTATTCAAGAAAGCTGGAAGTCTAATCCCTGTTACAAAGAGTATAAGTCCGAATACAATAGATATAGTAGCTGGGCTTATTATAGATTTTGCAGAAAATTTGTAGTCGCTGTTGCCTTTAGAAAGTAGATATATTCCTATAGTAAAGGTAAATAAATTAAATGGAAGGTTGTATATTGCTGTATAAAAAATTGCTTCCTTACCTAAAACAGCTTCTACGACAGGATAACCCATAAAAGCTACATTTGAAAAAATTAATACATATTGATAAATTCCTAAGTCACTGTCATTTTTAAATATAAATTTAAGTAAAAATGCCATCGCGATAGAAATTCCATATGCTACCATCGATACTAAAATTAATAGTAATATTTTATTTACCATAGAACTATCAAAATCGATTTGCATTGAGCTTATAATCATTGCGGGTAAAAATACCGACATTGCGAGATTAGAAATTTTAGATGTTGTATCCTCATCAAGTAAGTTTAGTCTTCTAATCAAATAACCAACCAAAATTAATATAAATAATACCGCAACCTGATTAAAAATATTGCCAAAGCTCATAGTTTCACCTCCTAGATTAATATTTTATGTCAAATTATATTATATATTAAATGAAAATTAAAATCCAGTAGACAAAAAGTGATAAATTGATGTTAAAATAGAGTTATTAATTAAAAAATAATTCAATAAATAACAATACTATACTAAATATTGTTGTATAATAATATCTAGTAGAAAATATCGTAAAATAGGTAGGTAATTATAGATGAAAAATACAAAATTTTCGATAAAAAAATTAAAAGATTTGCCAAGTGACCCAAAAGTAATTCACACAAAAGGTGCACTTCTTGAAAAAATGGGAAAATTAGACAGCGCTATTGATACATATAAAGTTGCTGCTTCAGATAATTATGTTAAATCGCAATTTAGATTAGGTATGTTAGCTATAGACAGAAATAACTACAAGGAAGCAGAAGAGTGGCTTTCATATGCATGGAAAAATGGAAGTGAAGAGGCTGCATTTGAATTAGGGAACATGTACTACAAGCTTGATGGTTATGAATACTGCCTGTATTGGTATGAAAAAATAGCGAGTCAGGGGAATATTCAGGCTCAAAATAATCTAGGTGTAACTCATTTTAAAATGTCTGATTATGAAAGAGCTGAGAAGTGGTTAAAAATGGCATCTGAGAATAATTCAGGAAAAGCTTGTTACAACTTAGGTATTCTTTATAGCTTCTTAGAAAGAGAAGATGAAGCCTATGAGGCTTATAAAAAAGGATCTGTTTTATTGGACGATGATTCCAAGTATAACCTTTCAGTACTTATGTGTGAGAAAAAAGACAGCAAGGGAGCCGTTGGGCTATATAAGCAACTTCATAAATCTGGATATGTAAAAGGAAGTTTTAATTTAGGGATGATCATGGAAATTAATGACAACCTAGAAGACGCAGAGAAATACTACAAAAAAAGTGCAGATAAGGGAGATGTTAAATCTCAGTACAGACTTGCATATATCTACGATAGAAAAGACAATGTAGAGGATGCCATTGAGTACTATGAAAAGGCTATTGAAGAAAACCATGTATTATCTAAATACAGATTGGCCAATTTATATAACAAAGAAAATAATATAGAAAAAGCAAAAGAGTACTATAAAATGGCAGCTGATGAAAATATAACAGAGGCTAAAAACAATTTGGCTGGGATATATTTTGAAGAAAAAGACTTTGAAAGTGCAATAGAGTACTATGAAGATGCAATATCAGTTGGATGTAAGAGTTCACTTGAAAATCTTGGGGATTTATATTACCAAAATGGAGACTATGAACTAGCTATTTCATATTACTTAAGACTACCAGGTTCAGTGTCATGCCAAATAAAGCTTGGAAATATATATGAAGATATAGACAATATCGAGGAAGCAACTAGCTGGTATAAAAAGGCTTCAGAAAATGGAGATATTCAGTCTAGTTACAGACTTGCATGTATATATGAAAATTTAGGAAATCCTAAGGGTGCTAAAAAATACTTTGAAATAGCAGCCAATAAAAATCATATAAATGCTAGAATACATTTAGGAAGAATCTATTTTGCGGAAGAAAATTATGAAGAAGCTAAGATAATGTTTGACACTCCTGCTAATGAAGACAATGTCTATTCACAACATATGGTTGGGAGAATCAACGATATCTACTACAAGGACTATGCAAATGCGAAATATTGGTATGAGAAAGCTAGAGCTAACGACTGTATTGACTCAATATACAATTTAGGTCAGTTAAGTGTTAAACTAAATGAGTATTCAGAAGCTGAGAAGTACTTTAAAGAGGGAGCTGAACTATTCAGTAAGAAATGTGAATACATGTTAGCGAGTTTATACTACAAAAAAAGCTTAGACATATATAAGAAATTGGCAGAGGAAAACTATGAAAACTGTAGTGAAATACTTGGGAATATGCCAAAACTAGATATAGATATCGATGATGTTCTGACGCCAGAATTCTCTTTACAAGCAGAAGTAATCGATGATGAAGAGTACGTTCCTATCTATATTCTAGATATAAAAGAAAGTTTGGACTTTATGCTTGAAGGTTCACAAACTGAGATGATAATTGAAGAAGAAGTAACAGAATAATATATAGAAATAAAGTTATAAAAATATAGACAAAGCCTTTAGAATTAGTTTAAATTTCTAAAGGCTTTGTCTATAATAGCTTATTTCTAAACATAAATATTGCGACAACTGTACATATTATAGTTGTAACAAATACGACCATCCAGAATCCTAATGGACCGGTATCAAATGGTATTCCATTTACGTTCATGCCGAAAAATCCAGATATAATAGTTGGAATTGAAAAGATCAATGTGACAACTGTTAAAAATTGCATTACGTTGTTCTGATTGTTGTTTACTATGGCGCTAAAAGCATCCATGATTCTACTAAGTATGTCTCCGTATATTTTAGCCATTTCTACGGCCTGTCTGTTTTCAACTATTACGTCTTCAAGTAGGTCTTCATCATCGGGGTATTTTTTTAGGCTAGTAAAACGAACCATTTTATTTAATACCATTTCATTTGCCTTAAGTGAAGTAGAGAAGTATACTAGAGATTTTTCGAGCTCTAGTAATTGTACTAGCTCTTTGTTTTTCATCGATTTATGTATCTCTTTCTCTATAGAAATAGTCATCTTATTTATTCTTCTAAGATAGTTTAAGTAGTAACTTGCATTTTTTCTAAGGATTTGAAGAACAAATCGTGTCTTTTTAGAAGTATAGAAATCTTTAATATGCCCGACTATAAAGTCGTTAAGAATTTTAGTCTGTGAATTACATACTGTTATAATTGCATTATCCATAAGTATAATACCAAGCGGTATAGTAGAGTAATGTGATGAATTTGAGCTACTCTCATCAATAGGAATATCTATAAGTATTAATGTATGGTTATCTTCAGCTTCTATTCTAGAACGTTCCTCTTCATCCAGGGCAGCTTCAAGACTCTCAGTATCTAGATCTAGCATATTAGACACAGAGTTGATCTCTGTCTGAGTTGGTTCAATTAAGTTTATCCAACAGTCTTGTTCAAAGGTATTCAATTTTTCTAATTTTGTTTCAATAGTTTTATAATATCTTATCATGGCAACACTTCCTTTTATCTAGTGATGTTCTAGACACTATACTATTATACAATATCTTTGTACAATTTCCTATAAAAAGAAATTTTAGTACAGTTTTTAACAATTACTTACACTCATTATATAATAATATGAATCAATTAAGTAGTCAAAGGTCGAACTTTTATAAAAAAATATAATTTTCCCAAAATAATGAAATTTCAAATTAGATAAGGTATGATTAACTGTAGGATGAAATATAGTTGTAAGTAAAACTGCAAATATATATAAGTTCTTATTATAATCTTTTATTTATATTAATTTTTTGTAATACAAATGAATAGAATTTAGGTGTAGTACATTATTATCTACCATTATGATATAATTGCTTTAGAAACGAAATCTAAAGTACATAGATAGATAAATTGTATAAACTATTCATTTATTAAGGAGGTAACGGTATGAGTACTTTTAAAAAAATAAGTCCTAATGAAATACCTAGAAATCCAATAGATATGATAAGCAATGAGTGGATGTTGGTTTCATCGGAAAAAGAGGGAAGAGTTAATACTATGACTGCTTCATGGGGTGGAGTAGGATTTTTATGGGGTAAAAATATAGCATTTATATTTATAAGACCCCAACGCCATACAAAAAAATTTATAGATAGCTCAGATACATTTTCTTTAACTTTCTTTGATAAAAAATATAGAGAAGATCTTGCTTATTTCGGAAGTGTTTCTGGAAGTGAAGAAGATAAAGTAGCAAAAATAGGTTATAAAGTTTTACATGAAGATGGAGTACCTTATTTTGAGGAAGCTAATTTATCAATTATATGTAAAAATGTATATAAGCAGAAGTTGGACCCAAATGGATTTTTCGATGAGAGCTTGATTAAAAAATGGTATCCAAACAGTGATTTCCACGAAATATATGTGGCTGAAATCACAGATGTACTGGTAAAAGAAGATTAGTTTATAAGAATTTGCTTTTAATAGCAAGGTTTAGAAAGTATAAAGGCTAATAATATTGTAGATTTAAAATTAAAGATTTATATACAAAAAAACCCTATAGATTAGACTTTTTAAATATTTGTCTATTCTATAAGGGGTTTTTAGATTTTTTGATAGTATACATATATAAAAGTATACAGACCTTTTGCTTTATTAAAGTTTTGATGTAAGATCAGATATAACTTCTTCAACAGTAGAAATCCTATCTATTTTATAAGCTTCACTTCCAGTAAATATTAGAGCATTATCTACATCTCCCTGGACACCATTTATTAGTGCCTGAGAAATACAATAAGGCGTTTCTTTTGGATTACAGGGAATCAGACAGTTGTAGCATCTTTTCACTTCTTGTCGGCTAGCTTCTACCTTTTCAATAAATTTATTTCTTATAGCTCTTCCAGGTAGTCCAACTGGACTTTTTACTATTTGAATATCCTCTTTTTTAGCATTGACTATAGCCATTTTAAAATTTTCGTCGGCATCACATTCCTCAGTGGCAATAAATCTTGTGCCTATTTGAACACCTGATGCACCAAGATCAATGAACTTTTTTACATCATCTGAAGAGAATATTCCACCAGCAGCTATAACAGGTATGTCTTTATTAAACTTTTCTCCATAGTCTTTAGCTATTTTAAGAATTTCTGTGAACTCGTTATCATAGTCGATTCCTTTGATATTATCAAGATCTTCGTTGTTAAATCCAAGGTGACCACCTGCATTTGGACCTTCAACTATCAACATATCTGCTGTAGTTTGATCTTTTCTATCCCACATTTTAAGTATGACTTTAGCTGCCTTTGCACTCGATACTATAGGAGCTATTTTTGTGTTAGTACCTTTAGTTAAAGATGGCAACTTATTAGGAAGCCCAGCTCCTGAAATTATTAGATCTATACCAGATTTAATTGCTTCTTTAACATAAGTTTCATATTCTTTCATAGCTACCATGAAGTTAATTCCAACAATACCGTTATTAGAAATTTCCTTAGCTCTGTTTATATGCTTTTTTAAAGCTCTTATATTTGCATTTATAGTATTAGTCTCAAAATCTTCCTCATCATATCCAATTTGGACTCCAGATAGCACTCCTATGCCACCTAGCTTTGCTACTGCACCTGCTAAAGATGATCTAGAGATGCCAACGCCCATTCCTCCTTGAATTATAGGAATCTTTGCAACTAAATCTCCGATTATTAATTCTTTTATAATAATCCCTCCTGATTTTCAAAATAAAAGTACTAGATTATAACACTTAATATTATTACCTAGTACTAATTATTATACTATAAAATTAGAAATTAGACTATATTTATATATTATAGT
>NZ_AXUS01000026.1 GCF_000498755.1 Clostridioides mangenotii TR | reverse complement strand
AATATTATGAGGAGTTAATGGTTAAATTCCGAACGTATATGATGATGTTGATGTGAGCTTGTAGGCTGGCTAAGAAATCAAGCCAGACATCTACAAGCTCACAACATCATCCTCATATCCATTCGAAATTCAACCATTAACCCTCTATTTTATTTAAATCTAAAACCGTACAAACTTCCTACGTTAGGGCTGTGTTGCGGAGATTTATAAATATAAAAATTGTTATTATATACTAATTAAGCTTCTATTGGATTTAATTCAAGCATACGGTCAAAAGAGAGTGTAAAGATCGACCGTTGAAGGAAAGAGACGACATATATAGAAGTGAAAATGGAGATATCCTATACAGTTACAGCCTTTTTAACAAGCTGAGGTATAGGATATCTCCATTTACAATTCTATCTCTATTTTATCGTGTGTTCTCAAGATCTATCTCTCTTAAATGGCACCAAAGCTACTATCATAAGCACTGTACTTACGATCCAAGGCTTAGCCCCAAAGCTATTCAGAAGCAAGTTTACTCCAGATAAAATCATTAAAGCATATCTTATAAGCAAAAGTACAGAGCCTTTGGAGAGTTTATTTACAGATATTATCTTTAAACATAATATAAACATCCTTATGCCTAGAAAGGCAAGCATAACGCCTACTATATCTTGAATTATATAATAAAAATGAAATTCCATAAATATTCTCCTTAGCTCATAATTTTACTTCTTTGATTACATAGGTTTTTATATCGATCTTTATAATTTATCATACTAAATATTTGCAAAATTTTGTGATTCTAGTTCTTGTCTTTCTAATTCTTTTAGCTCTTCATCAGTGTAAGTTGGCATTGAAAATCCTGTTACTCCGTATATAAAGTTAATTATAGGACTTATCCAGTTTAGGAAACAGTATGGTATAAATGTAAATATTCCTACGCCTAGTGTTTGACTACAGAAGATTGCATTGGAGTTCCACGGTATTAGTGGAGCACCGAGTGTTGCTGTATCTTCTATTATACGAGATAAGTTCTCAGGTTTCAATTTAAATTCTCTGAAAATCGGTGACATTACTGTACCTACAAATACTGATGTAAACATCATTGATGAACTAAATGCGTTTGCTAGGTAACTTACGATAAATGTTGATCCTACTAGTTTAGTTCTAGAATTACCGATTCTTTTTATCATTGGCTCAAGTAATACTTCTAGGAATCCTGTTCTTTGTAGTATACCAGCGATTACGAAGACTACGAAGACTAAGAGTGCTGTTTCGGCCATACTCATTATACCTCCGCGGTTTAATAGCTTGTCCGTGTACGCAAGACCTGTTTCTATCTGGAATCCGCTTAACATGTACTCAAATATGTCTTTTATTTTCTGACCTTCTTGAAGTACTGCAACTACTCCAGCCATTACTGTAGATGCAAGTATTGATAGTATTGGTGGTTTTTGTAGTACTAATAGAATCATTAAGAATATTATCGGTATTAATGCTATAATTCCTATGTGGAAGTTAGCTTTTAAAATCGTAGTTACTTCACTTATTTGGTGGTAGTCTATTGTGCTGTTTGCATATTTAAACCCTATAACTGTATATAAAACTACACAGATGATGTAAGATGGGACTGTTGTGCCCATCATGTGTTTGATATGGGTTATTATGTTTGTTTTACATATGGCGGCTGCCAAGTTTGTTGTATCAGATAGAGGTGACATTTTATCACCAAAGAATGCACCTGATATAATGGCTCCTGCTGTAAGTCCTGGATGTACACCCATGCTGTTTCCTATACTTATTAGAGCGACACCTGATGTACCTAGCGTTCCCCATGATGTACCTGTGGCAATTGATGTAAGTGAACATATTATTAGTGTTGCAACTAAGAAGTACTTAGGTGTTATTATTAAAAGTCCGCTGTATACAATTGTCGGTATTGTTCCTGAAGCTGTCCAAGCTGCAATAAGCGCTCCGACAGATAGTATTATAAAGTTGGACTGGAATGCGTCGACCCCAACCTCGAAGCCAGCACGTTCGATTTCGCTATTTGTATATCCAAGCTTCATTGCTGCTGGTACGACTATAATCCATGATAATAAGAACATTGTAGTTACAGATGCTCCGTATCCAACCATTCCTATAGTAGTGAATATTATTACTGCAAGGATAACTAGTACTGCGTACCTAAACGTAGGTTTTCTTTTTTCTGTATTTTCGCTCATAATATTTTCCTTTCGATTTACTTGCTTATTTTTATTAGTGTAAAAGCTGTAGAATCTGGTTGATTACTGAAAATCTTATTATAGAGAATCTACTGCAGTTTTTATTCTAGATAATCCTTCTTCAACCATTGCTCTAGGACAAGCTAGGTTGATTCTTTGGAACTGATCCCCACCGATTCCGAAAGAAGGTCCGTTATTTAATGCTACTTTTCCTTTTTCTACTAAGGCTTTTGCAATTTCTTCATTGCTTTTTCCTAATCCGCTGAAGTCTACCCATAATAAATATGTGGCTTCTGGTTTATTTACTTTGAGAGCAGGAATATTTTTATTTATATAATCGATTGCAAAGTCTATATTGCCTTCTAGATACTCTAGGAATTCTTCCAACCAATCTTCTCCGTGGTTGTAAGCTGCTTCTGTAGCAACTAAGCTAAAGGCATTGTTTCTTTTTATATCGATTCTAGTGAAGGCAGTATCTAGTTTTTTATAGTCGTCTTCGTTTGGAAGAATAACTTGTGACATTTGAAGTCCTGCTATGTTAAATGTCTTTGTTGGGGCCATACATGTTATACTGTTTTGAGCAAATTCTTCGGAGATTGATCCAAAAGGTATGTGCTTTTGACCTTTAAGTATTATATCGCTGTGAATTTCATCTGATATAACTTTTACTCCGTTTTTGATACATATATCTCCTAGTTTTTTGAGTTCTTCTTTTGTCCAAACTCTACCAACTGGATTGTGTGGATTACAAAGTATAAATAATTTAACATCTTTGATTTTTGATTCTATTTCATCGTAATTCATTACATAGTTTCCGTTTTCTTCCTTTATTAATGGACTTATCACCAATTCCCTGTCATTTGCTTTAACAATGCTGTTAAATGGGCTATATACAGGCTCTTGAATCATTATCTTATCTTTTTTATCAGTTAATTCACTAATAAGTAAACTTATAGTTGGCATAACACCTGGGCTAAATATCAACCAATCACCTTTTATATCCCATCCGTATCTCTTTGATACCCAGTTTACAATAGATTCATTGTAAGAATCTGGTCTAGTAGTATATCCGTATATTTCCTGGTCTAATCTATTTCTAATGGCATCCACTATACATGGAGCAGCTTTAAAGTCCATGTCTGCAACCCACATTGGAAGAAGTTCGTTAGTTCCGTATTTTTTATTCATTTCTGACCACTTCGCTGCGAAGTTGTCGCTTCTATCTACTACATCATCAAAATTGTATTTCATGTTTTATTACCTCCAATTAAAATTTTATATAAATTAGTAATAAGCAATAAATGTGCCATAAAAATATAATTTACAAGAATATAACATAAAAATAGGCGCAGTGATTGCAATTAAAAGGATGTAAGCTTGGCCATGATTTAAAATATTTATATTTTAATAAGGAGGCTTACTTCGTTTATATAAAATAGTCTAAGTATAAAATATAAACGGGTTTAATGGGGTAAAATGGGAACCGTTAAACCTGTTTATATTTATTTAAAAATTTCAATCCGTCATTTGTTATTACAGATCCACCTCGACCAGTTAGTATGTCTACATACCCACGATCTTGTAAATCTAATAAAATAGTCCTAATCTGCTGCTCAGTTAAGAATATACCATTAGAAGAAGCCAAATTGTGTAATGTCCTCCTGCCAATTCTTTGTCTTAAATTGAAGGCGGTGTTTAGTTGATTAAGGACAAACAAGTACTCTTTCAAAGGTCTTTTAAATTTAAATGAATCAGATTGTTTGTCGCAATCTATAGGTTCTTTTAATGGCAAAGGAAGATTATTGTTTCCGCCTTTAATTGTGTCCAGTATATATTCTGGAAAATCGCATATCTCTATTATATCTTTGTCCAGATAAGAAAAGTACTCAGCTAGATTTTGAAGTTCTCTTATATTTCCTTCCCAGCAATAGTGGAGAAATATATTTTTTACATTATCGCTAAGTTCAAAGTTGGTATTTATATCTTTTTTAAATGAATTAAATATCATAAAAATATCATCTGTACGTTCTCTAAGGGGTTTTATCTTTAAAGGAAGTACATTTAGCCTAAAATAAAGATCTTTTCTAAACTTATTTTGATGTACAAGTTCATTTAAATCCCTATTAGTGGCTGCAATTATTCTTACATCGATATTTACGACTTTGTCTGAACCAATTCTTCTAATCTGTTTTTCTTGTATTACGCGAAGTAGTTTAGCTTGAGAATTTAGATCCATTTCTCCAATCTCATCTAAAAAAATTGTCCCGTTGTTTGCAAGCTCAAACAGTCCTATTTTACCGCCTTTTTTTGCACCTGTAAAAGCGCCTTCATCGTATCCAAAGAGTTCACTTTCGAGTAGATTTTCTTGAAAAGTACTACAATTGAAAGCTACAAATGGTCCAAAGCTTTTGCTAGACGCGTTGTGGATAGATTGTGCAAAGAGTTCTTTTCCAGTACCGCTCTCTCCGATAATTAGAATAGAGGAATTCGATTGAGACATTTTGTAGGCTAAATTTTTCGTATGGTTAATTTCTTTACTGCATCCTATTATATCTTCAAATGTGTATTTAGTTATATTGCCGGAGTTAGCTAACTGCGCACGTAGTTCTGCTTGCTTTTTCTCAGCTTGATAAAACTTAGTTATTTTTATTATAAATCCATCGAATATATTAAGTTGTACGTATTTAATTTCTATATTTACATCGATCTTATTTATCTTAATAAGCTTACCGAAAATTTGAGTTTTATTATCTATAATATCTTTAAAATCTATACCGTGTATACAATCGCCTATGTGTTTTCCAATCATATAATTATCGTCAATACCGAGTATTTTTTTTGCGATATGACTGTAGAATTGCACAATTCCACCGTGGTTTATACATATGATTCCATCATCTATTGCAGATAGTAATAAATCGAATTGATTCTCGAGTTTATTTCTATCATATAGAAGTGTTTCGGTACAGTAGCTAGTAGGAGTTACTTTATCCATATATTTTTTTATCAAATCATCTTTGATAATATGCTCAAGGTTTGTTTTTATAGCTATCTCGACTATACAGCTTATATCTATAATTCTATATCCTAAATTGATTATACTGCATGTAGATGTTTCAAATAAAACATTTTCTCCTGGTGTCAAAATAGTGGAATCAACAGGAGGGTTGTCCATATGTGGATAACATGGAAGTATATTTAAGTGATCTATGCCCAGTCTGTAAGCTAAAGATATAGTTTCAAGAGCCATATCTCTGCTCAGATTGTACATATACACAGTTTCATTTTTAGGAAGTAGAGTCAATGTATCTACACTAGATTTTTCAAAAGTAAGTTTGGGAATGAGAATTTGAGCATCAGGAGATGATATTTTTGCAATCTCATCATGCTTCATATATACAGATAGAAGAATTAACTTTTCCTCTACAAAATGGAAATTCCCTTCTTCAAATGAATAAAGATTTATCTTTAAATTATTCCCTAAAAAGTAGAGTATTTGGTTTTTATATATTTCACCAGCATCTTTTTTTAGCGTTACAACAGCTAATTCTTTAAAGCTCATATATATACCTCACTTAAATTTATAGTAACTTACGTATCCGAATGATATTTATAGGTATTTTAACTACTGATATATTATCTAAATAACAATAATTTAAAATATCAATTAATTATATATTTATATAGAATAGTATAGAAATAATTATATCAGTATTTCACAAAAAGACAAAATCCTAAAGTAGAAAAAGTTTTGTTATATTAACTATTAACTGTGTTAAATCATCTTACAAATTTAAACTTAATTAAAGTAGAAGGGATTTATTAACAATGTCGACACAAAGTCATTTGCAAGGAAAAAAATATGGTAAATGCGACATTTATAATTATCCACCATTTTATAAAAAATAAAATTATAAAAATGTTTAAGGCCCTAACTTTTGGGACATAATATATAATGTAAACGTAATATAGCAAAAATAGATTACTCAATCTCCCCCATAAAGGCCTCTATCCCCCATAGAGGCCTTTTTATATTATAAATTTCCATAAAAAAGGTATAACCCCAAAAATGGAAAAGAAATCTTTATAATAAATACGAAATATGATTAAAAAATAATTTAAATTGTGATATAATGATATACATTAGGAACTAATGTTCGAAAAAAGGAAGTGATTAGTATGGATTTCAAAATAAAATCTGACTTTAAGCCTACTGGAGATCAACCAGAAGCTATTAAATCAATCGTGGGATCACTAAATGATGGTGAAAAATTCTCTACTTTACTAGGTGTAACTGGATCTGGTAAGACATTTTCTATGGCGAATATTATTCAGGAAATAAATAGACCTACGCTGATTATGGCACATAATAAGACCCTTGCTGCACAGTTGTACAGTGAGTTTAAGGATTTTTTTCCCGATAATGCGGTTGAGTATTTTGTAAGTTACTAC
The DNA here is from genome assembly GCF_000498755.1 of Clostridioides mangenotii TR. Taxonomy (GTDB): domain Bacteria; phylum Bacillota; class Clostridia; order Peptostreptococcales; family Peptostreptococcaceae; genus Metaclostridioides; species Metaclostridioides mangenotii_A. The sequence goes on along the minus strand of NZ_AXUS01000026.1, from coordinate 36,471 downwards.
GATTACTATCAACCTGAGGCTTATGTTGCTCATAGTGATACTTATATAGAAAAAGATGCTAGTATAAATGACGAAATCGATAAACTTAGACACTCTGCAACTGCTTCTATACTTGAGAGAAGAGATACAATAATAATTTCATCTGTTTCATGTATATACGGTTTGGGGGATCCAAAAGACTATAAAGAGCTAATGCTATCACTTAGACCGGGAATGGAAAGAGACAGGGATGAAGTAATAAAAAAACTGATAGAAATTCAGTACGAGAGAAATGATATCAACTTTACTAGGGGTACTTTTAGAGTAAGAGGAGATATACTTGAGATATTCCCTGCGAGTAATGATGAAAAGGCCATAAGAATAGAGTTCTTTGGCGATGAGATAGAGAGAATCACCGAGATCGATTATATTACTGGAAAGATAGAGGGTGTAAGAAGTCATATAGTTATTTTCCCCGCATCTCACTATGTAACAACTCCAGAGAGAATAGAAAAAGCGATTACAGCAATAGAGAAAGAGCTAGAAGAAACTGTAAAGATATTTAAAGAAAAAGATTTGTTGCTCGAAGCTCAGCGTATTGAGCAGAGAACAAATTACGATATAGAGATGTTGAGAGAGATAGGATTTTGTCAAGGAATAGAAAACTACTCTAGACATATAACTGGAAGGGCTGAGGGTGAGAAACCTTACACACTTATGGACTTCTTCCCAGATGATTTCCTTATAATTGTAGATGAATCGCATGTTACTATTCCTCAGGTAAGGGGTATGTATGCAGGAGATAGATCTAGAAAAACTTCTCTTATAGAGAATGGATTTAGACTCCCTTCGGCTCTTGATAATAGACCTTTAAACTTTTCTGAGTACGAAGATAATATACATCAGATGCTGTTTGTAAGTGCAACACCAGGACCATATGAAATAGAACATTCAGAAACTGTAGCTGAGCAAATAATAAGACCTACAGGGCTACTAGATCCAATAGTGGATGTTAGACCTATAAATAATCAGATAGACGATTTACTTGGAGAAATACACAAGACAATTGAAAAATCAGAGAGGGTATTGATTACAACTCTTACTAAGAAGATGAGTGAAGACCTGACAGATTATCTAAAGGAAGTAGGAGTTAAGGTTAAATACCTTCATTCAGATATAGTTACTTTAGAGAGAACTGAAATAATAAGAGATCTGAGATTAGGTAAATTTGATGTCCTAGTAGGTATAAACTTACTTAGAGAGGGTCTTGATATTCCAGAAGTATCTTTGATTGCAATATTAGATGCAGATAAGGAAGGATTCTTACGTTCTGAGACATCATTGATACAAACAATAGGGCGTGCTGCGAGAAATGAAAACGGTAGGGTAATAATGTACGCAGATAGGATTACAAATTCGATGAGAAATGCCTTAGATGAAACTCAAAGAAGAAGAGAGATACAAAATGCGTACAACGAGGAACACAACATTACTCCGACGACTATAGTTAAGAATATAAAAGATAGTATCGAAGCTACTGCGGTTGCTGAAGATGAAGTTGTATACGGGATCAAAGATACAGACGATATAGATGAAATGAAAGCAAACTTAGAAAAATTAAAAACGGAGATGTTAGAAGCTGCAAAAGATTTACAATTTGAGAGAGCAGCACAGTTGAGAGATAAGATTAAAGAATTGGAAGAGAGGATACAAAAGTAAATGGACGATAAAATAGTTATTAAAGGGGCAAAAGAGCACAATCTAAAGAATGTAAGTCTAGAGCTACCAAGAGATAAATTCATTGTATTTACAGGTTTATCAGGCTCTGGAAAGTCATCTTTAGCATTCGATACAATATATGCAGAAGGACAAAGACGTTATGTAGAGAGCCTATCCTCTTATGCAAGACAGTTTTTGGGTCAAATGGAAAAACCGAGTGTAGAGTATATTGGAGGCCTTTCGCCTGCTATATCAATTGATCAGAAAACTACATCTAAAAATCCACGTTCTACAGTTGGAACGGTTACAGAAATATACGATTATCTTAGACTTTTATATGCAAGAGTCGGCGATGTTTACTGCCCTACTTGTGGAGAGAAGATTAGTCAGATGACTATTCAAGAGATTGTAGATAAGATTTTAGAACTTCCAGATAAAACTAAACTACAGATACTTTCTCCTGTTGTCAGAGGGCAGAAAGGTACTCATAAAAAAGTACTGGATAGCATTAAAAAAGATGGTTATGTAAGAGTAAGAGTTGATGGTGAAAACTACGAGGTAACAGATGATATAGATTTAAGTAAAAATCAAAAACACAGCATTGAAGTTGTTGTAGATAGAATTGTTGTGAAAGACGGTATAGAAACAAGACTTGCCGATTCAGTGGAAACAGCTGTAAAACTTGCGGATGGTTTAGTTTTAGCGCAGGTTGTAGACGGAGATGAGATACTGTTTTCAACTAAATTTGCGTGCCCAGAACATGGAATTGCAATAGAAGAACTATCCCCAAGAATGTTTTCATTTAATGCTCCGTTTGGATCATGTAATGTTTGTAAGGGGATTGGTGAGAGCAGAGAGGTAGATCCTGATTTAGTTGTTCCTAATAAGGATTTATCTATAAAACAAGGTGCGATTGCCGCTTGGGGATCTACGGGAGTTAACGATGACACTTACTACAGCAAGATGATTAAAAGCCTTGCAGATCATTTTGGAGTGTCTTTAACTACACCATTTAAAGATTTACCAGAAGAGTTTATAGATGAACTTCTTTATGGAAGAGAAAATGTTAAGATAGAATTCACTTACGAATCTAAATTCGGAGGGGTTAGACAGTACAAGTCTTACTTTGAGGGAGTAGTTGTAAACTTAGAGAGAAGATATAGTGAAACCAATTCAGAGTACGCTAGAGATAAAATTGAGGAGTATATGGCTGAGAGACCTTGTCCGAAATGTAAGGGAAAAAGATTAAAAAAAGAAGTTCTAGCCGTAATTATTAATGGAAAAAATATTATGGATGTAACGGATCTTTCTGTAAATGAATTGATTGAATTTATGGATGGTTTAGTTCTTACCGAGAAACAACAGTTCATAGCAAAGGAGATAGTCAAAGAGATAAAAGAGAGAGCTACTTTCTTGAGAGATGTTGGACTTGACTACCTAAACTTATCTAGAAAAGCAGGAACACTATCTGGAGGTGAGGCACAGCGTATAAGACTTGCTACTCAAATAGGTTCTGCTCTTGTTGGAGTTCTGTATGTACTTGATGAGCCAAGTATAGGTCTTCATCAAAGGGACAATGACAGACTTATATCTGCACTAAGAAACCTTACAAATTTAGGAAACACTCTTATAGTTGTCGAACACGATGAAGACACGATGAGAGAAGCTGATCATATTGTAGATATAGGGCCTGGTGCGGGAATCCACGGTGGAGAAATAGTAGGACAAGGTACTTTAGATGAGATAATAGCAAATGAGAACTCTATAACAGGGCAGTATCTAAGTGGGAAAAAGATAATTCCAATTCCTGAAAAGACTAGAGAAGGAAATGGAAACTTCCTAGAAATAATTAAAGCTTCTGAAAATAACTTGAAAAATATAGATGTAAAAATACCTCTTGGCAAATTTGTGAATATAACAGGTGTTTCTGGATCAGGTAAGAGCACGCTTATAAACGATATACTTTACAAAGGCGTTTCTAGTGCTGTAAACAGGGTTAGAAAGAGACCTGGTAAACATAAAGAGATAAAAGGAATAGAAAATATAGATAAAGTAATAAATATAGACCAAAGTCCTATAGGAAGAACACCTCGTTCAAATCCAGCGACTTATACTGGAGTATTCGATCAGATAAGGGATATATTTGCTGCTACAAATGAAGCAAAGGCTAGAGGATATAAAAAGGGTAGATTTAGTTTCAATGTCAAAGGCGGAAGATGTGAAGCTTGTAAAGGCGATGGAATTATAAAAATAGAGATGCACTTCCTTCCAGATGTATATGTACCATGTGAAGTTTGTAAAGGAGACAGATATAATAGAGAGACATTACAAGTTAAATACAAAGATAAAACAATATCAGATGTATTGGATATGAATGTTGAGGAAGCAGTTGAATTTTTTGAAAATATTCCAAATATCAGAAGAAAACTTGAAACTCTTGTAGATGTTGGACTTTCATACATCAAACTTGGGCAACCTTCTACACAGCTATCGGGTGGAGAAGCTCAGAGAATTAAGCTTGCCACTGAGCTAAGCAAAAGACCAACAGGAAAGACTCTGTACATCTTAGATGAGCCTACAACAGGGCTTCATATTGCGGATGTAGATAAGTTAATTCAAGTTTTACAGAGATTAGCCGATACTGGAAATTCTGTAGTGGTTATTGAACACAACTTAGATGTAATTAAAGCTTGTGACTATATAATCGATCTTGGACCTGAGGGTGGAGATAAGGGAGGAACTATAGTTGCTACTGGTACTCCAAAAGAAGTTTCTAAAGTAAAAGCTTCTTTTACAGGACAGTTTTTAAAAAAATATTTTGAGTAGATTATTTAAGTTTAAAAAAGTGATATGGTACATATGAGGGATTACAGGATAGCGACTATGAATTTCCAAATATGTAATTGAATCTATATACTCAACTTATAGTTTAGAGCTAATATTTTAAATAGAGGGCTAGACTTATTCAACAAAACTTATTAAAAGTATAAAGTAATTAAGATAAAGCAAACCGGGAGTTTTAAATGATAAAAAATCATTTAAAWCTCCCGGTTTTTAATTTGTAAATTATGTATATAAGATATGCATCTGACCTTTTGAATCTTTTACGATTTCCGAATCGACTCCGTAAATTAGCGATATAAAATCTGTAGTCAATATCTCTTCCGGTGTACCTTCACCTAAAATTTTTCCATCACATAAAGCGTAAATACGGTCACAGTACGTAGCCGCAATATTTAAGTCGTGTATAGCTGAAACAACAGTGACATCGAGTTCTCTAATTGTTTTAAGCATCTGTATCTGGTGAGTAATATCTAGGTGATTAGTCGGCTCATCAAGGATTAAGCAAGGCGTGTTTTGAGCAAGCGCCCTAGCTAGAATTACCCTTTGTCGCTCACCACCAGATAGAGTAAAAAAATTCCTATTAGCGTAGTTTTTCATATTCACAATATCTAGTGATTCTTCAACTATTTTATAATCATCGTTATTATCTCTCTCCATTGTGCGTTTATGTGGAGATCTTCCCATAAGCACTATTTCTCTGACAGTAAATTCAAAGTTGTAGTCATTGTGTTGTGCGACTACTGCAATTTTTTTAGCAGAGTCTTTTACACTTACTGATTGAAGAGGGTCTCCATCTAAATAGATACATCCATTTGAAGGTTTTAGAATTCGATAAATACATTTAAGTAGAGTTGATTTACCGCTACCATTGGGGCCTATAATTCCTATAAATTCTTTTGCATTGCAATTGATACTGACATCTTTAAGGATTTTTTCAGCTCCGTATGATAACTCAATATTCTTAGCTTCTATATTCATTATCTGACACCTCCAAATCCATATGACTTTTTAACCATTAGATATATAAAACACGGTGCGCCTATCATAGCAACAAGTATACCTATAGGTATCTCAGAATTTGGAATTAGTACTCTACAAAGCACATCAGCCCATATCATAAAGATCGATCCAGTAACAGCACTAAGGGGTATAACTTTTTTATGGTCCGTACCAAATATCATTCGTATAATATGAGGAATTATAAGACCAACAAATCCAATCATACCGGCAGCGTACACTGCAAATCCAATAATAATAGATGAGATAATCATGTATACTATCCTGTATTTATATAGATCGGTACCCAGAGTGATAGATACCTCATCGCCCATTAGCATTAGGTTTAAGTTTCTAAATTGAGTACAGAAAAACAATGTAGCCAATATGAATAGTGGAAGCAATAGCAATACTTTACTCCAGTCTGCTCCAGCCAAGCTGCCCATAGTCCAGTATGCTACTTCTACTGCTGCGGTTTTATTATTGGTAACGTACAGAACACAGTTGGAAAAAGCCGTACACACAGCTCCGATTGCCATACCTGAGAGAACCAGTTTAGATGAATTGGATCGACCGCCCATGTTAGAGAGTGTCATAACTGCAAATGTAGCAGCAAGTGCACCTAAAAAAGCCATTATACCGATTGAATTACTTCCAAATAAAGCTCCAAATCCAAGCATTATTGCTGTGGTTGAACCTAATGTTGCTCCGGATGAAACCCCGAGTATATAGGGATCAGCAAGGGAGTTTTTAACTACAGCCTGCATTACCACACCACATACAGAAAGCCCCATGCCTATACATATTGCTAGCAAAACTCTAGGAAATCTAAGTAGCCATACCACATCGTGAATAGGTCCTTGTGCAAGCTTTGAAAGTGAATCAAAGTGCAGTAACTCATACGCGATTACACTGTAAACTTCTCTTATTGATATATCTGCATTTCCGAATGTAATTGATGCAAGTATTGAAAATACTAAGAAAATAATTAGAATCAGAAGTATAGAATAGTACAAAGGCATACTATTTAATTTTGTTTTAAAACGTCTATCTTTATTAGTAAGATTTTTCATTTATTATATTTTATATAAACTCCTATTTTAAATTGGGATATAACCCTTCAGCAAAGTTTACTATTCCACTTTTTGTACGTATACCACTGGCATACATATCACCTAGCATAATGGGTTGAACTCTTTTATTCTTAACAGCTGAAAGGCTAGCCAGACTTTTTTCTTTTAAAATTTTGTCTAGATTTTCCTTTTTAACTTTTTCTGCATCATCACCTGAATAAGGCATATATACTACGAATATTACATCTGGATTTAAAGTGATTATATCTTCTTTACCAAGATCAGCCCCGTCTTCATTGACAAGTTTACCGCCAAGCTTTGTAACCATATCACCACCAAGACTTGATGCCCCATAGTTTACAATAGTGTTGCCTTGGAATTCAAGGATTAATGCTGTAGGCTTCTTATCTATTTTAGATGTTTTCTCAGCTACCTTGTCGATCTCTGATTTCATATCATCTACAATTTGATGAGCTTTTTCTTGAACATCGAAAATTTTACCTAAATTTAAGATATCAGTAAACTCATTTTCAAGAGTTCTAGCTTCACCATCCTTTTTACGAGTATTTGAATTTATATATATGTTTGTTCCATTATTTACTAAGCTTGCTGCATCTCCAAGTGTTTTATCGCTAAAGTAAGATCCCCAGCTAAATATTAAGTCTGGATTTAGCATAGTTACAGATTCTTTTGATGGTGTAAACTCTGTTAGGTATTTAACTTTGTCAAATGCAGGTTTTAAATCTGAAGAGACTTCATTGTCTAGCCCAGCAGCTGCGGCTATTTTATCTTCTAATCCTAGAGCTAACAGTGTTTCGATTGACCCTTGATAAACTGCTAAAGCTTTCTCTGGAGCTTTTTTATAAACAGTTTTTAATTCCTCCCCATTAGATCCATAAGTCGTTATAGTCAGTGGGTATTTTGTTTTTTCTGGTTTTGAATCTGTTTCTTGAGCTTGTGAACCGTTCCCCTTATTGTTATCAGACTCAGATTTTTTGGACTACAAGCAGTAGTTCCCAATACCAATATTGTAACGATTAATACTGATAAAAAACTCTTTAAGAATTTTTGTTTTTTCATTTTTTCTCCTCTTAATATAAATATACTATTAACAGAAGAAGCCTCTAGTTTGTACTAAAAAAACCTGCTAAAAAGCAGGCATCCTAAAAACAATGTACGAATTTCATACTATGTATTAGATGTTTTGCTTTGCACGGAAGCTTCATCTCAATATTAAGCAGGTTTCCTGACTTACAGATCAAAACCTAAGTTTACCTTCTCACAGATTTAACTGCAATGGCTTACAAAACTAGGTTCCCTGAATACAGTGACCGGATCGCTCAGGATTCTCACCTGATTCCCTCTTATTAAGTAAACTACAATTTACTTAATCACTTAATATAAGTTAACTACTAAAATTTATCATAATTATTCATTTTATGCAACTGCCACTTAAACAAGGTAATATTTGCCTACCTATACTACGACATAGAAGGGAAGAGTACAGGCATCATAAATACTAGACTATATTAAGAAGTTTAGAATATAAGTTCTAAAACCTTTTAAAAGTAGATATTTGAGGTATAATTTAAATATAGAGAATATTTTAATGGAGGAATAATTTTGTTTGATATACAAGAACATTTAAAAAATCTACCAGCTGAGCCTGGTGTTTATTTGATGAAAGATAAATTTGACAATATCATATATGTAGGGAAAGCTATATCACTTAAAAACAGGGTAAGACAGTACTTCCAATCTTCTAAAAATCATTCCTCTAAAGTTAAGTCTATGGTTACTAATATTGATAGATTTGAGTATATAATAACCGATTCTGAACTTGAGGCACTTATCTTAGAGTGTAACTTGATTAAAAGGTATAGACCGAAGTACAATGTTCTTCTTAGGGATGATAAGACTTATCCTTATATAAAGGTAACAATCAATGAAGATTTTCCAAGACTTCTAAAAGTTAGAAGGGTTCTAAAGGATAAAGCTAAGTACTTTGGACCTTACACAAATATTGCAGCTGTAAATGATACGATTGAGGCTCTTAGAAGTGTTTACCCAATTAGAAGTTGTAATATCGATATAGATAAAGCAATTAAAAACAATATGAGACCTTGCCTAAATAAGCATATAAAAAAATGCGTAGGTCCTTGCACCGGAACAGTTAGTAAAGAAGAGTACGGTAAGATGATAGATGAAATAATCTACTGCTTATCCGGGAAAGAGGAAAAATTAATAGAAATTTTGACAGAGAAAATGCAAAAGTGTTCTGAGGAATTCAATTTTGAGGATGCTGCTATGTACAGGGATAAGATTATGAGTCTTGAGGAACTCGTACAAAAACAAAAGATAGACAATGTAGCATTGGATTTAAATCAAGATATAATCGCTATGGCAAGAGCTCATGATGAGGCTTGTGTACAAGTATTCTTCATAAGAAACGGTAAAATCGTAGGAAGAGAGCATTTTATCCTTGAGGGAGTGCTAGATAGTCCAAGATCTGCTATATTGGGATCATTTGTGAAACAGTTCTACATGGAACAAGAATATATTCCGAAAGAATTGATTATAGAAGACGAAATAGAAGACAGTTTTGTATTAGAAGAGTGGCTTACAACTAAAAAAGGACAAAAAGTAACTATTAGAGTTCCACAAAAAGGTGAAAAGAAGAGTTTAGTGGAGATGGTCAGAAAAAATGCCATTGAATACCTTGAGAAATTCTCTGATATGAACAAGAGAAAGTACGAAAAGAGTATGGGTGCTCTTGAAGAACTACAAAAAATACTGGATTTAGATGAAATTCCAAAGAGGATCGAATCTTTTGATATCTCTAACATACAAGGGGTGGATTCCATTGGAAGTATGGTGGTTTTCACCAAGGGAAAGAAGGATAAAAAAGAGTACCGAAGATATAAGATTAAGACTGTTGAAGGCCCGAATGACTACGACTCTATGGCTGAAATAGTGGAGAGAAGGATAAAGTACGGCAATTTGCCCGATCTGATGTTATTAGATGGAGGTAAGGGACAAGTTAGCTCTGTAAAGAGAATTTTAGATTTATATGGATTAGAAATACCTCTTTGGGGAATGTATAAAGATGATAATCACAGGACAAAAGGTTTAGTTAATAAAGATAGAGAAATAGAGCTGGATAAGACTTCTAACCTATATAGATTTGTGGCGAGTATTCAAGAAGAAGTTCACAATTACGCTATATCGTACCATAGAAGTCTTAGAAATAAGGCTCTTACTAAATCTGTGCTAGATAATATTCCGGGAATAGGTGATAAGAGGAAAAAGGCCCTTTTAAACCACTTTAAGGATATTGATGCAATAAAGGCTGCATCTATAGAAGAATTAAACGAAGCTGATGGAATGAATAAGTCGTCTTCAGAGAATGTGTATAAATTTTTCCATAAAGATATAATAAAAGATCAATAATACAAGAGCAATGATTGAGGAGATGTAATCTATGGATACAGAGAAAAAAGTAGATATTAAAGATTTAGCAATGGATTTGCGATTAGATATTGTCTATATGCCACAGGATTCTGATATTTATGTAGAGTCGTCTGAATTAAATAGACCAGGGTTACAGTTAGCTGGTTACTTTGAGTTCTTCTCACATGATAGAATTCAAATAGTGGGGAAAACTGAGTACAACTATTTTGCTAAAGTAGATGCTAAAAAAAGGGAAGAGATATTAGATAAATACTTTTCGTACGATATACCAGCTTTAATTATTACCTCTGGACTAGCTATTAGCCCTGATTTTTTTGAATATGCAAAGAAGTACAATAGAGTTTTACTTAATACCAAAATGAATACAAGTAAAATAACAAGTAAACTTCTAAGCTATTTAGAAGCTAGGCTATCTCCAACTACGACAATACATGGTGTATTGGTCGATGTTTATGGAATTGGTGTGCTGATAAAGGGTGACAGCAATATAGGAAAATCCGAGACAGCCCTTGAGTTAGTTCAAAGAGGAAATAGACTTGTCGCAGATGATTCTGTTGAAATTAGAAAACAGGAGGATCATAAGGTTGTTGGAACATCGCCTGAAATTTTAAAGTACCTATTGGAGATTAGAGGAATAGGCATAATAGATGTAAGAAGTTTATACGGTGTAGGAGCCATAAAGAACTCAAAGACAATAGATATGGTAGTGTATCTTGAAGCTTGGGATAGTACAAAATATTACGACAGGCTCGGTCTAGATAAGGACTACGAAAAAATTCTCGGTATAAACCTAGAAAAGCTTATAATACCAGTTAGACCAGGTAGAAATACCTCTATGATTATCGAGGTTGCAGCTATGAACTTTAGACAAAAAGGAATGGGATATGATGCTGCGTATGAATTCAACAACAAGCTTATAGATATGATAGACAAAAAATCCAATGATGATGAATAGATTTAAATAGTTAGCAATTAAATACTAATGTATAGATAGTAGGATTTTTCTATTTAAATGATAGCAAGATAAAGATATTTGAATAGATAATATGTAGATAAATAGTAAATTGTTAGCAATCTAATGTGGATATAGAGGGCTGTGATTTATAAGAAAATTAAATGAATTTAGAAGGTGTATTTTAAAGATTGACTGAGTTAGATGATAGTACAATTGTAAAGCGTCGAGGGTGCTTTGAGTAGTAAAGGAAAAAAATATACTACTATTGCAACCGCTAATATGAAACTTTACATGGTATTAATCAATTAGCAAATGTTTATATTTTTGAGATATACCTTTTTTGTTTTAATAAAACACATCAAATACTATATTTACTAAGGTTTGTTAAAAGTATAATTAAGTTGTAAAAGTATTTTTGCATTGATATAATATCTTATAGTTAAATTTTCATAAAATTATGAATGTTAAAAAAATGATAAAGCGTTTACAATTAAAAGTCAAATTAAGTTGAAAGGAGTAGGTTTATGAGTAGATTGAGTATGATTACTAGAAGTAAAGCTCAAATGGTTGTTGAAGAGCTGTATAGAGACCTAGAAAGAAGAATTGTCGCCAGTCCGCCTGGATTGTGCCCTGTGGATATGTCATCATCTTTTTTAAAGATGTGCCACGCTCAAACTTGTGGAAAATGTGTACCGTGTAGAATTGGACTTGGTCAATTGGGGAATTTACTTGAAGATGTTTTAAATGGGGATGCTACTTTAGAGACTATTGACTTGATTGAGAGAACAGCTCGTGTAATAGCAAATTCTGCTGATTGTGCGATAGGTTATGAGGCAGCAGAGATGGTACTTAAAGGACTTGATGGTTTTAGAAATGATTATGAAGAGCACATTTTAAGGGGAAGATGTCTCTGTCATTTAGAACAACCAGTACCTTGTGTAGCACTCTGTCCAGCAGATGTTGATATACCAGGATACATAGCGTTAGTTGGAGCGGAGAGATATGCAGATGCTGTTAAACTTATCAGAAAAGATAATCCATTTCCAACAGCCTGTGCATTGGTATGTGAACATCCTTGCGAGGCAAGATGTAGAAGAAATATGATAGATGATTCTGTAAATATAAGGGGCTTAAAGAGAATGGCTATAGATTATGCAGGGGATGTTCCTAATCCTGAAAACGCAGAGTCAACAGGTAAAAAAATCGCAATTATCGGTGGTGGTCCAAGTGGACTTAGTGCTGCTTACTATTTACAGTTAATGGGACATCAAACTACCGTATTTGAGAAGAGAAAACTACTTGGTGGTATGTTAACTTACGGTATACCTAGTTATAGATTGCCAAGAAAACGTTTAGAAGAGGATATAAAATCTATACTAGATACTGGTGTGGAAGTTAAGATAGAGGCATCAATCGGAAGTAGTAACGATGAAATTTCAATGAACCAATTGAGAGAAGAGTACGATGCAGTGTATATTTCGATTGGAGCTCATACAGATAAAAAAATTGGTATTGAAAATGAGGATGCAAACGGAGTAATCTCGGCTGTTGAGATGCTTAGAAATATAGGTGATAGTGAAATGCCAGATTTTAAAGACAAGACAGTCGTTGTAATAGGTGGAGGAAATGTCGCAATGGACGTTACTCGTTCAGCTATAAGACTAGGTGCTAAAAAAGTGAATGTTGTATACAGAAGACGTAAAGTAGACATGACTGCTCTTATGGATGAAGTAGAAGGCGCAATCGCTGAGGGGGCGGATGTACTTGAACTTCACTCTCCTGAGTTTATTGAAACAGATGAATACAACAATGTTAAAGCGCTTTGGGTTTCCCCTAAGATGGTTGGTCTAATAGGTAGGGATGGAAGACCAAGACCATCGGATTCTAAATTAGATAAAGTAAGAATACCATGTGATACAGTTATAGTTGCAATTGGCCAGGGTATAGAAACTCCCCACTTTGTAGATGCCGGTATACCTATTAAAAAGGGCGGAATTGATGCGGCTGCATGGAGTGCTGTTGAAAATACAGATGGAGTATTTGCAGGAGGGGATTGTGTAACTGGTCCGGCAACTGTGATACGTGCAATAGCTGCGGGAAAGGTCGCAGCGGCAAATATAGATACATACCTAGGATTTGACCATATAATTTCGACGAATATAGAAATACCAACTGCAAGGTTGGATGATCGTCCAGCATGTGGAAGAGTAAATATGATGGAAAGAGATGCAGATGATAGAATAAAAGACTTCGATATGGTCGAACTATCTATGTCTTGTGAAGAAGCAAAACAGGAAGCAAATAGATGTCTAAGATGTGATTATTTTGGATATGGAGTTTTCAAAGGAGGTCGAGTATCTCAATGGTAAAGTTAAAAATAAATAATACAGAAATAGAAGTAGCAGAAGGAACGACGATTTTAGAAGCGACTAAATCAGCAGGGATGTCAATACCAAGTCTTTGTTATTTAAAGGGAATAAACGAAATAGGTGCATGTAGAGTATGTGTTGTAGAGATGAAAGGAAAAGAAAAACTTATTACTGCATGCAATAACATAGTAGCTGAAGGTATGGATATTTCGACTAATTCACCTAGAGTTAGAGAAGCACGTCGTACAAATGTGGAGTTAATACTGTCTCAACACGACTGCAATTGCCCCACATGTGTTAGAAGTGGAAATTGTGAACTGCAAACATTGGCAAATAACTTAAATTTCCCCGAAAACCACTATAAATTAGAGGTTCTACACTCGAATTGGCCTAAAGATTTCCCATTAATCAGAGAAGAGGGGAAATGTATAAAATGTATGCGTTGTGTGCAAGTTTGTGACAAGATCCAAGATCAACATGTTTGGGATATCGCGCAGACTGGATCGCGTACGACTGTAGATGTTTCTCTAAATAGAGATATAAAAGATGCAGATTGTTCACTTTGCGGTCAGTGTATAACTCACTGTCCAACAGGGGCTCTTCATGAGAGAGACGATGTTGGTAAAATACTTAGAATGAATGGTGTTTTAAACGATCCTGATACAATTACAATTATACAAGTTGCACCATCTGTTAGAACAGCGTGGGGGGAAGCTTTAGGACTTCCTAGAGAATTTGCAACTGTAAAAAGACTTGTTTCTGCACTTAGAAAGATGGGATTTGACTATATATTTGATACAGATTTCTCAGCTGATTTAACTATTATGGAAGAGGGAAGCGAGTTTTTAGAGAGACTTAAAAGTGGAAAAAAGAGTGTGTATCCAATGTTTACATCGTGTTGTCCGGGGTGGGTTAGATTTTTAAAATCTCAATATCCAGATATGGTGGATTCACTTTCAACGGCTAAGTCTCCACAGCAGATGTTCGGTGCAGTTGCGAAAAGCTATTACGCTGATATATTGGGAGTAGATCCATCTAAAATATGTTGTATCTCGGTAATGCCATGTGTAGCTAAAAAACACGAATGCGATATACCTAATATAAACGACAGCGGTGCTGAAAAAGATGTAGACTTTGTCTGGACGACTAGAGAGGTGGTTCGACTAATAAAATCAGAGCATATAGATGTAAGTTCACTTGAAGATGAAGAATTCGATATGCCTCTAGGAACAGGTTCAGGTGCAGGAGTTATATTTGGAGCTACTGGTGGAGTTATGGAGGCTGCCCTAAGAACGACTTATTATTTGGTAATGGGTGAAAATCCTGATGCCGATCTATTTAAAAATATTAGAGGTATGGAAGGAATAAAAGAGTCTACCATAGATCTAAATGGAACATCTCTAAATCTTGCAATTGCGAGTGGTCTTGGAAATGCAAGACAATTAATCGAATCGATAAGAAGTGGTGAGAAGAAGTACGATTTTGTAGAAGTTATGGCATGTCCAGGGGGTTGTGCAGCAGGGGGAGGTCAGCCTATACATGCTGGCGAAGAATTCGGGGAAGAAAGATGCGGAGTACTGTACAATTTAGATAAAAACAACAGTATAAGATTTTCACATGAGAATCCTTCGATAGCTGATATATATACAAACTATCTAGAAAAACCTCTCTCACATAAATCACATAAACTGCTTCATACGGACCATCACGATTGGAAAATGCCTAAATCAGTTAGATAGCGAGTGCAATATAAAAAACTGTCTCAGATGAAGAGACAGTTTTTCTTTAGTTACAAATTAATTAATTAGTTTGATCGATATATTCATTAGTTTGTATCGAATACATTGTAATATTATAAAATATCTTAAAAATTAAATTATATTTTATAAGACTGAAGATAATAATCTAGATATGGATTCTTTAAATCTAATATATGTAGATCTTGAATGATATATTTCAGGAGTTATCTCTTTTGAGTTAATAATATCTTTTTCAAATATTTCTCTAAGCTCTATAGATTTTTCCTGTGAATATATAAAAGCGTTGACCTCGAAATTGAGTTCGAAACTTCTTATATCCATGTTTGCTGTACCGATTGAACAGATTGAATCATCCGAGACAATAGTTTTAGCGTGTAAAAAGGCATTCTCTCCATATGTATATATTTTAGCTCCAAACTTTAACAACTCCCCAGCATAAGAGTAGGATGCCCAGTATACAAATGGATGATCTGGTTTAGATGGAATCATTATCCTTACATCGACCCCAGATAAACAAGCAATCTTAAGGGTTTCGATAAGAGTGCTATCCAAAATCAAATATGGACTCTGAATATATACATATTTAGTGGCCTTTTGTATCATCTTAATGTATCCGTACTTTATCTCATCTAAGTCGATTATATCGGGCCCACTTGAAACTATCTGAACGCCGATATTGCCATCTTTGCATCGACACTTTCCTCTGCTATTTTGGAAATGGCTATATAAATCGAGATCTTCTTTTGTAGTGTATTTCCAGTCGAGCATAAATCTCATATTAAGGTCCATAACACAGTCGCCTGTAAGTTTTGTATGAGTATCTCTCCATTCACCAAATTTAGGATTTAGACCAAGATATTCATCACCAATATTAAACCCGCCCACAAATCCTACACAGTTGTCTATCACAACTATCTTACGGTGATTTCTATAGTTTATATTAAAGTTCACTATTTTAAGGAAAGATGGGAAAAAACTCGCCACTTTTACACCATTTTCTTTCAGATGATTTATAGATTTTTGGCTTAGATTTCTTCCTCCGACGTCATCGTATAAAAACCTTATTTCAACGCCATCCTTAGCCTTTTTTACAAGAATATCTATAATTTCCTTACCTATATTGTCATCTTTAAATATATAAAACTGAATATTAATATAGTTGGTTGCTTTTTTTAGCTCAGCAATGAGACTGTTGAAAAACTTCCTCGAATCCGGATAGATGTCTACAGAGTTATTTGTAGTATAGTGAGCGTTATTTGAATTAGCCAGCGCTGAAATCATGTCTTTATGCTCATTGGCAGATCTATCGAATCTTAAATCTGAGTGAAGAGCCACTTGAGTTTTTAATATGTTGCTTTTTAGAATTTTATCGTCCTTCTCTTTAAGTTGGAACATATTATTTTTGATAAATCCCTTCCGAATGTAAAGTAAAGTACAAATCCAAGTACTGGAACCAAAACAAGGATCGTGATCCAAGTTAGAGTTGTGTTTGAATTTCTCTTTTCCCTAAATACTAGATTAAGCACGACTAAAAAGTTTACTAAATATACAATTGTTATAGCGAATCCGTAAATTGACGCTTTAAATACTCCTAAATCCAACAAATGTCTACCTCCTGAACAGCTATATAATAGCATTGTAATAAATACTATTATATATAATTAATGTTAAAATTGATAGAATTTTTGTAATGCTAATAGTGTTAACACCTTATTTTTAAAGAAAAGTCAATACAGAACTCTAATGGAATGTTATAATAGAGTATAATGAATTATAATAGGTACGAGTCTGTTAAAATTTATTATTACTCAATAATTAAAGATTTACACATTAACATTAAAAGAGAAAATAAATATAAAATATAGACTTAAAATAGTAATTATTTTTAACCTAGAATACAATAACATTAATTAAAATAAAGATTTGAAATTTTGGAGGAAATCTATAGTTATGAATAAAGAGTATGTATACGAAAAATTATCAAAAATAGTTAATAAGGAAGATATTAAAATAGATGAACCTATGAAGAAACATATTTCTTTTAAAGTAGGAGGGCCAGCAGATATATTGGTTACCCCTAGAACAGAGGAAGAGATAAGCGAAATACTTAAATTTATAAAGGAAGATGACATTCCGTATTTGATAATAGGTAATGGGTCAAACATGTTGGTGAAAGACGGTGGACTTAGAGGATTAGTTATTGAAATAGCAGATAATTTCAATACCTCTAAAATAGAAGGAAATACAGTAGAAGTACAGTCAGGGGCGCTTTTATCGACGCTTGGAAGAGAAATACTAAGAAATTCACTTAAAGGATTTGAATTTGCAACTGGAATTCCGGGAACTATAGGAGGAGCGCTTTGTATGAATGCAGGTGCCTATGGTGGAGAGATGAAGGATATAGTTAAATCTGTGAGAATTATAGATATGGATGGAAATATCAGAGAACTTTCTAATGAAGAGATGGAGTTTAAGTATAGAAATAGTCTTGTAGCCAATATAAAGTGTGTTGTACTATCTTGTAAGATTGAGCTTGAAAAAGGTAACTACGATGAAATTAAAGCACATATAGACGACCTTACAAACAGAAGAGTTACGAAACAACCATTAAACTATCCGAGTGCGGGTAGTACATTTAAAAGGCCAGTTGGGCATTATGCAGGTCAATTAATCGATGAAAGTGGACTTAGGGGCCTTACACTTAGAGGAGCACAAGTATCGCAAAAGCACTGCGGATTTGTTGTAAATTTAGGAGATGCAGAAGCTAAAGACTTATTAGACCTTATATATATAGTAAAAAGTACAGTATATAGAAAGTTTGGAGTAATGTTAGAGGAAGAAGTAAAGATACTTGGAGAGGACTAAAAGATGAAAATATTAGCTGATTATCATACACATACAATATTTAGCCACGGTAAAGGAACTATTGAGGATAACGTAAAAGTTGCTTTAGAAAAGGGAATAGGTATACTTGGTATTTCAGATCACAGTTATAAACATATTACTTACGGTGTCAAAAAAAGTGATATCCCTATAATGAGGGAAGAAATAGACCTATTAAACGAAAAGTATCCAGATATAAAAATTCTTTTGGGGCTTGAATGCAATGTGCTAGATGACAAAGGCAATATAGATGTAGACGATGATGACAGAAAGTATTTAGATTATGTAATGGCAGGTTACCATTTTGGTTCAAAGCCTACATCATTGGCAGCTGCTTTAAACCACTTTGAAAATTACACTATGAAGAGTGAAAAAGCGAAGATTTACAATACAAATGCTGTAATCAATGCTATGAAAAAAAATGATATATTTTGTATAACACACCCTGGAGATAAAGGCGATGTTTATATAGAGGAAGTAGCAAAGGTTGCATTTGAGACAGATACGAGACTGGAAATCAATAGTAGCCATAGCTTTTTAAATGCGGAGCAGATTCAAGAGATAAAGAGCATAAGAAATAAATTTATAATTGGATCTGATGCACATGCACCAATAAAAGTAGGAAATTTCAATCTAGCTATGAAGACAGTGAAAGAATCAGATCTAGATGTTACATTGATAGAAAATATTATATTATAAAAGGGAGGTAGTATCATGAAATTTGTTATAGTTACAGGTTTATCAGGATCTGGTAAAAGTGAAGTAATGAGAGCTTTGGAAGATTTAGGATTCTACTGCGTAGACAACTTACCACCTGCATTGATAACTAAATTTGCAGAGATATGCTACCAACCTAATTCAAGTATTGATAGGGTTGCACTTGGTGTGGATATCAGAGGACTTCAGTTTTTCAAAGATTTCCATGAGAGCTTAAATTACCTAAAAAAAGAGAACTACGCTTATGAGATGCTTTATTTGGATTGCAACGATGATGTTCTTCTAAAAAGATACAAAATGACTAGAAGGAATCATCCGCTTGCTAGAGATATGCAGATACCTGAAGGTATTAAGAAAGAAAGAGCGATAATGAAGCCTTTTAAGGAGTCAGCAAGTTGTATAATTGATACATCGAATATGAAACCTAGAGATCTTCAAGAAGAGATAAAGAAAATTTATTATGAAGGTGAAAATAATTTAAATATTACTATTTCAGTAGTTTCATTTGGGTTTAAACACGGAATTCTAAGAGATGCAGACTTAGTGTTTGATGTTAGGTTTTTGCCAAACCCATATTATTTAGAAGAACTGAAATTTAAGACAGGTGATGACGAAGAAGTTAGAAATTATGTCATGAATTCTCCAGTAAGTAAGGAATTTTATAAAAAACTATTAGACATGATACATTTCTTAATTCCACAATATATAGATGAAGGAAAGCAACATCTAGTAATAGGAATAGGGTGTACTGGAGGGAGACATAGATCAGTTACTATAACAAATCTTTTAGCTGATGATTTGAATGAAAAAGGCTACAGAGTTGTTAAAAAACACAGGGATTCTATGTTGAGGTAATGTGGAGGCTATTTTATGTTTGAAATACTTATTTTGGTAGGCATATTAGGTTGGATTGGTCTATTCATTACACTATTTTTGTACCTAAAAGCTAGAAAAGAGAGAAAGAAACTATTTACTAGATCAGTTGTGGAATGTTATGATCCAAAGGTTGTAGTAATAGGTGGGGGTACTGGACAGTCGGTTTTTTTAAGAGGTCTAAAGCACACTACCCAAAATATTACAGCTGTAGTCACTGTTTCAGATGACGGAGGTGGATCAGGTGTTTTGAGAGAAGATCTAGGCATGTTGCCACCTGGCGATATAAGAAACTGTCTGTTAGCGCTAGCAAATATCGAACCTACTATGAATGAAATTATGCAGTATAGATTTTCTGATGGTCAGCTCAAAGGTCAAAGTTTTGGAAACCTCTTCTTGGCTGCTATGAATGGACTTTATGGAAATTTCGAAACTGCAGTATATAAAATGAGTGAAATTTTTGCAATAACTGGTAGAGTACTACCTGTTACACTGGAAGATGTAAAATTGATTGCAGAATTTAAAGATGGATGTGTTATAAAGGGAGAGTCAATTATACCAAAGGAAGCAAAAGCAAGAAAAACTTCTATAGAAAAAATAAGCCTTGAACCAGCTGATGTTAAGCCATTAAAAGATGTTATAAATTCAATTTATGATTCAGATATTATTGTCATAGGTCCAGGAAGCCTGTATACTAGTATAATACCTAATTTATTAATTGATGATGTTGTGAAGGCTATAAAGGCCTCTTCAGCACCAAAAGTATACATATCTAATATAATGACTCAACCCGGAGAGACAGACGGATATAATGTATTTGATCATGTAGAAGCTATAGAGAAGCATGTGGGAAGCAATATAATAGATTATGTTATTGTAAACAACGAGATGCTCCCGAAACAAGTTTTAAATCTATATAAACACGATGGAGCAGAACAAGTTTTGTTAGATAAGAAGCAAGTTGAAGGATTAAAAGATATGGGTATTAAATGTATTGAAAAAAATATGGTTGAGATAAAGAATAACTACATTAGACATGATGCAAAATACATATCTAACATAATAATAGAGCTGGCACTTAATCACAGTTGTATGTAGTTAAGATAAAAGGGTTTTAAAAATTAATGTAGAAATCCTTATTATTATGTTAGTTTTAAGGAGTGAACATCTATGAGAGAAGAGGTCAGTGCTGGAGGTGTTGTCTTATTTGGAAACGCTGTTCTTCTACTGAGGAAGTTTAATGGTGATTGGGTATTGCCAAAAGGTAAAGTAGAAGAGGGTGAAAGTAACGAAGAGGCAGCTCTTAGAGAGGTAAATGAAGAAACAGGAGTCAAGGCAGATATACTCAAGTATTTAGGCGAGATACACTACACATTTAAAGAAAATTGGGATGAAAATAAAGCAGTTCACAAGACAGTATTTTGGTATTTAATGCAGTCTAGAAATATGGATACAGTTCCTCAAAAAGAAGAGGGTTTTATAGATGCTAAATTTGTACATTTAGATAGAGTAGTGGATATGGCTAGATATGACGACGAAAAAGAAATAATAAAAGTAGCATTAGAAGAAATAAAAAAAAGAATCAAGAAAAATTAATGTATAGGTGATCGACATGTCTTTTTCTACAGATACAAAAAATGAATTAGCAAGAATTTTACCTGAAGAACGTAGTGTAGCTGTTGCGGAATTAGCAGCGATAGTAAAATCTGCGGGTAGTATACAGATAGCTGGATATAAAAAAATAAACTTAAAAATATTGACGGAGTTAAATTCAATTGCACGTAAAGTTTTTAAATTACTAAAAAATAATTTCGATATCAACACTACTATTTCTATAAACAAGAATCAAATGTTGAAGAGAAATAATAGTTATGTACTTACAGTTACGGACGAAATGGGAGCTACAGAGCTCCTTAGAGAGCTTGGAATGTTAGAATCAGGAGATGGATTTTTCACTGTAGATAAGGTCCCAGAAAAACTAATTGAGCAAGATGAATGCAAGAGAGCATTTTTAAGAGGTGCTTTTTTGGGCGGTGGCTCAATTAGCGATCCAGATAAGAGCTATCACATGGAATTTGTGACAAACTCTGAGGAATTTGCTATCTCATTAAAAGATTTGATAAACTCAATTGGATTAAACAGCAAGATTGTTCCTCGAAAAAGCAATCACATTGTTTATCTAAAAGAGAGTGAGCAGATTTCAGATTTGCTCAGTGTAATAGGGGCGCATAATGCTCTACTCAGTCTACAAAACACTAAAATATTAAAAGAGATGAGAAATAATGTTAATAGAATTGTAAATTGTGAGACAGCAAATCTTTCAAAGACTGTCAATGCAGCAGTTAGGCAGGTAGAAGATATAAATCTAATACAGAGAACAATAGGAATAAGCAATTTGCCAATGAACTTACAGGAAATTGCACAGATAAGAGTAGAATATGAAGATATGACACTTAAAGAGCTAGGTGAAATGCTTGATCCACCAATTGGTAAGTCGGGCGTTAATCACAGACTTAGAAAAATAGGTGAGATAGCTGAAAGATTGAGAGAAGAAAATAATATATAAATTGTTAGAGGATTATTCAAATCAGTATTATTGACTTGACGGTCCTCTTTTTTATGTGTAGATTTAAATATCGATAATTTAAATAATAAAGTTGATATTGATTAATCTTTAAAATATATTAAATGAGATTGTTATAAATGAATTCTCAACATGAAAATAAACAACTGGGGAATTCATAGAAACATTTTATAAAAAATTAGCTTTCCAAGTATACTATAGAGAGGCTACTCATTTCTATATGTGAAACAGCAAAAAGATTAAGAGATGAGAGAGAAATAATAAAGATTATAGTAGATTAAAAATGACTCCATACAGTATACACTAAAAAAGTGACCACTATATGGAGTCTTTTTAAATAAAAAGTTTAAATTTATGCTTCGGCTTTTTTAAGTTCATTTAAATATTGTTTAGGTAATCTAGAAACTAAGAATACAGCAAGTATGCAAGATGCTGGCTTATCAACTATGTTACTAGCAATTCTACCTAGAAATGCAGATTGGAATATACTTTCTCCGCTTTGTCTTAAGAATCCAACCAATAAATCAGCCCCGCTGCCACTTAAGCCGCCACTGACAGCTATAGATATTGGAGTTCCAATTAGCGGACATAAAACAGCTAGTACTACACCAGTTAATATGGCAGTTATGTAGTTAAATTTCCATTTTTTTGATACAAATCCTACTATAAGTCCAAGGGCAATATTAACTAAAGCAAAAGGGAAGTTGATAGGTCCTAATATTATTCCAAGAACTAAATTTGTACCACCACCTATAATAGCTCCGTATAGAGGACCGAGTATTATAGCACCCATTATAGTTCCAAAAGTGTCTAAGAATAATAGGGGTATATTTATAGCTTGCATAATAGATCCGACAACTACATTTAAGACTATACACATTGCACTAAAAGTTAAAGCTTTTGTTTTCATAATCGATATCCTTTCGTGTAATTAAAACTAATTATGTGATATTATTACAATATAATTATACAAAACTTTACAAAAGAAGATATGAAGTATAGGTAATAGCAATACAGAAGTTGCACTTATAAAACATTTCTATATAAAATATTGGAGGAGACCATGAGAAGAAATAAGAAAATTGTTATACAATGTCACTGTCTACTAAATTGTAATAGCAAAGTAGAAGGATCATCAGAGTATGAAGGAGCATTAGACTTTAATAAAAAATTAATTGAAGATGGATTTGGGATTATTCAGCTCCCATGCCCTGAATTATTGATGTATGGAATAAATAGATGGGGTCACTCAAAAGAGCAGTTTGATAATATTATATATAGAGAAAAGTGTAGAGAGTTATTATTAAACTATATACATCAGATGAAGATGTACATAGATAATGCTTATGAGATAAAAGGTATAATTGCAATAGACGGAAGTCCTAGTTGTGGATACAACAAAACATGTTCTTCAAAAAGATGGTACGGAGAACTTAGCGGATGTAAAAATTTAAGTGAGAAAATAGGAGATATAAAATCGATAGAAGGTAAGGGTGTTTTTATTGAAGAATTAGTAAAACTTCTAGACGAATATACAATTGATATACCTATATTTGGAATCGATGAATCAAGACTAGAAGAGTCTATAAATGATGTATATAAAAAACTATATTAAAAACTAGTTATAATTTTTATATAAAGAGTTTTAGTCTAAATTTTTATGGTAAAATTATTATACAGGAGGGGATGTCTAAATGAAAAAAGATTTTGTTCATCTTCATGTGCATACGGAATATAGTTTGCTAGATGGATTTTCAAGAGTTCCAAACCTTATAAAAAGGGCCAAAGAACTGAATATGAGTGCAATTGCTATAACTGATCATGGGAATATGTTCGGAGTTATAGATTTTTATAAAACAGCAAAAAAAGAGGGTATCAAACCAATAATAGGGTGCGAGGTGTACACAGCACCTAGAACTATCAGGGATAAAGACCCAAATTACGATAAACATCAAGGGCATTTAGTACTTCTTGCTAAAAATATGCAGGGGTACAAAAATTTGATAAAGCTTGTGTCAATTTCCTATACAGAGGGATTTTATTATAAGCCAAGAGTTGATATGGAGGAATTAGAAAAACATAGTGAAGGAATAATTGCATTGTCTGCTTGTTTGGCTGGAGATGTTGCCAAATCACTTATGAATAGAAACTACGACAAGGCAAAATTCTTCGCTACAAAATACAACGATATATTTGGTGAAGGAAATTTCTACCTTGAAGTTCAAGATCACAATATCCCAGAACAAAAAGAAGTAAATGCTGGAATCATAAAATTATCTAAGGAGACCGGTATACCATTAGTTGCCACAAACGATATACACTATGTAAGAAAAGAGGATTCTAAGACTCACGATGTACTTATGTGTATTCAGATGGGGAAAACAGTAGACGATCCAAATAGGTTGAGATTTGGTAGTGAAGAATTTTACTTAAAGTCTAGAGAAGAGATGGAAGAGGCTTTTTCGTACATAGAAGAAGCATTGGATAATACTGTTAAGATAGCGGAAATGTGTGATATAGAGTTTGATTTCAACACTATCCACCTTCCTAAATATGATGTTCCAGATGGAAAAACTCCAGAGAGTTATTTGAGAGAGCTTTGTTTTAAAGGACTTGAAGAGAGATACGGAGAGCCTGATCAAGAATCAATAGACAGACTTAATTTTGAGTTAGATGTAATAGTGAAGATGGGATATGTTGAGTACTTCCTAATAGTTTGGGATTTTATAAATTTCTCAAAGCAAAATGACATATTAGTTGGACCGGGAAGGGGTAGTGCTGCTGGATCGATAGTTGCATATACACTTAAAATTACCGATATAGACCCAATCAAGTATTCACTGCTGTTTGAGCGTTTCCTAAATCCTGAACGTGTGTCAATGCCAGATATCGATATCGACTTCTGTTATGAGAGAAGAGAGGAAGTCATCGATTATGTTAAAAAAAAATATGGAGAAGACCATGTTGCTCAGATTATAACATTTGGAACAATGGGAGCTAAAGCGGCGATAAGAGATGTTGGAAGGGTATTAGATACCCCTTACAGCAAAGTGGATAGAATTGCAAAGGAGATCCCATTCGCTTTAGGGATGACTATAGATAAAGCTTTAGATACCAACCCAAATCTACAATCTATGTACGATGAAGATGGTGAGACTAAAGAGATAATAGACTTGTCAAAACAAATAGAAGGTATGCTTAGACATGCTTCAACGCATGCAGCCGGAGTAGTTATATCTAAGGATTCTGTAGATGAGTACGTTCCGCTTTATAAACATCAAGATTCTATTACTACTCAGTTTACTATGACGACATTAGAAGAGCTTGGACTGCTTAAAATGGACTTCTTAGGTCTGAGAACTCTTACCGTTATAAATGATGCACTTGAATTAATTGAAAAAAATAGAGAAGCTAAAGGTTATACAGATGTAATAGATTTTTCAAAGATGGATTATGACGATCCAAAAGTGTACGAACTTTTGGCATCAGGTAATACACTCGGGGTGTTCCAACTCGAGAGTGCTGGAATGAGGAGTTTCATGAAGCAACTTAAACCAGACAAATTCGAGGATATAATAGCCGGTATTTCACTTTATAGACCAGGTCCAATGGACTCAATACCAAAGTACGTCGAAAATAAAAATAATCCAGAAAAAGTTAGTTATCTTCATGAAAAACTTAGACCTATAATGGATGTTACCTATGGATGTCTTGTCTATCAAGAGCAGGTTATGCAGGTAGTTCGTGATTTAGGTGGATACAGCTATGGTAGAAGTGACCTTGTTAGAAGAGCGATGAGTAAGAAAAAAATGGATGTAATGGAAGAAGAGAGACAGTACTTTATACACGGTAAATACGATGATGAAGGCAATATAGAGATCATGGGATGCGTAAGAAATGGCGTGCCTGAAGAAGCAGCAAATGAGATATTTGACGATATGATTGATTTCGCAAAATATGCATTCAATAAGTCGCATGCCGCTGCATATGGAGTTTTGGCGTACGAGACAGCATATCTGAAGACGTATTATCCTGTCGAATTTATGGCTGCCTTAATCACTAGTATTATGGGAAATACCGACAAGGTTGTCGAGTATATAAGAGAGTGTAAGGCTATGAATATAGAGGTGCTTCCTCCAAATATTAATAAAAGTTTTTCAAAATTCTCAGTTGAAGGAAATAATATAAGATTTGGATTAGCAGCAGTTAAAAATGTTGGTGTAAATATAATAAATAATATTATAGATGAGAGAGAGATTGTAGGCGAATTCCCAGAGTTTATGGATTTTATTAAGAGACTAGATCAAAAAGATACCAACAAAAGAGTTATAGAAAGTCTTATAAAATGTGGGGCGTTTGATGAAATAAGTGGAAATAGAGCGAGCTTGATGTCGGGATATGAGCCACTTTTAGATAGTATTGCAATGGATAGAAAGAAAAATATAAAAGGTCAGATTTCGTTATTTGATGGACTCGGGGCCGCCGAAGAAGAGAATATAATTCAAGATTTATATACAATTCCGCTTGTAAAAGAATACGATGAGAGAGTAAGGCTAAACCTTGAAAAAGAAGTTCTGGGAATGTATGTAAGCGGACATCCGCTTTCTGAGTACGAAGAAGAAATTTTAGAGAGAACTTCTACAGATAATGGAAAATTGAACGCATTAAAAGACGATGAGGAAAGCTTCTTAAAATTAAATGAAACTGATGTGATAATGGGTGGTATGATAGTTAAGAAATCTGTAAAAACTACTAGAAAAAATGATTTAATGGCATTTGTAGATTTAGAGGACCTTTATGGATCGATAGAAGTTATAGTTTTCCCTCAACTGCTTCAAAAGTACAACGATGTATTAAACGAAGATGGAATAGTAGTTATAAAAGGTACTTTGAGTATAAAAGAAGAGGAAGAAGCAAAACTTATAGCAAGAGAGATTAAGGATATATCAGACCATTCTGAGTTCAACGAAAATAACTATAGAAGACCAAATGGAAATTTTGTGCAGTACAACAAAGTAGCTCAGTCTAAAAAATTATATATTAAAATTGATAGTTTGAAAAATACAGAATTGACAGATACTATCACAGATATAGCATATAGACATCCGGGAAATGATGAAATATATTTATTCCCTGAAGATGAAAACAATTTAGGTAATAAAAAAGCATATAAAATGACTGGCGTTAGTACTAGTGCTGACGATAAACTTATCTACAATTTAGAGCAAATAATGCCTGGTGACAATATAAAAGTTAAGTAGCAATGGCAATTTATTGAGTAATGAAAAGTATCAATGTGTTTCCTATTAATTTATAAAGTCGAAGTTAATTATAGGAATCAATGATACTTTTTAATAAATATTAATGCAAAACTTGTTAGAATGACAAACATAAGGAGACTAAGCATATGAAAAGTATAGGCGTGTTGACTAGTGGTGGAGATGCTCCTGGAATGAATGCAGCAATAAGGGCTGTAGTAAGATCAGGAATATATTATGGGTGTAAAGTTTATGGAATCAATAGAGGTTACAATGGTTTACTTGAAGAGGATTTTGAAGAGATGAACTTATCATCTGTTGGAGATATAATTCACAGAGGTGGGACAATTTTAAAGTCTTCAAGAAGCGATGAATTTAAAACTCTCCAAGGAAGAATTAAAGCAGCTAAAATCCTACAAAAACACAATATAGACTGTCTTATTGTAATAGGTGGCGATGGATCGTTTATAGGCGCGAGTAAACTAAGTGAATTGGGTATAGCCACAATTGGAATACCAGCGACTATTGATAACGACCTAGCATATACTGATTACACAATAGGATTCGATACTGCGATGAATACTGTTGTAGACGCTATAAGTAAGATAAGAGATACTTCATCTTCGCATGAGAGAGTAAACATTGTAGAAGTTATGGGTAGACACTGCGGAGATATAGCGCTTTATGCAGGACTTGCAGGAGGAGCTGAAACTATAGTAGTTCCAGAAGAGCCTATTAATATAGATGATATAGCGTTTAGACTTAAGACCACACAAAAAAGAGGTAAAAGACACAGTATTATCTTGCTAGCTGAAGGGGCGGATAGTGCAGGAAATCTTAAAGGAAAACTAGAAGAAGCATCTGGACTAGATTTAAGGGTTACTATTTTAGGTCATGTACAAAGAGGTGGAAGCCCAACTGTATTTGATAGGATATTAGCGAGCAAACTAGGAGTAAGAGCAGTAGAGTTACTGCTGGATGGAGTCAGTGCAAGAGTAGTAGGTATAAAAGATAATAAAATAGTGGATCAAGAAATAGTAAAGGCTCTTTCTCAAAAGAAAAGCTTTGATAGAGATATTTATGAGATGGCAAAGATACTTTCTATATAATTTAACGATAGACATAAAAATTTATAAATCAACAAAATCCAATATAGGTTATGACAAGGAGGAGCTTGATGTTAGATAAAAAGAATAAAACAAAAATTGTGTGTACATTAGGTCCAGAGTCACAGAGCGAAGAAACACTTACTAAGCTTATGGAAGAAGGTCTAAATGTATGTAGATTTAACTTTTCGCATGGAAATCACGAGGAGCAAAAAGAGAGAATTGATATAGCTAAAAAAGTTAGCGCAAAATTAAATAAACCAGTAGCAATGCTTTTAGATACAAAGGGACCAGAAATAAGAACAGGAAACTTTAAAGACCCAGAAGTGTTTTTAGAGGATGGGCAAGATTTTACAATCACTATGGAAGAAGTACTTGGAGATAAAAACATATGTACAGTGAGCTATAAAAACTTAGTAAACGATGTAAAACCAGGTGATATTATTCTTATAGATGATGGTTTAGTAGGTCTTAGAGTAAAGGATATCAGTGGAGATAAGATAAACTGTGTAGTAGAAAATTCGGGTGTAGTTAAAGATCATAAAGGAGTTAATGTTCCAGGTGTTAAGATAAACCTACCAGCTCTTACAGAGAAAGATGTAGAGGATATTAAATTTGGAATAAGAGAAGGAATCGATTATATAGCGGCTTCATTTGTAAGAAAATCATCTGATGTACTTGAGATAAGAGAATTACTAGAAAATAATGATGCGACAGATATTCAAATAATTTCAAAGATAGAAAATCAAGAGGGTGTTGAGAATCTTGATGAGATACTAAAAGTATCTGATGGACTCATGGTAGCTAGAGGAGACCTTGGAGTTGAAATACCAACAGAAGAAATGCCAATAGTTCAAAAAATGATGATAAAAAAATGTAATGAACTGGCTAAGCCTGTAATAACTGCAACACAAATGTTAGATTCAATGATTAGAAATCCTAGACCTACAAGAGCTGAGGTCACTGATGTTGCAAATGCAATTTACGACGGTACAGATGCTATAATGTTATCTGGTGAAACAGCTGCTGGTAAATACCCAGTTGAAGCGGTTAAAATGATGCTACAATAGCCAAAAGAACAGAGGAAACTTTAGAATACGTTAAGTCACTTAAAGGTAGTGAATTTGCAGAGATAAGTGTTACTGATGCAATAAGTCATGCAACTTGTTCAATGTCAGTAGATTTAAATGCGTCATCAATAATATCTGCGACTGCTTCTGGTCATACCGCTAGAATGGTCTCTAAATTTAGACCAAAAGCTCCAATAATAGCTACAACAAGCGATGAAAAAGTAATGAGAAAATTAGCATTGACTTGGGGAGTATACCCAGTAAAATGCGCTCAAGGAAAAGACACAGATGAGGTTATAGAACTTGCAATAGATAGCGCTAGAAGTGCAGGATATATCTCAGATGGTGAGCTTGTAGTAGTAACTGCAGGAGTGCCCGTAGGAGTTAGCGGAACTACAAATCTAATAAAAGTACATGTAATTAGCGAAGAAATAGTAAAAGGAATGGGTGTTGGCAGTCAAACAGTAGAAGGTAGAGTGTGTTTGATTAACTCTAAAGGAGAAGCGGATGACTTTAAAGATGGAGATATATTAGTATCTCCAGTGATAAATTCAGGCATGAATTCTTATTTAGAGAGAGCTAGTGCAATAGTAACAGAAGAAGGTGGAATGACTTCACATGCTGCAATTTTCGGTCTTACTATGAATATCCCAGTAATATTATCAGCTACAGGAATAATAGAAAAAGTTGAAACAGGAGAAACAGTGACAGTTGATGCAGCAAGAGGTGTTGTATATAGAGGTTCATCTAGAGTATTGTAATTTCAACGAAAATTTACTATTTGGAACTAAAGCCGAAAATATTCTTTATATTTTTTAATAATTATCGACATTAAGTCTTTTATAGTACGACAATCTTTGTTAAAATAAAGTATTGTGGTTAAATATAAAATAATTAACTCACCTAAAGTATTAATTGCTTTAGGTGAAAATGTTCGGAGGAAAAAATATGCTATTGGAAAATGAGGAGTATCTCGTTGATATAGTCGACATAGGCCAAGGCGGAGTAGGAGTAGGCAAATACAATGGCTTTACTGTTTTCGTCGAGGGTGGGCTAATTCAAGATAAAATAAAAGTAAAAATAAATAAATCGAAAAAAAACTACGCAGTTGGGGATATTGTTGAAATATTAGAAGAATCACCATTTAGAGTAGCTAGAGTCTGTAGTGAAGATCTTAAAGATTGTGGTGGTTGCCAGATTCAAGAACTTGATTACAACAAACAACTTGATCTAAAGAAAAATGAAGTTAAACAGGCAGTACAAAGAATTGGCAAACTAGAGAATGTAAATATCAAAGATACTCTTGGTATGGACAATCCTTTTAGATACAGAAACAAGGCTCAATTTCCTATACAAAACATAGATGGATTGCCAGCGGTAGGATTTTATAAAAAGAAAAGTCACAATATAATCGCTACTGATAAATGTGTAATTCAACACGAAGTAAATGACAAAATTGTCAAAATAATTAAGACGTATATAAGGGCTTATAAAATAAGTCTGTACAATGAAAAAACTCATAAAGGGATAATAAGGCATTTGGTAACAAAGGTCGGATTTTCAACAAATGAAGTGATGATAATACTTGTTATAAACGGTCGTGATCTACCTTACTTAGGTGAGCTTTGTTCAGTTTTACAGGAAAATATTCCAGGATTTAAAACACTAGTGCTGAATGTTAATAAAAAGGATACAAATGTAGTACTTGGAAAAGAGAATATAGTCGTTTATGGAGACGGAAAAATAAGTGATACTATAGGTGAATTGGAATTCAACATATCACCGCTATCATTTTATCAAGTAAATCCAGTTCAGACAGAAGTTTTATACAATAAAGCCTTGGAGTATGCGGATTTAGATAAAGATGATATAGTATACGATATTTACTGCGGAATAGGAACTATATCGTTATTTTTAGCAAAACATGCAAAAAAAGTGTACGGTATAGAAATAGTAGAAGAAGCTATACGAGATGCAAAAATAAATGCAGAGAACAATAATGTATACAATACAGAATTTTATACAGGTAAAGCAGAGGAAGTGGTTCCTAGGCTGTATAAAGAGGGTAAAACTGCAAATGTAGTAGTTGTCGATCCACCTAGAAAAGGATGCGATCAAATAGTTCTAGATACTATAGTAAAGATGAATCCTGAAAAAGTAGTTTACGTTTCTTGCAATCCTTCTACTTTGGCTAGGGATTTGGCGTATTTAAACGAGTATGGATATGAGTGTAGGGAGATTCAACCGGTTGATATGTTCCCTCATAGTACTCATGTGGAAAGTGTTGCCAAACTTGTGAGCGTATAGCTTGATTTCAGAGTTTTAATTATGTGATAATATATAAATTGCCAACGTAAGATTTTTATCGTTGGCAATTTATTTTATAATAAATTTTTCTTTGGTAGCACTTTCGAAAATATCGACTGTTTGTTCTGACATTTTTTAGTGGCGTGTTCCTAGATTAGTTTCTATATTAGTATGACCAAGCCTAACTTGCACATCTTTTATATTAGCACCATTTTCTATTAGCATTGTAGCATGCGTATGTCTTAAAGAATGAAAACTAAATACTATTCCTAAGCTGTAATGAATAACTCTGGAAGCATAAGTATATGGTAAATGATATATAACATGCTCTATGCTTATTATAAATTAAGCGTTCATATTCACAATTACCTAGCTTAAAATCACCATCATTGACCATACTAAACTTAAGAGGTGATAGTATGGATATATTTAATGAAAAGGGAATTAAACAAAAAAGAAAAGTAAAGTAGTCAGTAAATAGAATTTATGCAGAAATTAATAAAGTGGCAGCTCATACTGCTACCACTTTACCTAAATATGAAATTAATGATATTAAGTAGTTTTAAAAAATTTTACTTTACAGTAATAGCATCTACTGGACATCCTTCTTCAGCCTCTTTTGCAAGATCTAGTAGATTTTCAGGTATCTCATCTTTAATTGGAACTGATTTATTTTCATCATCTAACTTAAAAACTTCTGGACATGTTCCTTCACAGGCTCCACATCCAATGCAAGTGTCTCTATCTACATAAGCTTTCATAAAACGTACTCCTCCTCTTATTTTATTTGTTATTTATTATTATAGACTAAAGTATAATTTTAATTCTTAAATTATATAAGACGTATAAAAGTATAATTAATATTAATAAAATGCCAAAGTACGTACATAGTTGATCTAATAATTAAGATGCCCCTGTATATAATCCATCTTACAGCATACAATAGAATATAAGTTCTGTTATTGAGGTGATTTTATAGAAAGAGTTATATTGCATTCATATATGAACAACTTTTACGCTATTGTTGAATGCTTGTATAATCCAACGTTACGAGATAAACCTCTAGCAGTTGGAAGCCAAGGAGATTCATATGACTTGTTTAATAGCTCGTTTGTTGTGTGCAAGGGATAATAAGCTGTCCTTATCTCTCATATGACGATAATGTCTCGTCTCTTATTGCTGTTTGTACTGTACTACATACAAAACCATGCTTTCTAAATCTCTCCGTTACACTCTCTGTAAGTTTATATAGTATAATTTTCACTTCTTCATCCTTTGTTAGATTCCTTTTTAGAGTTATATAATTATCTATACTCTATATTGAAGGCTCAAATGGCACACATTTTATTTTATAATGCTTTCAAGTATATTAACCATATCTGTTTTTAAATTGAAACAATGAGAAAGAGTCTGTAAATTAAATAATGACTCCCTACGGTAATAACTATAGGAGGTCGTTTTTATGTTGAAAAACAAAAGAGTAAGAAATGAAAAAGAGAATGATAAGCACCTTGGATAATAGCACCTATCATTGCAAGAGTATAAATGGAGCAGATTATGTCATAATTTGTAACAATTATGTATAAAATTCATAAAATAATATTGTGAGAAGCATATTATCTCACAATAATTCTAAAAGGGAGTTAAAAATTTTATGTGTAATTGTCATAGAAGAAATGATAGATGCAAATGTAGTAATTGTAGAAATTGTTTTGAAGGTTGCCATTGCCACAAAGAAAGAGAGCATGAGCATTGCGGATCAAATTGGAAACCTGCTGAAGAGCAAACTCATACGCATGAGTATGAAGGTAGTGTAAAAATTGCAGAACCACAAGAGGATCCACATAATCACCGTTTTGCATGTGTAACAGGAGAAGCTATTTTTACATCAGATGGAAGTCATTTTCATAAGCTTAGTAACAGAACAGACTTTTATGAAGATCACTTCCACAAAATCTGTGATGTAACAGGTCCTCCTATTCCAGTTGGAAATGGTAGACATGTTCACTTTGTAGATGGAGACACTACAATTGTTGATGGACATCAACATGAATTCCAATTTGCCACTTTAATAGATGATCCAATAGGAGATTAGTTACAAGTATTTATTTTTTAATGCTGTAGGCCATATAAAACCCACTTGTAAGTATTACAAGTGGGTTTATTTTATGAGAAGAAATACATATAGTATCGAAATATGTACATATTTATAAGAAAACACATCAATTATTTTTATTTCGTTTATTGGAGCACAAAACCTAAATACGTGCCAGTTTGTGAACCATTAATAGAAAGCATTATGATCTAATACAAAACAAAAAAATACTATAGTGTGCCTCAATTATATAAAGTAATAAGCAGGGTGTTTTATGAAATTAAAATAGTTGTAAAGTTGTATTTAAAATGAATGACATATATGGTATAATTTGAACAAAAGTACGAAAAAAGAAAGGGTGAACTTCATGAGTGTATTCTACTTCTAATTTAATCTACTAAAAAATGAGGAGAATAACATGATTAATAAATTTGATTTAACTAAATTAGACGACATTATGGAAATTTGGCTAGAGACTAATATAGAGGCTCACAGGTTCATACCAAAAGAATATTGGATTGGGAATTTTGAAATGGTAAAAAAAATGTTACCATACTCTGATATTTATGTATATACAGAAGATGATATTATAAAAGGATTTATAGGAATTGTAGATCAAAATTATATAGCAGGAATTTTTGTAAAACAGGAACATCAAAGTGAAGGGATTGGTCATAAACTGATAGAGTATTGTAAATCAATGTATCCATATCTCGTATTAGATGTCTTTACAAAAAACAAGAAGGCAGTAAGCTTCTACCTTAAAAACGGTTTTAAAGTAGTAAGGGAAAATATTAATGAAGATACAAAAGAAATGGAATATACCATGTCTTTTGGTGAGAAATAGTTTAATATAAAATTTAAAATATGTAATTTATAAAATACCGTATTATTCATAAATGATTATACGGTATTTTGTTCTGTAATTCAAGGAATGATGTTTTAAAATAAAAATAAAGAAGTGTGTTGTGAAACTAGAATCTAAAAAATTGAATTGCAGACGCTGAGTGTATAAAAAGCACGCCCAATTATTAATAAAGGAATAAATTAAACTTTATTAACTGTTATAGATAGAGTAAAATTATATACGAAGTTGGAGAACATAACGAAATAAAAGAGACTCTTTATGATGCTGAAATGGATGATATTAAGGACATTATCTATGCTATAATTATCTAAGATTAAGTATTATAATAAGATACTCAAACAATGTAATGATAATATAAAGTGAGGTATAAGATATGAGACATGCTCATCAAGTTGGAGAAAAGAAATCAACAACAACTTCTATTATTGAACACGAAAAAAAAGAGTCAATACGACTTAATAAGTATATAAGTAGTTCAGGTCACTGTTCACGAAGAGAGGCTGATCGTTTCATAGAAGATGGTAAAGTCATGATTGATGGAGTAATAGCAGAAGTAGGATCAAAAGTTTTTGATTCTCAAGAAGTGTTTGTAAATGGGAATAAAATTATACCAAAACAAGAATTTGTATATATTGTACTTAATAAGCCAACTGGCATTACATGTACTACTGATCGAGCTGACCAAGACAACATCGTAGATTATTTGAATTATAAAGAACCGCTTTTTCCTATTGGACGTTTAGATAAAGACACATCAGGTCTAATATTAATGACCAATGATGGGGATATCGTAAATAAAATACTACGTTCTACATACAAACACGAAAAAGAATATATTGTAAGCGTAAATGCTAATATTACACCTGCATTTATAGAACGAATGCAAAGTGGTGTAAAAATTTATAATGCAGTCAAAAAGAAATATCAAATGACAAAACCTTGTAAAGTAAAAAAGATAAACTCACGAACTTTTGGCCTTATATTAACAGAAGGCTTAAATCGACAAATACGTAGAATGTGTACTGTACTTGGTTTTAGAGTAGTTAAATTAAAAAGAATCAGGGTCATGAATATTGAGTTGAAAGAAATGGAAGTAGGAACTTGGCGTTATGTAACGAAAGAGGAATTACAAATATTAAATAAATCTATTCAAAAAAGTAAAGTAAAATAATAGATAGAGACAATACGCTAATTGCAATTAGTGAACATAGCGATACGTTGAAAGAATAAAAATTAATTTAGACAACTTTACTGATATTGAGATAATTTCATTAAAACCTTGGTAAGATTGGATTTATATCTAGTATTTATAATACAGATTATACAAATAAGGCAAGTAACTTAATGTTACCTGCCTTATTTTAAATTTAAAAGTAAACTTAATCGAATAAAGGATTACAAATAGTTATTTATCATAATTACATATTTATTTTCCTAAAAATTATTAGATTAAAACTATATTCTCTTAATCTGAATAAATATAAACTATCAAGTTATATTTTTTCCATTGAGCTATATATATTAATATTATACATATTTTTATA
>NZ_AXUS01000025.1 GCF_000498755.1 Clostridioides mangenotii TR | reverse complement strand
TCCTCCAGGAACAGGTAAAACGCTACTWSCTTCATAATTTTTTAATTGATTGCATATAGCAATCCCCGCAAATACGTCGCCACCATAACTATTAATGTGTAGATTTATCTGTTTACCATTAGCCTTATTGATTACATCAATAACTTGTTGTGGGCATGTGTATTCATCTTCGTCATACATCCACGATTTAGAGTTCATAATAGGGCCATATAAAAGAAAATCTACCTCCGTATCTGATTTTTCGTTAATCTCGCATCTTACATCAATTTTTTTATCCATTTTCATTGTTATCACCACCCTTCAAATAATTTGATATTTCTTGATAGTTTTTAGTTATCATGTACATATTAGCCCAATCCTCCAATATCTCTTCTTCTCTTAACATTTCTCTAACCCAGTTGGCATTAACAGCTCCTATTCTATATAAAGCCTCTGCACTTGAAGCAAGTTTAAGAGGATCATATCCTTTAATTGTATTCGTCTTAACTTTCATTTTAGATCCTTTTAATATATCGTCTTTACCATATAATTTCCTATTAGATTCTCTCTCAATTATGGATACAAACGGGTTTATACTAAAGGTGATAAAGTTATCTGTCATAGCCTCTACATCTGCCACATCACCTTTTAAAAGTCCTCTAGGTATATTAAGAGCATCAGCGCAAATATTTAGAATATCGTCAAATAACTTTCTTATATCCTCTGTTGTCTGTCCGTTTGTCTTTTTGCTAGATTGAGTTTGTGAAGTTGATCCGCCTTCTACTATCTCAAGTCCATCTTCTAGAGGTGTTACAGAATCATTTTCAGAGAAATATCCCCTCATCCTATTCTTAAAAATATCGTCTAAGGTTGTATCATATTCGGTTTCTCCTGTTTCTTCATCCACAATTCTTGTTTTCAACTGTTCAAACGTAGTTCCTATTTTTAAGAATATTTTTTTACTGTTGTTTCTGTTGTAGTTTTTTATGGAAGATGTAATTAGCTTCCCATAACTACTGTAAACACTCTCAATATAAGAGTTCACGCTAGAATTGTTAAGCTTAAATCTTAAAACTTCGCTTTCTTTAAATTTCTTAGAGAAAGTATAGTCGCCTACCATTACATCTGTGTAAATATTCCCTAAAATTGAAGATTCCTCTAGGGTATAACTGTCTGCAACTAAAAATTCCCCTTTGCTGTCTTGTATTACCAAACAACCCTGGGGATTCGTAACCATATAAAATACAACTTCATTCCAAAAATCTGATGCGTTCTGATTTTCATTTGGTTCTATGTTAAAGCTATACCAAATACTGTCTTTTACTTTTTCTTTTTTAACATAAGTCTCAAAGTTACACTGAGTTAAAGCATTTGCTATTTTATTCATACAAATAGCTAGAGCATATTCTTTATAGCTTGTTTCAGCTGTTATCATCAGTGTACTGTTTGTAGTTGCGATTTTGGGTCTTTGAAAAGATGTCCGTTTAAATAAATTATTTAAAAATCCCACTTATTCACCTTCTTTCTTAGTAAGTATAAGTCTTAAGTTTCTTATTATATGTAAATGTATTTACAGAAATTTGCTCTCTTAATGCCATAGCGTGTATAAATGCCATAAATCCATCTGTTTTACGCCTTTGTGGTTCTATTTTCTCGTATGTTTTATTTCCTTTACTATTTGTAACTACTTTTACATTATTTGTATACCACCTCATCATCATATCATCACCAAAAACGATATTATGATTAGCAAAACCCTGCTCAATTACAGGAGCTAATTTACCATGAGTAATAGGACCATTTCTTACTGTTTCAATTGGTAATCCTTTTTCCTCAAAATCTTTTCTTAGAATAGCAGCTCTATAATCATCACAGCCTATATTTATAAGTCTATAATTATTTTCTTGTATCTCTTTTAAAAACCATTCTGATATATATTCTTCGTTCATAGTGTTACCTGGTATGATTGTAACTAGACCTTTTTCTTTGGCCACATCTAAATCTATCTTATATTCAGCTAATCTCAAACTTTCAGCAACTATAAACGTATGGTGCTTGAAATAATATTTACTATCTTTTTTAAATAGAAGGCCAACTCCTATAAAATCTCTTACACTTGCGTAGTCTATACCTCCTACACATTCACATCCTGAAAAGTCTAGAAACTCTTGATCTGTTGCCTTAATTTCCTCCCAATTTGCAACTGCAGTTGTTACATCTTCTATTTGATAGTTAAGTCTCTTAAGTAAAAATTCCATTTTGAGTTGTGGATTCTTTAAGGCATCTTTGTATGATTCCTCGTATTCATCTTGTAAATCCGGTAAATACGGAAGCATTGGATTTGCCTTTATCCAACATTTAGGATCGCTCCATTCTTCATATTTATTTATAGAAGCCATAAAAGGAAACATACGAGAATTTATATCTTTTTCTCTTAAAACTTGTCTTCCTTCTTCTTTCATATCATCTAGCACAGATCCCCTTGTATTTCCATCTGTTGTTATGTAGAATATTCTAGCATGTTTAACTTTACCTAATGCCGATGTAAATACCTTTATATTTTCGTAGTCCTCATATGCATGTATTTCATCAAATACCACAGCACCAGGTCTAAGGCCATCTTTAGTTTTCGCATTTGAAGTATAATATTTAATCTCTGAATTAGTTTTTTTAAACTTTATTAACTCCTTGCTTCTGTAATATGCACCTTGTAGCTTTGAATGCTCTCCAATCGTCTCATATATATCATTAAAACTAGTTTGTGCTTGATCCTCACTTGTTGCAACCATGTCTACGTTATAGTTTCGTATTCCATTTTTATTTGAAGTTAGTCCAAAAGTTAAATCAGATATCCATGAATTTTTCCCAAAACCACGACCACAGTATATAAAGATCTTACGAAAAACAGTTCTACCATCTTTAAAGAAAATATATGGTATTGAATGTAAAAACTTTTGTACTGGTGTTAATTCATAGGGCCTATATCTTTCAATTAATTCGATAACTCCCTCAACTTTTTCTATATCTACATAAATATCCTGCTTTTCAAACTTTAATTTTAATAATTCATTTAATTGTTTTATTTCGTTACTCACTGGATATTTTTCGGAGTCAACAATATCAATCCATTCAGTAATATATGAACAATTTATTTTTTCATAAAGTTTCTTTTTAGATATCACATCCATCATCTGCCTTGACTTTATCAGTTGTTATATTTAACTTATCTAGCAGTATAAGCATCTGTTTGTTCATCTGCATTAATTGGTTTACTGCATCATTTTTCTTTACGCCCCGTTCGGTATCAAACATGACTCCATATTCTTCAACATTTTGTTCCAATGCGATAGTAGTATCCCACATTTTCATATACCTTTGAACTAAATCGGCAAAAGGCTCTTTGTATTGCCCTTTCTTTTCGAGCTGGTCTATTAAAGCCTTTTCTATTTTCTCTCTAGTTTTTAATATCTTATTTTCCTTATTAGCAGCCATAATTTCACCTCCCTCGCGCGCGCATGATAAAAATATTTATTTATATTTAAATGCCCCCTCCCCGTTGCTAAGTTCCCCAAATAAACTTCCATTTGATTTGACCCGGGGGAGTTAGTTGATTACCATCTCTCAACGTTCTCAAATTTGGGTTTGTTCATTTTTAACCTATCATGTCTCTTGTTATGACAGTCCTTGCATAAACATATTAAGTTATTAAGATCAAGGAAGAGATCAGGTCGAACTCGTTTATCTTTAATGTGATGTACTTCCTTAGCATGAGAGAACTTACCAACACTCTTACAGTCTTGACACTCATTGTTATCCCTCTTGAGTGCAGCCATACGAAGTATCTTCCATTCCTTTAACTGATAAGGTCTATAGTTCTTATTAATACTTAGGAAAGACTTAATCTTTATTAGTAAGTCAGGTGTCATTAAGTTCATTGGATCACCTACCTTTCATTAGAAATCTTTATGATTTGTTATAA
This sequence comes from Clostridioides mangenotii TR, assembly GCF_000498755.1. Taxonomy (GTDB): domain Bacteria; phylum Bacillota; class Clostridia; order Peptostreptococcales; family Peptostreptococcaceae; genus Metaclostridioides; species Metaclostridioides mangenotii_A. Next base: position 41,669 of record NZ_AXUS01000025.1, on the reverse strand, counting down.
TTAATTCCTGAATCATATTAGATATATGTACATTTATTTCGTCTGATTGTTCTTTAGTCAGTTGTTTACCTTTATAAAACATAGTTACTGCTTCAGCTACATAATTGCAAAAGTAATAATAAGAAAATGTATTTTCAGTAAAGTTCTTAAAACATCCTTGTATAATGTTGATGCTATCTCTTTATATGTTTTATTCCTAAAAATCTTAACTAAATTAGGTTTATTCTTTTTCATCTATAAACACCTCAACAACATTTAATATTTTTATTATAAATACCTTTATAATCTTAATTTGCATATGCCCAAGTTTATATGCTAGATTAGTCATTATACTTATTGCCTTTATCATTTATACTCTACACCTTTGGACTCTTTGGTATCTTCCTCATGTTCTTGCTTATCTCTCTTAGTTCCTTATTAGGTAAATCTATAGTCATGCCAATAAGCCCAGCATCAACCCAAACTTTCTTTTTATTCATTCTTGCTCCTTATATAGTTATAATAATTTGTATATTTTAATTTATGGATGTTAATATTTCCCAGTGTTATGATAAAATCTAATTGAAAGGAGGTGATCATAATGAACTTCGAAGAAAAATTAAAACAAATGTCTAATGATGGACTTCAAAAAGAAATGCAAATACAAATAATGAACGCAGAAAAAGCAGCGCTAACAAAATCTAAAGAAACTCTAACCATAAAAACGAAAAGTATTATTGAGTCAGTATTTGATATAATAAAAGAATATTATCCAAAAACTTCATACAAAGCTACTCACGAAATTGTAAACGGTAAAATTGAACCTCTTATGGGCGTTTTTAGCTGTTGTTTCTTAGAATTTAAAGAAGATAAAATATACGGTATTTACCAACCAACTGTAATTGGATTTAAGCTTAAAGTCGAAGATACTTGCGATATTAAAATAGTGCACGCAATTTCAAAAAATCCACCTATGAGCAAAGATTTTAAAGCTGATTTATTAGGAGAACTTGACTCTAAGCTAATGAACGACAAAGCGTATTACTCAAAAGAGTTTAATGAAGAAGCAATTAGAGAGTCAACTCAGGAAGTTTTAATTAAGTCAATAGGTTTAATTAAAGCAAATTCTTAAAGAAATCATCATTTTTAATTATGTAATCAAGTTCTTTAATACATTTTTTATAACAATTAGATATATGATTTTTAAATTCAATAGGATCCTTACCTATTATATTTTTATCTAATGTTAAAGATAATTTTGCACCATTAATATTATCTGAATTTGTTATTAATAAATTATGTTTATGCTGAACTATAGTATCTTGCTGTAGTTCAGTTTTTTCATTTATTTCCATTCTATCACCTCGCTAATTATTAAAAAATAAGACCTAGAAACTAATCTAAGTCTAAGGAGTTGCATCCATTGGCTAAAATGAATACAAAATATAATTGTTGGGCGAAGTGTATGAGTTGCACATAGATTAATACTACACTTCACACGTTAGGGCGAGTTTACCAGTCTCACCCACTATCTATAATAAAATCATAAGGAGGTGCAAATTGCAGGAATCGAACCCACAGAACCACTACTTGCTTATTACTAGATAGACAAGTCCCTTTAACTTAATCTAGCCAGTAAATATTTAATTGTAAGGATAATATTTCCACAATACAATTGTCTTATTTGTTTGTATAATAAATTATTATATAAATTTGTAACTTTTAATTAAATTTTAGGTATAATAAAAATAAATATTTTAATAAGAAGGTAGTTGTGATTAGCATGAAATTAACCGTTCTGTCATTTGTCGTATTAATATTCCTTAATATAATTGTTTTTTTATATATTTATAAATTATTAAGGAAATAGTCTTTCCTTAAAGTAATATATACATTATAAGTTGCAACAAAAAGACCTAGAAACTAATCTAAGTCTTTTTTTATTATATTATAATAAGGAGTAAAACGGCAGCAAGTTGTAGGAGTCGAGCTTTTTTTTTTATTACTTGCATATTGAGTGAGGTACATCCATTAACTATTGGTTCTATCAAAATATAAAAATTCCTTCTTTTTAAGTAAATTTACCATAATTACTTACAATAATTTTAGATAACTTGCTATCGTGAAATAATTCGGAGCCTATTAAGGCTCTCCCTTAACTTCTAATATACTGGTTAGACAAGTCCCTTTAACTTAAGCTAACCAGTAACTATTTAATTGTTATGGACAATCTTTCCATAATACAATTATTTCATGTTTTTTTATATGAAACAGGCAATAAAAATGCAATTATTTTTATAAATCTAATATGTACTATTTTTCTATTTGTTTTAAATGTGTAACAGTATTTTCATAATTATAACCATTAATTACTCTTATAACTTCTTCTTTCTCAATGCTAAATTTATCATTGTCTCCAGAAGTAATTGTAGCTACATTATCTTTGTACTCAGACTTATTAAGATTTATATCTATCCCAATATCATTTATATTACCGTATAAATAAAACACAGGTTTATTATCTTTTATAAATACTATTTGTGTCATCTCTGTGCCTTCAGTTTCAGTTATATTTCTCCATTCGTAACCAACTTTTTTATAAATTACTTCTCTTGGTGTTTCTGGAGCAAATACAAATGCCTTATCCCATTTAAATGGTGTTATTTCTGACAATCTGGCCTCTTTAACTTTATCATCAATTTCATATAACGCCATCGACAACAATCCAAAGGTTTCATCTTCTTTTTGTAAATAACTTAAATCAAATTTTGTTAAATCACTAGTTTTTTTTACTACATTCCATTCATTATTTTTCTTTTCTAGTTGAAAGTTTATTTTAGATATACATTCTCCATGCTTACCTGGTTGTGTAACTATTACATTTTCCCCAGACTTATTTTTATAATTATGTTGAGTGATTTGTTTATGTGTATGGCCTGCAACTATAGCATCTATTCCTTCTACCTCACGTGCTAAATCTTGTATTCTATTACCTGGATTTCTTGGTTTCTTAGGTTTTTCACCTGAATGAACAACTGCTACTATAATATCAGCCTTATCTTCTTTCATTCTACCAACCCATTTGTTTGCATCTTTTACTAAATCATTCATATATAATTTGCCCTCATATTCTGGCTGATCTTTTAATTCTCTAGACTTATTTTTTACTAATTTCCCATCTCGTGTTCCATCATCTACTCTAGATTGTCTTTCACCAACTTCTTTTACTGTAAGCCCTAAAATCCCTAATTTTACAATACCATTTGATGTTTGAATTTCTTTTATAATATATGGATCTGTATAACTAGCACCGCCTTTTTCATATGTATTTGCTGATAAGACTTTTAGACCCTGTTTTTCAAAGTCTGATATAATATTATCTAAGTAAAACTTATTATTTGACACAAACTCATGATTTCCAAGTACTACTGCATCATACCCAACATTTTTCATCTCTTTTGCAATAGGAACTTCTATGTATGTATCAGGGCTTTCACTCCTTTTATAAAAGTATTTCTCCATATCGCCACTATTACTGTCAGAATCAAAAAAGTCACCAGCATCAACCAATGTTAAATTTTTATCTTTTTTAAACTCATTCTTTACATATGAAGATAGCTCATAGGGTATCTCTCCATGTAAATCAGTAGTGGCTAATAAGTTTATTTCTTCTTTGTCAGTACTACAACCTGATATTAAGAAAACAGATAATACTACTAAACATATCATTAATATTTTTTTCATTACTTAAAACCTCCTGATTATTACCTTGTAAAATTTGACATATTTAAAAGTATATCTAATTTGTATTATTATGTCGAATAAATATATATAAAGTTATTAATTCATTAAATCAAATAAGCTAGGTTCTTCTTCACTAAAAACCTTACTTCCAAACAATGCTATGGCTATACTTTTAACTGATTCACTTCTCTTGTATTTCAATGATCTTTCGCTATATCTAGTTTTATCTATTATTTCATCCCAACTTAAAGCATCTATATACTTATACTCTATTATTTCTTTATGTATTGGACTTAAATTATTTATAGATCTATCTATTTTAGTTATTAAACTACTTTCCTCTTCAATCTCCTTTTCTAATTCCTCTATCTTACTTAAAGTTCTTATAACCTCTTCCTCAACCTCTTTATATATCTTATTAGTTGGAGATACTTTTACTTTGTCATATGTAATAGCTTGTGTTGTATAATCACACTTTAAAGTTTCTTTAAGCTTTTTTAATTCTTCCAAATGTAGTTTTAATCCCCTATATCCTTTTAGCAATTTTTCTGTAAACTTTATACAATCTTTTTCTAAATCGTTAGCCATAACATCACTCCTATAAATCTTCTATAGTAACCTCTATCCTTGCTTCATCACTATATTGCTTACTAGCGTGTAACTCGCATATGTACCTATCATCTTTGAATGCTTTACCATTCAATCCATCTAATACAGCCTTAACCATGTTGTCTATATCTTTCTTTGTCGGTCTTAAATAGCTTGGTTTCTTAGGTTTTTTTGAATAAATATCTATACTTACTTTAATTAATCCATCAAAATAATGTCTCTTACCATACAAATACTTAATTGACTGCTCAAAGTATCTCGTTTTATCTGTAGTTCGAGCATGTCAATTATGGAATCTTGGCCTGTCCTTGCTGACACACTCTCCTGGTACTGTAAATTCTACTTTCAATAGTTCCCCCTCTTAGTTGCTTATATTTTAGAAGGTACTTATTATTTGAACAAAAGTACCTTCTATAAGCCAACTAAATCCATTTATAGTGGTCTTTCTTTGMTTTTAAGTCTGTGAYTATTYTAAATGTACAACCACATGACTCACAGAAATATACGTYATAATATATAATAACTTTATCTCTTCCCCTACGTTCTGTCTCTGTGACAGGTGTCCTTGTGTAATCATGTACATGATCATATTCACAAGGTATTTGTCTAAACATTCCACAATCCTCCTTCAGATAGATTGTTTGAATATACTCAACCTATATTTGTTATTTAAACAAAGTCAAAAAYAGCTTACAGTATTTATTATATTAATTTTCAACTTCAATTGATTATATCTTTTAATCCCTCTTCCCTATATCATCCTCAGTTAAATTATTCAGCCCTAATTGACTTCGAAAATACTCATTGTCTCTTTTAAGTCTTTTATTTTTTGAAACTATCTCATTGTGTTTTTTATAAAACCTCATTTGTCCTGACCAACGTCCAAGGCAGAACATAGAAATTAACGCCCCTATCCCTATAAAGACAAGTAATATTCTAGTTGCTATAATAATCATAAAGTTCTCCTTTCAAATCCCTCTCAGCCTTATTAAACGCTTCCCATTTACTGTAACCTTGAATAAGCCATAGATCTAAAGTTCTATCTATCAATATACTTAAATCACTTAATTCCATTTAAAATTCACCTCAAGTTCTTATTTTTCCACTAGTCATAAACAAATATGTATTATTAAATAAACTTCCATTACTTAAATAGCTGCTAACACGACAAGGTGTAATACCTATATCCTGTGATATTTCTTTATAGTTTCTATACTGTTTGAGTTCTCCTGTCTCTATATTTTCAACATATAAGAACCTCTTTTTCAAAATACTGTTAAATATATACTCTTTCATATCTTTTAAATTTTTGTACTTTGTAGGCTCAGCATTGAAATTAAAATCTATATACTCTTGTAATTCTTTTTTATTTAAAATCCCTGCTTCGTAAATACTTTCGTCAATCGCCGATATTATGCTGTGACATGTTTTCTTCTCAAATTTTGTAATGTTAATCATTCCTTTCTAGAGGGGTTGTCCCCCTACTATTTAAACTTTTCTCTTTGGCTCTTCCTAATGATCTCGTCCAGTTCATCTGATGAATATTGTTTAAATGATTCCTCAAAGTTATGGAAGCCTGTCTTTTTAGGTTTATAATTTGATTCTTTAGCATTATTTGTTTTCTTTGTCTTAGCTTCTTTTTGCTTCCTATGCTCAGTTTCATAAGCCTGCAATTGTTCATATGTAGTTATATCTCGTATACTCCATTTTCTTAATACGCCTTTAAGATACGCTAATTGTGTCGCTTCTTTCTCCACACAAATTTCTATTGCTCTTCTAAACAAAGGTAAATCTATTTCATTAGATGTCTCTATAAGCCAATCTCTTGTTGCTGGATATATAGGTGCTATGTTTTGCTCATATAGCCTTGCAAACTCTGCTATATTTTTATTCACAGTTTTATTTTCTTCTTCTCCTATATACATATAAGGTTTATTAATATTAATACTGTTACTATTACTGTCCTCATTAACGGTGTACGGTAAATAGGGACACGGTGTCGAATGTTGAAATTCCAATGTTTCTTCCGTGTCCTCTTTTTTGGTACACGGTTCAACTGTAGTGTTTTCAATCTTTTCAACCGTGTCACTATTTTTGGTACACGGAGGTATTTCTCCTATATTATCCGTGTCACTATTTTTGGTACACGGTTCAGTTATCCACATGTTGTTTATGTAACTTTTATCGAATACAATCTCATAAACGTTGTTATACATCTTGCCTTTGCCAGCTCTTCTTTGAGATACTTTTATATATCCTCTATCCTTTAATTCATTTAAATATTTTGTAAATGTATTTTTACCTATACTAAGCTCATGAGTAATTATGTCTCTTGATGGATAGCATGTCCCATTTGCTCCTGCCATGCTAGACAAATAGCTATATAAACCTTTTGCTCCTATGGATATGGTCTTATCTCTTGCCACCATCTGTGGGATTAAGCCATATCCATTGCTTAATATGCTATTGTTTTCGATCTTTACTTCTGTCTTTTCGCTCAATCCCACCACCTACTTTTATAATTCTGTAAAACTAGCTTGTTGTGCTGTATCTTCTTTTTCTTCTACCTCTGTAAAATCAGCATCTATTATTGGATTGTCTGTTTCCTTTGGTTCATATTTGCTAAGTATATCTAGCAGCTCGTCCACTTCTTCAAACTTTAACTCTTGTAAATCAAATCCGTTACTACTGCAAAACTCTTCTAACTTAGATGTATCTTTTATATTGTCATAGCTGTACAAACCTTTCATACTTGCAAGTTTTAATATTCCTTGTTTCTGTCCAGTACTTGCTTTTCCAACTTCTATAGGTTTCTCAGGTAATTTTTTATTAACTCCCATTTCTTCTTCTTGGTATAAACCTCTAAGTTCTTTTGGAAATGCCTCTCTTAATGCTTGTGACTGCGCTACTTTTCGTATCATTGTTGCGCCTTTATTTGACCACATATTATTTAATTTTCCATCTGATTTTTTCTGAGCGTATTCTTCAAAACTAGGAACAGCCCTTACAGGGAAATCTTTGTCCTTTAAATACACATCACACCATCCTGCAACTAATTCCTCACCTGGTAACTTTAAAGCTCCTTCACGCTCTTTTAATTCACCGTTTTTATCTATTACAACTACTCCTGCTTTCATTCCGTTAAAGTTAGGATTATCATATGCCCTTTTTATAAATACATCCTTACCAACTATAATTTGAGCTTGTTGGCTTCCGAATTTAACTAAGTAAGCATCCCTTACAAAAGGATTTAAGTTCTGTGCCTTACATAACTCTAGAAACATTAAAACTTCTTGATCTGTAGCATTCTGACCACCTAGGTAGTTCTTTACTGTCTCCGCTGATAATCTTTGACCACCCTCTAATGTAAATTCTGCTAGTGATAAGGCATTACTCTTCGTTAATTGATTACTCATTCTTTGCCCCCTCCATTTCCTTTATTAAGTATTTAAAACAACTTGTAAATCCATCTATGTAACTTCCGTAATATCCTTTGTTTTCTATTTCTTTTAGATGTGTCTTTAATTCTTCCAGTGTCCAACCTTCTTCATGTTTGATGATAAATGAGTCTAATGCTTTGCAATATCCTTGTCTGTATTCCGCCTCTGTTCCTTCACATTTGAAAAACTTTGCTTCTAACAATCTATTTTCTAATATTTTTTTTATATGCATCTATATCACACACCAATTCATCTACTGATACTTCTAAGTAATCAGCTATTTTTTTTAGTGTTAATACCCTTGGATTTTTTACTTCTCCTCTTAAAATTTGATATATCAAACTTTCATTTATATTTAAATCCTTAGATATCTTATAGGCAGTAACGCCTTTTTCTTTTAAAATTCTCTTTAAACCTACTGCTATTTCCATTTATTTACACCTTTCTTTTCTTAATGTATACTGTAATTACTTACAGTGAAGGGAGGTGAATATAAATGTCTACAAGTTATTACCCTAGCCCTATGGTTGAATCAGCTATGAAAATGCAACTTTTATTTCAGCGTCAAATGCAACCAATGTTTAACACAATTAATATGATGCAACGCAGTTTGCAACCTGTTATTGAAATGATGAACGGGTTACAGTTACAAGGTTTCTTCCAACCTAACCTTGCACTTATGAATCAGCTTCAAAGAATTTGGGCTCCTCCAGAAATCATTCAAAGTCTAATGGAACAAGCATATAGACAACAACAATTTTGGTCTGAGTTATTACAATCATTAGGGATACCCAGTGAACCAGTTTTTGTTGAAGAATGTACTATAACAGAACCAAAGAAACCTACTTTCTCTGAAACAGTTACTACTTACATTCATAGATGTAGAAATGCAATTTCAAAAATTCCGTTATTTAAAACAATTACTGCTGTAAATTCAATAATAAATATACTTAAATATTTTGGCATTGAAAAAGAAGAATTAGCTAAATTAGTTTACGGCTTATTAGAACAATTTTTAAGTTTTTTTAATAACTAATCTTTATGGGCTATGGATGGTTTACCATGATATAATCTTCATAGCTCATAACTTTTTATTTTTAACCATTTATGTTATAATTCATATACATTTATTTTTAATTAGCCATTGGCGTGGCTATGTTAGCAATACTGAACTGGTATGGGTATATCTCGTTCCAGTTCTTCTTGCTGTCTAAAATCCTTGTAACTTCTATCTAAAATTTCATTTACTGAAACTAAGTAGTCTTTAGCTTTGGACATCTTTGCTTCTACAACAAGTATTTCTTCCTTTTGATTCCTTATAGCTCCGTAACATCTTAAATCTTCGGTTCTCTTGTACTGGTCATTTAATTCTCCTAATCTCCTAACCTTACCAATTAAATCATCACCCATATTTTTTATGTCTATTTCAATTATTTCTTTAATTTGTAATGCTTCGTTCATTTAATTTACCCCCTTATTTTTATGTATTTTGATTGACTTTTTAAAAGCCTTAGCACCTTCCCAAGTTGCCTGTACATGCTGTATATTACATGCTTTTATGTATAGATCTAATAATTTACAGTTCATTTAATTACCTCCCGCGCTTGTCTGTTTTATTTATTTTCTAACTTTAAAATTCTATGATGTTGCTGACTGTTAACCTTTTCTAAATCTGCAATTCAAACGTATAAAAGATTAATGTTATAAGTTGCTATTGCTCCGATTGTTAAGCTTAATAATATTAAAAATCCTACTATAATTTTTGATAATTTGTTCATTTAGTTACCTCCTATATAAAGTCTTCCAAACTTCTACCATTTAATTTGGATACAAATTCATTCACATCTGTGCTTGTAATCATGTATTTATTACCGAACTTTGTTGCATCTAAATTCCCTTTGTCTATTATTTGCTTAACTGTAGTTATACTTGTGTTTAACACTACTGAAGCGTCTTTAACACTCATTAAATATAAGTTCGGATTATTCAATCTAGTTATCCTTTTCAATTCTTTGAACTGTTCATCTGTCATATTAACCCCTCCTAATTTAATGTATTAGCTACACCATATTTGATAGCCATTTCTTTTACTATTGCTACATATCCCTCTATCAAATGCTTATCATCTGCTATTACATCTAAGTTATTAAGCTTGTCCCTTTTAGATTTACAAACGCCATTCTCTGCTTGTCTGTACCTTTTATTAGTCAACCTTCTCTTTAAATCACAAGCCATACGTTGTTCTAATTGCTTGTATATCTCATTTCTTATATCTTTTATATGACTAAAGTCACCAAGTTTGCCGGCTATTGAGCTTATTATTCTGCTAGAGTCTGCTTTCCAATTAGTTGAATTAAGTGCAACTACATCTCTTATGTTCTGTAAATCTTTTTTGTTTTCAGCCACATCTTGTTTAATTTGTTTTTGTTCTAACTCTATATTGATTAGTAATTGTAGTTGTGGGCTAAGTGCTTGTGTATTTAGTGATGGGTTTTCTTTAACCTTGAAATATGTTTCTTCTAAATTGTCGAATTGTTCCCAGGCTTTGTCTGTGTCGAGGATCTTGCAATGCCTGTTTGCTCCTCTTTCTGTCCAAAGATACAAACTAGAAGCACGCTTACCAACTAGCTGATTATTATTCAGACAGTTATCAACTAAGCCAATGCCTTTGACTTGTTCATCAACGAGGTAACTTTCAGTTACTTCGTCCTTATTTCTTAGGTATTCATCATTTAGATGAGTAGCTTTAAAATCTTTTAATTCTTTGCCTTCAAGTAGGTAATAATGTTTACCTTCCTCGAAATTATCTTTATTTCTTTTGAAATTATTTCTAATATTTGCTGTATCTGTGCCATACACTTCTGCGAGTAATTCTGTTGTTATTACATTTTGGTTCTCGAATTTAATCGGTACTAGATTATTCATAATTTAATTTCTCCTTAGTTATTTTTAGATTCTTCGCTTTTTCTAAATAAATCCTTAAGATCGCATTCCGGGAAATATCTTTCTTGAATTTCAACAGCTTCATCATACGTAAATGGAAATCTTCCTTGGATTTTCAAATCTAGTGTTCTACGTGTCCTCTTAATTGTTTTTGCAACAATATCTTTGTTTATGTTTTTTCTTATAAATTCTGCTTCTAGATTACGATGCATATTTTCACCTCGCTTCAAATCTAAACCTTATTCGGTTCGTTATATCTATACTATAAACCTTATCCAGTTCACAGTCAAGCCTTTTTTCGTATAAATTTAATAATTTTGCTATCTTTATACCGAATTAAGTTCAGAATATGTTGAAATTTAATTCTACAGGTGATATCATAAAGAAATATAAGGAGGTTTTACAAAATGAATAAAACGGAGAAATTGAAAAAAATAATTATAGAGAGATATGGTAGTATAAGGAACTTTTCTAAAGTTGTTGATATCCCACCTACTACATTAATAGGTGCATTAGATAGAGGTATTGGTGGAATGGCTATAGATAGAGTAATCAAAATATGCGATACATTGAATATTGATATTAAAACATTTGACCCCGTTGAAAATATTGACCTCATAAAAACATTTGATATAAACGAAATAAAATTACTAAAAAGCTTCAAACAATTAAATGATAGTGGAAAAGAAAAAGTTATTGATAATATACAAGACTTAATTCAAATAGATAAATATATTATAAATAACAGTGAAATTAATGAGGCAAAAGATAAATGCGGAAAACAGGATAAAGTTAAGAAGTTAAACCTTAAAGAAGAACTTGCAAAACTTGACCCTATAGAAACTGTAGCAGCACATGATGATCATTGGAACAAACCAGGCGAATTGGAAAGAATCAAAAAAGACTTGTCTAAAATGGATGATTGGGATTGGTAGGTGATACTTTGAATATCTTCGAAAAATTAGAAGAAGAGGCTTTTGATAACGATATTTTAGTTAAAGAAATTGAATTTGATTCTGAGGCATGCGGTCTATATAAAAATAATAAAATTGCACTTAATAAATACAAGCTTAAAACAACAGCCGAAAAGGCTTGCACAATGGCTGAAGAACTTGGACATCATTATACTTCTTCAGGGTACATATTAGATTTAGACAAAATAGAAAGTAGTAAACAAGAATATAGGGCAAGATTGTATTCTTATAATAAATTGGTTGGTCTGAAAGGTTTGGTTGATGCTTACCTAGCAAGATGCCAAAGTATATATGAAATAGCTGAATACTTAAATGTTACTCCAAAATTCTTGAGCGATGCACTAGAATGTTATAAATCTAAATATGGTTTATATGCTGAAGTCGATAATTACGCAATTATATTTTATGAAGGGGATACAACTGATACCAATAAGGAATGGTACGGATATAAAATACTAGAAAAGAAAACTTTTTAAAATAATTCAAGAGTAGTAAACGCTACTCTTTTATATATAAAATTAAACAAACATACATTCTAACAAGGAGGTAAATATATGAAAGGAAGCGTAAGAAAAAGGGGTAAAAAATGGTATTATTACTTCGACCTCGGTATTGTAGACGGCAAAAGAAAAAGAGTCGAGCGTGTGGGAGGTAATACTAAAAAAGAAGCTGAAAAGGCAATGAGGGAAGCATTGAGTGAGTTCGATGATACCGGGCAAGTAATTGATGAATCTACTATGAGTTACAGCGACTATTTGGATTACTGGTATGAGAATTATGTTGAGTTGAATTGTAAAGAATCAACGCAAAAAATATACAAAAACAGAATCAATAAGCATATTAGACTAGGTTTAGGTTTTAATAAGTTGAATAGTTTAACCCCAGCACTGCTACAAGAATTTTTTAATAACCTTTATAAGCAGGATTATAGCAAAAATTCTTTTAAGGGTACTTCTGCTATTGTAAAAAATTCATTAGATTATGCGGTTAATCCTTTAAAATTAATTAAAGATAATCCTTATAACTATGTTATCAAACCTAAGTTTAAGAATATTAAAAAAGAAATTCAAACTATTACAAAAGAACAATTTAACATATTGCTTAAAAGGTTTCCTAAAGGTAATTTATATCACATACCATTACAAATAGCTTATTATACTGGAATGAGAAGGGGTGAAGTATGTGCCTTAACATGGGATGATATAGATTTTAATAAAAAAACTATTGATGTCAATAAAACAATGATAATCAATTTAAAAAGCGAATATGAATTAATTGAGCCGAAAACCCAATCGTCATATAGAATAATCTCTATTGGTGATAATTTAGTAAAAATATTAAGAGAGCATAAAATATATCAAAAGGAAATGAAGCTAAAACTAGGTGAGTATTATATAGATAAAGATTATCCTGTACCTAATATGGTGTGCACCAGTGATAATGGTACTTTTACAAAACATACTACTCTTTCTACTTCTATGTGTATAGTAGCAGAGAAAAATTTAGGGTTCGCGTTTAACTTTCATATGTTGAGACATACACACGCAAGCATATTAATTCAAAGTGGTGTTAATCCTAAAGATGTACAGTATAGGTTAGGTCATTCTAATATTAGTATAACATTAGATACCTACACTCACACTAGTGAAGAATCGAGAAGAAAGGTAGCTGATATTTTTGATAAACTATAATTTGCCACCATATTAACTATACGGTGGCAAATAGGTGGCAAAAACATCTTTATAATATTTTTCTTATTGCTATTATATTGAAATCTAAATGTTTTTATAGTTTTTCAATCCGTAATCTAATTAATCTATATAATTAATTTGTCTTACTGTTATGTAAGCACAGTACTTTTATACCTAGATATTTTAATTCAATCTATTTATCTTAATCATCGTAGTCGAACTCATCGTCTTCGTATTCAAAATTATCATCTTCAAACTCGAATCCGTCATCTCCAAAATTATTAGAAGAGGTATTGTCATCTTCTTCATAATCATCGTCATCATCGATGTAGAATTCTTCGTCCTCGTAATTTTCATCGCTTTCGTAGATAACACTTTCTACACTACTTCTTTTATAATCACGTTTTTTAGCGTTTTTTTGAGGCTCTGCAGACTCAGTTCGCAATAAATTCCCCAACATTTTCAAGTTATTCATGCTTCCTAAATTACCGAAATCTGCAAGTGAACTTAAACTAAATCCACCTTCTCCGAAATCATCTGGTAAAAATAACTCTGCAAATACATCTATTTTCTTTTTCATATCTAAAGCTTTTTTAACAGAACCTTTTTTCTTTTGAGGGAATACTTCTAAAATTTCCTTAATCATCATATTCTTCTTATCATCATCTTCCATATTTCTGAAAAAATCTGATTCAGAGTCCATATCTATGGATTCAATATTGTTTAGTTTTTTTATTCCACTTACTAAATCTAATATACTCTCGATTTTTATAAGTATTTTTCTCTCATCTTTTGACATATACTTTTTTGTTCTAGTTATAAGCTCCATTCCCATCTCTAAATCTTCATCGCTTAGCTCCATGATTTTCAAACCTTTATTGATATCATTTACATTAAATTTAAAATTATTCTTTCCAACATTAGGCATATCTTTGCCCCTCTCTTTTATACCTTTTTTTGCTTGTAGGCCCACAGCACTTTTAAATTTATCTTTATAATCAGATAGAGATATATCTCCGTTGCTAAGAAAAACAATCCCTATTAATAATAGTAAATTATTCAAACCAATGCCCCCTTGTGAATAACCCTTATTTTAAATTATGATTTTTTCGTTTTAATGTTCCTTTTTTATCTCCACTTGCATATATATTATTTATAGGTAATTTTATTTATATTAAATCATCAACTGTCTCTCACTAAATATTATTTCTATATATAAATAATATGAGTCAAATCCAATATATATTTATGAAAGGGGTTTTTTTATGAAAAAAATAGATAAAAGCTCTCTAGAAAAAATGGCCAAGGAAAAGAATATAGATAAAGGTAAAATAGAAAAAATGGCCAACAACTACAAAGACAAATCTGAAGATGAGCTTATGAGTGAACTCGTTAAGGTCGGAAAAGGTCTTGAAGGTAGAGAAGAAGTCGTTTCTAAATTCAAAGCATTTTTAGATGAGGAACAACAGAATAAATTAGATACAATTATGCAGAAGATATCTGCCTCTGAAGCTTCACAAAAAACTAAAAAAGCTAAACCTGAAAGAAAGAAAACTACGTCTAGCTCTAAAAATTTATCAAGTCCAAATTCGAAAAAAAGCTCAGGTAAATCGAAAGGACTTCTAGGAAAAATGAAAAAAAGCTCTCCTAAATAAAACTAAAAAAGAGTTATACCAAAAACTATTTTAATAAAATTCCTCTGTAAAGGAAATTTATTAATAGAATCATTGGTGTAACTCTTTTTTTTACATTTATATTATTTTCTTGTTATTACACTTTCTCTGTCTACTATTTTGTAAGGTAATTCTACTTTTTTATTCTCAATTTGTTCCTTATTTATAAGTTTTATTACCATTCTCATAGCTACTGCTCCCATATCGTACAGCGGTTGAGAAACTGTCGTAAGTTTTGGTCTGTATATCTTTGCTATTTTAACATCGTTAAACCCTGCTACAGATATATCCTCTGGCACTCTATACCCTGAATCACATATAGCATTTAAAGCTCCTATAGCCGCCTCGTCTCCCGTTACAAATGCTGCATGAGGTATTATTCCATCATCAAGTAACTCTTTCATACTATTGTAACCACTTTCATAATCCGTCTCTCCGTATTTAATTAAGGACTTGTCCGGCTCTATATCGTGCTTTTCTAACGCAGCCTCATATCCTGACAATCTTTCCATCTCTAATATAGTGTCTTCTTTACTAGTCATAATAAACGCAATTTTACTGTGACCTTTATTGATAAGGTGCTCTGTCATATCAAATGTAGCTTTTTTATTACTAGTACTTACTGTGTATATATCGTAATCTCTTGCAGTTTTACTGATGTATGTTGCAGGTATGCCGCTATTTTGTATGAAATTGACGTGCTCTTCACCGATTACCCAAGAAATAAGAACTATCCCTTCAACTTGCTTTGCTCTAAGTAAATTTATGCTTTTTAATTCTTGCTCTTTATCCGAATATGTATTGGATAAAAGTATATCAAAGTCGTACATTCTGGCAATCTCTTCTATTCCGTTTAGTATTTCGTTTACAAAAGTATCCGATACCTCTGGTACAATTACTCCAATAAGCTGGCTCTTCTTAGTAACCAAACTTCTAGCTAGTGGATTTGGAATATATCCAGTCTCCTTTATTACCTCTAAAACTCTTTGTTTTATCTCATCTGTAACAGGCTTTGAATCATTTATTACTCTTGAAACTGTCGAAATGGAAACTCCAGACTGTTTAGCAACATCTTTAATTGTAACTGTTTTTTTCATAAAAACTCTCCTCCTTTGTTCGTAGGTTATCTATTTAGAATTAATCTACTGATCTATTGAATAATATAAAAAGTCCATAATATGATAATAAAAATCACTTGATGTCAATATTATACCATTGCTTCATAATTCTATCCATTAAAAAAGTCGCCTAGAGTAGAAATAATTCTCTTTAGGCAACTCTTTATTAAATAAATACTATTTTCTAGCAGCCACAACCAGATTCTTCGCCAAAGAATCCTGAGCATGAGCAAACTATTAACAATAATATCAAGAATGGAATCCAATCGCAAATTTCTATTTCACTCCAGCAATCTTGGAAAACTAAGAATAAGAAGAATAATATTATTATCCACCATGATTCTCCACCGAAACAACCATCACCACCAAAAAATCTATCAAGCATAATTAAGTCCTCCTACGTAATATTTATAAAGTTTAAAGTAATTTTAAATCTAGAAACAATCTCCACAAGAACATAAGATTAATAATATTATTAGGAATGGTATCCAATCCATAATTTCAATTTCTCCCCATCCCTCACCAAAAGCTAGGAATAAGAAGAACAATACTATAATCCACCAAGCACCTCCACCAAAACCATCTTCGCCAAAGAATCTATCTAACATATAAGTTACCTCCTGTTGATATTTTGTTGAGCTTTTTGCTCTTGCTATATACTATGCAACTCATATAAATTGTGCTAATAATTTTTTATAATTTTAACAACATCCATCATCAAAATTAAACAATAGTAAAACTATTAATATAACCCATATCCAAATACTGTCATCGCACAATATGTCTTCTAATATATCAGTGCACAATACTAGAAATATCAAAACTATTATTATTAGCATTTTGCCATCTAAGAATCCGCCGCCATCACAACCGCATTTAGATCCAAAAAAACGTGACATATTCTCTTCTAATTTTGTCATAATAATCCTCCTTGAATATTAAGGGATTAATAATCCCTTTGCTTTAAATATATGACTTAGTGGACAATTATGATACATAATATATCTATTGGATTTTAAAAGAAACTATAGCATGTATAAACCTTTTTAGTTTCTATGCATTATTAGAACTAAAAAGACTTAATGATGTTTGCATCATATTTAGAGTATGATAAAGAAAGTTCTCCGCCGTTGGCATTATGTTGGCAATTATGGTAAATTAATTGAAAATGTTGATTGTAAGAATTCGATTCTGTTTGGATAAGCAATGGAACGTGATTACTGCAAACAAAAAGACCTGGATTAGCTTTCAGGCCTTTTTACATTATTAAATGAAGTTGGATGTATAATATGATCATCTATAGGATTTATATGCGATAACTCAGTATCTACTAGAGCAATGCCTCTTTGATATCACCAAAACTTAATTGTACATAGTTAGATGTAGATAAATTACACGCTCTTACTCCTAACTTTCTAACAGGTATGAAAGGTTGATGCTGTATTTTAAACAGTCATATGCCTTGTTAAATAGCTCGTTTGTTGTGTGACAAGTATCCTAAAAAATCACAGCTTTATGTAGTGTTTTTTTTTAAAATTTACATTAGAAGCGAATTAAATATAGATGTTAGATTTGAATTTAGAGAAGAGAAGTTATAAATTTCTAACGTATGATACTAGCGACCTTACATTATCTTTATTGGTAAAGTCCATTGGATTTATATAAGCATCTAACATCCCCTTAATATCCTCATCTCTATCTCCTTCTTTTATTCCCTTTAATTTGATTTTCAATATATTCATCATAACTTTGTCTATCATATTTARATTTTTATAATTGAATGCACCTCTTAAATAAAAATGTTTTATATCCTGTAAAYCTTTAAAATTCATTTCCTCAATAGYTTTTATATCTTCATCTCTTTCACCAGTTGAACATCCTACTGAAAATACTACAATATTTTTGTCTTTTAATTTATCAATATCTTTTGATATTACCTTAAATCCTTTTATATTTCCTGCATGTAACCATCCACCATAAATTATAGTATCGAAAATTTTTAACTTTTCTACTGTAGCATCCTTTGTTTCAATTAATGTACATCCTAAATCTTGTGCTATCCACTGTGCATATTTTTTAGTACTTCCATATCTTGATTCATAAACGACTGCAATATTTTCCATTATATTCTCCCCTTATTTGTTAGTGTAAATGAAATTATATTCATATTAATCTTTTATCACATTAAGATTAGAGTAATAGTACATTCTATTTTACACATTTCAGGCATATCACCTTGATCTATGATACCTTTAATTATTTCTTTTATAACATATATATTAGCACATATCTAATTTTATACAAATAAAAAAGGGAAAATTAAAAAAATGAGATTTAGAAAATGAATATAAAAGATGAAATAAACAGATATAGTTTCTTAAAGAATGATAAAGAGCTTATAGTTTCGCTGAGGCAACTGAATTATGGGGATTGAAAAGATTCTACTCTTAGAAATGCAGTTGCTACAGGCAAACTGATCAAGGATGAAGACTGCAAGAAATTCGGCTCAGTTGGATCGTTACAAAAGAAGCAATGGAACGTGAATATGGTAAACAAAAAGACCTGATTAGCTTTCAGGTCTTTTTACATCATCTAAATGCTGTAGGATGGATCACATGATCATCTTTAGGATTAATATGTGATAATTCTGTATCAACAAGATAAATCCCCCTTTGAACTGCAGAATGCCCGAATCTATAACGAAGCTTATCTATAGTATTATCAATCTTTTCATGTTTCTCTATTTCTTTAAAATTATCACCAAAACTCAATTGTACATAATTGGATGTAGATAAATTACACGCTCTTACTCCTAACTTTCTCACAGGTATAAAAGGTTGATGATGTATTTTAAACAGCTCAAAAGCCTTATTAAATAGCTCGTTTGTTGTGTGACAAGGGATTATAAGTTGTCCTTGTCTCTCATATGACGATAATGTCTCATCTCTTATTGTTATTTGCACTGTACTGCATACAAAACCATGCTTTCTAAGTCTCTCTGTTACACTCTCCGTAAGTTTATATAGTACAATTTTCACTTCTTCATCTGTTGTTAGATTCCTTTTTAGAGTTATAGAATTACCTATACTCTTTATGTCTGTACTAGAGTTGTAAAAGCTTACTGGAGAATTATCATATCCATTTGCGAAACTCCAAAGCTCTACACCTCTTTTACCTAATGTCTTCTTTAAAAATTCTGGCTTTGTATTTGCCAAATCCCCTATAGTGTTTATGTTGTATTTTAAGAATTTCTTTTTAGTAGCTCGACCAACATTTAATAAGTCCTCGACAGGCAAGTTCCAAACTTTATCTTTAAAGTTTTCCTTTAATATAACTGTAGTAGCATCTGGCTTTTTCATATCACTACCTAATTTTGCAAAAATCTTATTAAAGCTAACTCCTACAGATGCAGTAATCCCCAGTTCCTTCTTTACTCTATCTCTAATTTGATTAGCAATAGTCTCTCCGCCGCCGAATAGTTTTGTACTCTCCGTAACATCAAGCCAACATTCATCTAATCCAAAACTCTCAATTTTGTCTGTATAGTCTTTATATATATCTATTGCCAATCTTGAAAATCTAATATACTGATGATAGTTTGCTGGCACAATCACTAAATTAGGACATTTTTGCTTGGCTTGCCAAATTGGATCCCCAGTTTGAACCTTATATTTTTTAGCTTTGTAGTTTTTCGCTAGTATAATTCCGTATTTACTATCTCCCAGTGGACTAACTGCTAGAGGCTTATCTCGTAATGATGGATTATACAAGCATTCCACACTAGCGTAAAAGTTGTTCATATCCGAATGCAATATAACTCTTTCCATAAAATCACCTCATTAACTCAGAACATAAGTTCCGAATATATGTTCTAGTATATGCTTTAAGGTAGGTAATATTCCACAGGTAATTTATGTTATTATTTCATATTAAACCTTCATGACAATAAAACTTGGCTACAAAGAATTAAAAGAAACAAAAAGAAGACCTGATTTGGTTTTCGGGTCTTCTTTATTTATACACTCTGCGGATGCTTTAAAACTGGTTGCATCAAATTCACTTTGTCTTTTTTTATGATATCTTTTCTCATCGATAAATATTATAGTTATAATAATACGTATATAATTTTTGTATAACACTTTTAACGTCTTTATTATCTAAATTAATATATCTAATATTACAAAGACTTTTATTAAATTCTTTATCAGCAAAACTATTTCTATATTCTAAAGGAGTGCAGTTATATTCTTTCTTAAAAACCTTATAAAAGTAACTGGTACTAGAGAAGCCATTCATTAAAGCTATCTCTGTCATATTTTTATTGCTGTGTATAATCATATTTGTTGCTTTTTGTAATCTTATTTTATTTAAATAATTCTGAAATGACATCCCAACGTTATCTTTAATACAATGGGACAAAAAATAATAATTAAGATTGAATTCACTTGCTACTTCGCTAAATGTAATATCAGTATTATATTTTTCTTTAATAAAGTTTATTATATTATCAATTTTATTGTCTAACTCAAAATCGAATGAGTTTCATTCCCACTTATTAATATAAAATCATCTTCTTTGAGAACACTTGTTTCGTTCCTGATATTTACTTTTATACTTCCTTCTATAACTAATATAAACTCTAGTTCTTTATGACAGTGAATACTGCAACAGCTATCATTATAAAAAACTACATCAATTGGAAAAGAATTCTGGTCTACTTTGTTAATAAATTTATCATCGATTACGACTCACTCCTTGTTATTCATTAAGAATAATAAATTGCGATCTATAGATTCGTCTTTATTTGCTACAATAATATATATTAAGAATTTCATTGTTAAAAAATGTAGAATACCCATTGCTAATAAATATGAAACATATAAACAGTTAAATATATTAGTTAAATATTTCCATGAACTACATTTTAAATAAACTGAATACTTCAATCATACTTATAACTCTAATAATTAAATTTTTCTTGCATCTCCGCTGATAACATTAGTTTAATTCCTCTTTTATCAAATATATCCATATTTAGAGATAGTATGGTCAAATCTTTGGTTATATTTTATTATTCTACATACGATTCTGATAAACCTTCTTTATTATTTAGTCATAAAAAATAAAGAACATCTACATAAATTCTCAATTTTCCAACCGATGAATGCAGTAGAGAATAATAAATATAACCCTTCTTTATAATTAGCAATTAAGCTACACTTTTAGATATTCTCTACACTCATTTGGTAACTTATCTTCTCTAATACCTTTTAATACAGGCTGCCTTAATGAACCTCTATCGTTTGGCATGTACTCAACTGTGCATACTAAGGTTGGCTCAAGCCAAACAGCATCCTCATTTCCTGAACCGCTTGGAACTTCTTTTATCGGAGATACAGCAATTTCCTTGTATTTATATTGATTTAACTTTCTAAGACTCACGCCTAAAGTAACATGTCCTTTATATATCAATTCGTTTGCTTCATTATATTGGGCAATAATTAAACTAGTCATATTATTCTCTTTTAATATATAACCGCACACAACAAAATCTTCATCCTTCATGTATTTTATTTTGATCCAGTCTCTACTCTTCTTATCAAACCAATACTTGCTGTTCTTGTCCTTAGCTACAATACCCTCTAATTTTTGTTGTTCGGCTACTTGATATAGTGCTTTACCGTTAGTTTCTATATATCTAGATATCGCAAATCTATCCATTTCGTTTACTGTCTTTTCTAATAACTTCTTGCGTTCTGATAAAGGCAAGTCTGTAACCAAAGAATCCTTATAGTAGATTATATCGTATGCTATAAAAGATACAGGGTATTTCTTAGCGGATAGTTGCATTTTAAAAGGATCGCTTAATAAAGTCCTTCTTTGTAACTCATAAAAGTCTGGTACTCCGTTGTTCATTGCTATTAATTCGCCGTCAAGTATACACTTTTCATTTACATATCTATGTAGCTGGTCTAGTTCTGGAAACCTTGGGATCAACTTAAAATCTCTCTTATTCCTTAAATCTGTACTATCCTTATCTAAATATGCTATACATCTAATTCCATCTAATTTCAATTCAAATATATAATTCTCTGAGTCAAAAGCCTCCTGCATCTCCGCTATTAACATTGGTTTGATTCCCTTTTCATCGAATATATCCATACTATCTACCTCCTAAGAAGTAGTATGGTCAAGTAATGGTTATTTTAAGCTTTTTCTATAAATGTATCCAAATATTAATTAGAACATATATCTATAGTAAAACATCTAGGAGGTTTGCTATGTATGAAAATATTTACCCAAATCCTATTCAATTACAAAATTCAATAGATATGATAGGTGACTCTATAGAGTCTGAAAAGAAAGATGCACAATTTTATCAATGGCTGATTGATAATATTCCAGCCTCAGCTCTTAGTTCAAATCAAGTTAAGCAAATAAAATCTATTATAGAATCTATAAGAAACGATGAACTCAATCATAATAAAATGTTTCAAAATATGTATCATCAACTGACTGGCAACATAGTTACACCAATTGATGAAGAATTCATACCACCAGAGAGTTTTAAAGTTGGAATAACAGATGCTTTAATGGGCGAATTAGAGGCTGTTAAAAAATATAGACTTATAATGTCTGGACTGCCTTCTCTATATTATAGAGATATAGTTTTTAATATATTAACTGACGAATTAAGGCATGCTGGTTTATATAATTATATTTTTGCAAGCTTATATAATTTAGTTTAGTTCCATATTCTATTGCTATAAAGCCAAAAGATATTCCGTCATTTGGCTTTATTTTTATCTCTAAAACAACCTTCATCCACACCCCAGCATTAGCTTAATACCTTACCTATTTCATCGATTATATCCTTATAATTACCTCTTAATTTTTGTATGGTCAATGGCAGGTGATTTTAAGCATATTTATATTAACCTTATTGCATAGCTCTGCCCTTTTAATATTTTATATTCACATATTATTTAAAACTACATATTATAAAGTATCCATAAGATTTACTATAGTTATGGATTCCTTTTGAATTATATTGTGAGATCCATATATGACCATTGTCGTGTTCTGTGGATCATATTATCTTAATTCCTGTAAGCAGTATATAGTAAAGTTATGCCACCTTATTAAATATATAAGGTGGCATTTGCATTTCTGCTATTAATATTGTCTGAATTCCTTTATGGTGATTAATTTACACTATACACTAACTATTATGATAAAAAAGAAAAACATCCGCATGAAAAACGGATGTTTATATATCGAGACAACAATGGATATAAACTAGCTCTTTTATGTAATTCTGTTGTCAAAGATATTACTGATTAGACTTATATTTATTTTATAGCTATTCTCATATTATTATTATAACATTTAAACTTTTTAATTGGTTATTTAATGTTATAAATATATCTTTGTACTATAAGTAAATTAATGTAGCTATAACATCAGTTTAATTCCTTTTTCGTCGAATATATCCATATAATCACCTCTTAGGGGTAGCAATGGTGATGATATGATATCAACTTCATTTATTAATTGTATCCTAAGTGTTAATCAGAACATATATTATAGTAAAACATTTAGGAGGTTAAGTTTATTATGTTTGAAGAAATTTACCCAAATCCCATTCAAGTCGAACAGTCTATATATACAATAGGAAATTCCGTAGAATCAGATGAAATAATTATCAAATATTACCAATGGTTAATTGACAATATTCAATCTCTACTTGCTCCAGCACAGTATGATCAAATAACGAATCTCCTTGAAATAATACTAAAGGAAAGGATTAATCATAATAATATATTAAAAAATATGTATTTCCAACTTACAGGTAATGTTGTAAATATAGTAGAAAAAGAATTTGCTGAACCCGAAGACTTTAAAATAGAAATTATGGCGGAGTATATTAGAACTTTAGAGGATATTCAAAAATACGGACTTATTATGTCTGGTTTACCATCTCTTTATTATAGAGACTTAATTTACTCCATTATCTCTGATAAAATAAGGCATGCAAGTTTATATAATTATATACTTAATATAATAACAAATATAAAATAAATTAAAAAATAGGGTAGCAATTAAGCTACCCTTACTTACTATCTACATATATTTTCTACCTTCCAACCACTCAACAACTTTTCTATAAGTTTCTTTAAAGTCATTACCCACAAACTTTGTTACATGACCGCCGAACTTATCAATACTGTTACTAGCACCACCCCCTACAGTATACACATTATTTGTTGTGTGTCCTGTATAGTCTGCTATATCAATAATTGTAGATCTTGGTAGATATTCCTTCATTATTATAGCAACCGCTTTGTCTCTATCTCCACTATAGATTATTGCATTTTCATATGTCTGTGAAACTGGTGGAGTTGCAACATCTTCGTCTATCTTAACATCAAATAGCCCTTCTACAATTGCTTTGGCCATTCTCTTAGCATCATAGATTTTAATATCATCTAAATCATCTAAGAAACAACATTCAACAAGTAACATTTTCTTTTTAGTTTTTCTTATAACTGCTTTACCGCTTCCATCTTTTAAACCTCTATTTTTAAATCCTCTTTTTTCTATGCTCTTGCAAATTCTATCCGCCTCTGGGTTACTGGCATTAGGATTATAAACAAGCACTTCTACTCCTGTTGTACGTCCATTTCCTCTTTCATCCTTTGCGCCGCTGTTAAAATGTATACTTAAATTTATATCTGCATTTACTCCATTATGTTTGGCGACTAATTTATTTAATATATCATTTTGGCTTGTACCATTGTCTACAGTACAATCATATATTTTATTTACATAGGGCTTTGCGTATTCTTTTATATATTTAACTACTAATCTATCTTGTGTACTTTCTTTTGTAATTATAGTATTAGATCCATTATATACAACACCTACAGCACCAGAACCAGGCTTACCATCTAATCCATGTCCTCCGTGTACTGCTAAACTATTATATTTAATCATAATATCTCCCCTTTCTTATTGTTTAAATTGCTTAACTGTTTGATTAGCACCTATAGCCACACCCCAACACAAGATACCTTGCATAATTGCAGTTACAGAGAATCCTACAATACAAGTACTAAATACTATTCCGATAGCTAATAAAACAATCGGTATGTATCTATCTTCTAATTTAGGTATACTCTTACATGCTACCCCTAATACATTTAGAACAACTACAATAATAAATAGTTGTTCTGGTATAAAACTCATAATATCCATAAAATCACCCCTTCTATCTAATTAATCCAGATTGCACCATATATATAAAAAACCCTATAAGCGATGTTATTATTACACCTACTAACCATTTAAGTACGCCTGTTAATCCCTTTAAATCACTACATAATGTTTCTATTTGTATAGCAAAAGCAGCTTGTTGCTGTTCTAGCTTATCTAATCTTTCCGAGTGGTTATCGATTCTACATTTATGTGTATCAATTTGATGTTTAATCAGTTCCTCATTCATTTATTCATCTCCGAATCTTTATAATTTGTATATGGGATAGACTAATCTACCCCAAAATTTGCAATAAAAAAACACCACATAAAGCAGTGCTTTTTCTTGAATATATAATACACAATGCAAGATATTGAGAAACAGAATTATGTGAATACATAATCCTGTATAAGTATTATATACAATTATTTTATTTTAATTTAAAAAACTAAAAATACCTTTAAAGTTATTATTCAAAGGCGTTTTAGTATAGGAAATTAAAGCACTAAACACTGAAAGAATAGAGGTTAGTCGAAATTATTTCAGTGTTATTACAGTATATTAAATCGTCCTTGATGTTATGCAATAAAAAAGCACCTACAATTGTAGATGCTTTTAGGAATATTATAAAATGTAGAGAGAAGCACTGTTAAAGGCGAACCTTCTCAAGCTACGTTTATATTATATACAATTATTTTATTTTAATGCTAAAAAACACCTCATGTGTTAAAGATGCTTTTTAGTGTTGACAGAATAATTTTTATAGTCTATTTTTTTATTTTATTATATTATATTAAACTACCCTTGATATTTGCAATAAAAAGCACCTACAAGTGTAGATGCTCTTTGAGTTCAGTGAATATAATATAACAATCTAGTTAGCACTATATAATTAAGAGGTGATTATTTACTTAGTGCTATTATATTATATTAATTTTATATATTTTAGTTCCATTTTTATTGCAAAGAAAAAACACCTCTATCCAGAGATGTTTCAATATAATGAGATATATTCATTTCGATAATATCAAGGTGTTTTTTCAGTAACTCAATTGCAAGAAGTATTTATATTTACACTCATGAACTAGTATTATTATATTCACTTTGATTATTTTATGCATAAAAAAGAACTCTACTTAGTATAGTCCTCGCTCGTTATTTCCTTATAATCTTTTTAACTTATTTTACTTTCAAGTTTTCTATTTCTTGTTTTAAATTTTCTATTTCAAATATAGCTTGTTTTAAAGCTGCGCCTATTGCAGATGAATGTGCATACTCATTTAAAGTGTAATTATCATCTATTTTTTCTACTATTAAATCTCCGACATTACTATTTTCACTATCTTGTGCAATTATACCTATTTTTTTATTAGAACTGTTTGAATCAATTAAATTATACGTTGCTGGTTTATATACATTTTTTATATAATCATAGCAATCATTTAGTGTTAATTTAGAATCTATATCCTCTAGATAATGAATGTTTTCTTTTTTATTTCTGTCTGATACAGTATTTATACTATTTTTAAAATACCCTCTCTCAAACGGAAATATATCTGATCCAATTTGGCCCTTGGTATTCACAGGCTCAATTGCAAGTCTACTTTCAGCTTCACTATAGGAAAAATCAACAGAAGCGTTTTTATTGTAACGATCAAAAAGTAACCTTATTGTATCTCTGCTTACGATATCTAATACCTCAGATCTAGATTGTATATTAGAAGTGGATAGTCCATCATAAACCTCCATCTTACGTGTGCTTATAGTATTTATTAGTCTTGAACCCATACCCGTACCCATATCTAGTTTTATATCCCTTGAACTCGGATTAATGCTTATGTTGTTACTTGTACTAGAGTCATACGAAATATCAAAGACCGATATTAATGATGGATTATCAGGGTTTGCAAAGCTGATTTTTTGGTCAGCTCCTTCAAATGTAACTTGATTTACTGAGCCGCCAGAATCTCCACCGCCCTCGCCTTTTAAAGAGTCTAACCACTCTGATTCAGTACCTTCAAATCCGTTTTCTTTTGCTATTTCATATGCTGATTTACCATCAGGACCAATTAACTCGCCATAATTTAACCACCCTGTAGAACTCCATATATACAGTTCTTTACCAACTATATAACAATCACCAAAGTTATCATCATTCAAATTATTGGGAAGTTGTTCTAATGATTCAAAGACATCTACAATATCTAAATCCTTTCCTACATCTCCTTTTTCACCCTGAGGCCCCTGTATCCCCTGATCTCCTTTTGGCCCTTGTATTCCTTGAATACCCTGTTCTCCTATTTCGCCTTTTTCTCCTTGCGCACCTCGCTCGCCCTTATCTCCTTTTGGACCCTGTAGTCCGACATCTCCTTTATCACCTTTGGAACCTTGAATGCCTTGTATTCCTATATCGCCTTTGTCTCCCTTATCCCCTTTATACGTTCCACCATCTTTAAAGTCTTTAGTATTTTCTGAGAATACATAAATATGGCCATTAATTAAGTAACTATCACCAATCATAGCAGTTCCTTTTAATTCTTCTAATTCTTCAACTGATGTAAGGACATCTTTTATATTAAATGACTTACCATCTGAGCCGTCTTTACCATCTATGCCATTTTTACCATCTGCGCCATCTTCCCCGTCTTTACCGTCTTTACCGTCTGCGCCATTTTTACCATCTGCGCCATCTTTACCGTTAAACTGTTCGGGATTAGATATCCAACCTTCAACTACTTTTCTTGCATCTTCGATCTTCTTATAATCTATAACAATGTTGGTGCCTGCTGATGCTCCAGTAAATATACTCTTGCCAATATCAATAGTAAAAATTGGTGACTGTAAAGTTCCTGAAGAATCAAACAATTTAACTTGTGCTTCATGTTTTCCGTATTCACTTAATTGATCAGAGTTCAATGACACTTCGAACAAACCTTCTTTAGCATTAAGAAGAGTTCCATTAGCAAATACTCCCTTACTTCCTACAGCAACAACAAGTTGTAAACTTAGTCCTGTTACGTCTCTGATTACACCGCCTGTATCTAATATTTGAAATTCATATACTCTACTGTTAGAGTCGTATTGTACTGCAAAACAATCCTGTATGAAACCTTCCCCCATTTTTATTTGATATTTATGTCTTCCGAATTCTTTTAGCATGTTATCAAATCCTTTCTATAATAATATAAAAAAGCGAGATCCATTTTATTGTCTCACTTTTTCGTTAGTGTAAATATATAGCTTAACCTTTTTAAACCCCTTAGATTGGTGGTCAACTTTTTTATAAGTTAAGAAATTTTTCTATTTTTTCTAATTTCATTTCTAATTCCTTTATCTTTATATCTTTTTCTTCACTTTTTGTAATTTCTTCTTTTAATGCCCCTGCTATAATTGAAATAAAAGCATACTGGTTTATATGTTCATAGCCTTCGTGTCTTGTAATTAATGTATCTCTCAATTTTTCATTTTTAATATTTTGAGTAATAGGTGAAACTTGAGATTTATCATCATCTTTAAAATTATAAGTTGCTAAATTCATATTCTTTATAAAATTATATAGATCGCTGTATTGTATATCTTTGTCAACTAAACTATCAGTTTTTCTTAACACATCATTATGCTCTAAAAATTTAATATTCTCTTTTAATCGTGAGTCTGATCCAACATGATTACCTTGAGAATAAAAGTTCCCATCTGTATATATGTGGCTATTTGCGTGAATTGACCCTTTTACTCGCAATTCACCGTACATTGTTGTTTCACCAACTCTATTATTGGTAGATTTATAAGAGTCCACCGAAAAATATATACCATCAGGACCATAAAATGCTATTCCTCTACTGTGAATTAATAAATATATATAAGCATTAACTTTAATCCTTATCGCATCTTGCCCGTTGTAAAGATTAGCATCTATACTGGGTGCATCATTTTCCCCGGGAGAGTATCCTGGAACTAAAATTATCCTCTTTTCAGTACCTCCATAAATCATATCAGTAGTTATTTTTGGTATTGTCATATCACCGTATTTATCCCATGTGATACGATTGTCTGGATATCTACCTATAAAACCACTACCGTCAACTCCAAAGTGAGAAGTTATAACGCCATTATATAATCCTGTTATACCTCCATATATATAATTAATTGACTCATCTTCCTGTTTAGCTTTAAGCCTCTCCCCTATATAAATTCCTGTTTTACTGCCGTTTATACCGCTACCACTAAATAATTCAGGAGTATATACATACTCTCCACTAATTTGTGTAGCACCATTATTCCATGCTTTAAGTGCCGAAGGTAATTCGGCTAGACTTCCATCTTTTCCATCTTTACCAGGTATTCCAGGTATTCCGTCTTTACCAGGCTTTCCATCTTTACCAGATATACCTTGAGGTCCATGTTCGCCTTTAAGTTCTTCTTTTAAATCTCCTGTTAAAGCCTCGCTATCAATTGCACCAGTTCCAAATTGCATAAGTCCAGAATCTAAATCTAGATTAAAGTTTTTACCATCAATTGTACCGGCTCTAATTATATTGGCATTTAATATTCCTGAAGTTATGAAATCCGCCACAATACTACCATCATTAGTCATGGCCAAGCCATATGGTCCATTAATACCAGTACTTGAATATCCTAAGCCGTTTTTATTCCATTGCCAAACATTTTTAGCAGTACCTTCGTCTTCTGTATCCATTATTAATATTCTATCTGGATGAATTCTTACAAATCCTCCAAAACCATTATTTATTAACTCGGTTGCATTATTTTTAGCTAGATCAAGCACACTTCCTTCAACATCTTCAAATTTTCCGTTTAAATCATTTAGCTTTCCAACTATATCAGTAAAACTCTTTTGATAATTACCTAATTCTATTTCGGTATATTTCCCATTCAATGGATTATATTTATAACTAATAACTCTAGCTGCAATATCTAAATTCTCATCCTCATGAATCACAGTTACCGTATCACCTAAGTATACTTTTTCTAGAACTTGTATGTTTTTGTATTCTTCGGTGCTAGAAAGTTCAACAAAATTAACTTTATAGTTAGCCTTTGGTATATCTATGTGATTAACTTCATACTCTCTTCTTGCCGCTTCTCTAAGCATTTGATAGGCTTCATCTAGTGGAACAGCTTCATCATCATTACTTGTATTTCCCCCATCTTCTTTAATAGCTTTGATGTCTCCGTATTCTATGATTCGTATTTTCGGATGCGGGTAATAATCTATGTTTTCACTATCAATATATTTTTCAGGTAATAACAATCCATCATAACCTTTTGGCATAACTCTTGTAGCTACTTGAGTATAATCAATATCAGCTTCATAACCGATTAGATTTTTCTTGTATCTAATTTGAGTTCCCCTATTTGTACCTAATCTTTTGCGCAGCGTAATATTATAGTTATCTCTTTCAATCTCTCCACCCCATCTAGAAATAAATGTGTTGTCTTGAGAACTATCTAGTAATGCTTGAACAACGTTATATCTTACAATCCTACAATTAGCAGTCTTATCAATATCAGAAAACATCTTAAAGTTATGCTTATATTGAGTTCCATTACTTATCTTGTCAATTGCATTAGTTCCAGAGTGAGTAACTATATTTGTATCTTCAATTAAGTTATCAGATAAGTCATAAAAGATATGATAAGCTGTAACGTTATAATATCCAAGTTCTTTATTAATCTTTGATATCCTAAAGGGTTGATCTTCGTTTTTTGGAGTGTATGCTGTAATAATATTTTCTTCTTCTAGATGTTTAGTACAAAATATAGGGTATTTAAAAGTTAATGAATAAATACCATTTAAGACCTCATACACTTCAGGATCAATAATATAATCATCGAGTATCTGAAGTCCATTATTATTAAATTCAGTTTCAAATTTATCAAATACTTTAATCATAGATATCTCTCCTTTGTTTTATATTCAAGTGTGCAATCACCTAAAATGATGTTATTTTCTCCGGTATTTAAAATTGGAAAATCACCTTGCATCTGAGCTAACATATTTAAACTGCCTTTAGTACATGTAAAGGTTTCTGAATCAATCTCTACATAATCAGAAACACCTTTTATATCTACTCTCTTATTGTTTAATGTAAAATATATATTTCCTTTTCCAATTAATTTAAAATATGGTCTACTTTCATAGGTTCCTAAGTTTAATATTTTATTAGAACTCAATTCAATTATTTTTTCTCCATTATTAGAATAAATAAATGGATCGCAATTAAATTTAACCGTAAATTTTCCGTAACAATCTATCTCATTTTCTATATCATCAATTTCAACATTTTTAACTTTATAAAAATAATCAAAATCATCAGAAAAACATATCTTCTTTGCATAAAGTAACCACGCCTTAATTTGTCTAAGGCGTGGTTTTAATATATCTTCTAATATGTTTAGTTCAACTTCTATATCTATATTTGAATAGCCTTTTTTTCTTGTTAAAGATCCATCTCGACCATCAACTTCGATTTCTTCTACTCTCATTTTTGGAGTAGGTATATTAGGTCTTTCATATATAGATAAGCTGTATTCTTTTGAGCTTTTTCCATCTATAATTAAATGTAACATAACTTACCCCCTACCTACTGCATAGCCAGTTTCAAAGCCTTTATTCCCAAGCCATTTATCTACTTTATTTATAAATTTATTACCATCAGCATCGTTATTTATAGTGTTATACATAACGATATGAGCATAATTTTGATTATTTGCGTAAGATTCCATCTGCTCTCTCATGTTCATTTGACCAGCTAAGGCTTTTGCAAATGGTTGCATATGACTTCCCTCTAAAGGAAGAACTGCCTCTTTACCAGCTTCGCCGACTCCTATAACAGATGCTCCGCCAAATATACCGCCTTTTTTATACCAGTTAACATTGAACCCTGAAGGGTACTCATATGATTGACCGAATATTGATGCTGTTGATTTCTTCAAACTAAAATGTGGTAGCTTTGGCATCTTTGGAGAAGGTATTTTAAGCTTCAAGTTACTGAAGAAGTTTCTTAACTTGTTCATCTTGTCAACTATCCAATCATAAGCATTTTTAATTGGTCTTGTCATGAACTCTTTTACTTGACCCCATGCTTTTGATGTAACTCCTTTTATCTTATCCCAAATATTTGATATCTTAGTTGCTAATGTTTGTGCTGTATTTGATACAGAATCACTTGTCTCTCTCATTTTAGAAGTTGCTGTTTGCTTAACATTCTCATAGGACTCTGTAGTCATGCCTCTTATCTTATCCCACTTGTCAGATATGTTCTGTCTGATAGATTCAACAACTGGTGCTAGTGCTTCCTTGGCTTGATTCATCTTGCTTCCAACTTCATCTTTAACTTTTGACCATGCTTCACTAGTTTTCTGTTTTACTATATCCCATTTCTGTGATATGTTTGTAGCTATCTCTTGTGACTTAGTAGAGACATGATTCCATGTTTGTTGCATAGCATCTCCAACATGTTGCTTAACTACTCCCCATGCTTCAGATGTTTTCTGCTTTACAACTTCCCACTTCTCACTTATAGCTGTTCCTATTTCTTGTGCCTTAGAAACAACTGCATCTTTGGCATCAGTAATAGGCTTGATGATATTCTCTTTGATACCTTCCCATGCTTTACCAGCTAGAATTTTAATACCATCCCAGGCTATCCCCAGTCCCATCTTAACCAACAAGAAGATACCTTCAAGTATAGATGATATAAGTGACATAGGAACCTCAATCACCTTCTTGATATTTTCCCAAGCATTTGACGCTATGTTCTTTATTCCACCCCAAATATCCATAAGAACATATTTTGTATCTTCCCAGTTCTGCTTAAGCCAATCTGCAACTGGCACTGTTACAGTTTTTATTGCATCTGTAACCCCTGTCCAAATCTCTGATGCCTTATCCTTTGTTGATGTCCATGTGTCTGCAATAGCATAACCTACACCACCCCAAAAGTTTCTTGTATGGTCTTCAAAGGCTTTCCAGTTATCCTTGATTGCAGTTGTGATATCATTCCACTTAGATGTAGCACCTTCTTTAACTCCATCCCATGCACCACCAACAGTGTCTTTGATTCCACCCCATATTTCCTTGGCTGAATCTGAAATTGCCGTCCATGTCTTAGAGAAGAACTCTTTTATCTCGTCCCAATGTTTATATATCTGATAACCTATGAATATGATTGCACCTATAGCGGCTACTATTGCAACAACCTTTAAGGAGATAACTCCTGATATAGCACCCCATGCTGAACTGGCTACCCCTTTTAACTTAGTAAAAGACGTTCCAACTTTGGTAACACCACTTGGTATATTTTTTAATGCTTTAAACACTTTACTTAGTCCGTTTATAGCTGGCGTAACAGCCGTTGCTCCTCTAAAGGCAACAGCCCAAGCGCCGGTTAAGGTTCCAAGTACACTTAAAAGACTTCCTATTATTGTTAATAATGGCCCTATCGCTATTACAAAGAGACCTATTTTCACTATTAGTTTTTGAGTTTCTGGACTAGCTTCAGCAAACTTCTTAGCAAGATCAGCTATTACTTGTAAGAATGGTTGTGCCGCTTCAAGTGCTTTATTTAAGGCTTCCATAAGTGGACCACCAATATCAATAGCAATATCCATTAATTTGTTTTTTAAAGTTTTAAGTTGACCTTCAAAGCTTTTATATCTCTTTTCAGCTTCTGAAGTTAATGAAGTATTTTCTTTCCATCCATCTGCTGAAGTTTTTAATGATTTGCTAAGTAAACCACTTGCACCAGATAGTCTTAACATTGTATCAACCTCTTGAGTTGATGTAATTCCCATCTTCTTTAAAGCGCCTGTGACATCTTCTCCTGATTCTTTTGCTTTCCCTAAACCTTTTACAAATTCTACTAAGGCGCTTGCTGCATCTTCCTTCCATGCTTTTTGAAATTCACTTGAACTCATACCAGCTGTTTTTGCAAACTTTTCTAGATTACCTCCACCACTCATAACATCAGAGTTCATTTTCTGCATAACACGAGACATACTTCCGCCCCCGGCTTCAGCATTTATACCAAGAGAACTCATAGCAGCTGAAATACCTATAATATCAGCCTCACTCATGTTTGCTTGTTTTCCTGTACCAGCAAGTCTAAGTGACATTGCGACAATATCTGCTTCAGTTGTTTTTGAATCATTACCTAATGCAACGATACTTGAAGCTAAATTTCTAAAACTTTTTTGTGGCATATCGGTAATTGCTGCTAATTTAGCAAGAGACATTGCGGCTTCTTCACTAGATAGATTTGTAGCTACACCCATATCTACCATTACTCTTGAAAAATCTAATACATTCTCAGTTTCGATCAGTTTTGTTATCCTAAAGGCTTTTTATCCCTTAGTTCTTATAGTTTCCTATAAGCTCAGCATATATTTTCACCTACAACATTACTTGTTTAGGCGTCAACCACTCTTGGGGGTATTTTTGCTCTCTTAACGCTCAATCCCTATGCGTTACGGTGGCGAGTGATGTTCTCGCTTACCTCGGTATTAGCATGATGATATAAAAAAAGACTTCATTTTAGAAGTCCCTCAAGATATTTTATTATATTTTTTATGGTATATGGTATTTCTATTAATTTAATATTATTTGCTTTGCAATATTCTCTCTTTATTGAATCTCTTTTCAGCTGATACGCAAAGCCTTTTTTTCTATGAAAGAATTCTCTATCTTTATAATGCTGTTCGCCTTGATATTCTATTAATATTATTGAACCATCTTTGAAAATTGCAAAGTCAAATGGTAAAGGATTTTCAAGTTTACATTCAGGTATTTTATATTGTTCATAAAATTTATAATTTTTTTCAATTAGGTAGTTCCTTATTAATTCTTCTCCTTTACTGCGTCTACAACGAGGACATCTTCTCCCCATATTAAAATTATAAGGAGCTACCGAATATATTTCTCCACAAACTTTATGTTTTATTTTTACATTTGATTTACTGTCAATATATTCACCTAAAACTTCATATTCATCGTTACCTAATTCTTTAACCCTTTCTCTAAATTCTTCAGTAGTTAACTTAATATTTTTAGCACATTTAGGACATCTTCGTCCTGCATTTATAAACTTATGTGGTGTTACCTCATACTCATGTCCACAAATAAGATGTTTTATCAAGGTTTTTTCATCTATCCGTGTGAACTCACTCATTACGTCATATTCATTATTGGCTACTTCATTAAACATTTTGAGAAATTCTTCGTGATTCCTATTATGGTTAGGTCTCATACATTTTGGGCAACGTTGCCCATATGAGAATTTACTTGGAGCCATTTTAAAAACATTGCCACAAGTTAAGTGTTTAATTTTACACTTAGTCTTTGAATCTATATATTCACCTAATAATTTATATTCTCCACTTGACTCTACTTCTTCCTTAAACACTTCTGGCGATTTGGATTGAATCTTACTTAATTTCTTATTATGACATGTTTTGCATGAACCATTTAATAAATCATGTGGATTTTTATATTCTGTAGTTCCACATAAATTGCACGTTGCTTTTATTTTTGTTTTAACATTCTGATACTGAGAGTGTAATATAAATCTATTCCTTTGTTTTTCATACAACTCAGAGCTAAACTCTTCATGTGTTTTTCTTTTCGCCATTTTTATTACTCCTCTAATGATCCTAATATTCGTTTTTTCCTATTTTAATTTTTTTATATCTTGCGATTATTATACCATAAATATTTATCATTTTAGCCTTCACCGATTTTGGTTGATGTTTTATGCTATCAATTTCTTGATAACCGGGCGCTCGAATCCACCCAATTGTCCCGCTGCTTCTGCGACAGCACTAATCTCTTGAACACTTGCTGGAATTTCTTTGGCCATATCTCTTATACCTTTTTCAAGATCTTTATAAGATATTACAGTTTTTCCATTAGCATCTACAACTTCGTCCACTGTTTTCTTTACACCAGTAAACGCACTATCAAAATCACTTGCAGCCTTTATAGCTCCGCCACCTAATGCTACTAGTGGTAGTGATACATGTGTTGTTAGACCTTTTCCTATGCCTTTTAATTTGTCGCCAGTAGCCAACATTTTATCTGAAGCTTGCTTGACTTTATTTCCAGCATCAGCATACTCATTTGCAAATTCTTGTGTTGCAATTCTAGCATCTAATAACTCTTGTTCAAGTTTATTTACTTCATCTGAACTTTCTCCATACTCAGACTTTGCTAACTCAAGTTGTTTTTCAAGGTTCTCCACTTGTTTAGCTGAATTCTCCATAGCCTTTTGTAAGTACTCTTGTCTAGCCTTCAATTGATCAGAGGCACTTGCATTATTACCAAGACTTTTAACTTGAAGTTCATACTCTTTACTTAATTTTTCTGAGGTGTTTTTTAGTTGTTCCTCTTCTGATTTCAGTTCTTTTAACTTATTTTTTCTTTGCTCTGAAATCTCATTTGCCCTTTGTTGTTCAGCTGTCAATTGGCTTTGTTTCTGTTTTGCATCCTCTAACTTTATATTAGTTTCAGTTATAGCATTTTTTAATTGTTCCTCATTCTTTTGTGCAACTAGAAGTTTGTCTCCCCATTTCTGGGCTTCAGCTGAATTCTCTCCCATTGTACGTTTTGCATTTTCAAAAGCCTGTGCAGTAGCTTCTGTTTTATGTTTTGCTAGTTCATACTGCTTTTCAAGTTTAGATATTTCAGCTTCTAGTTTTTGCGTATCTGTAGATGTGTTTTTCATCTGTTCTCGTTGTACTGCAAAAGATTTATTTAAAGTTGAAATAGCTTTATTTATATTAGATATTTCAGAATTAAACTGTTTATTTACTAGGGTATATTGAACTTTAATTTCCGGATTTGCCATATTTCTCACCTTCTTTCGTTTTTAGACATAAAAAAAGAAGGATTGATTATCCTTCTTTTACTCATCACTGCTATTTCTCCAGCTTTCTATTGCCGTTTTATTCATCATCAATCTATTTAACCTTGATATTGGTATATCCCAGATATCAGTACCTAAGTTGAAAAAATATGCGTATATAGAATAACTATCTTCTACACAATTTATTTCGAGTTCTGGTACTTTTTTTTAGATTTACCCGTATTTTTTGTAGATTTTTGGAAGTTTTGTGCAAGTTGTGGTTTAGATTTTACATTCCCAGATAAGATTTCCCCTATTATTTCAAAACAAAGCTCCATATCAATAGGGATGTTACTGTCAAATTCTTCTTTACTCATTCCGTTTGGGTTAGCATTTAGATATGCCATATATGGAGAATTTAATATATCAGTATCAGTTAATCCTCCAAGGGCATCTGATGGATTACCGCTTTTAGTTACAATTCCCATCATCGCGGATAGTATATTTTTTGTAAAATACCCCTGTTCTTGTGCTTTTAAAAAGGCATTAAGAGTAATACTAGTATTAAGTTTTACTTCTTGGCCATCATTTAAAGTTATATATTTAATCATATTATTCCCCCACTTTCGTTTCTTTTATCTTTTCTGGATCAAATTTAGTGTGCCATTCACTAACTAAAGCTTCATCTAGTTCAGATTTAAACGCTTCATAGTGATAATTTTTTTGTTTATCAGGTAAGACTTTGAATTCTAATTCTATCTCAGCAACTTCATCTTCCCCATTTTTTATTTTAAGTTCAAGTCCACTTGCTATTGTAACTACAGGATATGCCATCATTAATGTGTCTGTTTCCCATAAGTCATACTCATCAAATGTTAGTGTACCTTTCTTGCCTTTAGAATTTGCACCGTAAGAGTATACTCCAGCTTTTAAACCATCTGTGCTTATTCCAAATACATTCCTTAACATTTCCCTAGTGATATGACCTACATACTTAAGTGTCATTTCTTCTATCATACTTTTTGTATCTACGATTGTACCTTCGGCAACTTTATTAATCTCCTTAGTTTTTGCTTGAACCTCAAGTTCACCAGTATCCCCAAACTTCTTGGCTGCTGTTTCACCTTCAAATAACATGTTCGCATTTGTAACTTTATACACTGAGAATTGTTCGTCTCTCTTAACTCCGCTCATAATTATTCCTCCTATATTTGTATTTTTAGTTGTTCTTCTATAACTTTCATAATATCGTTAAATAAAATATCTTCTTTTGACTTTAAACCTTTATCAAAGAATTCTTGTGCAACTAAATTGTGCTTCCCAATACCTTGATCTGGGAAGAATAAATATCTAAATTTACCTTTAGTTGTAACTTCAAAACTAAGATTAGTTGTATTTGTTTTTAATGAACCTGATTCTTTAGCATGCGCCTTATTTCTATTTGAAATTGGTGTAAAATCAATTACTGATTTCATAACCTCTTTACTACCCTTTATGTGTAAATACTCATTTAATTTTGGCTCTAAGTTTGTAGCACTTTTTTTTAATGCTTCTTCCAACTTCTTTGAGTTCTCATAACCTAAATCATACCTTATCCCCATTACATCACCTTATCGATGTGATGTAATACAAAAGTAACCATTTTAGCTTCTACATCCAGATCCTGTATTTTACCAACGTCTATCTCTG
This sequence comes from Clostridioides mangenotii TR, assembly GCF_000498755.1. GTDB lineage: Bacteria > Bacillota > Clostridia > Peptostreptococcales > Peptostreptococcaceae > Metaclostridioides > Metaclostridioides mangenotii_A. Next base: position 2,692 of record NZ_AXUS01000025.1, on the reverse strand, counting down.
TCCTATCAAAAATTAAAGCATGTTTTTTACACATTTCTATAACTTCAATCTGATTTAAAGTTGATTGGCCCCTTGTGAAAAAAGATAAATGAAAGTTCGTTTTGTATTGATTTATTCCACTTGTAGCTTTTGTTATTTCTCCATCATCGTTATAAATAAAAAAGGATGGGTTCTTTTCAACCTCATCCTTTCTAATATTCATAGCGAATACTGGATACATACCGTTTAATTTTTTAATCAAACCCTCAAGATCCTTAATCATCTAATGACCCCCTTTTTGCTAAATATAAATACATATACTTACGTTCATTATCATAATCAATTTTAATTATATCAAAGTACTCTTTATCTATTTTAATTATGTGTGACTCTTCAATATTCTTTACATAATAAGCCTTAACTTTTATGTCCAATTTATTACTTATCCCATAATATTGTTTGAAGTCCATTTCTCTTATTGATTTATATTTAAAACGCAGTCTACCCTCGTCAATTAATACCGACTTAGGGTTTTTTCCTAAACTGTCTCTTTTTGTTTCCTTTGTTCCATAAAATAGTACTCCCGAATTTAATTCCTCGCCATTATTTCTATTGAATCGCATTTTGTATCTGAAGATTAAGAATATCTGATCTGAAATTCTGTTCAAAATATGCAACTGAACCGTTCCAAGCATACCTACAATATTCTTTTAATAATCTAGAGGCAAGTATATCTACATCAAAGTCAACTTCTCCTACACGAGAAATTATAAATATCTTGCCCTCTTCGATTATTTCTTCTATTTCCTCATTATCGTAATCCCAAGTGATACTTAGTCTACGTTTAATTTTTTCTAACATTCGTTAATAAAATTCGGGTTTGTATAAATTTTCGCATAAAAAAATAACCTCCTTAAGGTTACTACTTGATTTTTATTCTCCAGTTTTTCCTTCTACAGTTTTTTCTTCTTCTATACCTAGTTTTGATATGTCGAAAGTTAAGAAAGATTTAGCTTCAATTGGTTTTCCATGTCCAGCCATTTTAGTGATATAAATTCTCTCATCCTCTAAGAAGTGATATTCGTCTGAGAATTGTATTATCGAATTAAAGCCTATCCCCATAAAGTAATCCTCCGGTACACAAGCTATCATCTTACCTTCTGGTACATAAACAGACTGAACAATATCAGCAGCTATCGGTAGTTTATTAAATACATAATTACCGTTTAGATCTTGTACTGTTGTTTGTGGGAATATTTTTTCCCAGTAATCACCCGGATTACATACTAGTATTATACCTTGAACAGTCTTTACTTTTCCATCTACTAAAGGTTTCATAACAAGCTTACCAAGTGTAACTGGTTTTAAATCTGGAAGAACCGTAGCAGTTCTATCTGGATATCCTGTTGTTGGGTTAACAGATTTTGTTATATCTTTTAACATTCCGATCGGCTGATTTACTCCATTTCCAGTTATAATGGCCTTTTCTAAACCTATGGCTATTGATTCCTGTAATATTGCTCTTACAAATTTATCTAACCACACAGCACCAAGATTTAACATATCCTTAGATAGCGGAACAAATGCAGATAACTTGTTTAATTGAGTATCTATAACCTCAAAGCTGTTGTCTAGTTTCTTAGTTATATCACTTTCAAGTTTTCCCCATACAGCACCCTCAGCCTCTGCTTTTCTAGCAAGCCATCTTGTTATCCCTGTTGTATTAACTAATTGTATCTTAGTTAAAATTGGATGTTGTGCTTCTAAATCTTTAAAGATCCTATCGATTATGGTTACCGGCATTAACTCTTCCTTGCCTTTGAATCCTCCATCAGATAAGACTTCATTGTAATACTTAGTTTCCGATGTTGTTAGTACTCTTAAACCTCTTTCATTAAGTACATTTTGATCCCTTAGTTGTTCATCAGTTATTTTCTTAGCTTCAGCTATTACATTAGCTTCTATAATTTTTGTAGCTTCTAACTGATATTTGACATAGTCCTCTTCGTTTTCAGCTCCTATTGCTTTAGCAAATAGCTCTTCTACACTTAATTCTAAATCTTTATTTTTCATATTATTTTATTTCCTTTCTAAATTTATTTAGTATATTTGTTTTAGGTTCTTCAGGCTTTTTATACTTATTAAGTATACTAGCTTTTATATTTAGTTTTGGATCATGTTGAGGCGTTTGCTTAGCTACACTATTAGCAAAACCTAACGTTATACATTCTTCAGCTGTCAAATAACTTTCATCATCTAAAAGCTGTGTTAGTTCTTCCTCTGTTCCAATGAACTTATCCATGTAGCTTTGTCTTACAGAAGAATTTATTTTTTCTAACTTGTCCGCTTCTGCTCTTAATTCACTTGCATTACCTGCTGTATAAGCCCAAGCATTATGGATCATCATCGTGGCATTGTTAGGCATAATTATTTCATCAGCGCCCATTGCTATAACAGATGCAGCGCTTGCAGCTATAGAATCAATATGTGCTACTACTTTACCTTCATAATTTTTTAATTGATTGCATATAGCAATCCCCGCAAATACGTCGCCACCATAACTATTAATGTGTAGATTTATCTGTTTACCATTAGCCTTATTGATTACATCAATAACTTGTTGTGGGCATGTGTATTCATCTTCGTCATACATCCACGATTTAGAGTTCATAATAGGGCCATATAAAAGAAAATCTACCTCCGTATCTGATTT
>NZ_AXUS01000024.1 GCF_000498755.1 Clostridioides mangenotii TR | reverse complement strand
TACTTATTATAATAAATTATATAACTCTGTAATATTATTGTAATAAAAAATCGAATTAGAAAGTATTTTACTGTTTTAAAATAAAATTTTCATATAAAAAATACTATTGTATTATATCAGATTCATTATAACTTATCAAAACTTATAAAAATATTTTTTTACTATTTTTTTGACAAATTGATTTATCAATGTTTTTCACAACTATGTTATAATAAATCTAGATGATTTAAGGAGGATTTAGTAATGGATTTTAAACAACTAGAAGTATTCGTCGCCGTTGTAAAACATCAAAGCTTTTCAAAAGCTGCTAGAGAACTCTTTCTTACACAGCCTACGGTTAGTGCGCATATACAAAACCTAGAAAGAGAGTTAGACACGGTATTAGTCAACAGAAGCAATAAAGTTATTACTCTAACAAAATCCGGAGAGATTTTATACAATCATGCTATATACATTTTAAACAATTGTAAAAGAGCAATGTACGATATAAAAGAATACTCTGGTAAAATTGAAGGAATTATAGATATAGCATGTAGCTCTATACCAGAGACATATATACTGCCTGAATTTATCAAAGATTTTTCTGCGAATTATCCAGATGTCAAATTTTCTATAAGCCATTATGATTCCCAATACGCTATTTCAGAAATTTTAAATGAGAGGATAAGTTTTGGACTGGTCGGAACAAAAATAAACAATCCTCAGATCAAGTACATAGACCTAATAAATGATGAACTTGTATTGATAGCGCCTGCAAATATTAATATAAAAAATGATAATGGATATATTGAATTAGATGAAATAAAAAATTTAAATTTTATAATGAGAAAAGACGGTTCTGGAACTAGAATGCTTACTATGAAAACGCTTGGTAAGAATAATTTTCCTGCGGACAAGCTAAAAATAATAGCTCATGTCGAGTCTAATGAAGCTATAAAAGAAATGGTTAGAATCGGCCTAGGGGTATCGTTTATTTCTCAGATGTCCGCTCTTGACTATGTTGATTCTAATAAGTTGAAATTATACAGAATTAAAGGGATTGATTTTTCAAGACAATTTTATTTTATTTATTCTAAGAAAAAGACTTTTACGCCTTTGGAGGATAAGTTTTTGGATAGACTTTGTGAACATTTTGGGGTAGAAAAGTAAATGGTAGCTAAAAGAGAACAGAAAAAAGTGTTGTAAGCTTCTGATATGAAATATTGCAATACTAGACAAATAAATCTAGGTCATGTGCAAGATTTCCTATCACCATCTTACAACATTTTTTTCCCTCTTAAAACTCTTGTTTAGTGAAAAAGACAAGTTACTTTTTGGTATTTTAATTCTTTGTCTCGCCTACAGGCTTTTGTGCAAAAAAACAGGAAGCTATGCTCAATTCATTTTGAGTTGGCTCCCTGATTTTTGTTCCATATTCTTTTTCTATATTCTCTAGTTATTATTTTTTTTGCTTTGTTTCTATTCTTTTTATCTAAAGTTACTTTTGTAGAATGCTTTGTATCCTTTGTACATTTCGTGTATGTCTGCTTTTGATGCTACTTCGTAAGGTGCGTGCATGTTTAGTAATGCGACTCCACAATCTATTACTTCTGCGTTTGCATTCGCAAGGATGTAAGCGATTGTTCCTCCTCCACCTTGGTCTACTTTACCTAGCTCTGCTGTTTGCCATACTACGTTTTCTGAGTCGAATATTTTTCTTACTTCTGCTACAAATTCGGCATTTGCGTCGTTACATCCGCTCTTTCCTCTGGCTCCTGTGTATTTGTTTAGTACTACACCATTACCTATTATCGCTGAGTTGTTTTTATCGTATGCTTCTGCGTAGTTTGGATCGTGTCCTGCTGTTACATCTGCTGATAGCACTTTTGTGTTGCTCATTGCTCTTCGTATTTTTATATCTGAATAATCTCCTTGAAGTGCTATTAGCTCTGCTACGTCGTTTTCAAAGAATCTTGACTGCATTCCTGTGTTTCCTTGTGATCCTACTTCTTCTTTGTCTACACATAATGCTGATGCTGTGTAGTCTGGTGCTTCTATGTCTAGTATGGCTCTTACTGCTGCGTAAGAACATACTCTGTCGTCATGACCATATGCTAGTATCATTGATCTGTCAAATCCCATATCACGAGCTTTTCCTGCAGGTACTATTTCTATTTCTGCACTTAAGAAGTCACCTTCAACTATGTTGTACTTTTCGTTTAGTAGCTTAAGTATATTAGATTTTACTGGGTCTTTTTCTTCACCTTGTAGTGGTGTATTTCCTACAAGTACATTTAGAGCCTCTCCAGCTACTCCGTCTTTAAGTTTTTTCTCCATTTGATCTCCAGCTAGGTGAACTAGTAGATCTGTTACACAAAATACTGGATCGTTGTTGTCTTCTCCAACACAAACTGTTACTTTACTTCCATCGTTTAATATTACTACACCATGTATTGATAGAGGAATAGTTGTCCATTGGTATTTTTTGATTCCTCCATAGTAATGAGTTTTTAAAAATCCTAAGTTAGAGCTTTCGTAAAGTGGGTTTGGTTTTAAATCCATTCTTGGAGAATCTAAATGTCCACCTATTACTCTCAGTCCTTGTTCTATAGGGTTTTTACCAATTACAAACATAGCTACTGCTTTTGCTCTGTTTACTGAGTAAACTTTATCGCCTGCACTTAGTTTTCCATTTGCAATTACTTCATCTAGAGATACAAATCCATTAAATTTAGCTAAGTTTACGATTTCCTCTACAGATACCCTCTCAGTCTTAGCTTTACTTAAAAACTTCATATAACCATTGGCATAGTCCATTATTTCACCAATTGAGTTATTTTTTTGTGCTTCTTCCCAAGCGTTTTTAAATTCATGTTTTAAATCCATATTGTATCATCTCCTTAGATTTATATATTAAATTATTAAATATTAATAATTTTCCTATTTATTGTTGTTTTTTATATACTCCTCATACTCCTCTGGTGATACAACTTTTATATTATCTAGTTTTGATCTAACATGTGCTCTAAAATGTTCTAGATACTCTTTTCTAAGTCCTTCTCTTTCATCGTGCTCTTCATGAGTTAATCCATCTTCTTTATGCTTTTTAGCAAGTTGATTTATTCTGTCTAATTTTTTTTGTTCAAACATTTCTTCCTCCAAAATACTTATTTATATTTATATTTATCAAAAAATTCTTCGATACTATCGCTTATTATTGAGATTCCTTCTTCAATTTCTGATATACTTGGTTTTGCAATGTTTACTCTAAAGAATCTATCTTCCACTATTTTATCAAAAAAGTACGTACCTGGTGTTATGTATACCCCTTTTTTTACTAAAAAGTCGGTATATGTCTGAGAATTATAATTTAATGGAAGCTCCAAGAAAAAATTTATCCCTCCACACGAGTTTCTTACTTTAATCTTTTTAGATAGCTTTTCTTTAATTAATTTCTCTGCAATACGGTATTTATTCATATATACACTTTCCATACTTCTAAGATAGGAATCCCACTCAAAGTTTTTCATAAAGTAATACATAGACTTTTGTATCAACCCAGGTGTAGAAATATCTGAAGTGTGCTTAGCTATTAAAATCTTTGTCATAAGCTTTGACGGAACTTCTACAAGACCGATTCTAAGCCCTGGCATAAGAATTTTCGAGAAACTCTTAATATATATAACTCTTCCTCCGTTATCATAACTTCTTAGTGGTCTGTTGTCCTCTGAGTTAAATTTAAAATCGCTTATGAAGTCATCTTCTAATATATAAAAATCGTGCTCCTTTGCTAACTCAATTAGTTTGTTTTTCTTGTACATAGAATACGATATTCCCGTCGGATTTTGAAAATTCGGCATAGTATATATAAACTTAGGCTTAAATTTTTCAAGCTTTATTTTGAGTATTCCTATATCTATACCATCATCTAACATTGGTATCGATATTATCTTTGCTCCTCTACTTTTAAATACATCTATAGCTCCTGCATAACTAGGTTCCTCAACAAATACTACATCTGAGTGACTTATTATTCCCTTACAGACTATATCTATACCCTGCTGGGCACCCGAAATTATCTGAATATTCTCTACTGTTGTATTTATTTTTAAACTCTTTAAGTACTCTACAAGATTCTCTCTAAGATCTTCTGATCCAAGTCCTTCTTCATAGTCAAATATAGAGTTGCCATCTTTTTCAAGAGCCATATTTACTGCGTATTTAAATGAATCTATCGGGAACATATCATTTGATGGATTACCACTGTCAAAGTGTATTATTCCGTCTCTGATCTCTTTAGGTTTTGTATTTTCTCCCTTTAAGTTAGATACAAATGTTCCGTTTCCTACAATTTTGTAAATATAGCCTTCATTTTCCAAAAGCTCATATGCCTTGATTATTGTAGCATTGTTAACCCCCAATAATTTTGAAAACTTTCTTATTGGAGGCAATTTCTCATGTACATTTAATTTTTCGTCTTGTATCATTTTTTTTATACAATTATATACATGTAAATATTTCGTTGTATTGTTCTTATTCATATCAATTAAAAATTTTTCCATAATAATCACCACTTGCACTAAATTATAGGTCTTAATATTGAATAACTTATTTATATCTTATTTCTGTTTTTACCTAACAATTCTTTTGCTTACTTTAATTTTAGCACAATTGAATAAATTTTTCTCAATGTTTTTCTTATTAAATTAAATTATATTATTTAATTTAATAAAGCACATCTACACTCAATTGGTATTTAATGTGCAAAGATTTATGTTTAGCCAGTAACCTGCTCTGTTATTGCAATCAACATATTGTTATAATAACATATAAGATACCTAAATAAATAAAGGATACTTGTTTAAAATTTATAAATACTATAAATTACTTACATTAAAATAATTACAAAAATGAGGTGAAATTTTTTATGTTTTACGACTATCACATGCACTCAAGTTTCTCTACTGACAGCCATACGAGTATAGAGGATATGGTAGAAAAGTCTATCGATTTAGGATTAAATGAGATATGTTTTACTGACCATGTTGATTACGGTATATTTACTGATGACTCTTTTATGGTAAACTTGGGTGACTACTTCGAGAAGCTCGATTATGTACAAAGGAAATATAAAGAAAGAATAACTATAAAAAAGGGAATTGAATTTGGACTACAAAAAGATTTAGGCGATTACTACAATAAAAGAGTCGAAGAATATGATTTTGACTTTGTAATTTGTTCTATTCACGCTATAGATAGAAAAGACCTTTATTTGAGCTCTTACTTTGAAGGTAGATCACAATATGAAATCTATGAAAATTACTATATGGAACTTTACAATGTAGTGAAAAACTATAAAAATTACTCTGTTTTAGGACATCTAGATCTGATTAAACGATACGCTCCTTTTGATACATATTTAGATGATAAATTGTTCTTCGATATAATTGAAGCAACTCTTAAACAAGCTATATATGATGGAAAAGGAATTGAATTAAATACATCAAGTTATAGATATAATCTACCTGACCTTACACCCTCTACCTATATTTTAAAGCTGTACAAGGAATTAGGTGGTGAAATTATAACTACAGGATCTGATTCTCACAATACAGATCAAGTAGCATATAAATTCGATTATATTTACTCGGTCCTAAAAGACCTCGGATTTAAGTATGTAACAAGATTTGATAAAATGAACCCAGATTTTATAAAGATATAATTATAAATTTTTGACCTCCTTACGAATATATTTAACGTAAGGAGGTGTTTTTTGAAAATTCCATATCTAGTTATGTCTACGGCAATTTTGTTCGTATCCAATTTTATTGTTAGAATCTTCGGCTTTATATATAAAGTATTTTTATCTAGAGCTTTAGGTGAAACAGGGCTAGGCATTTACCATATGATATTCAACTTTTTGATGATATGTCTATCCGTAACCACAACAGGAATTCCTACAGCACTAAGTTGTTTAATTGCCAATAAAAAGGCTATAAAAGATAAACATTCTTCAAATGTACTTTTTATATCTACACTCTACATAGCATTTTTCGTTTCGTTGATTATATCCCTTATAGTTTCTTTTAACAGTAAGTTCTTTTCAGAAAAATTTTTAAACGACCCACACTTAAACTTACTTATTCTTGCAATAGCTCCTGCTGTAGTTACAATTACAATTTCTAATGTACTTAGGGGGTACTACTACGGAGTTAAAAAAGTGAAAGTACCTGCTGTAGGACAAATAATAGAACAGATTACAAAAATTTTATTTGTTGTTTTACTAATAATGTACATAGGTAATAAAAATTTCAACTGCTACATAGCCCTTTTAGGAGTTTCAATCGGAGAACTGAGCAATATAATTTTTATGACTGTATATCTATGGAGAGATTCTTCTTTATGCAAAAAATACGTGGTTAGCGCTAAGGACTTTTACTATTCTTCAATAGAAACTATAAAGATGTCTGTCCCTATAACTTGCAACAGAATGTCTAGCATATTTCTTCAGTCTATAAGCTCTATGATGGTTCCTTCTAGATTAGCTCTTTCTGGTATGACATATACTAAATCTCTCAGCATGTACGGAGTTATAAGTGGTATGGTTATGCCATTTGTATTTATACCATTTACTCTCGGATCAGCTCTAGTCGTAAATTTAATTCCAAGCATATCTCAAGGAATGGCTCTAAATAAAATAGATAGTGTAATTAAAAAAATTAAGTACTCAATTCTTTTAACTTTAGCTGTTGGAATACTTTCGTCTATATTTTTTTACTTCTTTGGAGAGAGAGTCTGTGTTTTTGTATTTAAAAACGAACTCGCTGGTAATTATTTAAAATCCATGTTTTTGGTGCCTTTATTTATGTCATTAAATCAAACTTTATCAGGGATTTTAAATGCTATTAGAAAAGAACTCGCTTCCAGTATAAACACTATTATAGGAATGGTAGTACAGATTGTAGCTCTGTATACGTTGCTTCCTATACCAAGTTTAAATATATACGCTTTAATTTATGTTATGACTTCTGTGTCAATGTTGACTTGCATTCTCCACTCTTTAGTTTTATTTAGATCAATAAAGTCTCTACGCCCCCTTTAATTCTAAATTAATCAATACAAAAAGCCATCGAGGTATTTATACCTCAATGGCTTTTTTACAACTTTGATTATCTATAAGTTAAATAAATTTATCTAGAATCTAGGTCCACATTGTTCAAAGTCACATACTTTTGCGAATGTATCTACTAATCTAGGCTCTATTGGAGTTCTTGATCCTAAAACTACTATTTGCTCACTTATAAGTGCGCTTACAGTTTCTTCTAAGCAAAGAACTAAATCTATGTCATTTGGTATTATTAAATCGAAGAAGCATTCGCAGTGCTCATTTTCTTCGAATTTTAGTATAGATTTTCCTATACAATCAACTGTTAAATGAGTATTAAATTCTTGTCTTAGTAGTAAAGATCTTCCATCTGCTGGAAGGCAAAGAGGTGATGAGAATGTATTGAAGTTAAATTGTACAAAAGGTACTCTTCTCTTACATCCACACTCTTTTACTGCAGGGAAAGCAAGCGCTGTAAATGTAGTACATCCACATTTACCTTTTAATTCTAGTACTAAATCACGTACTGCAACATTTAATCCTTTTTCTTTAAACGCTACTGAATTTCCTAATCCTCTTCTGCAGCATTCACGTTTGAATTCTCCACAAACTGCGTACTCAAATGATGATTCGCAATTTCTGTGTGACATTGAATCAAGCGGCTCTATTTCAAAATCTTCTAGTGTAATAAGACCTGGATTTATTTCTATTTCTTTGAAGTTTACACATATTTTTTCTATAGTTACATTTACTGGCCCACCTTGAGGAACTGGCCCATTTACTTCTATAACTTCTGTTTCAAAGAATAACGGCTCTCCATTAGGTCCTGAACCGTCTGTAAAAGCTTGGAAACGCATAGTATCAAAAACTCTATTAGTTTCTATAGCTATAGGAACACAGTTCCCAGGTGCGAAATTTTTAGGAGTTAAAGGATGACAGCATTCTGGCCCACATTTATTTGGGAAGCAGTCATCTGACTCTATTTCACAAGGCTCACAGTGGTGATTATTGTGATTATGGCAAGGATCACAGTCACAATCGTTGTGGTGATGGTCGCATCCACAATCATTATGGTGATGATCGCATCCACATTTATCTTCTTTTTCGCAATCACAGTGATCATGCTTTTTATTTTTGAAGCCTCTTTCCATATCTTCATCAGAAAATGAATCTTCACGAATTTCATCTATATCATTGATATTTGAAGATACTGGACTATTATTACCCATTTTTCTTCTATTTCTTTTTATATCTTGCATTTGTCGTGCCTCCTTAAGTGAATTCTATAAAGTGACTTGGCTTTTTCAGCCTAATTAATAATATGCACTTAGAATTACATTTGTTACAGAGACTATAAATATTGTTTTAATATAATAAGTATTAAAATATAACATTAATCTAAAAAAAGATTGTCGCTATAAATATATAGCGACAATCTTTTTCCCCAAAACACCGGTGGCCCGTTAAATTCACGCCCTAGAGTCATCTAGGTGGGTGACATACTGATAATGTTTTAACGTCCAAGTAAAAATACTCGGCCTGTTATATAAGTTATCAGACGTTGTCTCCCGAATAAAAATTGTAGGTTGAATTTAAGAGAGCCTTATCGTATGTCTCAGGATATCTTAATAACATTATATAATAAAACAAACTTTAATAAAAGTCTTTTATCAAATTGGCCAATAGGTTATAATTAATCTATATATTTAATTGCCTACTATCTTATAATCAACTATAGAATATATTTTAAATGCAATTAATACCTCGGAAAACTGTATTTAAAGTCATCAACTTAAATAAATCGAACTATAGAATAATATAGTATATATTCTAAACTTAATTTTTTAGGGTGGCAAATTGGTGGCAAATAAAAAGAGACCAACTAAACTAATTAAGGTCTCTTTTTTATGTGTATAATCCTGGATATCCATGAATCCTTTTTTATATATTTAACAACTCTTTTTTCTTAGAGTCAGATTCGCCTTCTGTTATTGCTCCTATATCTAACAATAAGCCCTCCAATGTAAAATATACTTTCATTTATATCAATAATATAGGAAAATATTTACAATTATATTATCTATATGCTGTAGGATGTATTACATGATCTTCCGTGGGATTTATATGCGATAATTCTGTGTCAACTAATGAGATCCCCCTTTGTACTGCATAATGGCCAAATCTATAACGAAGTCTATCTTTAGTATTATCTATCTTTTCGTGTTTCTCTATTTCTTTAAAATTATCTCCAACTCTTACTCCTAACTTTCTAACAGAGGTTTAAAAGGTTAATGATGTATCATGAACAATTGATATGCTTTATCAAATATTTCATTTCTAGATAATAATGAATTAACAGATATTTATAACAAAATAACAAATTAATCATAGAATATTAATAGAGCATTAGCTCTAATTTTATATGAAGGTAGTGAAATATTATGGGAAAATATAATAAATACTTTGGAGACGATAACTATAAATTTAGTAAACACGATTGTCAGAATGATTGTTGCGACGGCTGTTGCGACAATTGCTGCGATGATTGTTGTCATAATCCTAAACCACCTCATTGCTGCTGTCCACGACGTGGAACAACAGGAGCAACGGGAACAACAGGAGCAACGGGACCAACGGGACCAACAGGAGCAACAGTAGGAGCAACAGGTGCTACTGGAGGTACTGGGACTACTGGTAACACCGGAAACACTGGCTCAATTGGAATCACTGGAACCACTGGAGGTACTGGAGGTACTGGAACCACTGGAGGTACTGGAGCTACTGGAGGTACTGGAGCTACTGGAGGTACTGGAGCTACTGGGGCTACTGGAGGTACTGGGGCTACTGGAGGTACTGGAGGTACTGGAGGTACTGGGGCTACTGGAGGTACTGGAGGTACTGGGGCTACTGGAGGTACTGGAGGTACTGGAGGTACTGGGGCTACTGGTAGCAATGGATTATCTGAATATGCATATATTTATAATTTAGATGCACAAACCGTTGCTTTAGAAGCTGATATATTATTTAGTACTAATGGTGTAATCACTGGTGCTATTACCCATGCACCAGGAACAACATCCATACAACTTGGTAGTGCTGGTAACTATGCAGTTTGGTTTTATGCTGCAGGTGTAGAGCCAAATCAATTTACTCTTTTCCAAAATGGCTCACCAGTTGCAGGTAGTGTGTATGGTTCAGGTGCTGGAACCCAAATGAATCTAGGCATGGTAATTATTACTGCTGCTGCTGGAGATACATTAACTGTACGAAATCATACAAGTGCTGCTGCAGTTACATTACAAACACTTGCAGGAGGTACACAGATAAATTCAAACGCTTCAATAATGATACAAAAAATAACCTAATAAAATAGGCATATAAATTGTTTTAATATTATATTAAACTGATTTTTATAGATGTTCTTATAGATAGATTATCTATTAACAGAAAAATGCTATACATGAAAGAGGGGTACTTTTTCGTCTAACAGTACCTCTCTTTCTTGCTTTAATAAGTCATAATATCACTTTAATCTCCCACTTAACATTGGTTTAATCCTTTTTCATCGAATATATCCATACTATCACCTTCCAATAAGTTGTATGATCAATAATGTAATGTGATATCAACTAAGTTCATTTATGTATCATAAATGTTAATTAGAACATATATCTATAGTAAAACATATAGGAGGTCCATTATGAATGAAGACAATTACCCAAGTCCTGTTCAATTAGAAAATGCAATATACACAATAGGAAACTCCGTAGAATCCGAGGAGATAATTAATAGATATTACCAATGGTTAATTGACAATATTCCAGAGTCTGAATTTACTCCAGGACAGAGTGATCGAATAAGGAATATCCTTGAAACTATACATCAAGATAGGATTAATCATAATAGAATCTTAAAAAATATATATTATGAACTTACAGGAAATGTTGTAAATATAGTGGAAAGAGAATTTGCTCAACCTGAAGACTTTAAAATTGAAATTATGGCGGAATATATCAGAGCGTTAGAGGGCATCCAGAAATACAGACTCATTATGTTCGGAATGCCTAATCTTAGTTATAGAGACTTAATTTATATCATTATATCTGACAAAATAAGGCATGCAAGTTTATATAATTTTATTACTGCAAGCTTGAATGATTAAGTTGCTCCATATTCCGTTTCTAAAAAGCCAAAAGATATTCCGTCATTTGGCTTTATTTTTATCTCTAAAACAACCTTCAACCACACCTTAACATAGGTTTAATTCCTTTTCATCAAATATATCCATACTATACTCTTATACTAGTAAAATAAAGCTATAATAAGCCCTCCAATGTAAAATATACTTTCATTTATATCAATAATATAGGAAAATATTTACAATTATATTATCTATATGCTGTAGGATGTATTACATGATCTTCCGTGGGATTTATATGCGATAATTCTGTGTCAACCAATGAGATCCCCCTTTGTACTGCATAATGGCCAAATCTATATCTAAGCTTATCTATAGTATTATCTATCTTTTCGTGCTTCTCTATTTCTTTAAAATTATCTCCAAAGCTCAATTGTACATAGTTAGATGTAGATAAATTACACGCTCTTACTCCTAACTTTCTCACAGGTATAAAAGGTTGATGATGTATTTTGAACAGCTCAAAAGCCTTATTAAATAGCTCGTTTGTTGTGTGACAAGGGACAATAAGTTGTCCTTGTCTCTCATATGACGATAATGTCTCGTCTCTTATCGTTATTTGTACTGTACTACATACAAATCCATGCTTTCTAAGCCTCTCTGTTACACTCTCTGTTAGTTTATATAGTACAATTTTCACTTCTTCATCTGTTGTTAGATTCCTTTTTAGTGTTATAGAGTTACCTATACTCTTTATGTCTGTACTAGAGTTGTAAAAGCTTACTGGAGAATTATCATATCCATTTGCAAAACTCCAAAGTTCTACACCTCTTTTACCTAATGTCTTCTTTAAAAACTCTGGCTTTGTATTTGCCAAATCTCCTATAGTGTTTATGTTGTATTTTAAGAATTTCTTTTTAGTAGCTCGCCCAACGTTAAGCAAATCCTCAACAGGCAAGTTCCATACTTTATCTTTAAAGTTTTCCTTTAATATAACTGTAGTAGCATCTGGCTTTTTCATATCACTACCCAATTTCGCAAATATCTTATTAAAGCTAACTCCTACAGATGCAGTAATCCCTAGTTCCTTCTTTACTCTACCTCTAATTTGATTGGCTATAGTCTCTCCGTCGCCGAATAGTTTTGTACTCTCTGTAACATCAAGCCAACATTCATCTAGTCCGAAACTCTCAATTTTGTCTGTATAGTCTTTATATACATCTATTGCCAATCTTGAAAATCTAAGATACTGATGATAGTTTGCTGGGACAATCACTAAATTAGGACATTTTTGCTTGGCTTGCCAAATTGGATCCCCAGTTTGAACCTTATATTTTTTAGCTTTGTAGTTTTTCGCTAGTATAATACCATATTTACTATCTCCCTGTGGACTAACTGCTAGAGGTTTATCTCGTAATGATGGATTATACAAGCATTCCACACTAGCGTAAAAGTTGTTCATATCTGAATGTAGTATAACTCTTTCCATAAAATCACCTCATATAACAGAACTGTTGTTCTGAACTTATGTTCTATTATATTCATTAAATGAGTGAAATAATACAGGTAATTTATGTATTAAAAAAGAGCTAGTGTTTACTCTAGCTCTTTACACTCATTTGGCAATTTATCTTCTCTAATACCTTTCAAAACAGGTTGCCTTAGCGAACCTCGATCGTTCGGCATGTATTCCACAGTAGCAACTAAGGTAGGCTCTATCCATACAGCATCCTCATTTCCTGAACCACTAGGTACATACTTAATAGGTGGATTACTAGCTTTTTTATATTTATACTGATTGAGTTTTCTAAGGCTAACACCTAAAGTTACATGTCCTTTATATATCAACTCGTTTGCTTCATTATATTGGGCTATTATTAAACTAGTCATATTGTTCTCTTTTAATATATAACCACACACGACAAAATCTTCATCCTTCATGTATTTTATCTTAATCCAGTCTCTACTCTTCTTATCAAACCAATATTTACTGTTCTTTTCTTTAGCGACTATCCCTTCTAGTTTCTGTTGTTCAGCTACTTGATATAAGGCTTTCCCTTTTTCTTCTATATATCTAGATATCGCAAATCTATCCATTTCATTTACTGTCTTCTCTAATAACTTCTTTCGTTCAATTAAAGGTAAGTCTGTAACTAACTTGTCCTTATAATATATGATATCGTACGCTATAAAAGATACTGGATACTTCCTTGCAGATAGTTGCATTTTGAAAGGGTCGCTTAATAAAGTTCTTCTTTGTAACTCGTAAAAGTCTGGTACTCCGTTATTCATGGCTATTAATTCACCATCAAGTATGCACTTTTCATTAACATATCTATGTAGCTGGTCTAGTTCTGGAAACCTTGGTATCAACTTAAAATCTCTTTTGTTTCTTAAATCTGTACTATCTTTATCTAGATATGCTATACATCTAATTCCATCTAATTTTAATTCAAATATATAATCAGAAGAGTCAAACGCTTCTTGCATTTCTGCTATCAACATCGGTTTAATTCCCTTTTCATCGAATATATCCATACTATACTATCACCTCATTTAATAGTATGTTCCATGCTAGATTATTCTAGTCAAATAAAATAACTATAGAAATATTACAAAATGTGACATAAATTGCAGTCCAAATTATGTATAATTTAAAGAAATAACTAAAGAAAAGAGGGATATTATGTTAAAAGGATTGGCGTATGACTTAGCAAAAGAGGAGTTTTATTTAGAACCAAGTCTCAAAATATTTGAAGACTTTCACAAATATCTAAGCGAGAATGGGTATCACATTTCTGCGGTTGATCATTTCGATATACACGCAAGTAAAAACAATATAAATGTTATTTTTTCATATGACGCTAGCGTTGATGATTATTTTTATTTGTTAAGAACAATTGATTCAAATAAAAAAGTTTTCCAAATTCAACTATATGCTTTAGATATGAAGATAACGTATATAGGTTATATACAGAATATGAGGAAAGTACAATTGAAAAGAAAGATTTTTCTAATATTAAAGAAATCTTAGATTATTTTAAGTTCAGATTCAATATTACTATATAAAAATAAAAAATAAGGGTAGCAATTAAGCTACCCTTTACTTATCTACATCAATTTTCTATTCTCCAACCATTCAACCACTTTTCTATATGTTTCTTTAAAATTATTACCTACAAACTTAGTAACATGTCCCCCAAACTTACCTATGTTGTTACTAGCTCCACCGCCTATAGTATATACGTTTTCTGTGGTATGACCTTTATAGTCTGCTATTTCTACTATAGTAGAATTTGGTAAGAACTCCTTCATTATAATAGCAACTGCTTTGTCTCTATCTCCACTATAGATTATTGCATTGTCGTATGTCTGTGAAGCTGGTGGAGTTGCAACATCTTCGCCTATCTTAACATCAAATAGTCCTTCTACAATTGCTTTGGCCATAGACTTTGCATCATACAATTTTATGTCGTCCAGATCATCAAGGAAGCAACATTCAACAAGTAACATTTTCTTTTTAGTATTCTTTATTACTGCCTTACCGCTTCCGTTTTTCAAACCTCTATTTTTAAATCCTAATTTTTCTATGCTCTTGCATATTCTATCCGCTTCTGGGTTAGTAGTATTAGGATTATAAACTAGCACTTCCACGCCTGTTGTGCGTCCGTTACCTCTTTCATCCTTTGCGCCGCAATTAAAATGTATACTTAAATTAATATCTGCATTTACTTCATTATGCTTGGCCACTAATTTATTTAATATATCATTTTGGCTTGTTCCATTGTCTACAGTACAATCATATATTTTATTTGCATATGGTTTTGCGTATTCCTTTATATATTTAACTACTAATCTATCTTGTGTACTTTCCTTCGTAATTACCGTGTTAGATCCATTATATACAACACCTACAGCACCAGAACCAGGTTTACCATCTAAGCCATGTCCACCGTGTATTGCTAAGCTGTTAAATTTAATCATACGTTATCACCCCTTATCTATTGTTTAAACTGCTTGTATGTTTGGTTTACGCCTATAGCTACACCCCAACATAATATACCTTGCATTATAGATGTAACATTGAATCCAACTAAGAAAATACTAAATATAATACCTATTGCCAATAAAGTAATAGGTATATATCTATCGTCAAATTTAGGAATACTCTTACATGCAAATCCTAGTACGTTTAGTGTTACTACTATTATCATTAACTGTTCTGGTATAAAACTCATAATATCCATAAAATCACCCCTTCTATTTATTTAAAACTTTATCAAGTTTATTTTCGATCCTCTCGTTTCCTTCTTCTACATTCTCCATACGTAAACTTAAGTTCTGAATACTATCAGCGTATTGTTTTGAAGTCTCCGTAAATGTATTTACACTTTTTCTGTATAAATCTCGATCCTGTTTCTTTTCTTCTAACGTATTTTTAAATAATACATATGCTATAACACCAATTGCACCCACATTGATAAATTGTGCAACGAAATCTTCCATAAGTACCTCCATTTGAAATAATTCTATCCCTAAATTTGTAATAAAAAAGCACCTACAATAATTGTAGATGCTCTTTAAATTCAATAAATATAATAATCTAGTTAGCACTATATAATTAAGAGGTGATTATTTACTTAGTGCTAATACAATATATTAATTCAAACCATTTTTAGTTCCAATTTAATAAATAATTTCAAAGAAAAAACACCTCTTTCCTGAGGTGTATCAATTTAATGAGATATATTCATTTCGATTATATCAAGGTGTTTTTCTATAAATTAGCCATAAAGGAAAATTCAAATAACCATGAACAATATTATTATATTCACTTTAATTACTTTTATGCAATAAAAAAAGACTACTTTGTATAGTCCTCGCTAGTTATTTCCTTATATTCTGTTTCTGTTATCTTATTTAAATCTACTGCTAATTTGACTTGTGATATCGTCCATAACTTATTGTTATAGAAGTAATTTATATTAAAATACCAATTCATTAGTTAGTACCTCCTTGTAGTTGCATTATCATGAATGTTAGATCTGCAACTTGTTTTTCTAGAAAGTCTATTTTTTCTTTATTTACAGCTTCCGTATTTTCAATATAATCATAATATAATGTTTTTGTATTTGGATCATATTTTAATATAGAATCTTTACCCTCAATTCTTTCAGCTTCCGGAATTGATTCTACAAATATTCCTGTTTTTTCAAGTTCTTCTTTACTTTTACCATATCCGTATTTTTTATCAAAAGGATAAAGATGTGTTGTTGTAACTTCATTTTGTGAATTTATTTCTATATAAATCATATTAATTCCTCCTTAAATTCTTTTTTCTAACATTGCATATCCCGGATCAATAACTGTATAATTTTCTGTTATTTCCATACTTTTTCCTGCTGAAGCAGTTGTTGCTGAAACTATAATTTTACCATCATCTTTAACGAAAACAGATGCTGAGCGCCCTACTGTTGGATAAAGTGGCATAAAATTTATTAAGTTTTTATCTAAATCATATATATATAAAAGTGGTGAAAACTCATTTGATCCATAAGAACAAATATATAAATATCCATCTTTAAAATAATATGATCTATAACCCCATTCAGCCGTGTATATAAGTGACCAAACTTTATTCATATTAGTATCGTATTTTCTGAAACTTCCATCAGTTACTATCATATAGATATAATCGTTATCGCCTTCTGAATGAATAGACATAGTTTGGAAAGAACCATAAAGAACTACATTAACTATCAATATATTGCTTACAACATTTAAATCCTTTGTTAATTTAACAAGATAAAAATTGCTTGATAGAGTGTGATATATAAATATATTCCCAACTCTATCAACTGCTATAGTACGCGTATTATTTATTGTAGTTTTAACTTCAGTAATTAATTCAAAATCTATTGAATATTTTCGAATAGTTCCATCTTTATATATAACTAAAAAATAATTATTTAAATAATCAAAAGTAACATCTTGAACACTATTGCCACTTATACTTATTTGTTTTTCCAATATTTTAATACCACCAATACTAATTTTAATAAGTGCATAACTAGAATTTATATATATAAAATCATTAATAACAAAAAATTTATATACATTTGTAAGATTATATAATTGTGTTCTTTGATCTCCAACATATCTAAAAATGTATTGATTTTCAAGCGATAATATAGTATCAGAGTCGTATTTTTCAAATTGTGATGAATTTATATAACCGTCTAGTGTTTTTTTTGAAAAAGGTAAATCATCATAAACTCTGCGTTTAGCAAAATTAGTAACATTAAAAATATCGCCCTGTTCATTCTCTGCAACGCCTCTATATCCAGGTAAAATAGGCAGCTTAGTCTTAATACTATCTATATTATCCGCCATCTTCTGGAACGAATCGCTACCATTTGTCGGTACATCCTTGCCAGTAACAGCGGTAGCGATTAACTGTTTTTTATTCTGCAAATCTGCATCTATTTGTTCAGCTTTGTCTACTACTTGCTTAAGACTTGCATTTGTTTCTAAACTCATTTAATCACCCCCTACAGCTTAGATTCTATACTGTTAAGAGCGTTTATAGCCCTTAATCTCTGTCCGTTAACTTCTGTCGCTAACTCTTGCAATGCTCCCTCTACATTCGGACTTGCAAAATTGTTCTCTGTATCTTTAATAGTAGTATTCTCTGCTGTAAGTTTTAAATTATTAATATCTTTCATTTCATGCGTATGCTCTACAGTTGCAAATGCTGTAGAGTCTTTACCGTCTAGTAAATCTGCATCTAGTCCGCTTCCTGAACCATCTACAGTCTTTAACTTCTCAAGCACATCAGCAGGATCTGTTTCGAAATTCTCAAACGCTTTATCAATTAAATCTGAATTAATATTAAATACTTCTACGCTATAAAATTCTCCATTTTCTGGTTTCTGTAATTTAATTTTATCTGTAAACTTCACTACTTCATCACTTCCTCTCTTAGTTGATAGTGCGTAAATTTACTTAGTTCTTCATGTGTATACTTGCTAAGCATTTCATGGGTATTATAGATTAGCTCAACATACTGCATCATGTTTGCAGGTATCATTTTAGATAATACCTTTCGAATTTCTTCAACTTGATGCTTTGCTGTAAGTTCTACTTTTATAGTAATTTTATATTCATTATTTTTAAGATCTATCTTATAACCATTTTTACCGCATAAAGCGTTTAATCTAGATTGTAATGTCCTCATTGTGTATGGCAAATCATCAAATAATCTATTGCTTATTCTAAACTTCCTATCTTCAAGTGTTTCAGTACCTTTCGGAGTTATATTAAGCATACTTTCCCATCTTTTCACACCATCAACAGTCATATCTTGTAAAAACTGATCGTTAAATCCGTCTTCTATTCTATTCCAAAACTCTTTAAGTTTAATATTTTCAACCTTAGCGATCTCATTTAACTCTCTAAATTCCTTCCTATCCGGCGGAATATATCTATTTATATTTACTTCTCTATTCAACTATCTCACCTACCGTACCGAAAGCAACAATACTATTATCTGAAACTATATAATTCTTCTCTAACCCATTTATTTTAGTTCCCTCAATATCAATTAATCCTTCAATATTCAATACTCTAGTCTCTATTTGTGATATACGAACAACGATACTGTTCAAATCTTCCCAGCCTTGGTTTAGTTCTGACAAATAATCTTTGAGCACTTCTGTAACTGCAGGTTTGACATCTTCCCAGCTCCAATCAGATTGGTATGTTAGTTTAGTCTCTACGTTTATACTATCTTCGATAGCTCCCTCTACAGTCACGATATGACCTATAGGGGCTATCCCTTTGCCTGCTCCTTGTTGTCCAATTGGATCAAGTTCGTTTTGTACATATTCTACTAATGAACTTTCTGGAACTTCCGAGAATCTGTTTGTAAATACTATTTTTACAGTTCCGCCACCATTCCACACTGGAAATACTTTAACCCCTCCAACATCTTGAATTGCTCTTACACGCTCCTTGTAATCTGATACATTTCCACCAAAGGCTTGAGAATTTAAACTATTGAAGTATCTCCCTCTTAGCGCTTCGGTTTCTTCTTCGTCTTCTCCATGTAAAAGTATTTCTGTTAATTCTGCAGTTTGTAATCCGTCTAAGTAATCGATTGGGATTAATTCGCCTGATACATTTCCAATATCACCAGATTGTTCGCATTGTAATTTATATGTATTATCTTCTATCTTTTCAGTAACAAAGAAATTAAGATCATCTAAAGAGAAACGCCATCTCAAGGGTACATCCATATCAAATACACCTTTACCAATTGCATAAGTAGCAGGAAGCGGCTCTATACCTCTTTCTTTACATCTTTTAATTAATGAAAATCTGCTTGCAGTATCTGCAAATGTCTCGTCTAGAATTAAATTTAGCTCTACATAAGCATTCGCTAATTCCATAGCTGCAGGGGCTAAAGCATCATAGATTATACTACCCTCTCTTTTGTCTATATCTTGAGGTACATTAGAAAGCATACTATCTAAAATACTTTCAAATGTTTTTTCTTCAAACATTTATGTCGCCACCTCCTTGTCTATATCTAAACTTCCGTATTTTGTATGAACTACAAACTTAACATGTATAATTCCTTTTTTTCTTTCAAACTCAAAGCTATCAACTTTTTCTATCCTATCATCTTGCATTAATGCTTCTGAAATTCTGCGTTCTATTGTAGGAATAGCTAAGGAAATAGGCATACCTATAATGTCTCTAAACTCTATTCCATAGTTCCAACTATAAATTGCATTCTCATATCTCTCAGTATTAAGAATCTTATATATAGTCAACTTTAAAGCTTCTAGATCATCAGTTTTACCTTGTATCTTATTGTTTTCTAGATTTAATTTGTATGTTTTAGTAGAGTATTTTTTGAATGTAAAGTCCGGTATTTCCTCAAATGGGTCTTCTATATATCCGTTATCTGCCAAGTTATCACATCCTATCTATAACTATATATTTCTGCCCACCTTGCATTTTAATAAGTAAAACTTTATCGCTAATTTTATAATCTATTTTCTTAGATGTTTCAGTTAACATTAAAAATGTAGATGTAAGGTTTAGTTTTGAATCAATTTGAATATTTAAAGGTGATTTTTTTGTTACTAAACCAAAAACGCAACCCATTGGCTGCGCTTCATTAACTGCTTCTATTGCTGCTTTTTTTAATGCTTGTACTAGCTTATCTGCCGCCATGCTATCACCGCCTATATAAATCTTCGTGCTTTAAAAAACTGTTTATTGTAATACGAGTTAGACAAAGGAGTTTTTTTAACAACGTCTCCAGTTTGTGGAGCGTGTATAAATATATTGTCCCCTATATACATTCCAACGTGATGTACTCCGCTTTGCTTACCATTACTTGAAAAAGCTATAATATCTCCTACCTGCATATCTTTTCTAGCAACTTCTCTACCTGCTTGTGCTTGATCTTTTGACACTCTCGGAATGTTTTTATTAAGTGCTTGCTTATATACATATTGCATAAGTCCTGAACAATCGAAAGTTTTGGAGCCTGTTGCACCCCATCTATACGGTTTACCTAAGTGTTTATTAATTTCAGCAAGTAGTTTATTTTGTTTTTCTGTTAAGCCTGAAGAACTCCCTGTATTAGTTGTAAATCCAGTTCCATTACTTATTAATAACGTTCCATTACGTCTGCCCCAATTGTTCATCCATTTTCTATTAGGGGCTACTATATCGCAAATATATCTTCCGTTTTTCTTTACAAGTGCTGATCCTGTATCGACTATAGTGTAAATCATACCGTCTCTGTCAGTGCCTGTATCCCCAATCTGGCACTTAACATCTTTTATAGTTGCCTTAGTAAATCCAAGGTCTTTCCAAAGCTGCTTTGGTATAGCAATTTTTATCTCGCCTGGTTTTAATTTTCTACCGTACATATCGGTATCGCCGCCTTCAATACCGCCATCTCCTGGATGATATGCGGTAAATTGAGCTTGTACTTTTGTGCCATTTAGTGCTTTTTCACCAACACCAGCACTATTATTATCTTGATTCTTATTACTTCTTTTCTCTGCATCTGCTCCACTGCCAGTTGCTACCAAACCACTAACGAACTCTCCACCAACTAGCTGCATATCCATTGTATGTCTTCCACCTTGAATTGTATGTTTAACATTATCTATCATCATATAATTTTTAAGTGTTAAATCTCCTAGATCCATATGTATTGGTATTAAGCACCCAGCACGAACTCTAATATCCCCCAATGCATCCTTAATAGTTAGTGTCTTTGTTTTCTGGTTAAATAGTTTTAGCAATGTCTCTGCTTTCTCTTTTGCATTAACTGCTTCGCCTACAGATTCATAATATTGCAATACTCCCCAGCTTCCAATATGTCCGCTGTCTTTAACTATATAAACATCTCTTTTCCCTGTTTCCTCATTATCTCTAGTTAACTTTATTTTGTTATATGTTTGGCTATCTATAGAGCTGTTGTAATCGAAATCCTCAGCTGTCTCATTATCTAATAGTAGATCCAGCTTCATGTTATTTATACTTTTTAATGTTATTTGTCCTACATCATCATACAAGACAAACATTTCCTTTTTGTTTTTAAGTGTTTCATCGAGTGCATTGTATATCATATCTAAATATGTTTTGTTATCTTCTATTCTTGATGGTATTTTATACTTTGTATCTACTATAGTACCGCAATTTCTTTCAAGGTCGTTCGCTATCATCTTTATTAGCTCAGAAGCAGTTTTATTTTCATACACAATAGTATCTTTGCTTTTAAAATATCTAAGCATATCATAGGCAGTTACTTTAATATGTTGCTCTTTGTCTCTTTTCTTTTGGAATATACGACCATACCAAATCAATTTATCACCCAAAAACAATCTAACTGAGTTACCTTCACAAAAGTCGAGTTCTTTATCTTTAACAACTGTGAACGTTAATTTGGAAGGTGATCCCTTTCTCTCCATTTCCCAAGTTATAGTATCAACTGTTATAGGCTCATAGTAATTTTCAAACTTTGCTATAAAGATACGGAATTTAGGGTTAATTTTATTTTCGAGTGCTTCATTTAATTTATTTGCAGAATTGATTGTATCGGTTAATATATTACTCAAGTCTTAACACCTGCCCTGCATAAATTGTATACTTCTTACTCTCTTTTTCTTTTTTATTTTTAGCGTCCATCAACGCTTTGTTTAGTTCGTATATTTTCGGATATAAACTTCCATTACCTAGTTGTTTTTTACAAATATCATACAGGCTATCTCCACCCTTAACTGTATACGTTTTACCCTTTGGCTTATTCTCTCCATCTGGTCGTGGTTTGTTTACTTCAACTTCGTTATTATTATTATTCGCTGTTGGTTTATATACCTTAGTTCCATATTCTCTGTAGTGCTTCATTTTAACTGTAACTGTAATGTCATCGCCGTCATTTGCATCTTCAATAATCGGGTAATCTTCTAAAGATACTTTATAATCTGTATAAAAATAAGCCTTACCAGTCGATGTATTTACTCTTGATACTACAAACTGAAAAGGCTTCTTACTGTTCTTTAATCTTTCGAATAAATCTAAATAATACTTAGCTTCTACAAATACTCCATTAGGATATTTTGCGAATGGATACTTTCGTATAGGTATATTAAAATCTACGTCAATTTCTGTAAGTCCTGCGTCTTTAAGTATATTTATCTCACTTCCATTTATTAAATCAACGGTCTTGTTTTTATTCTTTATTGACATTGTAAGTTTAGAGGGAGCAATAGGCATCAATACTCCATCTAAATAAAAATCGTATGCCATATTAATTTCCCTCCTATAAATGTAACCCTTCTGCTGCAACTGCCATACGTTCCTCGACTACTGTTCCTAGATGATCTACTATACCGTCTAAATCAAGCTCGGAATTAATACTATTATGGTTAGTCATTTCAATTTTAAGTTCAACAGAAGTCATTTTTGTTATTGCCTCTTGCTCTGCAACATCTCTAAGATATTTTAAATCTTCCTCACTAGCTGTCATAGATTTAGCCATCTTTGCTGTGTTGGCTGCAGTGTCTCTTTGAGGTTTATTCCCAGCGTTAAGTGGGTTGTTAAGATCAGTGCCAGTGCCTAAACCATTCATCGGATTGTATTTCGGGTCGAATAAATCGCCTAATCCAAGTTTGTCTCTAGCATCTGCACCCATTTTATTAATATCAAACATACCCTTTACGCTATTCTCTAATTTAGTTCCGAATTTATTTCCAGCGTTAAATGCCTTTCCATATTCAAATCTAGGAATTTTATATTTAGCAGCATCAAATCGTTCTACTTTAAATGTTTGCTCACCTAACTTATCATCAGCGAAATTTTGAAGTTTGTTTTGAAAATTGCTTATACCCCCAGCAAGATTGCTGCCAGTTAATGTGTCAAAGGCACTAGCAATTGATTTAATAATATCTAGAACCACATTCCCCATATTTACAAAAAGTCGAATAATAGAGCCAATAGGATCGTTAAATACATTCCCAAAAAACTCAGCAACAGATGCCATAGCATTCCACATCGCACCAACAACACCGATTATTGTATTTAGAACAGCTATAAAGATATTAGCAATAAATGCCCCCATTGCAAAGAATGCACCTGCCACAATGCCTGTCGCACTTATACTTGTTCCTGCAAAGTGATTCACAGCTGCTACTGCAGTGTATATAATTGTTATTAATACAATAATAGCTACAATTATAAAACCAATTGGATTAGCCATCATTGTTGCATTTAATTGTGCAAATGAGCCTGTCAATGCTTCTGTTGCAACTACATATAGCCACGTAACGATGGTTGTATTTGTAAAAACATTCCACAAATTTAAAGCAATAATCCCCAAAGATTGGATCCAATTTATAAACATTTGTATATTTAGAACTGCAAATGCTGTAGCTAAGCCAAATATTATTGGAGATATCATGCTCCAATTTTCCATAAATACATCAACTACTTTAAATGCGACTATTAGTACAAAACCTATTGCTTGTGCAATAATAGTAAATGCCGTTAACATTGTAGTTGCAAACTGCTGAAAACCAGCACTATCAAAAATACTTAGAAAACTACTTGCGACATTATATACGGAATTTCCTATCACATACATAGCATCTACAAAATCTTGAGCAAATATTTTTAAATGATCGCTAGTAAAGGTCTTTTGTATCTTCTTATGAATTTCTCCGAAGATCATAAATGAGTGATTTTTTACTGATGTAAATAATTGAGCAAATGTATAAGGCATCTTAGCAAACTGTGCGTCAGTTTCTTTTGCCGATGCTAGAAGTGCATTTTTAACAATGTCGGCGGATAACATGCCCTCACTAGCCATAGCACGAATTTTACCTATTGGAACATCCATATAATCAGCTATACTTTGAATTACATTTGGCGCTGATTCAAATACTGCATTTAATTCTTCTCCACGCAATACGCCAGATCCAAGCCCTTGAGTAAGTTGTAGTAATGCAGAATTCATTTCTTCAGTCGAGGCACCAGCAATCATAAACTTTTTATTTAGCTGTTCAGCAAAGACAACCATTTCTCTAGTACTTCCGAAAGCATCTTTAGCATTCATACCAATACGAGATACTATTTTTGCAGTACCAGCGTAAGAGCTTCGAGATCTTTCTGCACTTTGAAAAATCATTTTATTTAACTGGTCGTTAGTTTGCAATCCATCATTTATCATACTTAATCTAGCGTTGGTATTGGTCATTGTATCTGAAAGATTCATGATACTTCCGACACCTCTTATCATTGCATATATACCAAATAGTTGCTTTGCTTTACCTAAGATACCATCAAATGCACTGCTACCATTTCTAACTGAATTATTAAAATTATTTTGGCTATTATTCGCTCTAGTTATCTCTTGTTCAACTTGTCTTATTTGAACTTCGGCGTTATTTAATTCAGTTCTAGCAGAATGTAAATTATTTAAATTTATTGCATTGTTTGATGTTCTTTGCATTTCTTCAAGTGAGCTAATCAATATATTCATTGAATTAGTAATACCTCTAATAGCAGGAGTCATCATATCATTTAGTCTAAGCGCTGTTTGAATTGTAGCCATATCCTACCTCCTTTCTTAAAAAATTGCATAATAAAAGCACCTACAATGCTGTAAGTGCTTTAAAATACTTTGTATTAAATTTCTAATAATTCTTTTTTCTTGGTAATAAATTCATCTTCAGTTATAATGCCATCATCAAATAAAGCCTTATATTCTCTTATTTGATCAGTAGTAGAATGTTTATTTATTTCCAAGGACGATTCCTCCTTGTCTTCACCTTTGTTGTTTTGCAATACAGCCAAAGTAGACAATATTTCCTGTGCTTTCTCATACATTTCTTTATATTTACTTGAATTGGTTTTTATCTTTTTCTTATTTAATAATTCAATATATACGGTTGGATTTTGAAAATCATTTAAAGTTAATTTTATTTTAAAATTCTCAATCTCTGATCTAGATTTCTTCTTGCCTGTAACTCCTCCAACGATGGCTCCTACCCCTCCTAAGAGAACTCCTCCAACAGC
Source organism: Clostridioides mangenotii TR (assembly GCF_000498755.1). Lineage (GTDB taxonomy): Bacteria > Bacillota > Clostridia > Peptostreptococcales > Peptostreptococcaceae > Metaclostridioides > Metaclostridioides mangenotii_A. The sequence goes on along the minus strand of NZ_AXUS01000024.1, from coordinate 26,461 downwards.
TGCCCTTCCTAGACCTCCTGAAGTAACTGTGATTCCATCTTCCAATAGTTCGTATTCTATTATGTCATCGCAATTATAAACTTTTTGAATTTTATTCCTAGAACTAATTGCTGGAATCAATCTAAATTGTTTTCTTATTTGATCAAATTCTACATAATTACCAATTCTCTTTGTTACCTTAAAATTATCATTTAAAACTATCGACTTATCTAAATTTTCTTTGTAGCTTAACAGTTCATTTTTTGTGATTTTTCTAATTCTTAGTACAAAGTCTGGCATATCTTTATATTCATTGAAACACTCTTTGCATATTCTTCCATCACTTATAGAAAATTTACTTGGAGTATTTCCACATACACAACAAGGTTCTTTGCTCTGATTTTTAATTCTAGCCCTTCTTTTGCTATTCATAATCACAATTCCACTAATTGTGATTAATAGTATAGTTCCTGTCATAACTTCAGGATCAACTTTCCCATTTTCAATACTGCCCAGTAATCCAAAAGCACAAAATATTAGAATAATAATAAAAATTATATTCCCTTTATTCATTTTCATAATAATAAACCCTCCATAATAATATTCTAATACCAATATTATACAATAACTGAGGGAAAAATATTGTCGAATTATCGTTTTTTACTTCTTCTAGCTTTGATTTTCTTATTTTCCTTTTCTTCACTTTCAGTTTTGATTTGTATAGAAGCAACTACAAATGCTTTTTCGAATACATCTAAACTCATAAGTTCATGCGGAAATTTTTTAAGTTTATGAAGGCAATAATGAGCATAATTAGAATCAAAATCGCCTCCATTGATTAGTTTTTTGCTTCTTCAACTTTTTCTTCGAATGACATATCATATCCATTTAGCTCTGTTATCTTTTTAGATAGCTCTGTATATTCTCCTGGAGTTAGCATTTCTTTTAACAAGTCTGTTGCACACATCACCCCAAAAGAATCTTGAACTACCTTATCATTAAGATTTGGGTAAATTATACTTTTTGCACACATCTCAGCTACATATTTTGTTTGATCTGTCTCTGCCATAAACTGTCCTTTTTTACCAGGTACTGGAACTCGTTTAGTGCATGACTTTATGATATCATCATCCTCTTTGCTTGTTATTGCCCTTAACTCCCATTTTTCGGGTTTTTCTTCTTTATCTAATATTCTCTTTGATGCCACGTATTTAATATTTTCTACCTCAATTATATTCTGTTTTAAAAACGCTGTTAAATCACTCATATTATTATTCTCCATTCTATTTTTATTATTTAATTGCATAAAAAAAGCACCCTAAAAATTACGGTGTCTTTGCATATATTTGTATTCTTTTTTATCCTAATTCCGGAGATTTAAATTGCTCCGGCATTTCCCAATCGTTAAATGTAAAGTCTACATCTTCATCGAGATACTCTTCGTCTGCATCAAACTTAACAAGTATTCCGCCATCAAGGTTGCAATCTTTAAGTATTACAGTTTGTCTGCCTATTCTTGCTGTTGGGTCTTCATTTGTAACCTGTATATCAAAGTATATATCTTCGCCCGTCTCTTTATATCTATACAACAATGTTCTTAAGATGGAAGTATTATAGTGCATTGTTGCTGATCCTGTCCCTTTCCATCCTGTTGTTTTGTTGTCTTTACCTGTCTTGCCTAGTATTGGTATTTCTGATTTCATTTTCTCGACTTCCGCTTCTAAGTTTATCATATGACCAAAGTTATATCTATTGCCTTCTATAGTAACAAAGCACTCCGCCAACGAAGCTGATACCGCATCTCTACCGTCCATTAGTGTCGCCATTTTATCACTCCTTTATTAGTTTATAACTACACTCATATACAATTTTGTCATTGCATTCATAGGTGTAATTTCATCATTTATAACAATTGATTTCTTATCGTCACCTTTTGCTACTGTTACATTGTCCGACTTAAAGTTTTCTATTGCTTGCATCTTCTCAAGCTCTTTATGATGTTTAACTATGTCATTCCAAAAGCTCACTCTACCACTATCATTATTAGGCATTTTACCTAAATACTGAGTATTAAATATACTAGCTATATCTATTGCAATTTGGTCTATAACCCTTATAGTCTGATTACTTCCAAAATCCTCGCCTTTGCCACTGATAAAGGATTTAAATGTATTAATATCTTCAAGTGTATATACATCTCCATTTGAGTTGTGCATCATAAATTTACCTTCATACAGGGCGTCGGATAATTGAGTCTGAGTGTAATTTACATCCACTGTAAACTCACCATCATATTTTTTATTAGTGTTAGACTTGTTAATAGGGCAACCCGCAGATATACCTGTGACCCAGTAAACAAGTGAAGATTCTATATCCCCTGTGACCTTATTCTCAACAGATATTACACCTTCATAGTCAGCGTCACTTCGTTTGTATACTACTGTTTGGAATTTAGCACCTATTTCGTCTCGCATTCTCTTTGTATATACAATAAACAGATCCTGAATTGACTTGTCCGTTGAAGTACATCCTAAAGTATTAAATGAATAAGACTCAATCTTATCTAAAAACTCCTGATATCCTGTACCAGTAACACTGTCACCACTTGTACCACCAGTTAAAGGCATCCCAGCAGTTAACTCCAATGTTGCAGAAGTGATCCAATTAACAAAGTTATTGCTTACTAATTCACTTGTATTGGCAACTATTTGTTCATCTGCTTTCACATTGTCTACTAACGTTCTTACATCAAATTTTGTTTCGTCATCTACATTAGTAGCAATTACAATCTTTATGTCATTACCTCTAACACCGCTATACTTTGCAGTAGCTATTGTATTTTTAGCCTTTTCGCCTTTGTTTAGCCTATATAAATAAGCTGTCTTTACATTCTTGAATAAATCCCTAAGACCTTTTAAACTCTCATGATCCATGTTGTATCCAAATATATTAAAGGCTTCTTTCTGCAATGTCTCTGTCTTAACTTCAAATACTTCGCCTTCAACACCCCAGTCTAAAAACACCGGTATTGCTGCAATCCCTCTGTCAGACAACATTGAAGGATTACGACTTGCACTTATGAAGTTTATATATGATCCTGGTAACTTTTTATCTTGCTTGATAAATGTTCCACCGCCTAAGCTCATTAAATCACCTTCTTTTTCTCAAATTTGTTTATTAGTTCGTCGGTTTCACCAAAAGAATAAAGCTTATCAGCTTCTAAGAGTGCATTTAATATATCTCGCCTGTTAGAATACTTCTTGGCGTTAACCAATTGCTCTTTAGTGAAATTTGCAATAACTGCAGTTTCTTTTTTCTCAAGCTCTGCTTTTTTAGCCACACTATCACTCCTTTATATTTTGATATATCTCTAAGGCTTCCATGTTCTCGTATTGCTCTATCTTTCTTACAATCACATTGTAGTTAACAATGAAATGTAATTTATCATCTACCGTTTCAGCGTGCATTCCAATCCCTTGTTTTAAGTCTCCATTAAGTAATTCGATTACCTCTAGCCCCTCAAATAAATCCTCTGTAACGCTATTTATCTCGCTGTTTGTATCATTGCTTTCAGGAAAATACATAACATCAAATAAATACTCTCTAAGGCTTTGTTTATTAGGATACTGCGTTTTACTAGGATCTAATGACTTAATAAAAAAGCAAGGCTCTTTAAAGCCCTGCTCTACTGTTTCAGTGTATATATTGTAATCATCACCAAACAATTCATTTAACCTTATCGAAATACCATCTATCAATCTATTTATCATTCAAAGCACTTCCTTAAATATTCAATAAGTTTCTTTTCTAATAATTTAGGCGCTTGAGCTTCTATCTCATTCTCAGATATTGTTAACATAAATCTACCCTCAACCCAACCTTTGCCACCACGTTTTCTGTGTCCGAAATTAACATAACTCGCATATTCAGTTGGGTTAATTATAGTTATCTCATACATATTGCCCCTTCTAACTACTGGCAAGGCATATGCGAAAGCTTTAGCGTTCATTCCAGTTCCATGTGTCCACCCTCGCCTTAAAGTTCCACCTACTTTACCACTAGAAGCAGGATATTGACCCACCGGTGTACGTCTAATAACCTTGCCTAACAATCTAGCAGTAAGCTCTCTTGAACATTCTCTACAAAACGCTTCAATATCTTGGCTTTGCAACCTCTTTAAGTTATCATTAACCCTTTTCAACTGTTTAAAATCAGCACTTCCCCATTTAGCCATAGTTAACTCCACTTCTCAAATAGCTCTAAAACTATTTCTTGGTGATTATGTCTTATAGCTGGTTGCCCACTATTTTTAAACGCTAAGCCTTTGTTATCTCTAGTTACAACTATTTTAGATCCTGCTTTTATAACTATATCCGGATTTATAGATAACTTTGCAGCTTGACCAATCTTTCCTACACCATCATCAATTGTAGTAGATGTAACAGTTTTGAAAGATAACTTGCAGGGTATATTTTCGTGAACTATATCCCACTTATGCTTAGTTTGCTTCGTTACTGGATCTTTGTAAGGCAAGTACTCATATATATTACAAGTATCAAAGTATATCTTTTCGATAGATTTTCTTGCCTTGCTGATATCTACCATTTCAACCTCCTGAAACTAGCAAATTCTCCTTTGCCACAATCCATAAGATTTTTAAGTAGTTTATCAAACGTTGTTCAGGTGTTTGTCCTGCTTCTACTGCATATGTAACAGTAGTATCGCCGTCTTGTATCTGCTTTTCTATTAGTTCAAAATCATATTCTGTAAGTTGCCCAGACTGTTTCTTTGCAAATAAAAATTCCCCACAGATCCTATCAATTTCAACTTGATATAGTCCGTCAGGAATTTCAGTTATACTACATTCATTCTTTATTTTATTTTCTACTTTATCTTTTGCAAATTTTATTGTAAGGCTATCTGTATCAATTAATTTATATCCAAGGAACTTAAGCCTATTTTTTATATCTTCCATTATGCTAGACATGAATAATCACCTACTCTTTATCTTTGCCTTTGTTTTTTCCTTTTGGCTTGTCCTCAACCTCAACATTTGGCTCAGGCTCGTTTTCTTTCTCTAGTTCTTTATCTTGCTCTGCTTCTTGAACTTTTTCTTCTTCAGGTTCTTCAATCTCATATCCATGAGCTTTAAACCATTTCAATAATTCTTTATCCTCTGTTTCCCCAATACCGTTAACGAATCCTATACTCGCAGATACCCCACTATATTGTTTATTTGGCGCAAGTATTTTAGCCATATAATCACCCCTTATTTAACTTTAATATTTCTCATTACACCGGCTGCCTTTGTTGCCTTTAATGCTACTGCTGCAACCATTTCGACCTCACCTGTTTTTACTGCTCCAGAAGTTTTATAATCAGGCAGCCATGTGTTAACCGGTGCTTGTCCTGCCATTGATATAGCGTGGAAACCATCTAGACCAAGTCTAGCTACATATATAGATGTCTCTCCTGTTTCTGCATCTGTTTTAACTACATCCTCATTTGATCCGGATTTAGCTCCAAAATTTACTAGAGGTATATTGCCGTATGATTCAATTTGTTGCCCTATATCATTTTTAGTCACTTGATACATTCCTGCTCTTCTTGCGCATGCTCTTATCTTGGCTATTAATTTAGTGTTTCCACCTATGAAAGATGGCGCTCCGTCTAATCCCATTAAGAACTCATCTAATTCATCTAAAAACGTTGTGTAATTAGCTGTTACAGCACTTGAAGTGGATAAATCTATTACCCCAGGCTTATATTCTGTTGAGCTTCCTGCTAATGCTTTTTCTAATCCATCAAAAGCATTTGCATCTACTGCACTATCACCATTTATTACAGTGTCATTAAATAGAGCTGAAGCAGCTTTTATCTTTTGAGTCATTTGCAAATCTACTTCGCTTATAATCCCACCCATATTAGCTATTATTCTATCTATTTGGAATGATCCCCCAAATACTTTCAAATCAGTTGTATATCTTTTTTTATTAACTTCCGATGGTGAATACTCTTTGTTTACCTCTCTAAAACCTGCTGTGGGTTGAGTTATTAATCTTGTGTAACCGTATGTTAATGTAGCCCCTCCGCCTGTTGGAGATACGCAATCATCAAAAGTTAGGCTGTTAAATAAAAAATTCGATTTTCTAAATTCGTCTATAACTCCCATTTGTAAATCATCTTGTACGTTTTTTTGTGCTTCCAATAATGTTACTGCCATTAAATATCATCCTCTCTATTCGTTATTATTTCCTTCTAATCTTGCCTTAATTGCCTCTGTTAGTGTTAAAGGTCTATCAGGATCTTGATTTCCTGTTCTGCTCTCAGCAGGATTAAATCCCTTAAAGTTAGCTTTGTCTTGTTTTGTGTCCATATCAAACATAAACTTACTATTTTCATCTTCTCTAAGCTGCTTTAATTGGTCTTCCAAGCCGATTACATTGTCACCATCAAGCTTTATATTGTCCACGTTTAATAAAGCCTTAACAGCCTTTGTATTTCTCGCCTTTGATGTTATTAAGCTATTCTCAATTGCATTATCTAACTTTATTTGAGTCATCTCAAACTCATGTTTTTCTTTGTTAGCTGTATTCTCTTGCTGTAAATTTTCTATTTGTTGTTTTAAATCGTCTACATTTCCAGCGTTCTTTAATGTTTCTAACTGTTTATCCCTTTCAGCTATATCTGTTTCTAACTGTTTCTTTGACGCATTTATCTCGTCAAATCTATTCTTAGGTATAAAACTCTTTAGCTCATTTAAAGAAGCTTCTTCGACCTTCTTAGCATCTTCCTCGCTTAATCCAAGCTCTATAAGTTCTTTCTTAGTCATTCTTTTTTACCACCTTTCAAAAACATTTGTTATCACAGTTCAGTCTGCGTATATTTGTCTTTGTAGTTTTCGTCCAAAATACCAAAATGACGAATTGTTGCATAAAAATAGCACCCTATAGGCGCCTCTATTTAACGCATAATTTAAACCAATCATTGTAACTCAAATTACCATCTACATAATAAGTCTTGCCGTCTTTCCCTCTTGCTGCTCTCATAGTCATTAAGTCCTCTATCCAAGGAGCTGTGGTAGTCCTACAGAAGTTATGGAATGGCGGAGCTGTTACCCAAATCTTGTACTCGGATAATGGAAATATCATCTTATCCATTCCTTGGCATTTCTCACTAGTCTTAAAGTCTAAAGTTGCAATTATTTCGTACTTTTCTACTCCGAGATCATCGAAACAATCTCTACGACTCACAGATGAAAAGAAAGCGGATTCAGTCATTATCAAGTTGCCAGCGTTTCTCTTTGGTACATCAAACTTACTAGCTAATTCACTAATAAGCTTCTTAGGGTCTTTTCCTTGGACAATACTGTTAGTAAAATCTTTTTCAAGAAAGTATAATAATTCCCCTCTGTACTTGCCCCATATTCTACGACTAAAGTCTAATCCATCTGCTGTCCAAGGTTTACTCAACACTTTGCTTACTTTGTTAACGTCTAAGGCAGCTATCTGTGTAGCAACTCCTAACCCCTTAGCCATTTCGTAAGCAGTATGATAATAGTTATTTACATAAGCATCTCTCATCAGTGTATTAGCATCATAATACTGCTCTGAAAACAATACTTCAATTTGATTCTGTATCTGCAATTTAAGTGCATCTAGTCTTGTTATATGTGCTTTAGCTGAAGCATTCTCAAGCTCCCTAATCCACTTTTGATTGACCTTATTTTCTTTACCATACTTGATATATTCTTTTACATCCCATTGAAGTTCTTTGAGTTCTTTAGTATTAAGTAATAACTTAGCTTCGTCATAACTTATCTCATTATTTACTGCAAATCTCATGTACCAGTTAGATATTTGTTTTTCAATATCTTTCATAGCTCTCATGTACTGTTGTTCAGCTTTGTACTTATGAGCTTTTGACTTCTTGTGCTGGACTTCTTCGAGATAAGTGAATCGGTCAGCCCAGTACTCTCTACTTCTTTTTTTGACTTTAACTTTCTTATTCTGCACCTACACCACCGCCAAGCGATTCATCTGGTAAGCCTTCTGCCATATATTCCTCAATAGCCTTTTGCTTTTCAGCTTCTATTCTTTCAAGCTCCTTAGCTACATCTTTTACCCATGGATGCTCTGCCGTTATACTTTCAGAAGATAATATGCCAACTGATTTCTGACAGTTTTCAATTGACTCAGTTTCATTAATAAGTATGTCTCTATTGAATATGATATTTACTTCTTCATTGAAAAAATCATATTCACCAGTATTAGCTAGGTGAACATTAATAAACCATAATAGATCTTCAAAGCTCGCTTGAAACTCTGTTTCCATTCCGTTAGCATCTAAGTCTATATCCGAGTACATGCTCTGTATATTCATTTGATTAGGGTTATTCTGCATTCTGTCACTCTTTGCATCATATCCACGACCATTCTCTACAATAGCTTTCTTGAATATATCTAAAATAACTTTGTAGTTCTCTGAGTTAACATTAATTTCTAGTGTTTTTAAGTCCCCTACAGCACCATCTACAGTCTTAACCTTAACAGCTCCATAGGTTGCTAGATTTTTTCTAAACTCACCTAGATTTTGACCGTCATAATTCTGTAGTACTAAAATTGTATTTCTAGAATCCTCTTGCATATTGTTTTCAAAATCAGATAACATTACATTAATTCCATCTTGAAGTGATTTAACTCGCTTGATAAGTGGTGTCTCATTGTTATTATATTTAAATGCAATGAGCGGAACCTTTTCCCAGTTAACCTCTTGCAATTTCCCGTTTTCTTCTATAGTAAGATGTGATGAATGGGGATTTTCATAATCGGAAATTAGGCAGTTATTCCTTAAAATATATCTTTCTACACCATCTGTTGAGTAAACCTCAACCTTTTCAACTGTTTGTTTTCTATTCCCTTCAAATATATCTGTTTCATAAAGTCTAATTGCAAAGTCTAGCTCCGTATGTTCGGAGTCTTTCCAGAAAGGAAGAATCTCTCTAGCTTCAAACCGTTTAAAACTTAACTCTCCGTTGTCATTATAATAAGGATGTAGCCAACCTAAACCACCATTTAAGGAGTCCTCAGCTAGATTCTTAAACATCCTTAAAAACTTCTTGTTAAATACATCCTTTAGTAACTTCGTATATCCTTCACTATTAGTCTCATAAGTAAATGGCTTGCCAAATAAATAATTAACCTTTTGATCTACAAGCTTACTATATTGATTGTCCATGACCTTGTTATTAGGCAAATTGTCAACCTCTGTTAATTGTCCACCTTCACCTATTACAGTTCTTTTCCTCTTTAAGATATCGTGCATATCGTCGTAATATTCTTCTCCGATAATTTGCATCTTACGAGTGTTTGAACGCTTCCATTGATTTATTTCAAATTCCAAGAACTTTATATTACTTGGTGACTGTTCTTGTGGTTTGTTTAGTACACTATTCAGCTTCGCAACCCCCTTTCTAATAAATCTAAACACTGTATCACCTACCTTTAATCAAAACTAAATACATCGCCTTTGATGAAGTCTTCTAGTGCATATCTCATAGCATCCATTAGATGGTTAAAGTCGTCTATTGGTTTGTTAATCTTCTTGCCGAATTTATCTTTATCCCATGTGTATGTACTAATCTCTGTTATGAAGTTTACACACTCAGGATGTATTATAATTTTGTAATCCTGTATGTACTGGATGCCATTATTTATACTGTCTTTACCTTTTCTAGCACCTTTGATATTCCTAAGTCCTAACTCTCTAAGATGATCTATATCCTTTGGTGAAGCTGAGTCTGCAGTAATCTTTTCTTTTGCATATCCCATCTTCGTGACTTCATCTCTGATTCTTTGATTAGACATACCCTTCTGGTACATTTCATCAAATACATATATTTCTTTATTATTTTCATCAACTAAGCCACAAAATAGCGTAGATGGATCATTTGTATATCCAAAGTCCATACCAAAAGCTGATTTAATTCCATTCTTCTGTCTTATTTTATCTATATCAAATAATCTTTCTTCCCAATTCTCATAAACAAGACCATCAACTATACCCCAATTACCAAGCCCAGCGACTTGATAACGGCGTGGATTATCTTTTTTCATCCTATCGAATACCTTTTTATCTGCATCGTCTAGAAACTCGTTACAAAGGTAATTAGTTGTCTTAGCCATTATGTCTGGATCATTCTCTGCATCAAAAAAACGCCCCTTTATCCAGTGATGTTCATTCCACGGGTTAAAAGTAAGCGTTAACTGTTTAAATAAATCTTCTGGTACTTCCCCCCTTATAGATTCATCTAGCATATTAAAAGCATCTTCGTCCATTATTTCATAGCATTCTTCAAGCCAACACCAACACAAGCAACCTACTTCTACAGTTATTGAAGTTATCTTTAATGGATCATCAAACCCTCTAAAATATATCTTTTGTCCAGTAGGTAAATATGTTATCTCTAAAGGGCTGCTCGTGCTATCCCAGTAAGCATCTACACCTAATCTATTAATTGCCCACTTTAATTCTTTGTAGCAACTATCCCTTAACGTTCCAAATACCTTACGGACTACAAGCAAATTAGATTGTGGGTGCTTCATGAGTTTAGTTATATAGTATAAAGCTGTAGTCTTAGACTTCTTGGATGCCCTAGATCCCTTACAGACTCTGTAGCGACCCTTAAAGTTCCAGTAATCTTTATATCCTTTGCCGATAAGTTCAGGTAAATATACTTTCTTAATCTTCAAGTTCATCATCACCTGCAATAACAATAGGGATAGCTCCCTCAACTTCTACTTTATCTGTCCACAGCCTATATCTTTTTCCTATAAGTTCAGCAGCCTTAATTCTGTCTTTAGCATCTAATTTCTTATCAATTTTAACTGGCTCATTCATGAAGTCTCCTATGTTTTTCATAACAATAACTTCTTCTATCTCTTCATCTCTAATGATCCGTGTTAGTAGCTTGAGGACTTCATCTGCTTTGGCTATTTGTTCATCTTCTAACTTTTTCATTTGTTCGCCTATGTATTTTTTTATACCCACATTTTCCAACAATTTTACTGTATTGCCTTTTGCATAATTAATACTATATCCAGCCTTAACAGCCGATTGGTAAGCGTTGCCAGTCTCTATGTAATAGTTGGCGAACGCCTTCTGTTTTGGATTCACAACGCCACCTCCTTATTTATTTTTTCTAGTCACCTTCGGACTCTTAGGTATCTTCCTCATATCCTTATTTATCTCTCTTAATTCCTCGTTAGGTAAATCTATAGTCATACCAATAAGTCCAGCATCAACCCAAACTTTCTTTTTATTCATTATGCTCTCCTATAATTAAAAAAGAACCCTATTTCTAGAGTCCTTAATCATTAATGTAACTACACTTCGCAACAATAAAATCTTTCTGAGATGTACCTAAAATTTTCATACCTTCTACTATGTAGTCTACATTCTTTAAGATTACGATAGAATGAAATTGTTCATTTGTGCCTGAATAGTATAATTCCATTTCATATATTTTATATCCAATTAGATTTAAAACTGGATTTAAATATATAATATTATTACTCACATAAATAAATCCAATTAATAACATTAAAAATACAACTACAAATAAATCTGCATATCTCGTTAAAGATAATCCCATACAAGATATTAGATATACCGCTATATAATTAAAAAAATAGTTAACAGTTTCATTTTTGCATTTTTTAACTTCATATTCTTTTACCATATCTTTTTTAGTAAACCATAATTTTAATATTAAATATAAAAATGATATACATACAATTACTACAATAGATACGATTATAATAAAATCAATTAATTTAAATCTTTCTCTTTCCTCAAATTTTTCTAAAATAAATTTCACTAATAACAAAATGTATAATGGTATATAGGATGAAGTAAATAATAGTATTTTATGAAACAATTAAAAAACCACCTTCTATTTATTATTATTCAAAAGATTTAGCAGTTCTATACTCTTCAGTTAAGGATGTTTCCACGTAATTGTCTAGAATCAAGTTTAAAATTTGATTTATTTCTGAAATATCATTATATATTATTTTATGTTCAGAGTTAATTTGTATTCTTAATTTATGGTTATCAATAACATCTCCTAAACTATCTTTATATTTAGCTGCTACATCAAAATCTTCTTGCGTTATTGCCTTTACTAATTTCTCTACGTGTCTGCTATTCTTTTTACAATCAACGATAAAAGGTTGTATATCTTCAAATATATCTAACTTTTCTATGCTATCTATATTCTCATCTATAATTTCAATTAAGTTTTCCGACATTTTAAAAATTGATTTGAAATTATGCCTTTTAAATACGTAATATTGCTCCCCAATTAGCATAGCAGTTGGATCAGAATTAATTGTTAATATCTCCGAATCAATCAATATAGGTTTGCCATCAACTGCAAAACCAAATTTAAAGCCCTTAAGCATTTTCTCAGACTTAAAATGAGGATAAAAAAGGTAGGCTTTATATTCACCAAAGTGCACTTGCATAACTATAAAATCCAATTTACTGAATTTTGTGTTTTTATTAAGAGTATTGGATACATTTTGAACTATTGTAATCTGATTAATTATCTCCTCTCCATAGCGCACTAATCCTTTATCTAATACTTCAATATAGTCATCTTCTGCTGGATTCACTAGATCATATCCACACAAACCTTTATCATTAATTCTTTTTTCTATTTTACTTAAAGTAGTAGTGATTACAGGCTGTATATCATTTTTAGACGCATCAAACATATATCCTTTAAATTTATTTTTTCTATTATAATTTTTATCAACAAACATAACCTCAATGTTTAAATCTTTTTTACTGGATTGACTAAATTCATTTAAAAATTTTATTAAATTATCCTTAGCTTTTTTAATACTAGCACCTTTATCCATAGAATCCACTCCCTTCAAAAGTTATAATTCTACTTTATCCGAGAAATACCTTCTTTTTATTTTTGTTTTCTACTTTATTTCTTATATTTTGATAACACATTTCTATTAATAGTAAATATTTTCCATATTTATATGTTAAAATCTTATTGAAAGGAGGTGAATAATATGGATATGATACCAGTTTCATCAAGTAGAATACATAGTGTCGGTTGGCAAGACAACACTATGTATGCTAGGTTCCATGATGGTTCTACATATGCTTATGATAATGTAAGCCAAGCAGAATACAGAGACTTTTTAAATTCCCCATCACTAGGTTCAGAGTTGTCAAGGTTTGATAAAATCCACCCTTACCGCAGAGTTTAATTTAAAAAAACGACTAATTTAAGAGATTAGTCGTTTTAAATTGGTACTCCCAATTCAGTACTCTTTAATTTTATAGCTGATGTTGTAATAACTACTTCGTAATACATATTGTAGTTATCATTCAAATACTCAACTATAGGCTTGCATAATTCTTTTAATTCTTCAAAATCTTTTTTATCCATTAAACATTCTCCTTATAAAAAAATAAGACTAGAAATTATCTAAGTCTAGGGGAAGTTGTATTCTATTACTAAAATACAATTGTTGGGCGAAGTCTATGAGTTGCACATAGATTAATACTACACTTCACACGTTAGGGTGAGGTAACAAGTCTCACCCACTATATAATTAAAGGAGGTGCAAGTTATAGGAGTCGAACCTACAGAACCACTACTTGCGTATTACTGGCTAAGAAAGTCCCTTTAACTTAACCCAGCCAGTAAATATTAAGTTTTTATGTGGAATTTATATTTTTCCACAATACAATTATCTCATGTTTTTTCAGAGATAACAGGTAATTAATCGGCAAAAAAGAACTCTATTTCTAGAGTTCTTTCTTCATCTTTTACCTTAAACTTATCGGATTACTCTTAATGAAACTTAAAAGTAGCGTAGTAAAAATCATGATCACTTACACTACCAGGAACTTTTACCTTTCCTTTATTTATAACGGGCATATGACCAAGTACTAATATATTATCGATTTGACCCTCTCCAAATGGGAATACTGGCTGGAATCCTAAATCTGTTAATGGTTTAAGATATTTTACATCTTTTATATTAAAATCTCCTGTTATAACTTTATAATAAGTTCCGTCAGCTTTGATTATTTCCGCTAACTCCCTAGCTTGACTTTCTACAATTTCTGCATCCTTAACTCCAGAAACATTCCAAGATGCAAAGAAATGTACATTATAGAATGATACCTTACCAAATTTAGTAAACTGAGATTTTACATATCCACACACATTTTTATTTTCAGGTAATGTAATATCCGCAGGTTGAGGTAATTCGGTTTTAAAAATACCACTTTTATTAACACTTAAAGGATGCTTTGATATAATTGCATTTCCTGCCCATCCACTTCCCCAACTTAAATCACTAACTTTACCTGTTGCTACATAATCATAAACTCCTGGTATTTTACTAGTACTCGTTGGTAAATTCCAAAACTCACAATACTCTTGAACACCTATAACAGATGCTCCTGTTCTCATAGCAATGTGCATAGCTTCTTGAACTGGTGCAGGGTTTTGATTAACATATTGATTAATATTAAATGTACCAACTGTTAACGCACTATTTGCCATATCATCTGCGACCTTCTTGTTAAACGCATTTACTTCTGCTGTTGTTGCCATAATAATTCCTCCTTTATTTTTTATTCACCTATTAAGAAGTCTTTAGAATTAAATTTGTAAACCTATTGCCATAATAATTCCTCTATTTTATAAAGATTAATAAACTTCTAATCTAATTATAGTACGTACGTTCGAAAAATAACGGTAAATTATCGGCAATTATTTTTCAATTAAGTTAAACAAATTATCTTTTTCCTCTTTGAATACATTTAGTCCGAATAATGTTATGGCTATACATCTTACTGCTTCATTCTTCTTATTCCTTAAACTTCTTTCACTATAGCTTGTCTTATCAATAATTTCATCCCAACTAAGTTTTTGAAAGTACTTGTATTCTATTATTTCTCTATGTAATGGACTTAGATTATTAATAGCTATATCTATTTCCCTTATCAAACTACTTTCTTCCTCAATCTCTGTTTCTAATTCTTCGATTTTAGTTATAGTTTTAATTACTTCATTCTCTACCTCTTTAGATATCTTATTCGTTGGAGAGACTTTTTCACTATCATAAGAGATACCTTGTGTTGTATATTCACATTTCAAACTTTCTTTAATCCTTTTTAACTTCTCTAAATGTAAACGTAATTCTCTGTATCCTTTTAAAATATCCTCGGTAAATTGAATGCATTCCTTTTCTAAATCATTAGCCATAACATCACCCCTATATTTCTATAAATCTTCTATTACAACCTCGACCCTTGCTTCATCGCTATAATGCTTACTAGCATGTAACTCGCATATGTACCTATCATCTTTATACGCTTTGCCGTTTAATCCATCTAATACAGCCTTAACCATGTTATCTATATCTTTCTTTGTCGGTCTTAAATAACTTGGTTTCTTAGGTTTCTTTGAATAAATGTCTATACTAACCTTAATTAAACCCTCAAAGCAATGTCTCTTGCCATACAAATACTTGATAGACTGTTCAAAATATCTTGTTTTATCTGTCGTTCGAGCATGTCCATTATGAAATCTTGGTCTATCTTTACTGACACACTCTCCTGGTATTGTAAATTCTACTTTCAATAGTTCCCCCTCATAGTTGCTTATATTTTAGAAGGTACTTATTATTTGCACAAAAGTACCTTCTATATACCAACTAAATCCATTTATAGTGGTCTTTCTTTGCTTTTAAGTCTGTGAYTATTYTAAATGTACAACCACATGACTCACAGAAATATACGTYATAATATATAATAACTTTATCTCTTCCCCTACGTTCTGTCTCTGTGACAGGTGTCCTTGTGTAATCATGTACATGATCATATTCACAAGGTATTTGTCTAAACATTCCACAATCCTCCTTCAGATAGATTGTTTGAATATACTCAACCTATATTTGTTATTTAAACAAAGTCAAAAGTAGCTTACAGTATTTATTATATTAATTTTCAACTTCAATTGATTATATCTTTTAATCCCCTCCCCTATATCATCCTCAGTTAAATTATTTAATCCGTCTTTATTCTTTAAATATTGGTTGTAACGTTCCATTCTCTTTATCTTCAAATTCATTTCATTGTATTTTTTATAAAATCTTTCTATCTTCCTTGATTCAACATAACGCCCAAGTAAGAATACTGAAATTAACGCCCCTATCCCTTCCAAGACAAGTATTATTACAATTGCTATATCATTAATCATTTTCGCCCTCCAAATCTCTCTCAGCCTTAATAATAGCCTCAGTAGAACTATATCCCTGCTTTTTGTATTCCTTAGCTTGTTTTATTAATTTCTCTCTTCTCTCACGTTTTAGTCTTTCTGCTCTAACTTTATCTACGTTCTTCATAACAGCTTCCACTGTTTCTTTACCATATTTTTTACTTGCTTCTGCTGCTGCCATTTGTAACACTTTACTTCTCATATACACCCCTCCAAATCTCTCTCAGCTTGTTTAATTGCTTCAAGAATGTTATATCCTTTATCAAGCCAATAATGCCTTGCTAGATCTATTAAGGCTTGTCTATTTTCTAGTTTTACTGTCATCTTTGTACAGCTCCCTTTGCAGTCTTAAAACTTCTTTTATTTCATCCTCCTATAAATTAATATATTCTCCTAATCCCCATTTACGTTTAAGCAACTTATCTTGATGTCTTATCTTTGCATTTCTGATATCTTTCTTGCTAATTCCTTTTATCTGCATTAAAGACAGTCCAGCCTGTACAACATCAAAAAATTTGTCACCTATTTCATTTTTCTTTGTTGCCTCTAGAAATTCATTTACTTCCTCAAGAAATTTTTCTTCTTGATTTTCTAAATTCGTGTCCTTTTGTAATTTTAAAAAATGCATATTTTCACCCTTTCTAGAGGGGTTGTCCCACTCCTATTTAAACTTTTCTCTTTGGCTCTTTCTGATGATTTCGTCCAGTTCATCTGATGAATATTTTTGAAAAGTCTCATTGAAGTTATGAAACTTTGTTTTCTTTGGCTTCAGCATATTATTAGGCTTGTACTTTTTATCCTTAGCCTCCCTTTGTTTCACTTTTACTCTTTCCTTCTCTAACTCTAATGATTTTAATTGTTCATATGTAGTTATGTTGTCTGCTATCCAGTTTCTAATAATTCCTCTTAGGTAACGCAGCTCTAATTTATTATTATCTGTGCAAATAGTTAGTGCTTCTTCAAATATACGAGTATTAATACTTTTAGAAATATCTTGTAATTCTTCGACTATTTTTACTGTTACTTTGCCTATGTACTTTTCATATAAGTTAATATATTCTTTTAAAATACTATCCACAGGTATATTTCCTACATACATACTTACATTACTTAAATTAGTATTGTTAATATTAGTATTGTTACAGTCAACCTGGTTTACTACCTGTGGTAAATCTCCTTTACTAGGGTGGTAAATCTCCTTTACTACGTGGTTAACCTCATTTACTACCTTGACTACTTTTTCTTCTTTAGGTGGTAAAGCTGGTTTACTAGGTGGTAAATTTCCTTTACTACCTCCAACGCTCATAACATAATACAAATTGCTATCATTCTCTTTCCTGCCTTTTACTGTTCTAATTTCTTTTTTTATCAATTCTAATTTTTCTAAACCATTTAATGCTTTTATTGCTGTTGGTCTACTACAACCCGTTTTTTTAGCTATAGTAGTAATACTCGGAAAGCAACTGCTTTCTTCATTTGCATGTCTTACTAAAACTATGTAGACCATTTTCTCGTATATTGTTAGATTTAGATTATCTATTAGTTCATTTTCTACCATAAACCAGTTCTTTTCTCTATTGTCCTTTAGTAAATTCAAGGCTTATCACCCTCTTTATAAATGAATCCCTATTCCTGTTTCCGCTATCTTTACAGGCAATCCAATGTTCTTTTCAACTTCATTTTTAAATAGATCTCTATCGCTATTGTCTGAACTTAGATGTAATAGTGTTAGCGTTTTTAAATCCTTAAGATCGCAACTCTTTAGAAAATCAATTACATTGTTTAACTCAAAATGACTCTTAACTATCCTGTTTCTAAGGAACACCTTAATGACTCCATTTTCTATGTTCTTATCTAAAATTTCTTTACTATAGTTACACTCGATTAGGATGTGGTTTATCGCCTTAAATTTATATTCGCAGTAATAACTATCTGTTAAAAATAGAAGCTTTCCAATCTCCTTATGTTGAATTAAAAATCCTAAAGGTTCCGCTGCATCATGTTCCGCCTTGAATGGTAATATTTTAAATCCACCAACCTTAAAACTTCTTTCGCTTTCTATAATTTTAGTCCTGTGGTTCTTTATTCATAATTTTTCTAATGTACCCTTGCTTGTATATATGTCGATTCCATTTTCTGTTAGCTCTGTAATCGCCTTTGAGTGGTCTTTATGTTCATGCGTTACTAAACAACCGACAACACTCTCTAAATCGTAATTTAACCCTTTTAATATTTGTTTATAGTTAATGCCGCACTCAAGAATTAATGTTTCTGTTTTAAGTTGGAGCAAGTAACAATTACCTTTGCTACTGCTCCCTAATACTTTTATTTTCATTAGAATTGTGGTTCCTCAAATGTTGCTTGCTGAGGCTCTTCTTTATTCTCTTTTACTTCTTTGTACTCCGCATCTACAACATTGTCTGATTCAAAATCTAATTCTTTTGAGTTTGCTTTTTCTTCTATCTCTTGAGCGACTTCATTGTCTACATATTCAGGTGATCCATCAACATTTATTGCAGCTTGATCACTTGTTATAGCTGTTTGCATATCTATTGAAAGAATCCCATATTTGCTTAACAATCTTTTTAGTATTGTCTTTATAGCCATATCATCAAAACTAGTAGTCCATAAGCTATCTCTAACAACCCAATCTTTTGAACTTCTATAACTTTGAGAATATGTCTTAGCATGCTTTTCCATTTCTTCTTTAGACATATACAAAGTCTTTTCGAACCCATTTACTAATTTGAAGTATGCAATGTAACCAACTACTTTATCTCTATCAATTAGGGATTCGTCCTCGTTGAACTCCACTTCTCCTGTGAGTCTATTAACTCTCTTAATTTCACCCTCATAAACCTCTATAGCATTTATAGTTTTGTACTGTGATGTTCGCATTGCTAATTGTATGTATCCCTTGTAACCCATTTGGAATTGTGCTTTTTTTCCTTCGTTTTTCTTGTTGTATGGAACTATATATGCAAAACCTAAATTTTGATCTATTGGTAAATCTAGTGATGCTGCTACTACTGCCGATGCTATTATTGTGTTTGAATCTGCATCTTTTAAAGATGGTAAGTTTGAAACGTTTATAATTGATGAAATGAATCCGGGTGCCTTTTTCCCTAACAACTCGTTAAATCTTTTTTTATAAACATCTTGTTTTAACAAGCTATTTATAGTAACGCTTCCTACCTTATTTTGATTCCTTGCCTGAACTTGATTTGCCATATTAATTTACCCCCTCTATATTTAACTCTTTATCTTTACTTACTAATAAATTTATAACCTGGTTATCTGTGTCTATTAGGTTGTTTACGCTCTCCCTGTTATCTATGAATATCGGCATTTTAACATTGAAGTGATCCCCTAAAGTATTTATGATATCTAGCCCTGCATTTATTTGACTTGCTGTGTTTGCATTACTGAATGGTACACCGTTTATTAGGGCTTCGCATGTCTCTTCTATTCCACCGTTTACATGTTCTTTAAACATCTTAAAAGTAACGTTTTTAAATTTATTATTTATATTACTTTCCAATAAACTAACTCTAGTTTTATAAAATCTTCGCATAGAGTTATTATTTTTTCTTGGTTAGCTATCTCTATTCCGGTTTTCTTTTCTTCTTCTAATAATTCGTTTAGTCTTGCTTGCAGCTCTTTGTTAAAGTCTCTTTTAGCTAGTATTTTATTTAGCCTTTCAATCTCTTCTGAAAGCTCTTTCTTACTTGTTTTAAACTCTTCTAAGTTGTTATTGTTATTTGATTCAAGTTCTTTTTCTAATAGTTCTACTGCTTCCGTAAGATCGCTTAATTCTTGTGCTTCTTCACGTGTACGATGAACCAAAATAACGTACTTTTCTAACTTCATATTTAACTCTGCCATTAAAGTATTTTTCTCTTGTACTACTAATAAATGATCATTTATTTTATTATCTATAGCTTGCATTTCTGCTTCTAATTCTTCTAATTTATGTTTTAATTGAATACCATTTGTTTGTATATTTTCGATTATCTTAGCTCTATTCTCGTTGAAGTTATGAGTCATTTTAAGTCTTTCTGACTCAAATTCTTCTGTATCAAAAGGTCGTTTGCACGTTGGGCATTCTTCGTTAATACAACTTAGGTCTATTTCTCGATCTCTCTCTTTATAGAATTGATCTAAAAGAGTTTTTCTTTCTGATTCTAATGCCTTGTTTTTAAGTTCTAAATGACGTCTGTCTCCTTCCAAACTTCTGATGCTAATTTCTACATTTTTAATCTCGAATTCTGCTTCGTGAAGCTTAGTCAACAGTTCTTGTTTGCCTTGACTAGCTCTTGTTGTTCCCTGTTGTTCTATTTTCTGTATCTTGCTCTTAGAATTAAAAATCAGCTCTTGTTTCTTTAACTTCTCTTCATTTGATTTACTTCCGTTTAACAGCTTGTCCTCGATCAGATCAAGCTCTTTTTTCTTATTCTCAATTTCTTGCTCCGTTATATCAAAGTCTGTATTATCGAAACTCTTTTCAAGTTCATTGATACGAGTTGGTATTTCTTTTTTTCTACCTTCTAACTTCTTAATTCTTGCTTTTTTAGACTTTAAGATATTGTCTATAGTATCTTTTTCTAGCGAAGTTTTTAAAGGCTCTAAGTCTTTATTACTATTTATAACTTGATCTGTTGTTACGTCTCCAGCTGCTTCTAAAATAAGTTCTCTTGCTTCCTTCCAGTTAAGCATATCGCTAAAGTAATAAGGATTTGTAAGTAGCTTAAATTGGTTTTCTTCTGCTAATTCGGCAATCTTCTTGTTATACTCACTTTTCTTAACTGGTACCTCGTTTATTTCATATGTAGTAGAATTTCCGTTAAATGTTTTATCAGCTTCTCCGGTCTTTTTAACCCACTTTTCTTGGTATATCTTTTTTAGTGTAAGTTCTGTCCCATCTATGTTTAAAACTCCTGTTACTGTTGGATTTAAGCCTCTAATAACTTGATTGTTGCTATCTAATGGCTTTATATCGAATGTGCTTCTGTTCTTGCTATCTTTATCAAATAGCAACCATGTGAAAGCATCAAATATGCTTGTTTTGCCAAGTGCATTTTCTCCGTATATATTTGTTGTTTTACTAAAATCTGTTTTAAGTTCCTTAATCCCTTTAAAGTCCTGTATTAATAATTGGCTTAATTTAACAGTTTTCATATTTTGCCTCCTGTGGTATACTGCTAAGTGTAAAATTTAGTAATTTTATTTGAATTGAGCCATTCCCCTGGCTCTTTTCTTTTTGTTCTTCTCTTTCCAATATTAGAATTATCCCTTTTTTGATTGTCTTTGCCATTTTTAGTTGCGATTTTAAATCATTTACAACTTCCTGCTGATTTTCTATTTTGCCCCCATTTCGTGAACAATATTTAACTGCAGTACGTTTTATTTCAGATAAACTTATTTCGTTATTTTTTAGTATTTCCTCTGCTGTATTAATAGTTGAATTAACAAATATTTCAGCTTCTTTTAATAACTTGTCCATCTAATTTACCTCCTTAGTATGTAAATTTTATTTCTATTTGTTTTAATCTTTTAAATGCTCTTTTGAACCAATAAAAATCTTTGTATTTCCATTTAAACACTTCTTCTTCACAAAGTTCCCTGAATATATCAAAGTCTTTATAATTCATACAAATACCTCCTTGAATTAACCTACAACTTGTGTGCACGCATGGGTGGATTTGCCTCTAATGTTTTGCTTGAAACATAGACAACCGCCTAACTCTCTTTTAAAGATTTAAAGACCAAATCGATTGTCAAAGTATTTACGAGGAACTCTCGCTTTGACTACATAATAATTTTTAGCCATAAGCTCATTATTCAATTTTTTTATAATTTCATATGCTTTAGATTGCTTAACACTAAGCAACTCCATAACATCAGTCACTGTGTAAAATCTTTTATCATTCAAAACTAACACCTCCAATAATTATTTAATTACAAACAATTCACAAAACCTAAACTTACTCATTGAAAATTCTTCCATAACAACCTCCTAATTAACCATTTCAAATCCTATTTGATTATTCATTTCTTTTATTTCAAGTCTTAAATTTGTTCCTGGTGTCCATTCTTGTATGTAATTAATTGCCTCTTCGTATCTTTTTACAGATAGATTTTTATAACTATTAACTTTAAAATAACCTCTTAAATCTCTATGAAGTGCGCTGTATGCTTTCTTGCTTAGTTTCTTATATGCTGGTGAGTTATAACCACCTAAACTATGTACCGCTTTAGCACTAACCTCTGATCTGATATTCTCGGCTAATTCATAATTGATAGTCATTTTATTTTCTAAGTTAGTAACTTTTTCTGTTAGAACTTCTTGACCCTTTTCTAGCTCCTGTTGTTTCTTGTCTACCGTAAATATTGCCTGTAGTTCTTTTGACATATTTAAGAATGGATTTTCTGTAGTTCTAAAATATTTATTGACTAAGTCCCTTTGTACATCCCATGCCAGATCGTCATCAAATGATTTCACTAACATTAAATAACCACTCTCGGTAATTACTTTTAAACCGTTAGGAGCAATGACTCCAATTTCATCTTTAGCTTCGAACGAATTTCGTACGAAGTAGTCAACACCTTCGATGAAACGTTCTTTGTTCGTATTAAAATTTCTTCTTGCAGTCCCATCTACTCTTTCGTGTATAGAGTCAATCTCTTTAAATGTAACTACTCTTTGTCCTGCATGTTCTTTGATTTCTAATTCTTTGTTATTTACCTTTACTAAATTATTCATTTTATAATTCCTTTCTTTTATGTATTTTTTAAAGTCTGTATATTCAAGACTTTTAAAATGTTAATACTCTACTAGATTTTTGCTGTTTTGGCAACTTCATCAGAAAAAAAATAATCTGTAGAAATATTATATAAAATAGAGAGTTTTTTTATTTCATTCGCTTTAAATTCATTAATACCATGCAATTTCAATCTAAAGCCGTAATCACTTAAATTTAAGTAATCAGCTACAAATTTTTGAGTATGTCTATGCTCTGCCATTAATCCTATTAAACGCTTAACATACATATTATTTTCACCACCTTTTTGCTATTTTAGCAACTTTCTTATTTACATAATAGCAACTTATTTTAAATAAGTCAATACTTTTATTGCTAATTTGGCAATTTTAATTGTAAACGCATATTTTGTTGCTATAATGTAAATATAAGTTGCTAAAACGTAAATATATTTGAGAGGTGAAATTCATGTTTAGATTAAAAGAATTAAGAGAGAAAAAAGGCTTATCACTTGAAAAATTAAGCGAGGATTTGCATGTTAATAAATCAACTCTTTCAAGGATTGAAAATGAGCTAAGAGAACCAAAGAGAGGTTTCTTAGAAGATTGTGCTAAATATTTCAATGTATCTGTAGATTATTTATTAGGATATGAAGATAAAGGAAAAAACAATAAAGATGTAGTCGAAGAAAAAGACATAGAAAAAGTAATAGATGAGCTTTTAGAGCAAGATGGACTTATGTTGTGCGGAGAAGCTGTTGATGAGGAAGCCTTAATATTGTTGCGAAATTCAATTAGAACAACTTTGGAAATTATGAGAGGGAAAAAATAATTAGTATTGAGGGTGGTTTAGTGAGTAATATAAAAAAGACTATTAAAGCTTTAGTAAAAACATACAATACAAGAAATGTTTACGAATTATGCTCTTGTTTAAACATAAATATACTTAAAGACGATTTAAAATATTTCAAAGGTTATTTTTTAAGGGACAATAAAAGCGTTTCGATAGTTATAGACTCTAATCTTTCTGAATATGAAGAAAGATGCGTAGTTGCTCATGAACTTGGTCATGTGGTTTTACACAGCGGTTCAAATATTTGTTTCTTAACAAATTATACTTATTCCAATACAAAAAAATTAGAAAATGAGGCAAATGAATTTGCAGCTGAATTACTGGTAAGTGATGAGAATATACAAGAAGCCATGGAAAAACAATTTTCTATGGTGGAGCAGATGGCATGTTATTTTGAAGTTCCGAATGAACTTATTGAGTATAAATTTAAACATAAACTGTAGCAGGTCATTGTGACAAGATAAGAAATCAAAGAACTTGTTACTACAAACATACATTTTGTAAAGGAGGGAATTATGCCAGCATACAAAGATGAGCAAAGAAAGACTTGGTACGTACAATTTTATTACAGCGATTTATCAGAAGAACAAAAAAAGAAGAAAAAAAGAGGATTTAAAACTAGAAAAGAGGCTCTTGATTGGGAACGTGATTTTTTAAATTCATTAGAAATATCTCCAGAAATTACCTTTGAAAACCTAACAGAAAAATATCTAGATGATATGTCTACCAGATTAAAAAAAACAACTATAGAAAAAAAGAATAACATACTAAAAAACAAAGTTCTACCCACATTTGGTAAATTTAAAATAAATGATATAACTCCTATTCGTATACGAAATTGGCAAAATGAACTTCTTAAACAAAACTACTCACAGACATATTTAAAAGGTATCCACGACCAATTGACATCTGTTCTGAACTACGCTGTAAAATATTATGGATTAAAGTCTAACCCAACGATTTTAGCTGGTTCTATGGGTAAGAAAAAAGCGCAGGATATGGATTTTTGGACTTTAGATGAATTTAAACAGTTTATAAACACAATAGATAAACCTGATGTTAAATTAGCTTTTAATATACTATTTTGGAGTGGAATTAGAATAGGTGAGTTAATGGCTCTTACTCCGGCAGATATCGACACAAAAAAAGCCTTAATAGATATTAACAAAACATACACGAAGATAAACAACGAARAAATAGTTACAGAACCTAAAACTCCTAAAAGTAAGCGCATTGTATATATACCAGTTTTTTTATGTAAAGATATAAATAATTATATAGAYAGTTTATATGAAATAGAAAGTCACGAACGTATATTTAGATTTGCTAAAACATATTTAGGCAAACAATTAAAAAAATATGCTGCTATAGCTGATGTGAAAAAAATAAGGGTACATGACTTGAGGCATTCTCATGCAAGCTTATTGATAAATATGGACGTAAATGTACTTACTATAAGTGAACGTTTGGGTCATGAAAAAGTAGATACAACTTGGAATACATATTCACATCTATACCCCAGTAAACAACTTGAGGTTGTAAAGAGATTAGAATTTATAGAATCACAGACAAAATAAAAAACCGTCAAACGAAGTTGTTACAACGCTTAACGGTTTTACTGGCGGGAATGCGTGGGAGCGTTTTGAAAATGGGCTCATTTACATTATATTGATATTTCAATGTATTTTCTTTTATATTTTCTGTATTTTACGCATAAAATTAACGGTTATCATTTTTTTTAGAACCAAATCAGAACCACAGAAACCCGGCTATAGTAAAAAAGAGTTCTACAAATTAGGGCTCATTTTATATTTTTTATAATTATTCAATAGAGACATGCACATTTAAGAATTTTTAATCATACACTTCATTACGCAAGTGAATATCAAGCGTAGCGTTCTTAAAATTGTTATAAGATGTGATAAACGTTAAGTGTAATCGATTAAAGTGGCCTTGAGGGAAATCTGTTTATTTTGATTTCTCTATTTTTTTACGTAAATTTAATTAAAATTCAATATCTTTTACATAAAAAAATACCCACATTTAAGCAGGTAGTTTAGCAATAAACTGAAATTTAACAACTAGTAGAAATAAATTTAGCTATTTTTTATAAAAGTACTTTAGTAGATTAATAATACAATTGTAATTGCAAGAAAAATATATCCTTTGCCGAAAATCATTAAAACCGGTTGTAATGAAACGTTTTTTATTCCAACAGTCCAAATTAAAATCAAAAGTACTATTGCTAATATATACATAATTGTATTTGTAATTTTTTATATATTTTTTTCATAAATATCATCCCCTATATAAGAGAATTATAAATTTCTAACGTATGATACTAGCGACCTTACATTATCTTTATTGGTAAAGTCCATTGGATTTATATAAGCATCTAACATCCCTTTAATATCCTCATCTCTATCTCCTTCTTTTATTCCCTTTAATTTGATTTTCAATATATTCATCATAACTTTGTCTATCATATTTAGATTTTTATAATTGAATGCACCTCTTAAATAAAAATGTTTTATATCCTGTAAACCTT